>JBBSLI010000015.1:0-103021 GCA_038255395.1 Solirubrobacterales bacterium
CGCGCGCGGGTCTTGCGACCCGTAGCGCTCGGTCGCGATCTTCGCCCAGATGCGGCGGGCGGCGCGGAGCTTGGCGATCTCCTCGAAGAAGTCGATCTGGGCGTTGAAGAAGAAGCTCAGCCGCGGCGCGAAGTCATCGACGTCCAGCCCGCGCGCGACCGCCTGCTCGACGTACGTCAGGCCGTCCTTGATCGTGAACGCTAGCTCCTGCGCGGCGGTCGATCCCGCCTCGCGGATGTGATAGCCCGACACGCTGATCGGATGCCAGCGCGGCATGTCGGTCGTGCACCACTCGATCATGTCGCCGCACAGGCGCATCGCCGGGTCGACCGGGAAGCACCACTCCTTCTGGGCGATGTACTCCTTGAGGATGTCGGCCTGGATCGTGCCCCGCAGGCGCTCGGCGGGGATCCCGCGCTGCTCGGCGGCCGCGACGTAGAAGGCGAGCATCACGACCGCGGGCGCGTTGATCGTCATCGAGACGGAGATCTCGTCGAGGTCGATGCCGTCGAAGAGCGTCCGCATGTCGTCGAGCGTGTCGACGGCGACGCCCTCGCGGCCGACCTCGCCCTCGCTCAGCGCATGGTCGCTGTCATACCCCATCAGGCTCGGCATGTCGAACGCCGTGCTGAGCCCGTCCTGGCCATGCGCGAGCAGGTAGCGGAAGCGCTCGTTGGTCTCCTCCGCGGTGCCGAAGCCGGCGAACTGGCGCATCGTCCACAGGCGGCCGCGGTACATCGACGGGTAGACGCCGCGGGTGTAGGGATAGACGCCCGGATGGCCGGGGTCGTCGGGCGCGTCGTCGGCGGTGTAGAGCGCCTTCACCGGCGACCCGCTGAGCGACGTGAACGGGACGTCGCGCTCGGCCTGCAGGCCGTATGCGGCGCGCCATTCGGCGGCGGTCGTCGGTTGGTGGATGGTCGCCATAGTGTCGGGGGTCAGATAGTCGGAAGCCCGCGCTTTCTGAGTGTACCACCGTACGCAGGCTCCGCGACGCCGCGCACGGAAGCTCGCTCGACCGCCTCGAATGCCCCGCCTCGGCCTACTGGTAGTGGCCCACTAGGCGAAGGCGACGAAGCGCAGCGACCGCGGCGAGCGCCGGTCCGCGCGGGCGCTCGCCGCGTAGCGCGCGACGTCCTGACGCAGCGGCGCGGGGCGGTCGAGGCCGTAGCGCTCGCTGAGCTGGGCGGCGAGCTCGGCGGCGGTGGTCGCCTCGTGCAGGGTGGCGCCGCGCTCGACGGTGATCTCGCGCAGCTTGCGCACCCGCTCGATCGCCTTCGCAGCAGTCACACCGTGATCGTGGACGCCGACGGCCGCGCGGTCGTCACCCGCGGCGGGTGAACATCGGGTGAGGCGGGCTCACCCCCGCCGCGCCGTCAGGGCAACTCGACGTGCGCGATCTCGATCGTCGCGGGGGCCGTCGCCTGCCCGAGCTCGATCTGCTGCGCGGCGACCTCGACGGCGCCGAACTCGATCCCGCGCGTGAACGTCGCGCTGATCAGGTCGATGACGAACTGCAGGTCCTCCGCGTCCTGCAGTCGCAGCCGCTCGGCGATCCGCTCCATGCGGTCGTGCGGGAACAGCAGCGCGAGCTGCTTGGTGATGTCCTCGCGCACGTCACCGCGCTCGGGCTCCCCGTCGGGAAGCTGTTCCTCGGGCGGGATCTCGTCGCTCACTCGCGTAGCATCCCAGGCCGTCCCATGGGAGACCTCGGAAAGCCGATCCGCGAGACCGAACGACCGGCGCCGGTGCGTCCCGTCGCGCCCGACGACGAGCCCGTCAAGGCGCCGCCGAAGCCCGATCCCGTCAAGGTTTGAGCGCCGAGCCGGTCGCCCAGCCGATCGTCGGCTTCCGGCGCTGGGGCGCCAGGCGCGGGGCGCTGTACTCGGGCATCTTCGTCGCCGACCGCTTCATGCCCAACCCGGCGCTGAGGATGGTCGCGCCGCGCGTCAGGCCCGTGCCGTGGCCGCTGGAGGAGGACCGCGTCGCGAAGTGCTTTGCGCTGGCCGGTCACGAGGCGCCGAACCGCGACTGCACCTGCGGCTTCGCGGCCTACTACGAGCTGCCGGCCGAGCCCGACATGCCGGCGCCGGAGGCCGTCTGGGGGGTGATCGCGGCGTGGGGCCACGTCGTCGAGTGCGAGCGCGGCTTCCGCGCGCAGTTCGCGCGCCCGCTGGCGCTGCTCAAGCAGCGCTACCCCGACGACCCCTACGAGCGCGGCCGGCGCCTGGAGAACGCCGACGCCTACGCGATCCCGCTGCTCGAGCGCGATGACCTGATCGCCTACGCGGGCTGGCACGGCGAGCTGCGAGCGGCCTGAGCCGGTCGCGCCCTACTCGAAGTCGCCGGCCTCCTGGCGCAGCGTGCGCAGCAACTCGGTGACACTCTCCTGCTCGTCCTCGCCGAGCGCGGCGAGACCGAAGCCGTCGGCGTTGAGCAGGTCGGTCGCGCGTTGTGCGACCTCGAGACCGGCGTCGGTGATCTCCGCCAGCGTCGTGCGGCGATCGGACTCGTGCGCGATGCGGCGCACGAGCCCGTCGGCTTCGAGCTTGTCGACGATGTTCGTGACGCTCGTGCGATGGACCTGGAGGCGCTCGCCGATCTTGCCGAGCGGCAGCGTCCCCTGACGGGTGAACGACAGCAGCATCAGCGCCTCGTAGCGCGGGAACGTCAGCGCCAGCGGGCCGAGCAGCTCGTTGAGGCGCGCGAGCAGGATCTGCTGCGCGCGCATGATCGACGTGATCGCCGCCATCGGCCGCGCCGGCTCCGCACCCCAGCGCTCGGTCCAGTGCCGGCGTGCTTCGGCGATCGGGTCGATGTTCAGTGGCTTCGTCGTCACGGCGGGCCTCAGCCTATGTCACTCGCGGGCGGCCTCGCCCAGCAGCGCGCGGGCGATGACGAGGCGCTGGATCTCCGAGGTGCCCTCGTAGATCTCGGTGACCTTCGCGTCGCGGTAATAGCGCTCGGCCGGAAGCTCGCGGGTGTAGCCGTAGCCGCCGAGCACCTGGATCGCCTCGCCGGTCACCCGGCGCGCGACGCTCGAGGCGAACAGCTTGGCCTGCGCGCCCTCGATCGTGTGCGGGCGCTCGGCGTCCTTCAGCCGCGCGGCGCGCCACGTCAGCGCGCGCGCGGCCTCGATCTCGGTCTGCATGTCGGCGAGCTTCTGCTGGATCGCCTGGTGGGCGCCGATCGGCTTGCCGAACGTGCGCCGCTCCTTGGCGTGCGTGACGGCGAGGTCGAGCGCGGCCTGCGCGATGCCCGTCGCCTGCGCGGCGATCCCGATCCGGCCGCCGTCGAGGGTGGCCAGCGCGATCCGCAGCCCGGCCCCGGGCAGGCCGAGGCGCTCGGCGGGCGTGTCCTGGAACTGCAGGTCCGCGGTGCTCGACGAGTTCAGGCCGAGCTTGTCGGCCTCGCGCACCGGCTTGAAGCCGTGCGCGCCGCGGCGGACGATGAACGCGCTCGGGCGGTCGGGGTCCTTGGCGAAGACGATGTAGACGTGGGCGACCGAGCCGTTGGTCACCCACTGCTTCATGCCGGTCAGGTTGCCGTTGTCCGAGCGCGTCGCGAGCGCGGCGGGATCGGAGCCCGCGTTGGATTCCGTCAGCGCGAACGCGGCGAGCTCGTGGCCCTGGGCCAACGGCGGCACGATCCGCTCGATCTGCTGGCGCGTGCCGCGGGCGATGATCGGCAGCGTGCCCGCGCCGGTGTGGACCGCGAGCGTCACGCCGAGGCCGGCGTCGCCGCGCGAGAGCTCCTCGATGACGAGCGCGTAGGTGAGGTAGTCGGCGCCCGCGCCGCCGAGCTCCTGCGGCACGCAGACGCCCATCAGGCCGAGCTCGCCGAGCTGCTGGACGACCTCCTTGGGAAAGCGCCGCTCCTTGTCCCACTGCATGGCCTGCGGCGCGACGACCTCGTCGGCGAAGCGCGCCGCAAGCGCGCGGATGTCCTTCTGGTCGTCCGTCAGCCCGTGCGTGTTCATCGCAGGCAACGGTAGTCGCTAGGTGCAGCGCGTCACTTGCGCTGCATACGGCGGTGCGCCGGGTTGGGCACAGCGCGACGCCGAGGCGCTCGTCGCGGAGGCGCGGCAGGCGCCGTGCGCCGCACGACGGCCCGTCCCGCGCCGCCCGCGGCGGCCGCGGCGAGCGCGGCGGCGGCGAGCTTCAGGCGGCGGTGCAGGCGATCGAAGCGCAGCACCTCCCAGCCCTCCTCGGCGGCGATCCGGGCGAGCGTGCTGTCGGGGTTGACGGCGACCGGATGGCCGACCGCGCGCAGCATCGGCAGGTCGGACTCCGAGTCGGAGTACGCGTAGCTCGCCGCGAGGTCCAGGCGCTTGCGCTCCGCCAGCTCCCGGATCGCCTGCGCCTTGCCCTCGCGATAGGTGAACAGCCCGCCCTCGCGGCCCGTGTAGACGCCGTCGAGCACCTCCGAGCGCGAGCCGACGCCGCCGTCGAAGCTCAGCACGAGCGACAGCAGGCTCGCCATCTCCTGTGAGGCCGCGGTGCAGATGTAGATCGGCCGGCCCGCGTCCTGGTGGGCGTAGGCGACCTCGAGCATCTGCGGATACAGGCGCGGCAGCACGCCGGACAGCACGCGCGGCGCCATCCGCCGCAGGTCGCGCTCCCTGACGCCCTCCAGGTACGTGCCCAGGCGGGCGCGGACCTTCGCCGTGCCCGCGTCGGTCGAGCCGACGAGCCGGAACTTCACGGCGCCGACGAGGTCGCCGGCGAGGCGCCGGCGATCGATCATGCCCTGCTCGTACGCCGCGCGGACGAAGTACCAGCCCGACGAGCCCGCCATCAGCGTGCGGTCCAGGTCGAAGAAGGCGGCGCCGCGCGGCGCCATGTCGTCGGCTGTCAGCGTCAGACCTTCAGGATGATCGCGTCGCCCTGACCGCCGCCCGAGCAGATCGCCGCGCAGCCGAGGCCGCCGCCGCGCAGGCGCAGCTCGTGCACGAGCGTGCCGATGATGCGCGCGCCCGACGCGCCGATCGGATGGCCGAGCGCGACCGCGCCGCCGTTGACGTTGACCTTCTCCTCGTCGATGCCGAGCATCCGCATCGAGTTCAGCGTCACCGAGGCGAACGCCTCGTTGATCTCCCACAGGTCGATGTCCTCGGCGCTCAGGCCGGCCTTCTCGAGCGCGACCTTCGCCGCGTTGGCGGGCGTACGGGCGAGGTAGGCGAAGTCCTCGGCGGTCTGCGCCTGGGCGAGGATCGTCGCGAGGATCTCGCGGCCGTTGGCCTTCGCCCACTCGTCGGAGGCGACGACGATCGCGCCGGCGCCGTCGTTGACGCCCGGGGAGTTGCCGGCGGTGTGCGAGCCCTCCTTGCTGACGAGGCCACGCAGCTTCGCCAGCGACTCGAGCGTCGAGCCGCGGCGCGGCGCCTCGTCGACCTCGACGACCGTGTCGCCCTTGCGACCCTTGACGGTCACCGTGACGATCTCCTCGGACATGCGGCCGTTGTCGGTCGCCTCGATCGCGCGATCGTGGCTGCGCAGCGCCCAGCGGTCGAGGTCGGGGCGGGAGATCTCCAGCTCGTCGCCGATCTCGGTCGCCTCGTCGAACATCTGGCGGCCGCTGAAGGGGTTCGTCAGACCGTCGTGGACCATCGCATCCAGCGCCTTGGCGTCGCCCATGCGCATGCCGAAGCGCGCGTTGGGCAGCATGTACGGCGCGCCGGACATCGACTCCATGCCGCCCGCGACGCCGATCTCGACGTCGCCCGCGCGGATCTGGGCGTCGAGGATGCCGACCGCGCGCACGCTGGAGGCGCAGACCTTGTTGATCGTCTCCGAGGAGACCTCCTTCGGGATCCCGCCCTTGATCTGCGCCTGGCGCGACGGGATCTGGCCCTGCCCGGCCTGCAGCACCTGGCCCATGATCACGTGCTGCACCTCGCCGCCATCGACGTTCGCGCGCTCGAGCGCTGCCTTGATCGCGATGCCGCCGAGCTCGGTGGCAGCGATGGTGGACAGGCCCCCGCCCATCTTCCCGATGGGAGTTCTGGCGGAGCCGAGGATGACGGTCTTGGGCATGAGCGGACTCTCTCTTGATCGGCGACGTCGCAGGAGTGGCGCGCAGTCTAATCACGGGCCGCCATCGGGCGCTGCGGCGCGTGCGCCCCGGCGGTCCGCGGGCCACGGGTAGATTCACCGTGTGATCGTGCAAAGCAGCACCGCACTGCCTCAGGACGTCGACGTCGACACCGTCGTGATCGGCGTGCTCGAGGGCGAGAAGGTCCACCACGACGTCGACGGCGTCCTCAACGGGCTCGTCACGGCGGGCGAGGCGAAGGCCCAGCACCGCCACCTCGCCGTCGCCCACGCGGGCGGCCGGCGCTGGGTGCTCGTCGGCCTCGGCAGGCGCGAGGAGCTCGACGGCGAGAGCGTGCGGATCGCCGCCGCGTCCGCGCTCGGTCGCGCGCGTGAGCTGGGCGCGCGGCGGCTGTGCTGGGAGGTGCCGCACAAGGTCGGCCCGGAGATCGCGACGGCGATCGTCGAGGGAACGCTGCTGTGCGCCTATCGCTTCGACCGCTACAAGAGCAAGCCGGCCGACGAGTCGGCCGGGCTGCAGGCGCTCGTCGTCAGCGCCCACGACGACCTGACGGCTGTCGTCGGCGAGGCCGAGATCGTCGCGCGCGCGGTGAACGCCGCGCGCAACCTGCAGAACACGCCCGCCAACGCGATGGCCCCGCGCCACCTCGCCGACGCCGCGCGCGTGCTGGGCGAGCTCGACGGCGTGACCGTCGAGGTCGAGGGCCGGGCGGGCATCGAGCGCCTCGGGATGGGCTCGTTCGCCGCCGTCGCCCAGGGCTCGCACGAGGAGCCGGCGCTGATCACGCTGCGCTACGAAGGGGTCGACGCCGCCGGCCCGGTGCTGGGCCTCGTCGGCAAGGCGGTGACGTTCGACACGGGCGGCATCTCGATCAAGAACGCCAACAAGATGTCCGACATGAAGTTCGACATGTCCGGCGGCGCCGCCGTGCTGGGCGCGATCGAGGCGATCGCCGAGCTGAAGCTGCCCGTCCGCGTCGTCGCGGTCGTCGGCGCGACGGAGAACATGCCCTCCGGCCACGCCGTCAAGCCCGGCGACGTCGTGACGGCCGCCAACGGCACGACGATCGAGGTCATCAACACCGACGCCGAGGGCCGGCTCGTGCTGGCCGACTGCCTGACGCACGCCGTCGACCAGGGCGCCGAGCGGCTCGTCGACATCGCGACGCTGACCGGCGCGATCATCAGCGCGCTCGGCAACACGCACGCGGGCCTGTTCTCGGGCGACGACGACTGGGCCGCGCAGGTCGCCGCGGCCGGCACGGCGACCGGCGAGATCGTCTGGCGCATGCCGCTGCACGCCGACTACGCCAAGGCGCTGGAGAGCGACACCGCCGACCTCATGAACGTCAACGAGGCCCGCAAGGCGGGCTCGAGCGTGGCGGCGCAGTTCCTGCAGCGCTTCACGAGCGACGTGCCGTGGGCGCACCTCGACATCGCCGGCACCGCCTGGGGCGCGGGCAAGCCCTACGCGCCGAAGGGCGGCTCGGGCTGGGGCGTGCGGCTGTTCGTCGAGCTGGCGCGCTCGCTCGCGCGGTAGGGCAACTCTCAGCGAACTCTTACAGCGCACGACGGATGACATCGTTCATCTGCCGGCAGGCAACGGGACTCTCTAGGGGATTTCGGACGTGAGTGTCTCTTGAGCCAGTTGCGCCGTGCGCGATCAAGGGCGCTCCGTCACACCCGTCGTCTTGATCACGAGTAGCGACTCTTCGTCTGCCAGCGCCGTGCCGTTCCAGCAATGGACGGACTGCACGGCGGCGACGATGTTCACGCAGGCGGCGAACTCGTGTTCGACGAGCGCCGACGCGATCGTGAGCGCGCGGTCGGGCGGTACCGTGACGAGGCAGACGACGGGTCCATCGCGGGGAAGGCTATTCGCCGGCACGAACGGGATGAGGCAGGCTGGGTCTGACGGAGACTTCCAAACGAGGATTTCGGTCCTCGGGAGAGGAAGCACTCGTTATGGCCCGTCCGAAGAAGTACCCCGATGAGCTCGTCGCCCGCGGCGTGAGGCTGGCGCTTGAGAGCGGCCGTCCGATCGCGCATGTCGCCGCCGACCTCGGAATGCATCCCGAGACGCTCCGAAAGCGCGTGCGCCAGGCTGAGGCCGATAGTGGCGCGCGGCCGAATCTGCCGACCACGGCGGAGCGTGAGGAGATCAAGCAGTTGCGCAAGGAGGTGTACGAGCTGCGCCGGGCCAACGAGATCCTCAAATCGGCCAGCGTGTTTTTCGCCAAGGAGCTCGACGAGGACCGAACGAGGTGAGTCGCTACATCGATGAGTACCGCGGCCGCTTCGGCGTCGAGCCGATCTGCCGGGTCTTGGACGCGTCGGCGTCCGCGTACTACCAGCGCGCGACGGGGCAGCGCTCGGAGCGCGTGCTCGAAGACGAGCGGCTGCTCGGCGTGATCAAGGCCACGCACGAGGCCAACTACTTCGCCTACGGCTACCGCAAGATGTGGCTGGCGCTGCGGCGCGCGGGCGAGAGTGTCGGCCGAGACCACGTCAAGCGCCTGATGCGCCAGGAGGGCATCCAGGGCGCCAAGCGGCGCGGCAAGCCGTGGCGCACCACGACGCCGGATCCGGCGGCGACGAGAAGCCCGGATCTCGTCAATCGTGACTTCAGCGCCGATCGGCCCGACGCGCTGTGGGTCGCGGACTTCTCGTATGTGCGCTGCTACGAGGGGATGGTGTTCTTCAGCTTCGTCATCGACGTCTTCAGCCGGCGGATCGTCGGCTGGCAGTTCGCGTCGCACATGCGCACCGATCTCGTCCTGGATGCGCTGCGCATGGCGCTGACCCGTCGCGAGCACGGCGCCGACGTTGACCTCATCCACCACAGCGACGCCGGCTCGCAATATACGAGCTGCGCCTTTCAGCAGGTCCTCGACGACCACCGGGTCCTCGGCTCGATCGGGTCGGTCGGCGACGCCTACGACAACGCCATGGCTGAGAGCTTCGTCGACACGTTCAAGACCGAGCTGATCGCCGACCGCGTCTGGCGCACGCGAACCCAACTGGAGCTCGCGATCGTCGAGTGGGTCGGCTGGTTTAACACCGACCGCCTGCACGAGTCCCTCGGCGACATCCCGCCCGCCGAGTTCGAGACTCTGAGCTCGAGCAGTACGGTTGATCTCTCTCCCTCTGAATCAAGAGTGGGAACCAACTAATCCGGTCTCCGCGGAACCCAGCCCGCCTCAAGGAGGAGGCTGTTGGAAAGGCGGATTCCGGCCGCTACGACTATTACAAGGATAAGACGACACGCAAAATTTGGCTAGTGCCCAAGGAGAACGGACAGCCTGTCCCCGGAGCCGAGGCGATCCCGACGCCGTACAAAGTATGACCATGACCAAAACCAGAGACGAGATCCACTGCGAGCTAGCCGTCGTGAGCAAGCGAATCATGCCGGAGGAGGTCACCGACCGGATTGGCATGCGACCGACGTTGGCGCGGCATCGCGGCGACCCGACAGCGCGGGGCAACGATTCCGGCTATGGGTTACCGGAACACCAATGGATCTGGACGCCGAACGAGGGGACCGCGCTTACACTTGATGCGCAGCTGGATGCGATCTGGACGGAGCTCGGTGCGTACACCCACGCGTTTCGAGATTTAGGTGCAGAAGTCAGGGTCGTGATCGACATCTTGATCGAGCATTACGGCACAGCGTTATCGCTGGGCTGGGTCTTACACGAACGTCATGTAGCCATGGCGGCCGCATTTGGAGCGATGATCAGTGTCGACGAGTACGACTACACGAGCGTCGACTGAGCTCGCGGCTTGCTACATCGGCCTGTCACCTGTGCACTGCTATGACCAAAGACCGCCTCGGCTCCAACTCGTGCGCTGAAGCTGACACCCGGCGCGACCTACGTCTCTACGAGCCAGATAGGAGCGGCGATCGGCTTCGGGGCCAAGGACGACGAGTGCGGGGACGCGCGCGCATACGTGGGACATCACGCGCGGGCTGCCCGAGATGATCGGCGATGCCGCCACCGCGTACATCACCGGCCCCGACGGCATGCCGCTCGCGCAGATCACCAGCTCGGGCACGACCCACTACTACCACCAAGACCGCCTGGGCTCGACCCGCGCGCTGACAACCAACACCGGAGCGCTCGCCGCCACCTACCGCTACGGCCCCTACGGCACCCCGACCGGCCAGACCGGGGGTCTGGCCACGCCGCTCGGGTACGCCGGACAGTACACCGACCCCGAAACCGGCTTCCAATACCTGCGCGCCCGCTACTACGACCCGCGCACCTACAACTTCCTCACCCGCGACCCGATCGCCGCCGTCACCCGCGCCCCCTACAACTACGCCGACAACGACCCCGCCAACAACACCGACCCCACCGGACTCGGCGGCGGTCCGAACGGCCAAGCCGACGCCGCACAACCACCCTTCGTACTGCCCCCGTGGCTCGGACCCGCGATCATCGGCGGTCTCGGCAGCATCGGCATCGGCATCGGGATCGGTTTCGCGATCGACGCAGCAACACCCGACGAACCCGAAGCAGGCGGGAGGCCACCGAGTTTGAGTCCGCCCGGAGCCAAACGACGAGGAGCTCTTGGCCAGGCGAAGCGAGACGCTGGTATTCCACAAAGTCAGCCGCCGGCCAAGACACGCGTCGAACGAGACCGGGCGACTGGAAAGAAGCAGCGGGTCTACGAGTACGACACCCCTAATGGCCCAGTTGAGATTCGCGACCACCCGTACGGACATGGCTATCCAGACAATCCGAGCCAGAACCGCGGCGGCCATTTCAACGGCCCGGACGGCTCTCACTACGACTACGAATGATGATCAACGTTCAGAAGTTCGAGAGTGATAACACCCTTGTGGAATGGGCGGACGAGCTCGCTCGCTACGACGATATGCGGGAGCCGCTGGCTATCGCACAGCGGAGACGACCGCTCGCAGGCATCAAGTGGGAGATCACTGGCCGCCACGCGACCGAGAGTGCTACCGAGCAGCGGTCTGTCATTGCTGCAGCGCTCTGCACTGCCCTGGGATCGGTCGATCCACGTTTACCGGCGCACATCACCATGACGCTCTTTGATACTTATTGGCAGGCTCCAACTGTCGTGAATCGACGACGCGGGGGGGATCGGCTGATCGAGCGGAGCGCACAGAACTACGGCGTGCATGGTATCGTTGCCGACTCGACCTGTGTGAGTAGCGCTGACGGCGTCAAATGGTGTGTGGCACTTGAGATAGGTGCGGCTGCTCTGCCGGGCGCTCTCGCGGCGGTCGAGCACGAACACGCTGCACTTCTGCACTCTACCCAAGGAGCAGACGCTGAGATCCTCCTTCGTGACCTATTCACTGATGAGAACGGCGCGCTCGGCACGCGGCCTCTGTGGCCCTTGTGGGCGGTGAGGCGGGCCGAGCGAGACGATGCGGTGATCCTTGCTCAGGAGCTGAACGACCACACCGGCCGACTCGCGTTTCTCCTCGGGATGCCTGAAGCTCATTGGGACGCGCACTGCCGATGAATGACGGGCTCGAAGGTGATCGTTAGGTGACTCCCGTTCCTGTTTGGCCGGGCGCTATCTGATCTGAGCTTCGCATGCACTCCCCAATTGGGCCGACTGCCTAGCCTGGTCCCACTACTCGGAAGGCTCGATGTCTTCTACGAGACAGTCGATGACGACGTCGTCGTCGTCGTCTCGACCATGGTTGATCTCATCGAGGAGCACGACTTCCTTTCGGGATTTGACGAGATTTGGCTCTGTGATGCCGTGCCGACGGCGGGCAAGCCTGAGCAGTTTCGACCGACGTCGGACGTGCCGGTTGGGCCCACGCCACCGCTTGGACTCGCCGAATGGATGCGCGCGTCAGCCTGCCGGGCGGGACTAGGCGATGGCGATGGGCTGAACTTTGTGACCTTTGACCCGGTGCTCACGGCGTTGTGGCAGGAGTGCGCGTGACCGAGCCCCAGCCGTCCGGGACGGCCGGCGAGCACCCGCTCATAGCCGACCCGCAAGCGCGACCGGATCGCGCACTGACCGCCGACCAGCCCGATCGGTGTCAGCTTTCGTGCTCCGCGCGGCGGCCTCCCACCGCGCCAACGCCCGCTCGACCGACCGCGCATGACCCGCACCCCGAACCGCTCGGCGACAGCCTCGGCCCGTTCGACCGCCCACAGCCGCGGGTCGGCCGCGCGCAGGCGCCAAGACCGCACTGCTGCGCGACGACGGGCGCTTCGCGCTCGAGCACGGCGGCGTGCTGATCCTCCAGGACGGCAGCGTCCACCCACACGCTCGCTCGGGGACCGACGCCGGGCAGGTCTGGTTCCTCGTCCTGTGCGCCTCCGTCGTGCTGCCGCCACTCGTGTTCCTGGCGCTGCGGATCGCGGCGGGTCAGTCGTCGTCGCCGCCGCGACCGCGGCCGCGCCCCCGGCCCGAGCTGTCGTCGCCCGAGCCGGAGCCGTCGCTTTCGTCGTCGCTCTGGCGCGGGGCCTGAGACGCCGTCGTCGCGGTCGTGCTCGTCGCCGTCCTGGCCGGGCGGGCAGTCGTCGTTCGTGCCGGTGCGAGCTGGCGCCCGGCGGAGACCGGCTCGCCGGGAGCGCCCACCGGCGGCTGCGAGACGCTGCTCGTCAGCACGGCGAGCGCGACCGCGACGACGAGGCCGAGCAGTCCGGCGGCGATCCAGATCGTGCGTTCGCGCATCGTGTCGGCAACCGTCTCAGACGCTCGGCAAAGAGCCGGTAAAGGGCGGCAGCGTCAGCGCGGCGCGCGCCCCTGCACCGGCGCGGTTGGAGAGCTCGGCGTCGCCGTCCCAGCAGCGCATCAGCTCGCGCGCGATCGCGAGGCCGAGGCCGGTGCCGTCGGGCGCCGACGCGCCCGCGCTGCCGCGCTGGAAGCGCTTGAACAGCGCCTGCTCCTCGCCCGCGGCCAGCCCCGCGCCCTCGTCGAGCACCTCGATCGCGTTACCGCCGGCACGGATCGTCACGTGCTGCCCGCCGGCGCCGTAGAGGATCGCGTTCTCGATCACCGCGTCGAGCGCGCGATCGAGGTCGGCGCGCGCGCACCACACCGGCCGCGTCGGCACGACCGTGTCGACGTGCAGGGCGAGACCGTGCGCGGCCGCCGTCGGCGTCCAGCGCCGGCCGGCGGCGCGCGCCGCCTCGGCGAGGTCGAGCAGCTCGCCGGGCGCGTCGCGCTCGCCGGTGCGGCTGAGCACGAGCAGCTCGTCGACGGTCTGCGCGATGCGGTCGACCTCGCGCAACCCGGCGTCGAGCTCGTGCTCGAGCGCGTCGCGATCGCCGGCCGCGCGCGCCTCCTCCAGCCGCAGCCGCAGCCCGGTCAGCGGCGTGCGCAGCTGATGCGACGCGTCGGCGGCGAACTCCTTCTGCGCGCGCACGGTGCGGCCGAGGCGCTCGGTCATCGCGTTGAAGGAGCTCGCGAGCGAGCGCTGCTCGCGGCTGCCCTGCACGGACGCGCGCGCCTCGAGGTCGCCGGCGGCGACCCGCTGGGCGACGTCGTCGAGGCGCGTGATCGGCAGCGCGATCCCGCGCGCGAGCAGGAAGGCGACGACGAGCGCGACGAGCAGGACCGCGAGGCCGACCGCGAGAATGCCGAGCAGCGTGCGGTTGACGCGGGCGTTGACCGCGCTGACGCTCTGCGTCAGGCGCACCGCGCCGACGACGCGCCCCTCGCGGTAGACGGGCTCCGCGCTGGCGAGGATCTCCTCGGCGAGCGTGTCGCTGGCGCGCTCGGTCTGCACGCGCCGGCCCCGCAGTGCCGCCTGCAGCTCGGGCCGCTGCGGCGTCGCGTAGGCCGAGCCGCGCGCGGCGGCGCCCTCGCTGTCGGCGAGCACACCGCCGCCGCGGTCGACGATCACGACGCGGCCGCGCGCGGCCTGCGCCGCGGCGCGCGCGAGCACGCGCAGATCGCCGATGCTGCGCGTCGCGACGAGCTCGGAGGCGCCGGCCGCGAGCACGCCGATCTGCGTGCGCGCGCCCTCGCGGACCTCCGCCCCAGCGCGGTCGCGGATGTTCAGCGCCAGCGGGACGGCGAACGCGATCGTGACGAGGACGACGAGGTAGCCGAGCGCGAGCAGCAGCCGCGTGCGCAGCCTCATGGCGCGCCGGGCGCCGCCAGCAGGAAGCCGACGCCGCGAACCGTGCGCAGGTAGCGCGGATCGGCGGCATCGTCGCCGAGCTTGCGCCGCAGGAAGCCGATGTGGACGTCGAGCGTCTTCGTCGAGCCGAACCAGTTCTCGTCCCAGACGTCGGACATGAGGTCCTCGCGGGAGACGACGCGGCCGGCGTCGCGCGCGAGGCGCGCGAGCAGGTCGAACTCCTTGCGCGCAAGGCCGAGGTCGCGGCCGCCGAGCGACGCGCTGCGGGTCGCAGGGTCGATCGTCAGGTCGCCGAGCGTGACCGCCGCTGCCGCTGCCGCTGCCGCGCCGGTCTCGGGCTGCGCGCGGCGCAGCACCGCGCGGATGCGCGCGGCGACCTCGGCCACGGAGAAGGGCTTCACGACGTAGTCATCGGCCCCCAACTCGAGGCCGACGACGCGGTCGGTCTCCGTGCCGCGGGCGGTGAGCATGATGATCGGGACGCTCGTGTCACGGCGCCATTCGCGACACAGCTCGCGGCCGTCGCCGTCGGGCAGCGTGAGGTCGAGCAGGACGATGCTCGGCCGGCGGCGCGCGAACATCGCGCGGGCCGCGGCCGCGGTCGGCGCGACCTCGGCGTCGAAGCCCTCGCGCGCCAGAGCACGGGCGAACGGCTCGGCGATCGACGCCTCGTCCTCGACGAGCAGCACGCTGGGGCGGTCCATGGAGGCAACGGTAGCCCTGTCGCCGGGCTCTTGGACGAAGCTTTACCCGCGCTTGTCCGCGCCTTGCAGGCCCGCTGCGCATGATCGGCGTCGCCCATCCGCGATGTCAGGAGATTCGATATGCGCAGCTTGAAGACCATGATCGCCGGTGGCGTGACGATGCTCGCGCTCGGCGGATTGACCGCGGCCGCGATCAGCGCCGGCGCCGCCGAGCCCGCCAGCACGAGCACACCGACGGTGAGCACGCCGACGACGACCGTCATGCGCACGCAGGTCGTCGAACAGACCGTGCACCGCACGCGCAGCGCCGGCTCCACCTCCGGCTCGGGCGCCGGCTCGAGCGGCTCCGGCCGTGGCAGCGGCGGCGCCGTACGCGCGGCAGCCCCCGCCGCGGCGCCACCCGCCTCCGCGGCGACCGCCGCGCCGCAGACCCAGTCCCGGCGCGGGCGCGGCTCCGACGACGGTCCCGGCGACGACCACGGCGGCGATCGCGATGACGACAGCGATGACGACAGCGGCCACGGCGACGACGACGGTGACGACAGCGGACAGGATCGCGGGCGCGGCGGCGACGATGACTGAGGGCGCTCCCTCAGCCGGCGCGCCGGACGCTGCTGCCACGCTGCCGACGGCGACGGCGCGGCCGGCGCCCGCCCCGGCGGCGCGCCGGCCCGGCCACGGCGCCGCGCCCGCGCTGACGTGGCTCGCGGCGCTGGCGATCTTCGCCGTCGTGCTGATGCTGCTCGCCTGGCGGATGCTCGGCGGCGACGATCCCGCGCTCGGCGCCGGATCGCCGCAGCAGACCGCCGCGACGCCCGCCAAGCGCGTGATCGTCACCCGCGTCATCAGGCGCCGGATCATCGTGACGACCGTCGCGCCCGCGGCGAGCGCAGCGGCGCCCGCCTCCGGTGGCGGCGCCGCGAACGGCGGCGGTTCGGCCCCGGCTGCGGTCGCGGCTGCGCCCGCGCCGGCCGCGGCGCCGGCGCCGGCGCCCGCACCGGCCCCCGTGACGAGGTCCTCATGATGCGCTCGACCACGTTCACCTGCATGGGCTGTGAGATGGCGTTGTGGCTCGCCGACGACGGCGGCGACGACGAGCGTTCCGCCCGCGACCTGCTCGATTCGATCGACGCCCGCCTGTCGCGCTTCGATCCCGCCAGCGAGCTGAGCCGTCTCAACCGCGACCCGCGCACGACCGTGCCCGCCTCGCCGCTGCTGCGCAGCGCGATCCGCGCCGCGTGCTGGGCGGCCGAGCGCTCCGGCGGGCTCGTCGACCCGGCGCTGCTGACGGCACTGCGCCGCCAGGGCTACACCGGCTCGCTGGCCGGCGTGACCGCGCCCTCGCTGCACGCAGCGCTCGCCGCCGCACCCGCGCGGCGCCCGGCCCGACCCCGCGACGCCGATCCCGGCTGGCGGGCGATCGCGGTCGACGACGAGCGCGGCACGATCACCCGCCCGGGCGGGTGCGACGGCGTCAAGATCGACACCGGCGCCAGCACGAAGGGCCTCGCGGCCGACGCCGTCGCGCAGCTGCTCGACGGCCACGAGCGCTACGTCGTCGACCTCGCCGGCGACATGCGCATTCGCGCGCCGCGGCCGATCGAGGTCCACGTCGAGCACCCGCTGACCGGCGCGATCGCCCATACGCTCGAGATCGCCGAGGGCGCCGTCGCGACGTCCGGCCTGCGCCGGCGGCTGTGGCGCCGCCCCGGGGGCGGCTTCGCCCACCACCTGCTCGACCCTTCGACCGGCGAACCGGCCTGGACCGGCCTCGTCCAGGTCACCGCGCTGGCGCCCACGGCGCTGGAGGCCGAGACGCTCGCCAAGACCGCCCTGCTGTCGGGCCCGCCGCGCGCGCGCCGGCTGCTGGCACGCGGCGGCGGCGTGCTCGTCTGCGACGACGCAACCGTCGAGGCGGTCGGGCGCCCGGCCCGCCGCCGCACCCTGCAGTTCGTCCACAAGGAGGTGGCCGCATGACCGCACCCGACCCCACCGCCCATGCGTGGTGGCTGGCAAGCCGCGCATCCGGCATCACCGCATTCCTGCTCGTCTCGTGCTCGGTCCTGCTGGGCCTCGCGATGGCGACGAAGATCCTGCGCGGGCGCGTCCGGCCGCCCGTACTCGTCAAGCTCCACGAGCACCTCGCGCTCGCCGGCCTGGTCGCGATCGCGGTGCACGCGATCACGCTGCTCGGCGACGCCTGGCTGAACCCGGGCCCGGCCGGTCTGCTCGTTCCGTTCACGATCGACCACGAGCCGCTCTTCACCGGCCTGGGCGTCATCGCGGCCTACCTGGCGGCGCTGCTCGGTCTGTCGTACTACGCGCGCCGCCGGATCGGCACGAAGCGCTGGCGCTCGCTGCACCGCCTGACGCTGCTCGTGTACGTGCTCGCCGTGATCCACACGCTCGGCGCCGGCACCGACGCGTCGACAGCCTGGATGCAGGTGATCCTGCTCGTCACCGGCGCGCCGATCCTGTTGCTGACCCTGCTGCGCTGGCTGCCGGACTTCGCGCCCGCGCCGCAGCCCGCCGCACCGCGGCCCGCGCCGCCCGCGCGCCCGCACACCCACTCGCGTCCCGCGGAGGTCACGCCATGAAGGTCGTCATCGCAGGCGCCGGCCTTGCCGCGCAGCGCTGCTGTGCGACGCTGCGCCGGCTCGGGCACGACGGGCCGATCACGCTCGTCGGCGACGAGCCGCTGCTGCCCTACGACCGGCCGCCGCTGTCGAAGGACTGGCTCGCCGGCAGCGTCGACGAGGCGGCGCTGCTGCTGCGCCCGGCGAGCTGGTATGCCGACCACGACATCGAGGTCCGGCTCGGTGCCCGCGCCACCGGCCTCTACGTCACCGCGCGCCGCCTGCGGCTCGCCGGCGGCGAGGAGCTGCACTACGACCGCCTGCTGATCGCGACGGGCGCCCGCGCGCGGACGCTGCCGGGTACCGAGCGCTACGAGAACGTCGGCGTGCTGCGGTCCGCGGCCGACGCCACCGCGCTGCGCGCGCAGCTGCGCGCCGGCGCGCACCTGGTGATCGTCGGCGCGGGCTTCATCGGCCTCGAGGCCGCGGCGACCGCACGCGCGCTCGGCGCCGAGGTCACGTTGCTCGACGCGGCGCAGGCGCCGCTGCAGGCGATCGTCGGCCCGCGCCTGGGCGCCTGGTTTGCCGGCATCCATCGCGAGCAGGGCGTGCACCTGCTGATGGGCGCCGGCGTCGACGGCTTCGAGGCCGTGGGCGAGCGCGTCGAGGCCGTCCGGCTCGCCGGCGGCCGCCGGCTGCAATGCGACGCCGTGCTCGTCGGCATCGGGGTCTCGCCCGCGACCGAGTGGCTCGCCGGAACGCCGCTGCAGGGCCGCGGCGTAGCGGTCGACGACGGCGCCCGCAGCGCCGTCGCAGGGGTCTTCGCCGCCGGCGACGCCGCCGGCGGCCAGCACTGGGAGGCGGCCGCGCGGCAGGGTGCCGCCGCGGCGCACCGGATGCTCGGGCTGCAGCCGCCGGCGGCGGTTCCCGAGAGCTTCTGGAGCGACCAGTACGGCACGCGCATCCAGCTCGTCGGCCACCCCCGCGGCGCCGGCGAGCTGCACATCGACGGCGACCCCGCGCGGCGCGACTTCACCGCCCTGTACGTGCGCGACGGCGTCGTCGTCGCAGGGCTGCTGGCCGGGCGCCCCCGCGCCCTGCCGGCACTGCGCGCCCAACTCGGCAAACCCCACAGAGAGAGGAACCTCGCATGACGATCATCGCCCGCATCGACGAGTACGCCTGCGCCGCGCACGGCGACTGCGTCGACGTCGCCCCGACCGCCTTCGCGCTCGAGGACACCGCCGTCGTCGTCGGCCACGCCCGCCACGAGCAGCTGCTCGCCGCGGCGCAGGCCTGCCCCGCCGTCGCGATCACGCTCTGGGACGAGGTGACCGGCGAGCAGGTCTTTCCGTAGCCCGAACGTGCACACACGCCGCCGAAGCCTTTCCTTTGGCGCACGGGCGCACTAGCTTGGCGCCCGTGCTGAAGGACAACCTGCGCCGCCGCAACGCCGCCGATCTGCGCGCCGAGCGCGACGAGCTGGGCTTCGTGCGCCGGCCGGAGGTGCGCTGGCTGAGCCCCGGCCTGCTGGCCCGCTCGGGCGTCGAGGTGATCGTCTCGGGCACGTTCGGCAAGTTCGCCGACAAGCGCGAGATCCAGCGCGAGTCGCAGGACGGCATGGACTACTCCGCCGCCGGCGGCGATCTCTGGGTCGACTACCTGTCGGACACGGGCGACGGCTGGGAGGGGACCTACACGATGGCCTGGCTGCTCGCGCAGCCCGCGCTGAAGGCCGGTGAGGAGACGCTGCCGCGCGGCCGCATCCTGCTGCTCGGCGGTGATCAGGTCTATCCGTCGGCGACGCCCGAGCAGTACGAGGACCGCTTCATCGGCCCGTTCGCCGCGGCGCTGCCGAAGTCCGACGGGCCCGACAAGCCCGAGCTGTACGCGCTGCCGGGAAACCACGACTGGTACGACGGCCTCGTCAGCTTCCTGCGCGTGTTCTGCGCCCGCGACGGGCGCGTCGGCGACTGGTGCACACGCCAGCGCCGCAGCTACTTCGCGATCAGGCTGCCCAACGACTGGTGGGTCTGGGCGATCGACATCCAGCTCGACACGTACATCGACGACATCCAGCTGGACTACTTCCTCAAGCAGCCGATCGCCAAGGACGACAAGGTCATCCTCATGACGGCCAAGCCGGCCTGGGTCAAGGCGGTGCCCGGGCGCACGGAGCCGCCGTCGTGGCGCTACCTGTCCTACTTCGAGGAGCGCGTCGTGCGGGCGCGCGGCGCGCGGCTGTCGATCGTCCTCACGGGCGACCTGCACCACTACGCCCGCTACGAGCCGGCCAGCGACGACGAGCCGACGCGGATCACCGCCGGCGGGGGCGGCGCCTACCTGTCGGCGACGCACACGCTGAAGGACGCGCTGGACCTGCGCTCGCTGGACCACGAGACGTCGGTCGCCTACGAGCGCGCGCAGGTCTACCCGCGCGACGAGGACTCGCGCCGGCTGTCGAACGGGATCCTCAAGCTCGCGCAGCTCAACCCGTCGTTCGCGGGCCTGCTGGGCGCCGTCTACGTCCTGCTCGGCCTGGCCATGCTCGGCGCGCTGAACGCCGGCGAGGGGGCGCTGCTGGACGCCGTCGACAGCTTCGGCGGCTTTCTCTCCGAGGCCGCGGGCGGGCTGACGATCATCCTCGCGCTCGTGCTCTTCGGCGGGGTCTTCGGCGGAACGGACATCACGCCCGATGCGCTGGAGACGAAGGGCGGCAGACGCGGGGCGACGCAGGTCGCGAAGCTGCTCGTGGCGCTCGTCCACACGGTGATCCACCTGCTGCTGGCGGCCGGGATCGTGTACCTCGCGGCGACGATCGCGCCCGACGACACGCCGATCCTCGCCTGGCTGCTGAGCATCGTGCTGCTCTTCGGCGCCGGCTTCGCGATCGGCGCGACGGTGTTCGCGATCTTCCTGTTCGCCGTCCACCGGCTGCGCGGCAAGAAGGCGCCCGAGGCCGCCAACCAGGTCTTCACCGGCCAGTCGATCGCCGACTACAAGAACCTCGTGCGGATGCGCTTCGCGGCGGACGGCAGCCTCACGCTCTACCCCCTCGGCGTCGACGAGGTCGGGCGCGACTGGCGCTATGAGGGCGTGCAGGAGGACCGCGCCCGCTTCGAGCCGCGCGGCGCCGCGCCGCAGGTCCATCCGATCGACGGGCCGCTGACGTTCGACGCCTCCGGGCGCCGCACGTACTGAGCTGGGCGGCGGTCAGCGGGTGCCGGCCAGCGCGCGGCCGCTGCACCACTCGACGGGCGAGACGATGTCACGGCGCGATGTTCCACATCAACCCGCAGGATTGGCAGCGCAACGCGCGCCTCGTCGGCGAGACGACGATCGCGGGCGAGACCGTCCAGCACATCAAGGCCGCCGGACGGCGCGAACGGACTCGGGATGTCGTGTCGCGCAATCGTGCGCGATCCGCACCTCGAGCGCCATAACCCGGGGATCGCCTGCGATTGGCGCGGCCGGGGCTATATCCGCACCTCCGGTGCCACGACACTCAACCCCTGAACGCTCGCGCTCGAGCAGGTGAATGGCCAGGATCGCGGGTCGATGCGATGCTCTCGCCCGTGCCCGACAAGTGGTGTTTCTGCTCGGCAGCCTCCGTCGCAGGCGTGGTGCCGATCGCGGTCGTGGTCGCGGTCGACTCCGCGTTCGTCTTGAGCTTCCTGGCCTTGCTCTCGCGGGCCGACTGGAGCTGATTGGACCGCGCGGGTGAACACGCCGATGGCACGTGGAATCACTGCAGAAGAGCACCGTCGAGGGCGGCTCGCCTGCGGGCGCGACCGGCTGGAGCGGCGCAACGGGCTGGCAGTCGACTCGTAACGAGCGCTCTGCAGGTCGGCCCCGTTGCCGGTCCGCGAGCGGACAACTCGATGGCCAGGGTCAGCGCGGCGAGCAGGGACGCCAGGCGCGCATCGTGCTCTGCGCCTGCTCGGGCGTGAGCGGGTCGCGCTCGAGCGCGGTCGGCGCGTCGCGCCGGCTGCGCAGGCCGTCGGTGACGATCCCCAGGTAGCGCCGCCACACCTCGGGATCGGCCTCGCGGGCACACTCGCTGAGCGAGCCGAGCATGAGCTGCAGCATCGGGATGTCCGTCGGCACGACGTCGGCGCGCAGGCTGCCGTCCTGCTGCGCCCGCGCGACGAGCGCGGCGACGAGCGGGAACATCAGCTCGCGCGCACGGGCGACGCGCTCCAGGCCATGGGCGCCCGACAGCGCGACCTCCTTGAAGCCGCGGTCACAGCCATGGTGCTCGTTGGCGCGCTCGAGGAAGCCGACGAGCCCGTCCCACGGATCGTCGGCGCGCAGCGCGAGCTGCGCCTCGGCGGCAAGCTCGTTCATGCGGGTCTCGAAGAGCGCGTCGACGAGCTGCTCCTTGAGGCCAGCACCGCCACGGCCGGCGAGCCCGCCTTCGCCCACGGCTGATCGGCGGCATCGGCGCGGCGCGCGGCGGCCGTCGCGCGTCGCGCCGCCGTTCAGCGGGCGGGCAGCCTGCCCTTCGTCGTGGGCCTGCGCCTGGCGGGTGTCGTGCGCTTCTTCGTCGCCACGGGCTTGCGCTTGGCCGGCGTCTTGCGCTTCGCCGGGGTCGCGCAGCGCGGTGTCGTCGCCTTCGTGCGCGGCTTGGGCTTGGGCTTGGCGAGCTTGCCCTTGCGCTTCGTCTTCTTGACGGACAGCTTCGTCTGCTTGACCTTCTTCTTGACCGGCGGCTGCTTCTTCTTGACGGGCGGCCTGCGCTTCGGCGCGCAGGTCGTCCGCACGCTCGAGCCCTTCGCCTTCGGGACGCTCGCGCCCGGGTTCAGCGCGGGCAGCATGTTGTCGTCGACGATCTGCCGGTCGTTGCCGCCGTGGCCGCTGTTGGCGTCGTGCTCGTCGTCCTCGTCCTCGTCGTCCTCGTCGTCCTCGTCGTCCTCGAGATCGTCGTCGCGGTCGTGGACCGGGCGGGCCGGCTTGCGCGCCGGCCTGTCGGCGTCGATCGGATCGACGTCCGGGGCCTCCTCGCCGACGAGGAACTGGGCCATCATGTCGTGGTCCTCGTGGACGAGGTTGTGGCAGTGGATCATGTACCGGCCCTGCTCGTGTGCGAAGCGCATGATCACGCGCACGGTCTCGCCCTCGCCGACGTAGACGGTGTCCTTCGGTCCGCGCTCGTAGTCCTCCGGCGGCCGCCCGTCGCGATCGAGGATCTTGAAGTCCACGAGGTGGATGTGGACCGGATGAAACCAGCCGCCCGAGCTGTTCTCGAGCTCCCAGATCTCGACGTCGCCGGCGCGCGGGTTGGCCAGCACGAGCTTGTAGTCGCTGTTGACGACGTCTGACCAGGTCGTGCCGTTGATCAACCACTGACCGTTGCCACGGTGAAACCTGAAGTGGCGCGTGCGCACGGCGTCGCTCTCCTGCAGCCCCATGACCTGCTGGCGCGGGTTGAGGTCGTGGGGCAGCTCGTTGTCGGCGCTGTCGCTCGCCTCGGCGACGACGTCGAACGCCATCACGACCTCGGTGGTGTCGTAGTCGATGTTGTTCTTCGGCGAGACGTTCTGCATGACCACGCGCTGGCCGATCTGGTACGTCGAGAAGTCGATCACGACCTCGTAGCGCTCGGCGTTGCCGACCTTGAGGTTGCCGACCGGCATCGGGTGCGCCGTCAGGCCGCCGTCGGTCCCGATCACGGTCAGCGGCTCGCCGCTGTCGAGCTTGAGGTCGAAGGAGCGCGCGATCGCGGCGTTGAGGACGCGGAAGCGGTACTTGCGCCGCTCGACGGGCATGCTCGGCCACGGCACGCCGTTGACGAGGATCACGTCGCCGTAGACACCGGATTCGTCGTTGTCGTCGAACAGCAGCTGCCCGTCGGACTCGAACATCGCGTCGCGCAGGACGAGCGGGACGTCGTACCTGCCGTGCGGGATCGGCAGGCTCAGCTCGTACGGGTCATGCAGGATGTACATCGCGGCAAGCCCCATGTACGCGTTCGCCGCCGTGACGTGGACGCCGTGGTCGTGGTACCACATCGTCCGTGCTTCCTGGAAGTTCGGGTAGACGTAGTCCTTCCAGAAGCCGGGGTCGGTGATGTCGCTCGCGTAGCCGTCGTACTGCGGCTTGGAGGCCGAGCCGTGCAGGTGCGTCGAGGTCCAGACGTTGTAGCGCCGCGTCGGGTGGACGGCGGGCAGCTCGTTGATGTGCTGCACGACCGCCGGCCGGCCCTGGTTGGTGATGATCGTCGGGCCCGGGCTGATGGCGTTGTAGCCCCAGATGTCCGTGCGCAGGCCGGGCAGGATCTCGACGCTCGCCTGGCGCTGGGTCATGGCGTAGTAGTCGTGCCCCAGCGACTGGCGGTCGGGCGCGAGCACCGGGGGCGCCTTGAACGGGATCGTGAAGGGCTCGGGTAGCGCGCTCTGCGCGATGCGGTTGGCGAGCGCGACCTGTGTCCGTGCAAGGCGCTCGACCGGGAGCATGAGCGCCGCGCTGCCGAAGAGGCCGAGCTTCATGAGCTCGCGCCGGTTCATGGGTCGACTGAACATCGCCGTCACGATGACCGGCCGCCACCGGGCCAGACAGGGTGCAACGCGCGCATTCGGGTTGCGGACTTCCGCACCCGTCGGTTCGGTTCTCCCCACCCCCCGGGCGGCCACAGCCTGAGCCGCACGCGCCCGAGGAGGTCGGCGCGCCCTACCGCGCCGAAGTCGCGCGAGTCGATCGAGTCGGCGCGGTTGTCGCCGAGCACGAACACCGATCCGGAGGCGACGCGGACCGGCCCGAAGTACACGCTGTCGATCGCGTCGGGGTCGGCGTAGGGCTCGCGCCGGGGCCGCTCGTTGACGACGAGCACGCCGTCCTCGATCGCCACGCTGTCGCCCGGCAGCCCGACGGCCCGCTTGATCGTCACCGCCCGGCTGCGCGGCGCGCGGAAGGCGACGAGGTCGCCGCGCCGCGGCAGTTGCGAGCGATATGCCCGCTTGTCGACGAGCACGCGCTCACCGTCCGCGAGCGTCGGCGTCATGCTCGTCCCCGCGATCCTGAACGGCTCGGCGACGAACACCCACGCCGGCACGGCGATCAGCACGACGACGAGCACCGCCGGCCACCAGCGCCGCTGCCGGCGGCCGGACGCCATTGGACCCACTAGAGGCTGCCGGTCAGCCGCAACAGCCACGCGAGCGCCCCGAGCGCCATCAGCGCGTTGACCAGGACGCGGCGCGGGCGCCCCTCGAGCATCGCGATCAGCAGCGCGATGATCGCGACCTCGCCCGCCGCGCTGAGCCAGTCGACGGTCCCCGCGTCCTCGACGACGCGCGCGTGCGGCCCGAGCGGAACGCCCGCGGTGCGGCTGAGGACGTAGACGACGAGGATCGCGAGGTTGCCGGCGATCCCGGCCAGCGCCAGCCACGGGCGCGGTCGCCAGATCACGAGGCACGCGAAGAGCGCCTGCAGGTTGCCGGCGACCACGAAGAAGACGCCGTACGCCCACCAGTCCTCGAAGTGCGACGCGGCGAACGCGAAGTGCGCATAGGCGACGGCGAGCGAGAGCGCGGCAACGCACAGGGCGAGCGATCGCGGGATGCGCGGGACTGCCGCCAGTTCGGCCATGGTGCGAGGGTGGCCGTCATCGCGACGGCGCTGAAGCCCAATCCCTGCAGATCTGCGATGCGCGATCCAGCACCCTCGCCGGGACGGTCGGGTTAACTGCTGCTGATGCGCCGCGCGGCCGTGCTCTGGCTCGTCCTGTTCGCGGCCTACGCCGCGACGATCGGGCTGCCCGCGTTCGGCAGCTCGCAGTTCGGCGGCGACGAGCCGCACTACCTGCTGACCGCCGAGTCGATCGTCACCGACCGCGACCTCGACCTGCGCGACGAGTACGCCACGAAGGCCTACCGCGACTGGTACCCATACGTGCTCGAGCGCCACGGCCGGCTGACGAACGGGCAGGCCAACGAGCCGACCGGCGCCGGCTTCCCGTTGCTGATCGCGCCCGCCTACGCGATCGGCGGCCCGCTCGCCGTGCAGGTGCTGCTGGCGGCGATCTCGGCGCTGGCGTTCGTGCTCGCCGCGCTGCTCGCGCGCCGTGTCGTCCCCGAGCCGTGGGCCACCGGCGCGGCGCTCGCCTGCGGGCTGTCGCCGCCCGCGCTGGCGTCGGCGACCGCCGTCTCGCCGGAGCTCAGCGCCGGCGCGCTGCTCGCCGCCGCCACCCTGCTCGCCCTGAAGGTGCACGACCTGCCGCGGATCCGCTGGGTCGTCGGCGCGTCGATCGCGCTGGGCATGCTGCCGTGGCTGGGGCTGCAGTTCTCGGTCGCAGGGCTGGTCGTCGGCCTGGCGCTGTTTCGCTGGCTGAAGCGCCGCGCGCGCGGCTTCGCGATGCTCGTCGAGGTCGAGGTCCTGCTGTTCTCGGGCGTCATGTTCGTGACGATCAACGACCAGCTCTTCGGCGGGTTCACGCCCGCCGCCGCCGCCTTCCCCGGCGACCGGCTCGGCGATCTCGGCGCCGCCGACTACCTCGAGCGTGCGCCGCGCCTCGTCGGGCTGTGGCTGGATCGGACGTACGGCGTACTGCGCTGGGCGCCCGTCATCGCGCTGGCCTTCTACGCGCTGTGGCTGCTGTGGCGCTCGCACCGCGACCACATCGCGCGGCTGCTGCCCGAGCGCAGCGGCGTCGAGGTCGCGGCGACCATGTGCGCGCTCGTCTGCGGGGCGCAGGTGCTCGTCGCCGCCTTCGTCGCGCCGACGATGTTCGGCTTCTTCTTTCCCGGCCGCTACCTGCTGGCGGCGCTGCCGCTCGCGGTGGCGCTCGTCGCGTGGGGGTTGCGCCAGGCGCCGCGCGCCGGCGCCGTGCTGACCGCGATCACCCTGGCCACGAGCGTCTGGTGGTACGCCGAGCTGCGGATCGACGGCGGCGGCAGCGTCGGGCCGTCCTCGTCCGCGCCGCTGGGCCCGCTCGACGCCGCGCTGCCGCTGTTCGGCAGCGGTGGCCCGGGCGCGACGGTGGCGCTCGTCGCCGCGGCGGTCGCGCTGATCGCCCTGGTCGCGTACGAATGGCACCGCGGGCGCGCGCGGATCGCGGGCCTGTAGGCGGCTTGACGGGTCCGCGCGCCGCGGCGACGATCGGCCCGTGAACTCGCGCGCGGGCTACTGGGTCGGCGGCGGACTGATCGCCGCAGCGGTCGTCGCCGGGGTCCTGTGGGTGGTGCTGTCGTTCGTGGGCATCGCCGCCACGCTCGACGACTTCGTGCGCGTGCCGGCGCCCGGCTCGCAGGAGGTCGTGCTCGAGGCGCGCAAGTACGTCGTCTACTTCGAGGGACCCGGGGCGGGCGAGGACTCGATCCCGCCGATCGAGGCCTCGATCCGCGACGCCCGCAACGAGCAACCGCTCCAGCTCGCCGGCTACGGCGCGTCGCTGACGTACTCGATCGGCGGCCACAGCGGCGTCGCGCAGGCCACGGTCACGCCGCCGCGCGCCGGACGCTACATCGTCAGCGCGGGCACGACGCTCGAGCCGTCGGCCGGCCTCGAGGTCGCGCTGGGCGCGAGCATCGGGGGGAAGATCGTGCGCTCGATCCTCGGCGCCTTCGCGATCGGCGGCCTGTTGCTCCTCGCGGGGATCATCCTGATCGTCATGACCGTGGCGAAGCGCAGGCGGCGCCCGCCGCCGCCGCCCGCTCCCGACGCGCCTGCCCGCATCGCCGGGCTCGAGGGATAGGCGGGCCGCGGCTCAGCGCGGCAGCCCGGCGATGCGCCACTCCCCCGCGATCCGCTCCACATCCAGCGAGCGGCCGCCGTTCAGTCCCGGGACGTCCTCGAGCACGCTGGGCAGCGGCCCGTACGAGGCGACCGCCGAGTCGCCGTCGACCACGACGTCCTCGGGGACGTACGCCGTCAGGGCAGCGAACTGGGTCTCGGAGGTCGTCGCGCGCGCCCGCCTGGCCGCCAGCTCCTGCGCCTGCTCGCACGACTCGGTGTCCGCAGACCGCGCCACCTCGAGCTTCGCGGCGGCCGTGTACAGGCTGCACGTGCGGGCGTAGTCGCCCTCGCCGAAGGTCGTGTTCGCCAGCGCGACCACGCGGCGGATCTCCGCCGTCGCGGCGCCCTGGGGCGGCGGCGCGCTGACGACGGTGTCATCGCCACCGCAGCCGCCGGCAAGTCCGGCGAGCGCGATGCCGAGTGCCAGCGCGGCCGGACGAAGCGTGCACATGGCTACCCGCCGGCGGCGGCGTCCCCGAGCTCGGCCTCGAGGATCGCGGCCGCCGCGCTCGCCGGGTCCAGGCGGCGCGCGACGACCTCGTCGATCAGCCGGTCGAAGGTGTCGTCCTGCGTGAGCTTGTGCTCCAGGCGGCGGCGCATCCGGCCGGTCGCGATCGCCAGCACCTCGCTGCGCAGGTTGCGCCGGCGGCGCTCGGACAGCGTGCCCTGCTCGTCGATGAACGCGCGGTGCTCGACGAGCTTCTCCATGAGCGCGTCGACGCCCGTGCCGTCGACGGCCTCGGTCTGCAGGATCGGCACCTTCCAGGCGCCCTTCACGTGCGGGGCGAGCGACAGCACGCCGCGGATCTCGCGCACCATCGTCTGCGTCATCGGGTGGTCGGCCTTGTTGACGACGATGATGTCGGGGATCTCCATGATCCCGGCCTTCAGCGCCTGCACGGAGTCGCCGCCGCCCGGCATCAGCACGAGCAGGACCGTGTCGGCATGGTCGATGATGTCGACCTCGGCCTGGCCGACGCCGACGGTCTCCAGGAAGACGTCGTCGCGGCCGGCGGCGTCCATCAGCAGCGCCGCCTGCAGCGACGCCTCGCTGAGCCCGCCGAGCGCACCGCGGTTGGCCATCGAGCGGATGAAGACGCCGGGGTCGAGGAAGTGCTCGGTCAGGCGGATGCGGTCGCCGAGCAGCGCGCCGTGCGTGAACGGCGACGACGGGTCGATCGACAGGACCGCGACGCTGCGATCGGCGGCGCGGCGGTTCTTGACGAGCTGGCCGATGAGCGTCGACTTGCCGGCCCCTGGGGCGCCGGTGACGCCGATCACCGTCGCCCTGCCGGTGTGCGGATAGACCTCGCGCACGAGCGCCCAGCCGGCCGGGTCGTCGTTCTCGACGAGCGAGATCGCACGCGCGAGCGCGCGGCGGTCGCCGTCGAGCAGGCGCTGGGCGAGGTTGGGGTCGGCCGCCACGGGCCGAGGATGATGCCAGGGCTGTCGTGGGTGGTGCCGGACGCGTAGCCTTCTCGCCATGTCCGTCAACGTCCCGCTGGAAGAGCTGCCACAGGCGATCGAGCGTTTTGGCCTGACGCCGTACATCGTCACCGTCGGCTCCGACGGCCGGCCGCGCGCCACCTCCGTCACGGTGAAGTGGCACAAGGACCTGCTGATGGTCCCCGCCGGGCGCCGCACGATGGAGAACGTCACGGCCAACGAGCAGGTCGCGCTGCTGTGGCCGGCTCCGGTGCCCGGCGAGCACGCGCTGATCGTCGACGGCTGGGCCGCCGTCCTCAGCAGCCCGGAGACGAACGAGGTCGTCTTCATCCAGCCGGGCAAGGCGGTGCTGCACGTCACCTCCACCACACCCGCGTGAGATGACCGGCGGCGAGCGCTACCACGCGGGTTCGCGCGAGCTGCAGGACCGCTTCGACACGCGCCGCCTCGCCGACCGCGTCGACGAGCGCACCGGCCGCGACCACATCGGGCCCGAGGACGCCGCGTTCATCGAGCGGATGGACATGTTCTTCCTCGCGACCGCCGACGCCGCCGGCCAGCCGCAGTGCTCCTACAAGGGCGGCGATCCGGGCTTCGTGCGCGTCCTCGACGAGCACACGCTGGCGTTCCCCAACTACGACGGCAACGGGATGTTCCTCTCCTGGGGCAACGCGCTCGTCAACCCGCAGGTCGGCCTGCTGTTCATCGACTTCGTCGCCGAGCGCCCGTCACGGCTGCGCGTCGAGGGCAGCGCGTCGGTGGCGCTCGAGGACGAGCTGGTCTGCACCTGGCCTCAGGCGCAGTTCGTCGTCCGCGTGCACGCGCAGCGCGTGTTCCCCAACTGCCCGCGCTACATCCATCGCATGGCGCTCGTCGAGCGCTCGTCCTACGTTCCGCGTGCGGGCGTGCCGACGCCCGTTCCAGACTGGAAGCGCGGCCCGCTCGGCGAGGGCGTACTGCCCGCGGGCGACCCCGCGGCCGACGCTTGACATGGCGCCCGTGGAGCCCGCGCTCACGCTCGAGACACCCCCGGCCGCGCCGCCGCTCGTCGTGCGCCGCGGTCCTGCGCCGCTGCACGGCGGCCCGCTGGCGCTGTGGCGCTTCATGCGCTCGCACGGGATGCTCAGCAGCAACTACGCGCGCCTGATCGCGCGCTGGCTGTGGCTCAAGCTGCGCTGGCGCGGGCGCCTGAAGACCGACGGCCTGTGCTTCGTCTGCCCCGGTGTGACGATCGAGATCGGCAAGGGCGCGACGCTGCACCTCGGGCGCTGGTCCTGGATCGGCCACGGTTGCAAGATCCGCGCGCACGAGGGCGAGGTCCACATCGGGGCCAAGACCGTGCTCGGCCAGCAGTGCACGATCTCCGCCTTCCAGCACGTCTCGATCGGCCGCGAGTGCATCGTCGCCGACCGCGTGATGCTGATCGACTTCGACCACGGCGTCGTCGAGCAGGACCGCCCGGTCCGCCAGCAGGGCATCTACAAGCGCGACGTGCGCGTCGGCCACAACGCCTGGATCGGCTACGGCGTCTCGATCCTGCGCGGCACGACGGTCGGCGACAACTGCGTGCTGGGCACGTCGACCGTCGTCACGAAGGACGTGCCCGACAACGCGGTCGCGGCCGGCGTTCCGGTGCGGGTGCTGCGGATGCGCAAGCCGCCGCGCACGATGCGCTGGGAGTAGGCCGGTCGCGCGCAGCCAGTAGTAGTGGGTCGAGCGTTCGGCCGGGAACTCGAGGGTCTGCCCAGATCAGGCGCAGTTGGGCCAGGGGCTCGTGCCGGCCTGGCGCAGGAGCTTGGCCGCCAGGCGGTCCTGCTCGGCCTCGGAAGCCTGCGCCGGGCTGCCGGTTCCGCCCATCTCGCTCCAGGTCTGGATCGAGAACTGGTACTTGCCGTGGTATTGGCCGTCGGCCGAGACGGCGGTCGGGTCTCCACCGGACTCGCAGGCGGCGATCCGCGCCAGCATGGGATCTCCGTCAACCGGCTCGCGCGCCCGCGCCCCCTCCACGGCGATCGTCTCGACGCCCAGCGCCTTCAGCGTCTGCGGGCCGATGACGCCGTCGACGGTGAGGCCGCTGCGGCGCTGGAAGCGCTTCGCTGCGGCCCGCGTACGCGGGCCGACGACGCCGTCGGCACCGACGCCGAGCGCCTTCTGGGCGGCGACGATCGTCTCGCTGCTCATGCCACCGCGCGAGGACACGCCCTGCTGGGCGACCGCCCCGGCGCTCGCGACGAGCACGCCGGCGGTGGCCGCGAGCAGTGAGCCGCGGCTGCGCAGCATGCGCCGGCGGCGCAGCCGTGCGGCGGCGCGGCGCGCGCGCACGGCGCGCAGCGAGCGGCGGTAGGCGATCGTGCGCGCCGCGTCGGGGTTCTCAGGCACGGCGTCGCCTTTCGCCCGCAAATCGTCGCTGCATGTCATGTGCTGTTCTCCTCGTCGTCTCGGCGCCTACGGGGTTAGCTGTCGGGCTCGCGCTGTGACGTGCGCTACGCCGCCTGCAGTGCCATCGCTGGCGCTGGGTGGCGATTCGCCCCCGGGCCGGAGCGTGCTCCGGCCCAAATGGGTCCCCCGTTCCCGGTCGCGCTGGGCGCCCGGGACTCGGCTCGTTATGCAAAGCAGCGGTGGATCCTACGAGACCGCCGGACGGAACGCGCTGCGGCCATGCGCACGAAGCGGGGAGAACCTCGCCTCGACGCGTTCTGCGGGCGGCGCCGCGGGCCGCGTCGTGTGGCCCCGCCGCGCGGCGGTTACGCTGCGCACCGACCGCATGGAAGACCTCTCAGGCGACTCGCCCACCCTCGCGTCGGAGCTGTCCGGCGTGGCCACGGTCGTCGCGGGCCGCTATCGCATCCGGGCGCGCCTGGGCCGCGGCGCGACGAAGGAGGTCTACCTCGCCTACGACGAGCGCCTGGACCGCGAGGTCGCGCTCGCGCTCGTCGTCGGCGCGGGCACGGACGCGATCGCCGCGCGGGCGCGGGTCACGCGCGAGGCGCAGCTGACCGGCCGCCTCGGCGACCACCCCAACGTCATCACGGTCTACGACACCGGCGAGCACGAGGGTCTGCCCTACCTCGTCCTGCGCGCGATGCCCGGCGGCTCGCTCGCGGAGCTGTTGCGCCGCGACCCCGGGCCGAGCCTCGCCGACGCGATCCGGCTCGGGCGCGAGATCGCCGCCGCGCTGGCGCACGCCCACGCGCACGACGTCGTGCACCGCGACGTCAAGCCCGACAACGTCTGGCTCGCCGCCGACGGCGGCGCGGCGCTGGGCGACTTCGGCATCGCCCATCAGCTCGGCCGCGACCGGCTGACCGCCGAGGGCATCGTCGTCGGCACCGTCCGCTACCTCTCGCCGGAGCAGATCCGCGGCGAGGAGATCGGCCCGTCGAGCGATCTCTACGCGCTCGGCGTCACGCTCTACGAGCTCGTCGCGGGGCGCCCGCCGTTCGAGGCCGGGGACGCGACGTTCGTCCTCACGCAGCACCTGACGGCGATGCCCGAGCCGCCGTCGCACTTCGCGCCCGAGCTGCCGGCGCCGCTCGAGCAGCTGATCCTCGCGCTGCTCGCCAAGGACGCCGCGCAGCGCCCGCCGTCGGCGGGCGATGTCGTGGCTGCGCTGGCGCAGATCGAGCGCGGCATCCTCCCGGACGCCGATCCTGCGCCGCCGGCGGCCGCGCGCCCGGATGCGCGCCGTCTCGTCGCCGTGCTCGCCGCCCGCGCCGACGTCGGCGATCCGGAGATGCTGCACGGCCTGTTCGAGCGCTGCACCGAGGTCATCGAGCAGCACGGCGGGACCGTCGAGCGCTACCTCGGCGACGCGATCGTGGGCTTCTTCGGGCTCACCGAAGCACACGGCGACGAGGCGATGCGCGCCGCACGCGCGGCCGTCGAGCTGCGCGAGACGACGACCGAGCTGCACGTCGGCATCGAGTCGGGCGAGGTCTTCCTCAGCACCGGCCCGCGCGGCGCGACGGTCGCCACCGGCGCGACGATCACCGCCGCCGGCCGGCTCGCGGACGGCGCGGCCGAGGGCGAGATCATGCTGGGCGAGCAGATCCGGCACGCCGTCGGCGCCGAGGCCAGCATCGATCCGCAGAGCGGCCGGCTGCTCGAGCTGCTGGTCGAACAGCCCGCGCTGCAGCGCCCTGCCACGACGCCGTTCGTCGGCCGCGGCCACGAGCTCGGCGAGCTGAACCGCGCCTTTGCCCGCGTGCGCGACGAGCGCTCCTGTCGGCTCGTGACCGTCGCCGGCCCGCCGGGGATCGGCAAGTCGCGGCTGGCGCGGGAGTTCCTCATGGCGATCGGCGACGAGGCGACGGTGCTCACCGGCCGCTGCCTGTCCTACGGCGAGGGCACGACGTACCGCGCGCTGGCCGACATCGTGCGTGCGCTTGGTGGCGACGACCCGCGCGCCCGTCTTCACGAACTGCTCGAAGGCGACGAGCAGGCCGTTCGCGGGATCCTCGCCGCGATCGGTCTCGCGGAGGAGCGCAGCCAGCCCGAGGAGACGGCGCTCGCGCTGCGGCGGCTGCTCGAGCGCCTTGCCCGGGAGCGGCCGCTCGTCGTCGCGGTCGAGGACATCCACTGGGCCCAGCCCGCCCTACTCGACGCTCTGGACCATGTCGTCACGCTCGCCGGCCGCGCGCCGATCCTGCTCGTCTGCCTGACACGGTCCGAACTGCTCGAGGCCAACCCGACCTGGACGGCGCCGCAACCCAACCGCTCGGTGCTCGTTCTCGACGCGCTCGGCGACGCCGAGGCCGTCGAGCTGGCCGAGCGCCTCGGGGCGCACGACGTCGCCGGCCGGATCGCCCAGCGCGCGGAGGGCAACCCGCTGTTCGTCGAGCAGCTCGTCGCCGTCGACGAGGGCCAGGCGACCGGTGAGCTGCCGATGACGATCCAGGCCGCGCTCGCCGCCCGGATGGACGGCCTCGCCCACGGCGAGCGGATGCTGTTGCAGCGGGCCGCCGTCGAGGGCCGGACGTTCCACGTCGGCGCGGTCGTGCCCGCGCTCGCCGAGGAGGACCGCCGCGCGATCGGCGCCCGCCTCGTCGCGCTCGCGCGCAAGGGCCTGATCAGCGGCGACCAACCGGAGTTCCCGGGCGAGGACGCGTTTCGCTTCACACACGCGCTGATCCGCGAGGCGGCCTACGCCGGGATTCCGAAGCTTCTGCGCAGCCAGCTGCACGCCGCCGTCGCCGAATGGCTGGAGCAGCGACCGGATGCGGCGCACGAGATCGTCGGCTTCCATCTCGAGCAGGCCTGCCTGCTGGCCGTGGAGGTCGGGCGCACCGGGCCACGTGAGGACGAGCTTGCGAGCCGCGCCGTCGCACGCCTGGAATCCGCGTCGCGCGTCGCACAGGACCGTGGCGACCCCGCCTCCGCCAGCGCGCTGCTCGAGCGAGCGGTCGCGCTCGCCGCCGACGACGTCGCCCGCGGCGCGCTGCTTCCGGCGCTCGGCGCAGCGCTGTTCGACGCCGGCCGCGTGACCGAGGCGGCGTCTGTGCTCGACGAGGCGATCTCGATCGCCTGCGAGCCACGCTTGGAGGCGCGCGCGCGGATCGAGCGGGAGATCGTGCGCCTGGAGATCCAGACAAGCGCGGCGACCGAGGGCTCCGCGCGGGTCGCGGAGGAGGTCATGCCGCTGCTCGAGCGTGTGGGCGACGAGCAGGGCCAGTCGCGGGCCTGGCGCCTGATCGCCCAGGTCGCCTGGACCGCGGGCCGGCTCGAGCGCGCCGACGGCGCCCTGCGCCGGTCGGCGACGTGCGCCGAGCGAGCCGCCGACGAGCGGGCGCTGTTCGACGTCTACGCCTGGCGCGCGACCGCGGCGGTGATCGGGCCCGCAGCCGTGCCCGCAGCGATCGAGCGCTGCAACGCCTTTCGCGATGTCGTCGCCGCCAGTCCGGTCGCGGTCGTCCTGATCATCAATCCGCTCGCCTCGCTGCACGCCATGGGGGGCGACACGGGACTCGCCGAGCGCCTGCTGCGCGAGGCCTCGGCGACGCTGCGCCAGCTCGGCGGCCTGAACGCGACCTTCTCGCATCACGAAGCGCTCGTGTGGATGCTCGCCGGCCGCCCGCAGCTCGCCGAGACGGCGCTGCGCGCGAGCGCCGAGAAGCTCGCCGAGATGGGCACCGGCAGCTGGCTGGCGACGACGAACGCCATGCTCGCGCAGGCGGTCTACGCGCAGGGCCGCTGGGACGAGGCCGGCGCGCTGTGTCGCATGACGGCGAGCGCGGCGGCGCCCGACGACATCGTCACGCAGGTGATCTGGCGCGGCGTGCAGGCGAAGCTGCTCGCCCGCGACGGCGACACCGCACAGGCCGAGCAGCTCGCGCGCGACGGGCTCGCCCTCGTCGCACCGACCGACCTCGTGTCGCACCACGGCGACGCGCTCGCCGACCTCGCGGAGGTGCTGCGCCACGCCGGCCGGGCCGAGGACTCGGCCGACGCCCAACGGGCCGCGCTGGCGCTGTTCCAGGAAAAAGGCAACGCCGCCTCGGCCTCGCGTGTACGGTCGCAACTGGGCAGCGTGACGGGCGGACCGGGGTGAGCGACTTCACCCCGGCGGGGGAGGCCGGTGGCGCTGCGTGATCGCAGACTTCATCACGACAGCGGCGTGTCACAGCACGCTCACAGAGACACATCGGAGGTAGCGCATGGCCTTTGCGATCAACTTCACCGAGGCGACGATCGGGAAGGCCGGACTCGTGATCGGCGGGGCATCGGAGCCTCCGGTCGACGACCTGCTGGAGATCCGCGTCATCCTGCAGCTCGAGGACGGCACGACCGAGCGCGCCTTCGCCGACAAGCCGGCCGAGGCCTGGACGGCGCCGTTCCCCGACTCCGCCGCGAAGGAGGGCCAGCAGATCCTCTGCTTCGGCACCGAGACGCGCCAGAACCCGCTGCGCGTGACGACCTGGACCGAGATGCTGACGATCATCCCGGCGCCCGACGAGCAGGCGCCGACGCCATGACGGCGGCGGCGGCGGGACGTCGCACCGGCCGCCATGCCTGAGGTTCCCGTGGCAGGCGGACGCGCCGCTCGCCACGGGATCACGATCCCGCGCGGGCTCGCCGCGCCGCCGCGCACGCCGGGCGGGCGCTTCGGGACGATGTTCGACGGGCTGAAGGCGTGCGCCGTCGTGGACGACGACATCGACGAGCTCTTCAAGATGCTCGATCGCCGCAAGACCGAGTTTCGCGAGGGCGCCTTCCCGGCCGGCTTCACCTACCTCGGGCAGTTCGTCGACCACGACATCACGTTCGATCAGACCCCGATCGAGCAGCGCGCCGTCGATCCGGACGCGCTCGTGAGCTTCCGCACGCCGCGCCTGGACCTCGACAGCCTCTACGGCGGCGGGCCGCAGCGCTCACCGCGCCTGTACGACCCGCAATCCACCCCACCCGCAGCCAAGCTCCTCGTCGGCGTCAACCCGCCCGGGCCGTTCGAGCCCGAGGATCTGCCTCGCGACGACACGGGCCTCGCGCTCGTCGGCGATCCGCGCAACGACGAGAACCTCATCATCGCCCAGCTGCACCTCATGTTCATCCGCTTTCACAACGCCGTCGTCGACATTCTCGTCGCGCGGGGTGTCGTACCGGAGAAGGACCTGTTCGAGGAGGCGCGCCGGCTCGTGCGCTGGCATTACCAGTGGATCGTCGCGCACGAGTTCCTGCACCACGTCGTCGGCCACTCGACCGCCGACGCGGTGTTCGCCCGCGGTGCCGCAGGCGCACCGCCGACGGTCCACCTCACACACTTCACCTTCGAGGGCGAGCCATTCATCCCGCTCGAGTTCTCCGGCGCGGCGTTTCGCTTCGGGCACAGCCTCGTGCGCCCGGACTACGCCATCAACGACACGCTCGGCCGGGCGATCCCGATCTTCCCGCGCGACGGCGGCGAGGAGGGCGACCACCTCGGCGGTCTGCGCAGGCTGCCCAAGGGGTTGAAGATCGACTGGCGGCGCTTCTTCCTGCTCCAACGGGGATTGGGTCCGCGCTTCCCGCGGGCGGGCCACCTGATCGACACGAGCATCGCGCCGGCGCTGTTCGACCTGCCGGGGGATCGCGCACTGCCGCTGCTGAACCTGCGCCGCGGGCAGAAGCTCGAGCTGCCGTCCGGGCAGGACGTCGCGACGCGGATGGAGATCCCCCAGCTCAAGCCGGCGGAGCTCGACTTCGACCAGCGGCTGCCCGCGGCGAGCCGCACGGCGCTGCTGGCAGCGACCCCGCTGTGGTACTACGTCCTCGCCGAGGCCCAGAGCAGGCGCGGCGGAGCCTGCCTCGGCCCGGTCGGCGGCCGTATCGTCGCCGAGGTGCTCGTCGGCCTGCTCGCGGGCGACCCGGACTCCTATCTCAGCCGAGATCCGACCTGGCTGCCGGACAAGCTGATCCCGAAGCGACGGGACTTCGAGATGGCCGACCTCATCAGATTGGCCGGCGGCTGACGGCGATCCGCGCGGCTGAGCGGCACCGCGCTTGACCCACCGCCCGACGCACCTACAGTTGGAGCCATGCAGCTTCCGCATGCCCTGTATCAGGCCACGCCGGCGGAGCTGAAGCAGCGCATCGAGGCCGAGCGGCGCGGGCCGCCGTTTTTGCTGTATCGCGACGGTGACGGGACGCAGCGCATCCGCGACCTCGGCGACGCGCCCGAGCGCCTGACGATCGGCCGCAGCGCATCCAACGACGTCGCGCTGGCCTGGGACGCAGAGGTCTCGCGCCTGCACGCCTCGCTGGAGCACGTCGGCGAGGAGTGGACGTTCGTCGACGACGGGCGCTCGCACAACGGCTCGTTCATCGACGGCGAGCGGGTCAGCGGTCGCCGTCGCCTGCGCGACGGCGACGCGATCGCGGTCGGCGCCACGGTGCTCGTCTTCCGCAGCCCGACGGGTCGCGAGTCGCTGCGCACCGCGACGTCGCAGCAGCGTGCCGCGCCGAAGGTCTCCGAGGCGCAGATGCGTGTCCTCGTGGCGCTGTGCCGGCCGTTCGCGGAGGGCGCCTACGCGGTGCCCGCCTCCAACAGGCAGATCGCCGACGAGCTCTTCATCGGCGTGGAGACCGTCAAGACGCACATGCGCGCGCTGTTCGATGCCTTCGATCTGGGCGAGCTGCCCCAGCATCAGAAGCGCGCCGCGCTCGCCCAGCGCGCACTGCAGACCGGGCTCGTCTCCTCGCAGGGGTAGCGCGCTCACCCCGCCGGGGGATGCGCGCCCGCGTTCGCGCCGGGACGCTGTGGTTGCACAACCGATCCGCTCTACGGCCCCGTCAGAGCGGTGAGGGCGGCGTGCGGTGCGAGGTGGCGCAGCGCAGGGTCGTGCGCGCTCGGCGCGGCAAGCGCCGCGTCGAGCGCCGCGCGATGACCGGCCGCGCGCTCGCGCCCGTAGGGCTCGGCCAGGTCCTGGCTGACGAGAAAGGCCCAGTCGCTGGACTGCAGGGCGAGCAGCTCGCGCGCTGCGCGGGCGTCGGCCCGGCCCGCGCGCGCCGCGGCGACGGTCCGCAGCTCGGCGTCGCGCGCGCGCCAGGCCAGCTCCGTGACGGGCGCCGCGCTCCACGTCGTCAGGTCGCGCGGCGTGCCCCAGGACGTGACCGGCAGATCGTCCGGCGCGGGCGCCGGCTGATGGCGGGTCAGGGCGTCGTCGAGGTGGCTGATCGTCAGGCCCTGCGCCGCCGCCTGCTCGAGCACCGCGGCCAGCCACAGCGGCCCCTCGTGCCACCAGTCGCCGAGCAGCTCGGTGTCGATCGCGAAGACGCACAGCCCGCCGCCCGCGACCCGCTCGCGCACGCGTTCGACGAAGTCGGCCCCGTGCTCGCGCGCCGCGGCCGCGGCGCGCGCCGGATCGTAGGGCGCGCCGTCGTTGCTCCACGCGCGGTGGCGGTAGCGGGTGAACGCGTGGTAGTCGCGATAGCGCGGGTCGGCCGGGTAGCCGCCGGCACTCCAGGCGAGCTCGATGATCTCGCGGTCGATCGGGACCAGCAGCGGGCCGGCCGGCGAGCGCAGCGGGCGCAGGTGCTCGTCGCCGCTGAGGACGTCCGTCAGGTCGACGCAGGCGGCGTGCACGCCGGCCTCCTCCAGCAGCACGTCCAGCCACGGCGCGTGCGCGCACTCCGGCAGCCACAGGCCCCCGCCCCAGGCGCCGAAGCGGCGCCGGTGCGCGTCGATGCCCGCCTGCAGCTGCAGCCGGATCCCGGCGTCCGTGGCAAGCAGCGGCAGGACGGCGTGCGTCGCCGACGAGGTCCAGGCGACGTGACGACCCAGCGCGCCGAGCACGTCGCCGCCGAGCTGCGCGAGCCGCTCGCGCGCCCACTCGTAGCGCGCGGCGGAGTGCTCGAGCGCGGCGACGACGCCCGCGTCGCCCGCCGCCGCCGCGATGTCGCCGCGATGGGTCTGCACGCGCGTCGTCGCCAGGAAGTCGGCGCAGCGCTCGATCGCTCCCGGCGCCTCGAGCTGGTCGCAGAGCACCGGCGTCAGCGACAGGGTGATCTGTCCCGCCCGCCCTCCGCCGTCGAGCAGCTCCAGCAGCGGCAGGTAGGACGTCGCGATCGACTCCCACAGCCACTCCTCGCCGAACGGCCAGACGCCGAAGCCCTCGACGTAGGGCTGGTGGGAGTGCAGGACGATCGCCAGCTCGCCCGCGCCGGCGTCGCAGACGCTCATTGCCGCAGCACGGCGACGAGGTCGAGCGCCCCGTGCAGGTCGCGCGCGCTGCCGGCGCGCAGCGCGAAGTCCTGTACGTCGATCGCGGGCGTGAAGCGGTCGTAGAAGCGCTTCGTGATGCCGAGGCGCGCGTGTACGGCGTCCCAGCCGAGGGCGAGGGCGCGCGCGTGCAGCGCGAGCTTGCGCGCGTGGTAGAGGCCGTGGATCTGGACCGATCCGAAGTGCGCGCGGCACAGCGCGGCGAACTCCTCGGGGCGGTACTCGTAGACGTGCCAGGGGTTGCCCGAGCGCTCTGCGCCCGGCGGCGCGAGCGTCAGGACGTTCGGCGTCGAGACGAAGACGACGCCGCCGGGCGAGTCGGCGACGAGCGCGCGGAAGCGGGCGAGCACCGCGGCCGGGTCCTGCACGTGCTCGATCGTCTGCAGGAAGACGAGCGCGTCGCACGGCTCGTCGAAGGTCTCGACCATCGTGCGCTCGAAGCGCAGGTTGTCGCGGACGTAGCGCAGCCGCGCGTGCTCGAACGTCTCGGGGTTGGCGTCGACGCCGACCACCTCCGCGGCGCCGCCCGCCGCCAGGACGTTCGAGCCGTAGCCCTCGCCACAGGCCATGTCGACGACGCGCAGTCCTTCGACCTGCGCCGCGATCCACTCGTAGACGACGAGATGGCGCCGAAACCAGTAGTTCTCCTCGGGCACGTCGGGCAGCGTGCGCTCGCCGGTCAGCGCCAGCGGCGGGACGCCGGGCGGCTGGTCGTTCTGGAGGTAGAGCGCGGGCTCGTCGTCGGCGGACACGGCGCGGGAGCCTACGAGGCCGCGGCCGCGGCCCGCGCCTGGAGGTAGCGCGCGCGGTCGGAGAACGTCTCGTACAGGGAGGTCTGCAGATCGGCGAGGAACTCCTCGCGGTAGGTCGCGTCGCTCAGCACGGCGATCGCGTAGTACAGGCCGCTGAACGCCGCCAGGCCGCTGGAGACCTTCAGCAGCTCGACGCTCGTCGACGCGTTGCCGGCGATCGGGTGCGGCCGCTCGCCGATCCACGACTCGACGACGTCGGGCGTGATCGCCAGCGCGCCGAAGGCGACGAAGAACAGGCCCACGAGCGCCGCGACGAGCAGCACCTGCAGGCCCTGGCTGACGAACATCACGACGCCGACGTTGAAGCGCTGGCGCGTCGTCAGCGGCGGATCGGCGCCGACCTCATGCTCGAGCTCGCGCACCTCGCGCGGCAGGCGCGAGATGACGAATGCCGAGGCGACGCCGATGAACAGCGCGATCACGCCGAGCAGCGCGCCGTCGGACACGGCGGAGAAGACCTGCCACATCTCCGTGTTGATGAACAGGACGATCATGAAGATCAGCAGCACCGGGACGGCCCGCGTCAGGAGCTTCAGCGAGGCGGCGAGCTGGCCGACGAGCCGCGCCCCCGTCCAGCGCACGATCGACAGCAGCCCGACGCCGACGACGAGGTAGATCAACGCCAGCAGGACGAGGTTTCCGCCCGCGGTGACGAGCGCGCTCGTCACCTGCCCGCCGAACACGAGCGGCAGTAGGGCGGGGACGAGCACGAACGCCGCCAGCTCGATCGGCCCGACGCGGTCGGGGATCGACAGCCGCCGCCGGCCGCGGCGGTGGTTGATCAGCGCCACGCCGCCGACGATGATCGCCATCCCGCCGAGCACTGCGAGCAGGTTGCCCCACAGCGGCCAGTCCTTGTCGACGGCGCCCAGCAGCTCGCCGGTGACGACGAGCGACAGCAGCGGCACGGCGCGCGTGAAGATGTCCTCGTAGGCCGAGTAGTCCTCGATCAGCAGCGGCAGCCCGGCGCGGCGCAGCCGGTGCTCGTACGCCGCGAGCTCGTCCATCGGCGAAGGATATGGTCGCGAGCAGCGGGCGACCCTTCCGATGGTCGTGACGCGGCGCGCCCAGTGCGAGATCCGCACCTCGCGCGACACGACCGCCGTTCTCGCAGATAGCCCAGGCGCCGCATCGTGCTGCCGGTGTGGCTCGCTCAGCGGATTCGCGTGATCGAGTGACACCTGGAGCGCCGCCGGACGACGAGGTGTCGCTCGATCACCACATACGTGAACGAGCGACACCCGAAGCACCGCACGACATCGACATGTCGCTCGATCACGCGATCACGCCGACCACGTCCACCGAATCCCGGCTCAGGTCACGGCCCGGTAGCGCGCGATCGCCCGCTTGCGCTCGTCGGCGTGGTCGACGATCGGCGCCGGGTAGTCACGTCCGATGACGCAGCCCGCGGCGGCCTGCTCGTCGTCGCTCATCGTCCACGGCTCGGCGAGGCGCTCGTCGGGAACGTCGCGCAGCTCGGGCACCCAGCGGCGCACGTACGCGCCGCCGGGATCGAACTTCTGCTGCTGCAGGACCGGGTTGAACATGCGCCGGAAGTACGGCGCCGGGTCGACGCCGACCGACGACACCCACTGCCAGTTGCCGTTGTTCTGGGCCGGCTCGCCGTCGAGCAGCAACGCCTCGAAATGGTGTTCGCCGGCGCGCCAGTCCAGGTGCAGGTCCTTCGTCAGGAAGGAGCCGACGACGAGCCGCGCGCGGTTGTGCATCCAACCCGTCCGTGCGAGCTGGCGCATCCCGGCGTCGACGAGCGGATAGCCGGTGCGGCCGTCGCGCCAGGCGTCGAGCGCGTCGGGGTCGTCGTGCCAGTGAAGCTCGCGGTAGCGCGGCTGGTACTCCTGGCGCGCGTTGCCGGGGTTCATCAGCAGGACGTGCGCGTAGAAGTCGCGCCAGCAGAGCTGGCGGATCCAGGCCTCCGCCCCCGCGCCGCCGCGGCGCGCCGCCCGCGCCTCGCACTCGGCGGGCGACAGGCAGCCCCAGCGCAGGTACGGCGACAGGCCGCTCGTGCCGGCGCACCCGACGGCGTCATGGCGATCGGCGTAGCGGTCGATCGGGCCGCCGAGCCAGGCCGCGAGCGCCGCGCGCGCGGCCTTCTCCCCCGGCTCGCAGTGCGGCTCGGCCAGCTCGCCGCCGTCCGGCGCGGCGGGCAGCGGGCCCGTGCGCAGCCCGCTCGGCAGCGGCGCGAGCCGCGCCGGCGCACGATGCACGGTGCGGCGCTCGATCCCGCGCCAGTTACGGTGAAACGGGGAGAAGACGCTGTACGGCCTGCCGCCCTGCGTCCGCGGCCTGGAGACGTCGACGATGTAGTTGCCGCCCTGGGGCAACGCCTGCACGCCCGCATCGGAGAGCGCCCGCGTGACGCGCTCGTCGCGGGCGCGGGCATAGGGCGAGACGTCGCTCGTCCACAGCACGGCCTGCGCGCCAACTTCGTCGGCCAGCGCCACGAGCTCGTGCGCTGGACGGCCATCCCGGAGCACGAGCCCGCTGCCACGCTCGCGCAGCGCACGCTCGAGCTCGCGCAGGCAGCCGAGCATGAACGCCTCGCGCGGCGCCGACGCGAAGCGGCCCTCGCGCAGGGCGTCGTCGAGTACGAAGACCGGCACGACGCGATCGAAGCCGGCGACCGCGCGCACGAGCGCGGGGTGGTCGGTGACGCGCAGATCGCGCCGGTACCAGAGCAGGGCGGTGGACATCGTGGTGTTATTCGGTTGTGGCCAATCGGACGGTTCGCGACTTCCCGTTGTTCCCGCTCGGTCTCGTCGCACTCCCCCACGAGCTCGTGCCGCTGCACATCTTCGAGGAGCGCTACCGGATCATGTTCGACGAGCTGCTCGAGAACGACGGCGAGTTCGGGATCGTCTGGGCGACCGACGAAGGGCCCCGGCCGATCGGCTGCGCCTGCGCGATCGAGCAGGTGCTCGAGCGCATGGAGGACGGGCGCCTGAACGTGCTGACGCGCGGCACGCGCCCGTTCCGGATCGTCGAGCGCCAGGTCGACATGCCCTATCCGGCGGCGACCGTCGAGTTCCTCGAAGACACGGTCGAGGACGAGGACAGCGTTGCCGCCGAGGCCGCGCGCAGGGCCTACGCCGAGCTCGTCGTCGAGGCGACCGACAACGAGCCCGACCCCGACGAGCTCGTCGCCAAGAGCGCGTTCGAGATGGCCGCGACCGTCGACTTCGGCCTCGACGCCAAGCAGGGCCTGCTCGACCTGCGCTCCGAGAACGCGCGCATGCGGCTCGTGACGCGGCTGTTCAAGGCCGCGGTCAAGCGGCTGGACTTCGTCGAGCGCGCGCAGGCACGGGCGCGCTCCAACGGCAAGGTGCGCTTCGGCTGAACAGGACGGCGGCGCTCGTCGCGGTCAGCGCGGCGAGTGTCGTCCTCCCGGCCGTCAGGCGGGGTCGCGCGCCGGCGGTGGCTCCAGCGGAGCCACCGTCGTGACGCGCGCCTGGCCGGGCAAGCGGCCCTCGGCGGCGACCCACGAGCCGGCGAGGATGAGGACGAGGCCGAGGATCGCCCCCACGGTGATCGGCTCGCTCAGCAGCGTCGCGCCGTAGATGACGGCGAACCCGGGCGCGATGTAGGCGACGAGCGATGCGCGACCGGGGCCGATCTCGGCGATCAGCGTGTAGTAGATCCAGAACGCGATCCCCGTCCCGCCCGCGCCGAGCAGGATCAACGCGCCGATCGTCTTGGCCGCCGGCGCGTGCGGGGGAAGCTGCAGCAGCGCCGGCACGAGCAGCACGATCGTGCCGACGAGCATCGTCGAGGCGGCGATCCCGATCGCTGGCACCTGCTGCAGGCGGTGCTTGAGGTACAGCGATCCGACCGCGTAGCCGACGGTCGCCAGCAGCACCATCAGGCCGCCGGCGATCGCGGTCGCCTCGCCGCTCAGGTCCAGGCCGAACAGCAGCACGACGCCGACGATCCCCATCACCACGCCGATGATCGCGACCCCGTGCGGGCGTTCGTCGTCGTCGTAGCGCACGGCGATCAGCGCGGTGAAGATCGGCGCCGCCGACACGAGGATCCCGGTCAGCGACGACGCGATGTGCTGCTCGCCGTAGGTGATGAGCCCAAACGGGACCACCACCTGGACGATCGCCATGAACACGATCGGCCCTCTCCAGCGCGCCATCCCCTGCAGTACGCCCGCCTTCCACGCGAGCGGCACGAGCACGGCGGCGCCGAGCGCCAGGCGCGCGAACACGATGAAGATCGGCGGCACGTCGTCCTCGAGGGCGACCTTGATGAACAGATACGAGGCGCCCCAGAGCCCGGCGAGGAGCGCCATGAGCAGCCATGAGCGGCGGTTCATCCGATCAGCGCTCCAGCCCGCAGGTGTCGATCGCGACCCGCCGCGTGAACCGCGACAGGCGCGGGAAGATCTCCGGGCGCTGCGTCGTGTCGGAGTAGCGCAGCGTCCCCATCTCGGTCGTCACCACGAAGCTGAAGATCTGCGCCGGCGGCTGCCGCGCGGGAGCCTCGACGAGGCCCTCCTGCACGTCGATCAGGTCGTCGCGGATGTCGCGCGCCTCGAGGATCTGCTCGCTCGTCAGGTTCTTCACCTCGCCGTCGTTGCAGCGCGCGGTCTGGTCGGAGACGAGCAGCTCGAGCTTCGCGCCCGCGACGGTGCCGTCGCGCTTGACGACGAACAGGTCGGGCGACGCGGTGCCGCAGCCGGCCGCGCCGGCGGCGAGCAGCAGCGCGCCCGCGGCCGCCGCGCGGCGCGCCCGCCACCCGCTCACGCGGCCACCGCGACGCCGCCGCGCCGGGGATCGCCCGCGCCGCTGAGCTCCTCGGTCTGCGGGTCGCGGCCGACGATCTGCACGCCTCCGAAGAACATGCTCTTCGCGCGGAAGGCCTGGATCTCATGCGGGTCGCAGCGCAGCTCGTCGAGCGGGATCCCCGGTTCGGTGTAGATCACGCCGCTCTCGAAGTGCACGCGCGGCTCGGCCAGCGCGGCGGCGGGCGGCAGCCCGTGGTCGACGACGCCGACGATCGTCTGCAGCAGCGCCGAGCGGATCCGGTTGGAGCCCGAGGAGCCCAGCGCGACCTGCACGCGGCCATCCGCGGCGACCACGGTCGGCGACATCATCGACGGCATCCGGCGCCCCGGCGGCGCGTGGTGGAAGCCGAGCGGGCTGAGGTCCTCCTCGCCCATGATGTTGTTGAGGTGGATGCCGGTGCCCGGCACGACGATCCCCGAGCCCTCGCCGTTCGTGCACGTCACCGCGACGGCGCGGCCGTCGGCGTCGAGTACCGAGATGTGCGTCGTCGAGCCCAGCCGCGAGCCCAGGAAGCGCTCGGCGAAGCCCAGCTCGGCGAGGCCGTCCAGGAACGCCGGCGTGCGCTCGGCCTGCACGGCCTCCATCGAGGTCACGATCGACGCCAGCGACGGCGGCGTGGGGCCCTCGTCGAGGCGCCCGAGCGCAAGCGCGAGCAGGATCCCGCCGGCCGACGGCGGCGGGTTGGTGTAGACGTCGCGCCCGCGATAGCTCATCCGCAGCGGGGCCCGCTCGACCGGCGCGTAGCGGCGCAGGTCCTCAGCCGTCAGCGAGCCGCCGCGGTCGGCGATCCAGGACACGACGGCCTGACCGATCTCACCCGCGTAGAACGCGGCCGCGCCGTCGGCGCCGAGCCGCTCGATCGCGTCGCCGAGGGCGCGGTCGTGCTGGACGTCGCCGACGTTCAGCAGCCCGCCCGTCGGGGCGTAGATGGCCGCGCACTCGGGCGTCGTGCGCAGGATCGCCTCGAGCAGGTGGATGACCTCGGCCTGGAAGTCGTTGACGACGGCGCCGTCGCGCGCGAGCGCCGCCGCCGGCGCCGCGAGGTCGGCCAGCGCGACCGAGCCCCAGCGCCGCATCGCCGCATCGATCCCGGCCGGGTTCCCGTATGTTCCGCACGACGCGGCGCCGACGTGGAAGACCTGGCGAGCGTCACCGCCGAAGTCGACCTCGACCGGCACGAGCGGGGCGCGATCCTCGGGCCGGAAGCCGAAGCCCGGCGCGGCGACGAAGAAGTCCAGCAGCACCGGCTCCTCGCCGGGCTCGGCGACGAGCATGTAGCCGCCCGCGCCCGGACCGCTGAGCAGCGGCTCGGCGACCCACGAGGTGAGCATCGCCGCGACCGCCGCGTCGACGGCGTTGCCGCCCTCGCGCAGCACGCGCGCGCCCGCCTGCGCCGTCAGCGGGTGACCGGCGGCGACGATGCCGTGGGCGCACGCGTTCACGCGACGAGGCTAGCGCCGGCCTGCCCAAACGGCTGCACGGATGTCCGCGTGCCGGCGCGCGGCGCCACCGTACGCTCGGACCGCCGACGTCATCATCGAGAGGACAGCTTGATCTCGACGCAACCTCCCGCGCGCCCAGGAGCATCCACGCCGCAGGCCGCGCCCGCCCGGCCCGGCGGTCCATGGCGACCGGCCGAGCGCCCGCTCCAGCGCGCGGCGAGCGCGCAGCCGGCCGGGGACGCGCTCGGCGAGACGCTCGCGCGAGCGGTCGCCGACCGTCCCGCAGCCGCGCTGCCGGCGCGGCTGCGCGCAGGGGTCGAGCAGCTCTCCGGCCTGCCGATGGACGACGTCGGCGTCAGCTACGGCTCGCCGCACCCGGCGCAACTCGGCGCGCGCGCGTTCGCGCGCGGCACGGAGATCCATCTCGCTCCCGGCGCGGAGGGCGAGCTGGCACACGAGGCCTGGCACGTCGTCCAGCAGAAGCGCGGCGCCGTGCGCCCGACGTTCGCGGTCGGCGGCGAGGCGGCGAACGCCGACCGCGCGCTCGAGCGCGAGGCCGACGTCATGGGCGCGCAGGCCGAGCGCGCGGGGGCGGGCGCGGGCGCCCCGGAGCGGTCGCCGGGCGCGGCGAGCGCCGGCCCGGCCGTGGCGCGGCCCGTCGTCCAGGGCCGCTGGCTGATCATTCCCGACCGGGCGCAGTACTTCTGGGACCACGAGCCGGGTGTCGACAAGGGCGACGTCGAGCTGCCGTGGTGGCTGGCGACCCACCTCGAGATCGACCCGCCGGAGGGCGAGTACGTCGTCGACGGCGAGGGCCGCCGACGGGGGCGTCAGAAGCAGCAGTTCACGAGCTACGGCGCGATGACGAAGCGCGAGATCGCCGACGCGCAGGAGCAGGAGCGGCGAGCGGCGGCGTCCAACCCGCAAACACAGATCACCGTTCTGGTCGCGACCGTCGAGGGCTACCTCAAGGCGACGGGCGCCGACAAGCGCAAGGTCACCGCAGACCAGTACAACCCGTTCGGCCGCTTCGCGACGTCGGCGGTCAGCTCGTTCGTGCCCGCCGGCAACCTCGAGGCCGGCGTCCGCGACACCGTGCTCCAGAAGCTCCGCGAGGGCGACAAGACGTTTCGCGACGTCTTCGCGACCAGCACCGAGCTGACCACGAGCGGCTACCCGCAGCGCGTGAAGGTCGCGGTTCCGAAGAACCTCGTGAGCCCGCTGCGCAACGCGGGGCACGCGATCGAGGACGGCGACAAGGTCATGCTCGCCTTCGCGGGCGACGGACCGTTCGGCGCCGGCTACGCGCTGACGCCCGCCGCCACGAGCGTCGCGCAGATCACGAAGCCCGCGCAGGACCTCTCCCTGCTGGGCATCGCCGGTGCCGGCGACGACGTCAAGATCGCCCACAATTACCGGATCGGGCCCCACGACCTCAAGGCGATGGTCGGGCAGAAGCGGGTCCGTTCGCAGGCGCAGGTCATGGGCGCCAGCGCGGGCGACGCGGTCGCGAACGCCGGCTACGACCCGCGCGAGGGCAAGGGCTGGGAGTGGCTGCACCTGATCGCGCACAGCATGGGCGGCATCACGGGACAGGGGCCGCAGGTGGCAGGCAACCTCGTCGCCGGCACGAGCGAATGCAACACGCAGATGATCATCGTCGAGGAGTTCATCAAGGACCACATCGAGCGCTGGGGCGGCTACGCGGCGCTGGTCGTCAGCGTCCGCATGCACGACGCCGCACGCCACATCGGCGCACAGATCAACTACGACTTCGAGCTGTACAACGCGACGGACCCCGCTCCGGTGGCGGTCTACCACTGGCACTTCGATCCGCTGTCGCGCGATCAGCCGCTCGTGTCCTCCAACCGGCTCGTGCGCACGGCCGGGCGGGCCGTGCACGAGGACGGCGGCACGCCGGCCACGAAGCACGTGCCGCGCTCGGAGCCGACCGCGCACCGGCCCTACATGGCGGTCGACGCCCTCAACACGACGGTCGACAACGCCGTGCAGGCGCTCAGGTCGCTGCAGCCCGCAGGCTTCATCGCCTACCTGCGAACGATCCAGTCGCCGAGGCAGACGATCGACTCGCAGGTGCTGGATGCGATCGGCGACGTCCTCGACCTCAACGCGATGAACGTGTACCTGCCGCTCCTGCGCGCGGAGTTCGGCGACCGCACCGTCGGCCGGGTCGTCTACAGCTTCGACGTCGACCACCGCCACGAGCGGGTCGCGCTGCGCGACCAGGTCGTGATCCCGATGTACGGCAGCGCCGAGGCGGTGCCCGACGCGGTGGCACGCTACTTCAGGTGAGCGCCGGCCTGACGGCACGGGCACGATCGCGACATGCGATCGCGAGCCGTCAGAAGGCGCCGCTGGATCGGAGGCCGCCGACCTTCGCGCCGGGCCCGCTGTTGTGCATGGCGATGCTCCCCGTCGACGCCGCGCCACGCGTCTGAGCGCACGACCCCCGTCTCGTCCGAGGCAGCAGCGGCGCTGCGGCTTGCGGGACGCCGCCCGGTGAGCGAGGCTCACGCTCCCGACCAGGAGGCAGGTCCATGTCCGGCGCAGAGGCGGCGACGCCGTCGCTACAGGCGTTGCTCGACGCGTTCAACGCCCACGACGTCGACGCGATCATGTCCTTCTTCACCGACGATTGCGTCTTCGACACGCCGCGCGGGCCCGCGCCCGGAGGGCACCGACTGGTCGGCAAGCAGCAGGTCCGCAAGGGATTTCAGGCGCGCTTCGACGGGATTCCAGACATCGACTATGGCGACGGCCGCCACTGGACATGCGGTGATCGCGGCGTGTCGGAGTGGACGATCCGCGGAACCACGGCGACAGGCGAGTCCGTCGAAGTGCGCGGATGCGACCTGTTCGAGTTCGCCGACGGCAAGATCCGTCGCAAAGACTCCTACTGGAAGATCGTCGAGAACTGAGACGAACGCTGCATCCGATGCCCGCAGGCGTCGCGGTGGCGATCCAGCGACTCGCGCCGGCGCTCGTCGTCCGACGGGGAAGCACGTGATCTCGGCGAGGACAGGCCGCAGAGTCAGAAGCGGCGCGGCATGAACTCGGGCACGTCGAGCTCGGTGACGCCCAGGCCGCCGCGGCGCGACGATGCCCGAGCGGGCTCCGGCTCGCGTTCGCGCGGTGCCGGCGCCGGCGCGCGGCGGAAGTCCTCGCGCTCGCGGCGGGTCGGCTGCGACACCGGGCGCGATCCGGCCCCGCGCGAGACGCGCGGCTCGCCGCGCGGCTCCTCGAAGCGGTTCGTGCCCGCCTGGCCGCCGTAGCGCGTCGCCACGACCGTGACCCAGACCTGGTCGTCGAGGTCGTCGTCGACCATCGCGCCGAAGATGATGTTCGCCTCGGGATGGGCGGCCTCGGAGACCGCCTTGGCGGCCTCGTTGATCTCCCACAGCGACAGGTCGCGGCCACCGGTGATCGACAGCAGGATCGAGTGCGCGCCCTCCATGCTCGTCTCCAGCAGCGGCGACTCGACCGCCTTCTGGGCGGCGTCGACGGCGCGGTTCTCGCCCGTGCCCATGCCGATCCCGAGCAGCGCGTTGCCGGCGTCGGCCATGATCGTGCGCACGTCGGCGAAGTCGAGGTTGATGACGCCGGGCAGCGTGACGAGGTCGGAGATGCCCTGCACGCCCTGACGCAGGACGTCGTCGGCGACGCGGAACGCCTCGACCATCGAGGTCTGCTTGTCGAGCACCGACAGCAGGCGGTTGTTCGGCACGACGATGAGGGTGTCGACCTCCTCCTTGAGCGCCTGGATGCCGATCTCTGCCTGCTCGCGCCGGCGCGAGCCCTCGAAGCCGAACGGCTTCGTGACGATGCCGACCGTCAGCGCTCCGATCTCGCAGGCGATCCGCGCGACGATCGGCGCCGCGCCGGTGCCCGTGCCGCCGCCCGCTCCGGCGGCGATGAAGATCATGTCCGAGCCCTTCAGCAGGGCCTTGATGCGGTCGTACTCCTCCATCGCCGCGGCGCGCCCGAGCTCGGGGTTGGAGCCCGAGCCCAGCCCGCGCGTCAGCGTCGAGCCGATGTGCAGCGTGATGTCGGCGAGCGAGTCCTGCAGCGACTGCAGGTCGGTGTTGATCGCGACGAACTCGACGCCCGCGACCTTCGCCTCGACCATGCGGTTGACGGCGTTGGAGCCGCCGCCGCCGACGCCGACGACGCGGATGACCGGCTGGCCGGCAGGCTTGGCCTGGCCGAACGGCACCGCGCGATCGGCCGCCTCGCCGCGTGCGAAGACGTCGTCGAAGTCGGGCTCGGCCATGCGGCGGGCACGACCGGCGGCCGCCGTCTCGGGCTCGGGGCGCTCCATCAGGTTCTCGGGCAGCTCCGAGGAGAAGGCGGACCGCAGGCGATCCTGCGGCGTCGGGATGTTCGGCTCCTCGTCCTCGATCTGCGCGGACGGGCCGGCCAGCGACGGGTGCGGGACCTCGCGCGGCGGGATCTCCTCGACCGGCGTCGGCTCGGGCGCGCGGCTCTTCGCGTGCGCCTCGTCGCCGGCGGCGACGTCCTTGGCGTCGGCCTGCTTGGCGTCCTCCTCGGTCTTGCGGAAGAGTGCTGCCAGCGGGCCTTCCCTCATGCTCGCGCGCTTACCGGATGCCATGAGAGAGAACCTCCTTCGCGAGATCGCGATAGGACTGGGCGGCCGTGCCGTCCGGGTCGTACTTGAGAACAGACATGCCCTTCACGGGCGCCTCCGCAAACCGCACGGTCTTCTTGATGCGGGAGGCGAACAGCCGGTCGCCGAAGTTCTCCTCGAGGATCTCGATCGCCTCCTTGGCGTGCACCGTCCGCATGTCCATCATCGTGGGCAGGATGCCCTCGATCTGCACGTCCGGATTGAGGTTCTCTCGGATCATCTGAAGCGTGTTCTGCAGCTGGATCAGCCCTCGCATCGAGAGATACTCGCACTGCACGGGGACGATCACCTTGTCAGCGGCCGTCAACGCGTTGATCGTGAGCAGCCCGAGCGAGGGCGGCGTGTCGATGCAGATGAAGTCGTAGTCGTCCTTGACGGCCTTCAGCGCCTTGTCCAGCGAGCGCTCGCGGCCGATCTGCGTGGACATCGCGATCTCCGCGCCGGCGAGGTCGATCGACGCGCAGGCGACGTCGATCTCGCGGCGGCGGACGACCTGCTTGATCGGGATGTGATGGACGAGGACGTCGTACATCGACAGCTCGAGCGTGTCGGGGTCGATCCCCTGCGACATCGTGAGGTTGCCCTGCGGATCCATGTCGACGCACAGCACGCGGTGGCCGGTCTCGGCGAACGCGGCGGCGAGGTTGAGGGTCGTCGTCGTCTTCGCCACGCCGCCCTTCTGGTTGGCGAATGCGATGACGCGAGCCGGCGTGGGCTCGTCGGAGTTCTGGAAACCGGACACGGGGCCTTATTCGCACGCGCGTGGGCTATTCCTTCCAATGCTCGCATTAGCATCCGCGGCGGATGATCAGCCACTGGAACGACGTGCCGTGGAGCACCCATGACCACGGCGAGCTGCGCTGCGAGCGCCAGACGCTGAGCCGGCCGCGCGGGAGCGCGGGCGTGACGCTCAGCCGCTACCGGATCCCGCCCGGCGCGCGCTCGATGCCCCAGCACGTGCACGTCGACGAGGAGGAGCTGTTCTTCGTCCTCACGGGCCGCGGTCGGAGCTGGCAGGGCGATGCGCTGCACGAGGTCGGCGCGGGTGACCTGATCGTCCACCTCGCCGACGGCGACGCGCACACGCTGATGGCCGCCGGCGACGAGGCGCTCGAGGTGCTCGCGTACGCGAGCGGATCGCCGACCGGCCTGACGCATCTGCCGCGCGCCGGCGTCAGCTGGGTCGGCTCACGCTGGCTGCCGCAGGACGCGCCGCATCCGTTCGAGGCCGAGCCGCCGGCCGGCGAGCTCCCCGCGCCGACGCCGCGCCCGCCGTCGATCGTCGCGCTCGAGGACGTCCAGCCATCGCTTCAGGACCGTGGTCCGGTGCACCGCACCCGGCGCGACCTCGGCCGCGCCGCGGGCTCGCGGCTCAGCGGTCTGCAGCACGTCGGCGTCGCGCCCGGACGGCGCTCGTCCGTGCGCCACTGCCATTCGCACGAGGATGAGCTGTTCGTCGTCCTCGAAGGCTCGGCGACGCTGCTGCTCGGCGACGACCGCCACGAGCTGCGGCCGGGCTCGATCGTCGCGCGGCCCGCCGCGACCGGCGTCGTGCACTGCTTCGAGGCGGGCGCGGACGGCCTCGTGATGCTCGCCTACGGCACCCGCGAGCCCGCCGATATGTGCTGGTATCCGGACTCGAAGAAGATCTCCTTCCGCGGACTGCGCGTGATCGGCCGCCTCGAGCCGCTGGACTACTGGGACGGCGAGGAGTGACGCTGCTCGAGCGCCGCCTGCTCGTCGTGACGGGCAAGGGCGGCGTCGGCAAGACGACGGTCGCCGCCGCGCTCGGCCTCGTCGCCGCGCGCGGCGGCCGGCGCACGATCGTCGCCGAGGTCGCCCGGCGCGGTGACGTCGCGAGCGTCTTCGACCGCGAGGGCTCCGAGCCGTTTCAGGAGGTGCAGCTCGCGCCGAACCTGTTTCACATCTCGATCGACCCGCAGGACGCGCTCGACGAGTACCTGCGCGACCAGCTGCCCTCGGGCGCCGTCGCCCAGGTGCTGATCCGCAGCCGCGTCTTCGCGATGGTCGCCGCGGCGACGCCCGGCATGCGCGAGCTGCTGACCGTCGGCAAGCTGTGGGAGCTCGCCCAGCTGGACCGCCGCACGCCCGGCGCCGACGCCTACGACCTCGTCGTCGTCGACGCGCCCGCGACCGGCCACGGCGTCGCGGTGCTGAGCGCACCGCGCACGTTCGCCGCCGCGGCCGGCAGCGGACCGGTCGCGCGGCAGGGCAGGATCATCGACGCGATGCTCTCCGACCCCGAGCAGATCGCGGTGATCGCGGTCGCCAAGGCGGAGGAGCTGGCGGTGACCGAGACCGCGGCGCTGCAGCTGTCGCTGCAGGAGCGCATGGGCCTGCCGCTGGAGCGCGTCGTCGCGAACATGCTCGACCCCGACCGCTTCAGCCCGCGGGAGGCGACGCGGCTGCAGTCGCACGCCGACCACCCGGCGGTGGCGCGCGCGCTGCGCGGGCATGGCCGCGCGCTGCGCCAGCGCGCCCAGCTCGCACGCCTGCGCAAGCTCACGGGCCAGGCGCCCGCGCACCTGCCGCTGCACCCCGGCGGCCCGGATCTCGAGCTGCTCGCCGACGAGCTCGCGGCGCAGCTGTGAGCCCCATCGCCGACCGCCTCGAGGGCAAGCGGATCTGCATCGTCGCGGGCTCGGGCGGTGTCGGCAAGACGACGGCGTCGGCAGCGCTCGCGCTCGGTCTCGCCGCAGCGGGGCAGCGGGTCGCCGTCGTGACGATCGACCCGGCGCGGCGGCTCGCCGACGCGCTCGGCCTCGAGGAGCTCGGCAACGAGCCGCGGATGGTCGATCCGGCGCTGCTGGAGACGCACGGCATCGAGATGCGCGGCGAGCTGTGGGCGATGATGCTCGACCCGAAGGCGACCTTCGACGGGCTGATCGACAAGCTCGCCCCCGACGCGCGCACGCGCGACGACGTGCTCGGCAACCGCATCTACGCGCAGCTGTCGAGCGCGATCGCGGGCTCGCAGGAGTTCAGCGCCGTCGCCAAGCTCTACGACCTGCACCGCGACGGCAACTACGACGCGATCGTGCTCGACACGCCGCCGTCGCGCAACGCGCTGGACTTCCTCGACGCGCCCGACCGCCTGACGGACTTCTTCGACGGCCGCGCGCTGAAGCTCTTCCTCGTACCGACCGGGATCGCCGCGCGCGTCATGGGCGCCGGCACGAGCGTCGTGTTCGGGATCCTCAAGAAGCTCACCGGCGTCAACCTGCTCGAGGACATGTCGGTGCTGCTGCGCTCGATGGGGGCGTTGATCGATGGCTTCCGCGAGCGCGCGGCTGCGGTCAAGGCGCTGCTCGCCGACCCCGCCACGACGTTCCTGATCGTCGCCTCACCGCAGCGCGAGCCGGTCGCCGAGGCGATCTTCTTTCGCCAGAAGCTGCGCGAGGCGCGGATGCCGTTCGGCGGGCTGATCGTCAACCGCGTAGCGGTGCTGGGCGAGGACGAGCACGACGACCCCGAGACGATCCGCGCCGCGCTGGCGCAGCAACTCGGCGACGCGCTCGCGGCGAAGGTCGCGCAAAGCGCCGCCGACCTGCAGCTGCTGGCGGCGCGCAACGCGGAGTCGATCGCGCGCCTGAAGTCGGCGCTCGACGAGCCCGACCCGATCGTCGTGCCGCGCCTGGACGGCGAGGTGCAGGACATCGACGGTCTGCTGTTGCTCTACCGGCACCTCGCCGGCGCTGCGTAGCGGCGGCCCCGGCGCGCGTCGCACCGGGGCCGCCCGTAGCTGCTCGGACTGCGCTGTTGGGACTAGTGGCCCACTAGGAGCGCGGGGACTCCTCGTCCGGTGCCGCGTGGACGGGCGTGCCGCCGCTCTTGGGATCGTCGGTCTGGTCGCCTCCGGACCACTTCGTGTCTGCGCGGACGCCGTTCTCAAGCGATCCGCCGGTGGCGCCGTCGGCCAGATGCGGGGTGTTCTCGATCGCGCCCTCGGCCTGTGTGTCGCCGTCTGCCAGGGTCGCGGCTGGGGTGTCGTTGTCCTCGTGAATCGTGCGCTCTTCGGTCACGCGGTTCCTCCTTTGTCGCCGTTGCGGGCTACCTCGTGCCATACCCGATCGACGGGTTGAGGAACGTCGTTCGAGGGCCCCGCTCAGCGCGGCGGGCAGGGGATCGGCGCGCCGCTGGCATCGCGGCGGTCCGGCGGTCGCGGCGGCGGGGGCGGGCGCGCCGGCGGTGGCGGCGGGCGGACCGGGAGACGCGGCGGCACGACGCCCGCCGGGGGCCGCGACGGTGGTGGGGGTGGCGGCGGCACGACGGCGGTCGGGGTCGTCGTCGCGGGCTCGGGGTCCGGTGGGGGGGGTCGGCGGGGGCGATCGCGCCCGCCGCGCCCGGGCGGTCCGTCGCCGTCGCCGACGGCGAGCGCCCGGCCGGCGCGCGGCCCGCGGAGGGGGTCCTCCGCTTGACCGTCGTGGACGCGCTGCTCGTAGCGGTCGTAGAGCGCCGCGAACGCCGCGCCGTCGCCGTCGCACGCGCGCCGCGTCAGCAGCGCCTCCTCGGCGTCGTGGTGCTGGACCGGCGCAGCGATGGTGGTGGCCATGCCCAGATCAAGGTGTCAGGCTTCGCCGGCCGCTCGCGTGACGTTGATCACAGCGCCCGATAGGACCGATGCCGCGCTCTCTCCGCGCCGCCGGGCGCCGTCAACGGCAAGCGGACGGGCGTCAGCCAGAGTGAGGAACGTCCCGGCGGGGCGACCGATCGGCCGCCCCGCCGGCTGATGTCGCTACTTGCGCGGTCGCGGCCTGAAGATGTACAGGCCGTGGTCGCGATCGCTGGCCAGCACGTACTGCTTGCCGCGGAGCTTGTGCACCTCGACGCCCCAGAAGTTGTTGCCGCCCTCGTCGATGAAGGCGCCAACCTCCTTGATGCCGTTGCGGCCATAGCGCAGGACCCGGAAGCCACCGGAGTAGTAGCTCACGTAGGCCAGCCCGCTGTGCTGATCTGGGTCCATCGCCACCTCGTGCACCGACAGGTCACCGAAGCCGGTGGCATAGCGCGCGTCCTGCGACTCGGGAATGGCGAACGTGTCGACCTGTTCGATCGATCCGGTCGTCCCGGGCCGCGCGGGAACGTTCGTGCCGAACAGCCGCACGAAACCCCAGCCGTCGAAGACGGCCGCGATCGACACCGAAGCCGCCGCCGATCCCGGGGCCGGCGTCGCCGTCGTGCACGCGTTCTCCTCGGTCACGCCCGCGACCTGCAGCATGCGCAGGCCCGCGAGCCGGTCGGTGAAGACGAACGGGATGTCGCCCCCAGCGAGCATCGTGACGAGCGCCTGGCAGTCCGCCCGCAGTGCGTTGAACACGATCCCGGCCGTGTATCCCGCGGCCTTGATCGTGTCGAGCTTCTGCTGGAAGGCGCACACGCCGCGCTCGACGAGCGCCACGCCGGTGCCGGCGGGCAGCGGATCGCAGGCAAGCCCGACGAATGTCGGCGTGCCCGTGATGCTCGTCTGCGCGTCGATCGGCGGCGTCGCCGAGGCGGAGGCTGCGCTGAACGTCGCGCCCTGTGCCGGACCGGACGTGATCGCGGCGATCACCCGGTAGGGGTTGAAGTCCTCGTCGGTCCCCAGCAGGAAGCGGTTGTCCGGTGAGAACTCCGACTGGTGCGCGTTGCCCTCAGGCGAGATCTCCTGGCCGCGGGCGAGGCGCTCCTCGTCGAGCGCCGGGAAGTCGGACTCGGTGACCAGCGAGATCTGTCCGGGCTGCGGATCGGTGACGTCGAGCAGCACGTAGCCGCCATCCCAGTAGGACATGTTCATGACGTAGCGACGGCCGATCTTCTTGACCGTCATGTCGTGCGAGAACACGGACGTCAGGTTCTCCGGCGTGTCCTGGGCGACGGAGAACGGCGGCTCGGCGAGATCGAGCGTGTCGTTGACGAGCACCGGGTTGCGCGGGTTCGTGATGTCCATGATGTCGACGTCGGTGAACTCCTCGTCGTCGACGAGCACGACGTACGTGTGGCCGTCGAACTCGTTGGTCCAGGCGAACGCGCTGTGGGTCTGGTTGGCCTGGTTGTCCACGGCGCCCGATGGGTTGGTGTAGTCACCGGCATGCTTGACCAGCGGCAGGGGCGCGCGTGCGTTGGTGACGTCCCAGATGTTGATGCCGCCGCGCGTGCGCGGCTGCGGCGGATCGGCCACCGCGCCGGGACACGTCTCGTTCTGGTGGATGAAGAGGACGCCGTCGAAGTAGCGGTTCTTCATCCGCAGCGTCTGGGAGCCCTCACCGGCGTAGTTTCCGGCGCTCGTGTCCATGAAGGCTCCCGGCACCTCGACCGGTGCCTTCGGCTTGGACATGTCGACGACGTGGGCGCCTCCGCGCTCGCATGTCGGATCGCGGAATGCCGTCAGGAACGCGTAGTTGCCATACGCGGAGACGTCCGCGACGCGGCCGTCGTTGCTGGCGCCGCTGGGGTTGGTGACCTCGGCCTTGCCGACCAGGTCGACGCCGTAGCGCACCGGCGGCAGGTGACCCTCGTTGCCGCCGTGCTGATCGGCGTGGACGACACCCTCGCCCTCGAACATCTCGGTGCTACCGGACGCGTGCTCCGGATGATGCGCGTACGCGGGCGCGGCAAACACCGTCAGCGCTGCGGTCGCGACCGCCAGGAATGCGTGGCACTTGGCCATCGATTCTCCCCTTCTGATCGGGCTCGCCGTGGACGCAGCGAGCTGCCCCTCTGGTTGAGGGCAACATACCTCGCGTGGGAAGCGGGCGCACGAGCCCGGCGGGGCGGCGGGTTGCTCAGGCCGCCTGCGGCTCGAGCGCGTCGGCGGCGTCGCGCAGGTGCTGGAGCGCCTGGCGGATGATCCGCGAGACCTGCATCTGGCTGACGCCGATCGCGGCGCCGATCTCGGCCTGCGTCCTGTCCTCCTCGAAGCGCATCCGCAGCACCTCGCGCTCGCGGGTGCCGACGGCCTCCAGCAGCGCGTCGAGCGTCGCGCGCTCCTCGGCCCGGTCGAAGCCGTCCTCGTCGATGCCGATCGAGTCGGCGAGCGTCGCCGCGTCCTCGCGGTTTGCGCCCGCGGGCGCATCGAAGGAGACCGCGCGGTACGCGCCGCCGGCCTGCAGCGCCTCGAGGACCTCCTCCTCGGTCGCATCGACGCGCGCCGCGATCTCCGTCACCGACGGCGAGCGATGCAGTTCCTCCGACAGGCCGCTGACGGCCCGATCGACGCGCATCGACAGCTCCTGCAGGCCGCGCGGCACGCGTACCGCCCAGGTGCGGTCGCGGAAGTAGCGCTTGATCTCGCCGAGGATCGTCGGCACGGCGTAGGACGAGAACGCGATCTCGCGGTCGGGATCAAAGCGGTCGATCGCCTTGACGAGGCCCAGCGAGGCGACCTGCAGCAGATCGTCGAACGGCTCCCCCGAGCGCTGGTAGCGCAACGCCAGCGAGCGGGCGAGCGCCATGAAGCGCGTCGTCAGCTCCTCGCGGGCTCGCTCGTCGCCCTTGCGGGCACGCTGAAACAGCTCGCGCTCGGAGCGGTTCGCGATCCTCGGTTCGAGCCGGCGCGGTGCATCGACGGCGATGGGTGCAGCTTCACATGTGGCCACGGGCGTCCCTCCGGACCGGTTGGGGAAGGTGCTCCAATGAGCCCTGTCGCTTCCAGCCAACCTGTTCTTTCCCAGGCCCTACCCGGTGCTCTTACGGGCTTAACACGGATCTGACGGACGTGGCGCGCGATCAGGCAGCGGCGCTGGACTCGGCCAGCAGCTGATCGGCGACCGAGCGCAGATCGGAGTCCAGATGGCCGCACAGCACGTCGCGCAGCAGCGCGCGCAGGTGGCCGGTGATCTCGGCCAGCAGCTTCTCGACGCCGCCGTCCATCGGTGCCAGGCCCGCGACGATCGCGCGTTCCATCGAGACGGCGTGCGCGACGCGCTCGGTGACCGCGATCCGTTGCTCGGCCGTCGCGCACAGCGCCGCGACGCGGCCGGCGAGGCGCCCGCTCTGCGGGCCTTCGGGCTCCAGCAGCGCGCGCAGCGCGAGCAGGTGGTCGGTCAGCGCCTCGAACGCGCTCGCGCGCTCGCAGCCGAGCTCGTAGCGCCGCAGCGCCCACGCCAGCTCGCCCGCGCGGGGCGTGCGGCGCGCGATCAGGTTGCAGAACGCGCGCAGCTCGTCCTCGGCCTCCTCGGTGATCGTGATGACGCCGCTGGGACGCCCGCCCGTGCCGGTGGCGCCGATCGACCACGGTCCCGAGCCGGTCCGCTCCCAGGCGACCGGGCCGAAGGCGACGCGCACCGGGTCGTACAGGCGCAGCGCGGTGAGCACGCGGCGAAAGCGCACCCCGGCCTCGGTCATCGGGGCCGGCGCGCCGGGGTCGTTGGTCAGCGTGAGGCAGGCGAGCACGGACGGCTCGTCGGCGGTGGCGGGCCAGACGGCCTCGGCGGGCGCGCCCTTGAGCTCCTCGCCGCGGATCAGCGACAGGCCCTGCCCCAGCGGCACCTCGGCGGACTGCAGGCGCAGGCCGAGCAGCGGCGCGACGACGACAGCCTCGGCGCGGCCGTCGAGCAGGGCGTCCTCGAGCTCGCGGTAGGCGCGGTCGAAGCGCTCGGGCGTGATGACGAACTCCGTGGCCTCGCTGAAGACGCGGCTGATGAAGACGCTGAGCGCGAGGTCGGCGCGCTCACGAGCCTGCGCCGGGATGCGCGGCTCGACCTGCGCGCGCAGGTAGTCGTCGACACCCTCCAGCGCCGCCAGCGCGCGGGCCGCCGCCGGGTAGGACGGCAGCCGCTCGAGCACGCCGACGCGGTCGCGGATGAAGGCGTCGGTCAGCGGGCGGTAGCAGTACAGCGGCGTGTCGCGGTGCGCGCCGCGCGACTCGACGATCTCGAACGGCACCTCCGCGCCGCCGTCCGTCTCCTCGGAGAGTTGCCACGCGCACTCGTCGGCGAAGGCGCTGAGGGCGGCGTGCAGCGGGCGGTTGCGCATGGTGCGGGGCGTTCGCCCTGTGACGCTCTGGTCCTGCTCGGTGCAAGCGTCGGTGCGTGTGGGGTGCGCGTGTGGATGCGGTTTCGCCGGCTTCGACGCCGGCGCACCGACCGCTCAGTCGGACTCCGGCGGCTCGTCGATCAGCCGCCCGCGCAGGATCACCTCGTGGCTCGTCAGCACAAGCCCCAGCCGCTGGCCGATCCCGGAGATCGCGCGCTCGAGCTCGGCGTCGTCGAATGGCACGACGTCACCGGACGGCTCGAGCACGATGTGGTGGTGGTGGTCGCCGGAGGGGTCGACGGGCTCGTAGCGCGCGAGGCCGTCGGAATCGAATCGGCGCACGAGCCCGAGGTCGTGCAGCGTCTCCAGCGCGCGGTACACCGTCGCGGTCGAGCCGGCGCTGCCCTGCTCGCGCAGCTCGTCGGCGATCTCCTGCGCGGTCAGCAGGCAGCTCTGGCGGCCGAGCAGCTCGACGACGGCGGTGCGGCCCGCGCTCACGCGCAGTCCCGCCTTGCGCAGGACGTCGCTGGAGTGCTGCATCCAGCGCTTCTGTGCCGCCGTGTTCACGGGCGCCATCCTGCCATGCGGCGTGGGCGGACACGCTGCTGGGTAGCATCGGTGTCGCATGCAAGCGCCCGACGTCACGGTGACGCCGGAGAGCTCGCAGTGCAAGAACGACCGGCGGTCGGCATCGTTGGACGGCCTGCGCGGCCTCGCTGCGCTTTCGATCTTCGTCTTCCACGGATGGCTGTACACGATGCCCGCGCCGGACGCGACCGATAGGTCGTCGGTCGCGGACTACGCGGCGCACGAATTGCGCCTGGGTCTGGTCGCCTTCTTCGTGCTGTCGGGCTTTCTGCTCTCCCGTCCCTGGTTCGCCGCCGCCCTCGAAGGGCGCCGCCCGCCGAACCTGCGCCGGTACATGCGCGCCCGCGCGGCGCGCATCCTGCCCGCGTACTACGCCGCGTTGGCGGGCTCGGTCGTCCTGCTGTGGGGCCTGCGCGGCACGCCCGGCCTACGGCTGCCGCCGGCGGGCGAACTGCCGCTGTTCATGGTCTTCGGCCAGAACTTCTCGCCCGCGACGGTCATGAAGCTCAACCCGCCGATGTGGTCGCTCGCAGTCGAGGTCATGTTCTACGCGCTGCTGCCGCTGATCGGCTGGCTCGCGTCGCGCCTGCCGCCGACGCGCCGCATGCAGGCGATCGGGCCGCTCGCCCTGCTCGCCCTCGGCCTGCTCTACAACTGGTCGATCGCCGGCCACGGGCTCGGGCTGACGTTCTCCAAGACGCTCGCCGCGATGCTCCCCTACTTCGCGCTCGGCATGCTCGCCATGCTCGCGCTGCACGGCCGCACGATCGACATGCGCGCCAAGCGAACGATGATCTGCGCGGGCGTCGCGCTCGTGCTGGCCGACGCGATCACGAAGGCCGCCGCGCCCGCGCGCGGGATCGACGTCGGCGAGGTGTTCTCGGTCCTGCGCGACCTGCCCTCGGCGGTCGGCTTCGCGCTCGTCATCGCCGCGCTGGCCGGCGCGCCCCGCAGCGCGATCCTCGGCAGCCGTGTGCTGGCGGGCATGGGCACGATCTCCTACGGCTTCTACCTGTGGCACGTTCCCGTGCTGATGGTGCTGCGCGGCTACGACCTGCTGCCGCTGGACCCCGTCACCGGCACGCTGGTCGCGCTCCTTCCAGCGCTCGCGCTGTCGGCGCTGAGCTGGTTCGCGCTCGAGCGACCGATCCTGCGCTGGACGGCGCGGCGCGACGGGCGCGAGCGCCGGCGGGAGCTAGGCCGCCGCGACGGCGTCGACCGGCGCCCCGGCAGCGGGCGCGAGGTCGCCACAGTCCGCGCCTAGCCACTGCGCGCCGTATACGCGCATGCCGTCGATGATCGGCATCAGCGCACGGCCCTTCTCCGTGAGCTGGTATTCGACGCGCGGCGGGACCTCGGGATAGGTCTCACGCCCGATGATGCCCTCCTCCTCCAGCGCGCGCAGGCGCAGCGAGAGGGTGCGGGGACTGATCCCCGCCAGCGAGCGCTCGAGCTCACAGAAGCGCGAGCGTCCGTCGGCGAGGTCTCGGATGAGCAGCAAGGTCCACTTGCCGCAAACGATCTCGGCCGTCTTGCAGACCGGACATGTGTCGTCCATGCCCGACACTTTACCGACTGAAGCAATGCGGCTGGGCGGCGTATAACGCCGCCCGGCTCGCTCGTCGCGGTCTCAGGCCCGGCTCGTGAGGCGGATCTGTGTGGCCCGTTGCTGCCGGGGAGACCCACATGGGGCCTACGCCGCGCGCCTGGCCTCCGCCGAAGCGACGTCGCTCATCGTCGTGCCGCGGCGTCCGTCGGCGGCGAGCAGCAGCTTGAAGTCGTGCGGGCTCGTCGCGGCGAGCAGCGCCTGGTCGACGTCGATCCGGCCGGCCTTGACGTGATCGAAGAGCGCCTGGTCGAAGGTCTGCATGCCGTAGTAGGCGCCCTCGCTGACGACCTCCGTGAGGCGGCCTGTCTGCAGCGGGTCCATGATCATGTCGCGCACGCGGCCGGTCATCCGCATGATCTCGCAGGTCGCGACGCGGCCGCCGTCGGTGGACCGCACGAGGCGCTGGGAGACGACGCCCTTGAGCGTGCCGGCGATCATGGCGCGCACCTGCTGATGCATGTGCGGCGGGAAGAAGTCGATGATCCGGTTGACGGTCTCGGCAGCGTCGACGGTGTGCACGGTCGAGAGCACGAGGTGGCCGGTCTCGGCCGCGCTGAGGGCGGTGTGGACCGTCTCCTCGTCGCGCATCTCACCGATCAGGATGACGTCGGGATCCTGACGCAGGACGCGGCGCAGCGCGCGCTTGAAGGACAGCGTGTCCTGGCCGACCTCGCGCTGGTTGATGATCGACTTCTTGTCGACGTGCAGGAACTCGATCGGGTCCTCGATCGTGACGATGTGCTTCGCCATGCGGGTGTTGATGTGGTCGATGATCGCGGCCAGCGTCGTCGACTTGCCCGAGCCGGTCGTGCCGGTCAGCAGGATGATCCCGCGCTCCTCCTCGGCGAGGTCGGAGATGACGGAGGGCAGGTTGAGCTCGGCGACCGTGCGGATCGAATGCGGGATCGCGCGGCAGACGAGGCTCAGGTGTCCGCGCTGGCGGAAGGCGTTGACGCGGAAGCGCGCGATGCCGGTGATCGAGTAGGAGAAGTCGACCTCGTGCTCGTGCGCGAGCTCGTCGAGCTTGACCGGATCGGCCAGCATCGTGCGGACCGCCGTCTCGGTGTCCTCGGGGGTGAGCGGGGCGGCGCCCTCGATCGGGCGCATCTCGCCGTCGACGCGCGTCAGCGGCGGAACCTGGACCTTGAGATGGAGGTCGGAGCCTCCGAGCTGCACGAGCGTGCAGAGCGCATTGTCGACGTCGAACACGAGGTGCGCATCGGGCTCGCACGGCGCCGGCTTGAGCCGCGCGCGCGGCGGTCCGACGAATGGCCACCGTCGAGGCGCGCACTGTGCGCATCGACACGCACGCGTATCTGGCGGGCCGGCTGCCGCTCCTCGGAGCCAGACCACCAACGTCCCCTGAGAGGACATGCTGATGCATTCCCGTCGTGAGGCAGCGCGAGCGCTGCGCAATTCGATGACCGAGTCGGCCTTCCTGCGTCCCCACCCCGAACAGCGCAGCAACGGTGACGAGATCATCTACCCGAGCCGGATCGCCAACTTCAGCAAGGGGCTTGCCCACAACCAGCTCGGCGAGGTGGAGCCCGCCGCCTACAACGCTCTGCTGCGCGCACTCGCCAGCTCCAAGCCCGAGCACTTCGAGGAGGTGCCGCTCGCCGGCAAGCGCAAGCTCACGAGCCCGCAGGCGGGCTTCGCCTACGACCTCGAAGGACCCGACGCGCAGTCGCTCACGGTGCCGCCGGCGCCGCGCTTCGCCAGCGCCGAGAATGCCGCCGAGATGGTCGAGCTGTACTGGATGGCGCTGTTGCGCGACGTCTCGTTCACCGACTACGAGACGAGCACCCCGGCCGCCGACGCATCCCAGGAGCTGTCGAGCCTGACGGACTTCCACGGCGCCAAGGACGCTGCCGGCGACGTCACGCGCAAGACGCTGTTTCGCGGCACGTCGCCCGGCGACGCGATCGGCCCCTACATCTCGCAGTTCCTGCTGCGCGACTTCACGTACGGGACGCTCAAGGTCAGCCAGGCGCAGGAGACCGTCAAGGGCGGGATCGACTACCTGACCGACTACAACGCCTGGCTCGACGTCCAGAACGGCGACGACCGCGCCGGCGAGGATCAGAAGGACACCGTGCGGCGCTACATCCGCAACGGCCGCGACCTCGCCCACTACGTCCACTTCGACCAGCTCTACGAGGCCTACCTGAACGCATGCCTGTACATGCTGCAGGACCTCAAGGCGCCGTTCGACGCCGGAAACCCCTACAACACGTCCAAGACGCAGTCGGCCTTCGCGACGCTCGGCGGGCCGCACATCCTCAGCCTCGTGACCGAGGTCGCGACGCGGGCGCTCAAGGCGGTCTGGTACCAGAAGTGGGCCGTCCACCGGCGCCTGCGGCCCGAGGTCTTCGGCGGGCGCATCCACAACGTCAAGGCCGGGCTGGCCGGCTACCCGATCCATGCCCAGGTCCTGGACTCGATGGCGGTGGACCTCGTCCACCAGAAGCACGGCAGCCATCTGTTGCCGCAGGCATTCCCGGAGGGATCGCCGACGCACCCCGCCTATGGCGCCGGCCACGCGACCGTTGCGGGCGCCTGTGTGACGATCCTGAAGGCGTGGTTCGACGAGTCGCACCCGGTCACGGCGCCGAAGGTCCCCAACGCCGACGGCACGGCGCTCGTCGACTACCAGGGCGCCGACAAGGGCCAGCTCACCGTCGGCGGCGAGCTCAACAAGCTCGCAGCGAACGTCGCGATCGGGCGCAACATGGGCGGCGTGCACTGGCTCACCGACTACACCGAGTCGATCCGGCTCGGCGAGCGGATCGCGGTCGCGATCCTCGAGGAGCAGAAGCCGACGTACAACGAGGACTTCTGGTTCACGCTCCATACGTTCGACGGCGACGCCGTCAAGATCTGAGCCCATCTCCCGCGCGCGCCGACCTCGGCGTGCGCGGGCGGGCGACCCCTGGTCAGGAATCCCAGGTCGGCGCCCAGGACGGGTCGATCGTGCGCCGCGCGCGCTCGAGGCCTGCGATGCGCGCGCGGTCCTCGTCGCCGAGCACGAAGTCGAAGACGGCGAGGTTGGCAACACGGTGCTCGTGCGACGATGCCTTCGGGATCGCGGCGACGCTGGGCTGGTCCAGCAGCCAGCGCAGCGCGATCTGCGCGGGCGTGCGGTCGTGCGCGGCGGCGATCTCCCGGATGACGGGATCGTCGAGCAGCTCGCCCTGGGCGAGCGGCGAGTAGGCCGTGACCATGAGGTCGCGCTCGCGGGCGAGCGCGAGCACCTGCGGCTGGCCGAGGTACGGGTGGTACTCGACCTGGTTGCAGATCAGCGGCGCGTGCTCGAGCGCCTCGCGCAGCAGCGCGGCGGGGAAGTTCGCGACGCCGAGCTGGCGCGCGCGGCCCGACGCCTGTGCCGCGCGCATCGCGGTCAGCGTCTCGGCGAGCGCGAACTCGCGGCTGGGCCAGTGGATGAGCAGCAGGTCGACATACTCGGTGCGCAGGTCGCGCAGCGACCGCTCGAGCTGGTCGTGCACGCCGACGGCGCTGAGGTCGTCGCGCCAGAGCTTCGTCGTGACGAAGACCTCGTCGCGGTTGCGGCCGCTGTCGTGCAGGCCCTGGCCGACCTGCTCCTCGTTGCCGTAGGCGCGGGCGGTGTCGATGTGCTCGTAGCCGAGCTCGAGCGCGTCGCGCACGGCGACGACGCAGTCGTCGCCCGTCATCTGCCAGGTGCCCAGGCCGAGCTTGGGGATCGTGACGCCCTGGACGGTGAGGGTCCTGTCGGCGGTCGTGTCGCGTGCCATCGTCGTGGGGTGCCCGGTCGCGGCGGTTGCGAAAACGCGCGGCCCCGCGCCGGCGCGCCGCCGCGGACCGCCCGACAACGACGACGGGGGCCCCGCGGGACCCCCGTCGACGAGTGCTCGGGCGCGGTCGCCTACGCGACGTCTCGAAGCTTCTGAGCCTCGGCCAACGACTGCAGCTTCTTCAAGGACTGGTTCTCGATCTGGCGGATCCGCTCGCGCGTGACGTTGAACGTGCGGCCGACCTCGTCGAGCGTGCGAGGGTGCTCGCCGCCGAGGCCGTAGCGCAGCTCCAGCACGCGGCGCTCGCGGTAGGACAGGTTCTCCAGCGCCTCGCGCAGCGCCTCCTTGGTGAGGATCTCGGCAGCGCGCTCGTACGGCGACTCGGCGCGCTCGTCGGCGATGAACTGACCGAACTCGGACTCCTCCTCGTCGCCGACCGGCTTCTCCAAGGAGACCGGGGCCTGGGCGGAGCGCTTGATCGAGTCGACCTCCTCGGGGTCGATGCCGGTGACCTCGGCGATCTCCTCCGGCGTCGGCTCGCGACCCAGCTCCGTGACGAGCTTGCGCTCGGCGCGGCCGATCTTGTTGAGCTTCTCGACGACGTGCACCGGGATGCGGATCGTGCGCGCCTTGTCGGCGAGCGCGCGGGCGATCGCCTGGCGGATCCACCAGGTCGCGTAGGTCGAGAACTTGAAGCCCTTGCGGTAGTCGAACTTCTCCGCCGCGCGGACGAGGCCGAGCGTTCCCTCCTGGATGAGGTCCAGGAACGGCAGCCCCTGGTTGCGGTAGTTCTTGGCGATCGAGACGACGAGGCGCAGGTTGGACTCGACCATCTTCTGCTTGGCGTCGAGGTCGCCGCGCTCGATGCGCTTGGCGAGATCGACCTCCTCCTGCGCGGTCAGCAGCCTGACCTTGCCGATGTCCTTCAAGAACAGCTGAAGGGAGTCGGTCGTCATGTCCGGCTTGAGGTCGATCGTCGCCTTCTTGCGCGCACGACGCTTGTCGGGCGCGCGCTCGACGGCGTTGGCCGCCTGCACCGCGGGATCGATCTCCTCTACGAGCTCGATCTCAGAACGCTCCAGGTACCCGTGCAGCTCCTCGATGTCGGACTCGTCGAGATCGATCTCCGCGACGGCACCAGCGATCTCGGCGTACGTGAGCACGCCAGTCAGCTGGCCTTTCGCAACGAGCCCCTTGATCTCTTCGAGTTCCTGCAGTTCGGCTACGGACATTGCATTCGCTTTCGCATCGTGCGTGGACCCGCATCAGCCCACACACCGTTCTGGATGGAGGGCTGGGGAGGCGATCTCTGGAGCACTACCTCGCCCAACCTAGGCCCCAAACTCTAGCGTGCGCGACTTCGCGCTTGCGCTGCAGTCGAGCGACTTCTTCGAGAGCTCCTACGTGCTACCGGTTGCGTTGTTTCACGGATTGCGACCGCCTGGCGCAAACCGCGTGACATCATGCGCACGTGGCCGACCGACAGGACTCAGATCGCGAGGTGCTCACGAGCCTACCCCGCACCCGGCCGGTGCGCCGCAGCGCCAAGCGCGGCGACCGCGCCGACGTGCCGGCGAGCGCCGCAGGCGCTCGCTCGCGACGCACGGCGGCGCCGAAGCCGAAGGCGGCGAAGTCGACGGCGAAGGCGAAGGCGACGACGCGCGCGACGACCGCGAAGGCGAAGCCGCCCGCGAACGGCGCGGCGCCGCTTAAGGCCGGCGAGGTGCCGCGCGCGGCACCTCGCCGCAAGGTCCCGCCCGCGGGCTACGCGGCGCCGACGTCGGGCGGCAACGCAGGCGGCGGCGGCACCGCCGACCTGCTGAGCACCACGATCCAGGCCGCGGCGGAACTCGCGCAGATCGGGCTCACCGTCGGGCGCCAGACGCTGCAGTCGATGATCGACCGCCTGCCCAAGCCGTAGCGCGCATCGCCGCGATCGCGCTGCGACGGCCGTCGGCGCACCGCACGTCGCAGCGCGGATAAACGCTGTAACCTGGCCCGCGTCTGCCGAGTCTCCAGGCGTCAGCGTCAGGGGAGCGGGGGAACCACTGCGGTCCGCAGGACAGCGGACCGCCGGGGCGAATCGGCCTCAGTTCGAGGTTGTAGCGCTTGGAAAGCGCGAGCCCGTCAGCTCACCCCGTAGGCCGCCACCACGACATGTTCATGCTCCGACGCGATCGCGCGACATATGTCGCCGTGCTCTGCACGGCATTCGCCGCCTGCGCCGGCGCGGCCGAGGCCGCGCCGGGAACGGGCGGCGCCGGCATGCCCGCGGTGATCCCGGCGACGACCGGCGGCGCCGGCTACGGCGACCCGCACGCGCCGTCGCTCGTGGTGGGCCCGATCGGCGTCGTGGGCAGTCACGTCGTCGCGCGCGGGACGATGCCCGGCCAGGCGCGCCGCACGGTCGTGCTGCAGCGCCTCGACAAGCGCCGTGGCTGGCGCAACGTCGCGCGCACGCGGGTGCGGACGACCGGTCGCTTCGCGGTGCGCTGGCGCGCGGACCGCAGCGGTCGCATCAGCCTGCGGGCGATCCTCTCGCGCGATCGGCGCACGGCCGCGTCGAACCCCCCGCCGATCGCGGTCCTCAACGTCTACCGCGCGGCACTCGCCACCTTCTACGGACCCGGCTTGTTCGGCAACCAGACCGCCTGCGGCCAGATCCTGACGCCCGACCTGCACGGCGTCGCGCACAAGCGCCTGCCCTGCGGCACGCAGGTGGCGATCACGTACGCCGGCCGCGAGATCACCGTCCCCGTGATCGATCGCGGGCCGTTCAACGGCGACTACGCATGGGACCTGACGCAGGCCACAGCCGATGCGCTGGGCTTCACCGGCTCGGGCGAGATCGGCTACGCGCGGGCGCCGTGACGCGCGTCCCGGCCCCGCGGTAGCCCTTCCCGTCCTCTCAGCCGTCGACCTGGAACGTCGGCCGGATCGCCGCGCGCGCGAGCGTGTTGAACGTCAGGTTGAAGCCGACGTAGGCCGGCGAGGCCTGCGCCGCGATGTCCAGCGACTCGGCGCCGACGGCGAAGACGGTGTAGACGTAGCGATGCGCGATGTCGCCGCCGGGAGGCGCCGCTCCGCCGTAGCCGGACTCGCCGTAGTCGTTGCGAACCTCGACCGCGCCCGCGGGCAGGTTGTCCGGGCTGGCGCCGGTCGCGAGCTCGGTGACGGCGGCCGGGATGTTGAAGATCGACCAGTGCCAGAAGCCGCTGCCGGTCGGCGCATCGGGGTCATAGCACGTGACCGCGAAGCTCTTGGTCTCCTCCGGGAAGCCGGACCAGCGCAGGTGCGGCGAGACGTTCTCGCCACCCGCGCTGGGGTGCGCGTGCGTCGCCGGTTGCGGGGCGCCGTCCTGGATGTCATCGCTCTCGACGGAGAACGACGGCGCCGACGGCAGCAGGTCGTGCGGATCGGGTGCGGTTGCTCGTTCGAGTGACATGCCGCGACCGTACCCCAATCGCTGCCATGCCGCGCGCGCGGCGGGGTACCGTGTGACGAGATGGGCATCGTCACCGCCGGGATCGCTGCAGCCGCCGCGCTCGCGCTGGCCTGCTTCATCGCGATCCGGCGTGCGACGAACGGCTCCCGACGGGTCGCGCGGGCCGTCGTCGTCAGCCCTGAGGACCACACGACGATGGACGCGCGCGGCGCCGTTCGCTCCGTCCAGGCGGCCGACCTCACGCTGCCCGCGGCCGCGCTCGAGGAGATCTGGTCGCCGATGCACCTCGAGCGGCTGGCGCGCACGTACTGGCGCTTTCTGTCGCGCGCCACGCTGCGCCTGATCCGCGTCCTCTACGACGAGGACGAGCGCGCGGTCGTGCTGCTCACGCGCCCGTTCGTGCTGCTGCGCTTCCGCGCCCCGGAGTACCACATGGACGCCGCGCGCGGCGTCGTGCGCTGGCGGATCGCCGACGGCGTGCTCGTGTCGCGGGCCGGCCACGACGGCGACGGCTACCTGCAGATCGAGATCGAGCGCTGCGCGCCGGTCGACAGCCAGACCGCACGCGTGCACGTCGAGGTCGAGGTCGCGAACTTCTACCCGGCGCTCGCGAGCTCGGTCGCGCGCTGGTTGTACGCGGCGACGCAGTCGCGCATCCACGTGATCGTGACGCACGGCTTTCTGCGCTCGCTCGCCAAGCTCGACCTCGCGACCTCGCGCGTCGGCCGCTACGCCGCGCCCGACGACATCGACGCCGTGCCCGACCCGCCGGCGCGCGCGCCGGGCGGGGCGAGCGCGACCTGAGCGCGCTGCGCTGCGCGGCCACCACGACATGGCGCGCCCGGCCGCGCGGAGGCGGGCGGACGCGCCGTGGAGGGGTCGGTGCTGGCTCGGGCCGGTCGGTCAGCCCACTACGCGCCGCGCGGGTGCGTATCGCGCCCGGTGAGGTGCATGCCCTCGAGCAGTCGCGGCACGAACATCAGCGCGGCGAAGCCGACGAGGACGTACATGACGTCGGCCGCGGTGCCGGTGCCGAAGATCTCGGCGACGACGTTGGTGTCGAACAGCGCGAGGATGGCCCAGTTCAGGCCACCGACGATGAGCAGGCCGATCCACAGTGGATCGAGCCGCTTGAGGAGATCCATCACGCCTCCTTTGTTGACGCGACAGTGTTTGTGCGGAACTGCACGTAGTACCCCGCTCGGTGCGGGCGGTTACGTCCTGACGCGGCGCAGTCTCCTCGCGCCCTGCCCGCGCTGAGCGAGAGATCCGCAATCGTCGAGACAGGGAAACCGCTCGCGCGTCGCGTCATTGCCGTCGCGCCTCGCGGCGGTCCTGGTCGGGATGGGCCGAATCCCGGACGGATAGCGGGGGTTATTCGGCCCGCCGCTGGTTGTCCACGTCCTGCTCAGATCGTGCCCGGCGGCTTGCGGCGGCGCTCGGTCTCCCCCGTGCGCAGCGCCGACCCGGCGAGCATGAGGATCGAGCCGAGCAGCGCGACATACCAGCCCCAGGCGAGCTCGATCTGCCCGGGCGGCTCGCCCGGGCGGTCGACGACGCCGATGTAGAGCAGCAGTCCGACCGCGACGATCGAGAGCACGGCCGTGAGCTCGCCGCGCGCCCAGCTGAGCTTGTGGTCGCGCGCGACGATGTAGGCGAGGATGAACGGGGCGATCGCCATCAGCAGCAGCACCCAGCGCAGGATCGAGTGCGCGTCCCAGCCGCTGTAGGTGCCGACGCCGGTCACCCCCGCCAGGCGTGCGAGCGGGCTGACGGCGTCGTACCAGGGCAGGAACACGCACGCGCCGAGCAGCACCCCGCCGAGCATCGCCACGACCTCGTTGACCGTCAGGCGCTCCATCCGCGGTGACCCTAGTGACTCGCAGGACGGACCACTAGGAGTCTGTCGTGACAGTCGTCGAAGGTCGGCGTGGTCCAGCTAGATCACCGAGTCGGCGAGCGCGACGAGCTCGCTCAGCACCCACGGCCCCTGGCCGGTGAGCCGCAGGTGCAGGCCGTCGTGCTCCCAGGCGAGCTCCTGCACGGGCCGGAACTCGGGCGCGGCATCGGCCAGCGGCGCGTGACGGTAGGCATAGCGGCCCTGCCGGCGCTGCTCGGGCAGCCCGCGCTCGGGCGGCGGCTGCGTGCCGACGTAGAGCGTCAGGCGGCCCGGCGACTCGGACCGCGAGACGTCGAGGTTCCACTCGACCTGGACCGCGGCCGGGCCGCTGGCGACGACCTCGACCCAGCGGCCGAGCGGCAGCGCGGCGACCGGCAGCGGGACGCGGCGGCCGAGATGCTCGTCGGCCGCGCCGATGCCGTCGAGCGCCTCGCGTTCCATGGCGGCGATCGTACGCGCAGGAGGGCCGGGCGGCGCCGTCGAACGTTCACCCATGCGGTCCCTGCTCGCTTTCGTCGCGGCGATCGCACTCGGCGTCGGCCTGTATGCCTGGCAGCCGTGGCGAGCGCAGCCGCCGCTGCGCCAGCCGAGCGGAGCCCACGTGCCAGGCGGCCCGGCCGGGCGCGCCCTGATCTGGGCGGTCGGCGACGGCGCCGACGGCGGTGCACGCGCGCAGGCCGTCGTGACGCGGATGCGCCGCACGCGCCTGGACCGCGTGCTGTATCTCGGCGACGTCTACGGCAGCGGCCCGGTGAGCTGGCTGCGCGGCAGCGGCTCGAAGACCGACTACCGCAAGCGCTACGCGCCGGTCTACGGCTCGTTCGCGCCGATCACCGCGCCGACGCCCGGCAACCATGAATGGGGCCGCCGGGCCGAGGGCTACGAGCCCTACTGGAGCGGCGTGTTCGGCCGGCCGCCGCCGGCGTACTACGACTTCCGCGTCGCCGGCTGGCAGCTGCTGAGCCTCAACTCCGAGGCCCCGCACGGCGCCGGCTCGGCCCAGCTGCGCTGGCTGCGCGGCCGCCTGCGGGGACGCGGCGACTGCCGGCTGGCGTTCTGGCATCGCCCGCGCTACAACGCCGGCCGCCACGGCGACGACGACGGGCTGGCGCCGCTGTGGAACGCGCTGCGCGGGCGCGCGCGGATCGTCGTCAGCGGCCACGACCACAACATGCAGCGCCTGCGGCCGCTGGACGGGATCACGCAGTACGTCGCGGGCGCCGGCGGCCACGGCCTGTACCGCTTCCCGCGGCGCGACCCGCGGCTGGCCTTCGGCGACGCGCTGACCTACGGCGCGCTGCGGATCGAGCTGCGGCCCGGCCGCGCGCGGCTGGCGTTCGTGACGGTCGGCGGCAGGATCCTCGACGTCAGCGTCGTGCGCTGCGCGAGCGGTCAGCCGGCGGGTGCGTAGTCGGCGCCGCGCGCGAGGGCGGCGAGGAGGCGAACACATTCGCGCCACGGCCGGCGCGCGTGGGGTGCCGTGTCGCGGAAGTGTTCGAGCCGAACACATTCGCGCCACGGCCGGCGCGCGTGGGGTGCCGTGTCGCGGAAGTGTTCGAGGCGAACACATTCGCGCCACGGCCGGCGCGACGCACCCGCCGGCGCGCCCGCACCACGGACGCCACCGCGACGCGGGCGGTCGTGCACGCGCCCACACAAGCGCGACCGCGCCTGCGAGGACGACGCGCCGGTCGGTCGACTACGAGATGCTGATCGTGTTCACGCCCGGGTCGGTGGGCGTGCGCGCGGAGACCTCGTCGTAGGAGTACATCGTGCCGGGCTTGCTGCCGGCCTTGCCGAAGCCGAAGCCGGCCGATTCGAGGATCCCGACGGCGTCCCCGATCTTGAAGAAGCCGCCGGCGCCGGTCGTCGGCAGGCCCGTGACCTCTTCGCGCTGCGTGAACTTCGCGTACACGCGGTCGTTGCCGAGCTTGCCGAGCGACTGCAGGGCGAGCGCGCGGTGGACGGCCTCGGTCGCCATGATCTCGGCGGTGTAGCGGGCGAACTTCGAGCCGCTCAGCGTCCCCTGACGGGCGAAGACCGTCGTCGCCAGCAGGTAGGCGTTGATGAAGACCTGGTCTCCGACGACGAGCGTCGTGAGCAGGTTCTCGGGGCTCGCGAAGACCTCGTCGGGCACGTGGATCATCTTCGTGACGGCCTTGCCACCGACGGCGCTCGACGTCAGCAGCTCGTAGTGGTTCTTCTCCTGCTGCGCGGCGGCGCGAACGTTGCGCAGCGTGACGGCGTCGAGCCTGCCGGCGAGCTTCTCGGGGCCGACCGTGTTGACGATCGTGGCGAGCACCTCGGCGGTCGCGGCGACGGCGGCGATCGTCTCGACGGAGTTCGCCGGGTCGGTCTTGATGGCGGCCTGCGCCTGGCTCGATGTTGCGAAGCCGAGCAGGCCCATCGAGCCCAGCGCAGCCGCGGTGCCCGCGACGAGCTTGCGGCGCGTGTGCGCCGACTCCTCGCCGTGCTGGCGATCGATGGTGTCGAAGATGTGGTTGTTGACGTCGCTCATGTCAGTCCTTTCGGGGTGACCGGCCTACGCCTGGACGGCGCTCGGCTGGGGGGAGGTGCGCTCCGCGACGGGCTCGCTGGTGGCGGCTGTCAGCTCGGGCGAGTCCGATCCGCTGCTTGTGAGCGACTCCTTGAACCCGCGCATGCTGCTGCCAAGCGACTTCGCGGCGCCCGGCAGCTTCTTCGGGCCGATGATGACCAGCGCGATGACAAGGACAACGATGAGCTCCATGGGACCGATCGAGGGCATGTGGCGGGGCCCCTTTCCGTTGCGTGGCAAGACGATGCTTAGCTGGTACTACGCTCCGGATGCGCCAACGGATCATCGAGGCCGTAGCGGGCGAACAGCTCGCCCTCGTGCTCGCACAGCGAGACGAGCGTCAGCGCGGCGGGGGCGCCGAGCGGGGCGTCGCCCATGATCGAGAGCGCGCCCGCTCCCGCCGCGATCCGCGGGAACGTCGTGAGGAACAGCTCGTCGATCAGCCCGGCGGCGAGCAGCGAGGCGTTCAGATGCGGTCCCCCCTCGCACAGGACGCAGCGCACGCGGTTGTCCTCGCGCAGCCGCGCGAGCGCGGCGGCGAGGTCGACACCGCCGTCGGGGAAGCGCAGGTACTGCACCTCGGCGCGCACGTCGTCGAGCGAGCGCTCCGAGGCGGTGATGACGACGACGCGCGAGTCGGGGTCCTGCAGCAGCGGCAGGTCGGACGGCAGCTCCAGCGAGCCCGACACGACGATCGCCAGCGGGTCGGGCTGCAGGCCCGCGCGGCTGCGCTGCTCGCGACGCTCGGCGTCGGGCACGAGGCGCCCGTAGCGCTCGACCCGCAGCGTGCCCGCGCCGACCATGACCGCATCCACGCGCGTGCGCAGCGCGTGGAAGAGCTGGCGGTCGGCGACGCTCGAGATCGGCGCGGTACGCCCGTCGACGGTCGCGCGGCCGTCGAGGGTGTGGACCATGTTCACGGCGACGTGCGGGCGCTGCGCGGTCGCGAGCTCCCACGGCCGCAGCTCGCTGACGAGCTCGTCGGCGGTCAGCTCGGCCGCCTGCGGGAGCAGCCGCCGCAGCGCGACGGGTGGCTCGTTGCGGGCCGGCGTGCTCACGTCACCGTGAATCCAGGTTCACCGGATGGCCGGGCTCGATCGCGTCCTTGACCGACTGCAAGGAGACGATCTGCACCTCCGGCTGCTGATCGAACTCGGCGGCGAACGGCGCCAGCAGGAAGCCGACGTGGTCGCCGAGATCGTGACGCTCGAGGATCTCCCCCGCGAACCAGCTCGGGCAGCCGTCGAGCAACGGTACGCCGCGCGGGCCCTCGTGCCACATGCAGCGCGCGAACTTGTCGACCTCGTCGCCCGTCTCGCCGCCGAACAGCTCGGCGAGCTCGACCAGCCGGCGCGGCACGAGGTGCACGGCGAGCGCGTCCACCCGCAGCGCCATGCGGTACGTGCGGTTCGCGCGCGACAGACACGCGAGAAAGCGCGGCGGGTCGAGACTCGACTGCGTCGCGAACCCGATCACGCAACCTTCACGCCGCGTGCCATCAGAAGCGGTGACGATGTACAGCGGGTAATCGAGCGATCCGGCGAGCTCGAGGAAGGTCGAACCGGGGTCGGCCATGCGTCGCAAGCTACCCATTGTGGCCTGCGTGATGACACCGGGTAGCTTGAGAGGCGCATGAAACAACGGCTCATCGGCGTGGACGTCGGCGGCACCAAGATCGCGGTGGCGCTGCTCGATGGCACGACGCTGCTCGAGCCGGTGGTCCAGCCGACCGACACGACGAGCACCGACGCCCTCGTCACCCAGCTCGTCAAGGCCGTCCGCGCGGCCGGCGACGTCGCCGCCGTCGGCGTCGCGATCCCCTCCGTCGTCGACTGGGAGACCGGGCGGATCCGCTACTCGGTGAACATCCCGCTCCAGGACGTGCCGCTGCGCGAGGTGCTGCGCGAGCAGCTCGGCGTGCCGGTCTTCGTCGACAACGACGCGACCTGCGCCGCGCTCGCCGAGGCCTACGACGACGACGGCATGCTCGTCGCCCGCCACCTCGTGATGTTCACCGTCGGCACCGGCGTCGGCGGCGGGATCGTCATCGGCGGGCGCGTCTACCGCGGCGCGACCGGCGCGGCCGCGGAGATCGGCCACACGGTCGTCGGCGCCGACCTGCGCCGTGCGCCCTTCGCCCACGGCGGCGACTTCCCGCAGCCGGGCACGCTGGAGTCGCTGGCCTCGGGCAGCGCGCTCAACGAGATCGCCCGCGAATGCGGCGTCGCGCCCGGCCGCGTGATCGGCGCCGCGCGCGACGGCGACGCCGGCGCGATCGCGGCGATCGAGCTGCTCGGCCGCCGCCTCGGCCTCGGCATCGCCAACGCGATCAACACCTTCGATCCCGACCAGGTCGTCGTCGGCGGCGGTGTCTCGGCCGCGGGCGAGCTGCTGCTCGCACCCGCGCGCGAGGAGGCCGCGCGCTTCCTGCTGCCCGGCGTCGGCACGCGCACGGAGATCCGCCAGGCGCGCCACGGGCCGCTGGCGGGGGTCCGCGGTGCGGCGCTGCTGGCGGGCCACGAGCTCGAGTCCGAGCTGGAGCAGGCCGCCCGCGACGCGGCGGCGCGATGAGGGTGGCGGTCGGCATCGACCACGCCGGCGTGGCGCTGCGCGACGTCGTGATGCAGACCGTCCGCGACGCCGGCCACGAGCTGCTCGACCTCGGCGAGCACGACGACTATCCCGACAGCGCGCTCGATGTCGGCCGCGCGATCGCGGGCGGCGACGCCGAACGCGGGATCCTCGTCTGCGGCTCCGGCGCGGGCGTGGCGGTCGCGGCGAACAAGCTGGCGGGTATCCGCGCGAGCGTGAGCCACGATCACTACACGGCCGCGCAGTGCGTCAGCCACGACGACTGCAACGTGCTGTGCCTCGGCGCACGGGTCATCGGGCCCGCGATCGCCGCCGAGTTGACGGCCGCCTTCTGTGCGGCGAACTTCAGCGGCGAGGAGCGACATGTCCGCCGCCTCGGAAAGGTCCTGACGATGGAACGTGACGGAATGGAGGCAAGCTGGTGAGCCAAGCGGTGAACATCAACCCGCGCCTGTCGGCGCTCGCGGGCCACGGGACGAGCCCGTGGCTCGATCAGATCCGCCGCTCGCTCACGCAGGGCGGTGAGCTGCGCCGCATGGTCGACGAGGACAGCCTGCGCGGCGTGACCTCCAATCCGGCGATCTTCGAGAAGGCGATCCTCGGCTCGCCCGACTACGACGAGCAGATCGAGGAGCTCGCCCGGGGCGGCGCGCTCGCCCGGGCGATCTACCAGGACATCGCGATCCAGGACGTGCAGGAGGCCGCCGACGTCCTGCGCTCGGTCTTCGACGACCTCGGCGGCGACGACGGCTACGTCTCGCTGGAGGTCGATCCGGACCTCGCCTTCGACAGCGACCGCACGATCGCCCAGGCGCGCGAGTACTGGGCGCGCGTCGACCGGCCCAACGTGATGATCAAGATCCCCGGCACGCCCGAGGGCCTGCCGGCGATCGAGCAGGCGATCCACGAGGGCATCAACGTCAACGTGACGCTGCTGTTCTCCGTCGACGCCTACGCGACCGTCGCCGAGGCGTACATCAAGGGCCTCGAGCGCCGCCATGCCGAGGGCAAGGACCTCGACGTGCGCTCGGTCGCGTCGTTCTTCGTCTCGCGCGTGGACTCCGAGGTCGACAAGCGCCTGGAGGCGATCGACCGCGCCGACCTGCAGGGCCAGGCCGCCGTCGCCAACGCGCGCGCCGCCTATCGGCACTTCGAGGAGGTCTTCCGCGGCGAGCGCTTCGCCGCGCTGCTCGCGGCGGGCGCCCACGTCCAGCGCCCGCTGTGGGCGTCGACCGGCGTCAAGAACCCGGCCTACTCGGAGACGAAGTACGTCGAGGAGCTCGTCGGCCCGGACACGGTCAACACGATGCCGATGCAGACGCTGCTGGCCTGCGCCGAGCGCCTGGAGGTCACGGGCGAGACCGTTGGCGTGGACCCGGCGCCGGTGCTCGCGGCGCTCGCCGAGGCCGGCATCGACATGGACGACGTCACCGACAAGCTGCTGCGCGAGGGCGTCGACGCGTTCGTGACACCGATGCAGAAGCTGCTCGCCGGGATCGAGGCCAAGCGCGAGGCGATCTTCACCGGGCGCCCGGAGACGATCGACGCCTCGCTGCCCGACGACCTGGAGCCGCTGATCGCAGAGCTCGTCGGACGCGCCGAGTCCGAGCGCGTCGCGCGCCGCATCTGGGCCAAGGACGACACGCTCTGGGGCCAGGCCGGGCAGGCCGAGGTCGCCGACCGGCTCGGCTGGCTGAACGCGCACGAGACCTACGGCGAGCAGATCGACGAGCTCGAGGCGTTCGCCGTCGAGGCCGCCGAGGCGGGTTACACGGACACCGTGCTGCTCGGGATGGGCGGCTCGTCGCTGGCGCCAGAGGTGCTGCGGCGCTCGTTCGGCTCCGTCCAGCACGACCGCCTGCGCCTGCACGTGCTGGACTCCACCGATCCAGACGCGGTGCTTGCGCAGGAGCGCGCGGTGGATCTCGAGCACACGCTGTTTCTCGTCTCGACGAAGTCCGGCGGCACGATCGAGACGATCTCGCTGTTCGAGCACTTCTGGGCGCTGCGCCCGCACGGCGAGCAGTTCGTCGCGATCACCGATCCCGGCTCGTCGCTGCAGGAGCTCGCCGCCGAGCGCGGCTTCCGTCGCACGTTCCTCAACGACCCCGACGTCGGCGGGCGCTACAGCGCGCTGACGTACTTCGGGCTCGTGCCCGCGGCGCTCATGGGCGTCGACCTCGAGTCGCTGCTGGAGGGCGCCGGCGTCGCCGCCGAGGCCTGCGCGGTCGGCTCGACGTCGGAGGGCAACAGCGGGCTGTGGCTCGGCGTGTCGCTCGGGGCGCTGGCGCTGCAGGGCCGCGACAAGCTGACGTTCGTCGTCGACGAGCCGGTCGCCTCGTTCGGGCTGTGGGTCGAGCAGCTCGTCGCCGAGTCGCTCGGCAAGGAGGGCAAGGCCGCGGTCCCGGTCTGCGACGAGCCGGTCAGCGAGCCGGACGTCTACGGCGACGATCGCGTGTTCTGCTACCTGCGTGACATGGACGAGCCCAACGAGGAGCTCGACGAGCACGTCAGGGCGCTCGCCGCAGCCGGCCAGCCGACGGTGACGCTGTCAGCGGGCGGCCCGGGCGATCTCGGGCGGATCTTCTTCTTCGCCGAGTTCGCGACCGCGGTCGCGGGCTGGGCGCTGCAGATCAATCCGTTCGACCAGCCCGACGTCCAGGCGGCGAAGAACATGACGAGCCAGATCCTCGGCGAGATCGCGGGCGGCGGCGAGCTGCACGAGCCCGAGGACTGCAGCGACGCCGCGCTGCGAACGCTCATCGGCGAAGCGGGGCCCGGCGACTACGTCGCGCTGCTCGGCTTCATGGCGCCGTCGGACGAGGTCGATGAGGCCGTCGGCGAGCTGCGCACGGTGATCCGCGAGAAGACGCGCGCCGCGACGACGTTCGGCTACGGCCCGCGCTACCTGCACTCCACCGGCCAGCTGCACAAGGGAGGGCCGGCGAACGGCCGCTTCCTCGTGCTCGTCCACGACGGCCCCGAGGACGTCGAGATCCCGGGCAGGCCGTTCTCGTTCCGCGTCCTCAAGAGCGCGCAGGCGTTCGGCGACCTCGAGACCCTGCGGGCTCGCGGCCGGCGCGCGGAGAAGCTACGGTTGCACGGCGAGGATCTTGCCGGTGCGGTGCGGGGGCTCACCGCTCGAGTGAAGGAGATCCTATGAAGGCATCCCAGATCGGATTCGTCGGCCTCGGCCGGATGGGCGGCAACATGGTCGCGCGCATCAAGCGTGACTCCGTCCACGACGTGGTCGCCTACGACCGCGACGCGGCGACCGTCAAGAAGGTCGCGGCGGCGACGGGCGCGCGCCCGTCGCGCTCGCTCTCAGACCTCGTCTCCAAGCTCGACGCGCCGCGGATGGTGTGGATCATGGTGCCTGCCGGCAAGCCGACGCAGGACACGGTCGACAAGCTCTCCGGGCTGCTGGAGAAGGGCGACATGATCGTCGACGGCGGCAACTCGAAGTGGACCGACGACCGCGAGCGCGCGGCGGTGCTGAAGAAGACCGGCATCTCGTATGTCGACGTCGGCACGAGCGGCGGCGTCTGGGGCCTGGAGGTCGGCTACTGCATGATGGTCGGCGGGCCCGGCCCGGCGGTGAAGAAGCTCGCGCCGATCCTCGACGTGCTCGCCCCCGAGACGAACGACCTCTCGCGCCACGTGCTCGGCGATCGCGGCTGGGGCCACTTCGGGCCCAGCGGCGCCGGCCATTACGTGAAGATGGTCCACAACGGCATCGAGTACGGCCTGATGCAGGCCTACGCCGAGGGCTTCGACCTCTTCGACAAGTCCGACTTCGACCTCGACAACGCGAAGATCGCGCACCTCTGGAACCAGGGCTCGGTCGTGCGCTCGTGGCTCTGCGAGCTCGCGGCGCGTGCCTTCGAGCAGGAGGGCAACGACCTCGCCGCGCTGTCGGGCTACACCGAGGACTCCGGCGAGGGGCGCTGGACGATCGAGGACGCGATGGCCAAGGACGTGCCGACGCCCGTCATCACCGCCTCCCTGCACGCCCGCTTCTACTCCCGCGGCAACGGCGACTTCACGCACCGCATGCTGGCGGCGCTGCGGGCCCAGTTCGGCGGCCACGCGACGAAGAAGAGCGCCGACGGATGAGGATGGCGCGCACCGGCCCGCCCACGCGTGAAGCACATGGAGAATTGACAGCCGCAGCGGCCGGGCGCGGGGTGCGGTCACTGCTGCATGAGGAGCGTGGAGAACTGACACGTGGGGCTGCACAGAGGCGACGGGTGTCGAATCTCCATGTCCCCCGCCCGCGGGTGGGAACGCCGACCAGATCGCGAGCGCTCGCCGGCCCGAGCACGCACGTGACCACCCGATGCGACGATCAACCCACCGTCGCCGCGACCTCATGACCACCACCGCCGCCGGCCAGACGACCGGACCCGAGGACAACCCGCTCGTCGAGGGGCTCGAGCGCCTTCCCGTCCACCCCACCGCGCTGGTCATCTTCGGAGCGACGGGCGACCTCGCGCGGCGCAAGCTGCTGCCCGCGCTCTACAACCTCGCCCACGAAGGCGCGCTGCCGGAGCGCTTCGGCCTCGTCGGCAACGCCCGCTCGGAGATGAGCGACGAGCAGTTCCGGGAGCTGGCGATCGAGTCCGTGCGCGAGTTCTCGCGCCGGCCGCCGGACGAGAAGGTGCTCGCCAAGCTGTTCGCCGACGTGCGCTACGTGTCGGGCTCCTTCGACGCCGACGGCGTCTACGACGGGATCGCGGGCGCGCTCGACGACTTCGACGCGATCGCCGGCCTGCCGCTGAACCGCTGCTTCTATCTCTCGACGGCGCCGACGTTCTTCCCGATCATCGTCGACTGCCTCGGCCGTCACGACCTTGCCCGGCACGGGGGCGCCGAGGTGCGGGTGATCATCGAGAAGCCGTTCGGGCGCTCGCTGGAGGAGGCGCGCGACCTCAACGCGCGCGTGCTGTCGGTCTTTCACGAGGAGCAGGTCTTCCGCATCGACCACTATCTCGGCAAGGAGACGGTCCAGAACGTCCTGGCGCTGCGATTCGCGAACAACATGTTCGAGCCGCTGTGGAACCGCAACTACATCGACAACGTCCAGATCACGGCGGCGGAGGACCTCGGGATCGGCTCGCGCGCGGGCTACTACGACTCCGCCGGGGCGTTGCGCGACCTCGTCCAGAACCACATGCTGCAGCTGCTGTCACTGCTGTGCATGGAGCCGCCGGTCGCCTTCGAGGCCGACGCCGTGCGCGACGAGAAGGTCAAGGTGCTGCGGGCGATCCGCGCACCACGGCCCGCCGAGGTCGACGAGATCGCCGTGCGCGCCCAGTACAGCCGCGGGACCGTCGCCGGCGAGCAGGTGCCCGGCTACCTCGAGGAGCAGGGCGTCCCCGAGGACTCCAACACCGAGACGTACGCCGCGCTGCGCCTGGAGGTCCACAACTGGCGCTGGGCAGGCGTGCCGATGTACCTGCGCACCGGCAAGCGCCTGGCGCGCAAGGTCACCGAGATCGCCGTGACGCTCAAGCCCGTGCCGCACGTCGCGTTCCAATCGGAGATGTCGACGGGCGTGCGCCCCAACGTGCTCGTGCTGACGATGCAGCCCAACGAGGGCGTGTCGCTGTCGATCGGCGCGAAGATCCCCGGCACGCGGATGGCGATCCGCACCGTGAACATGGAGTTCCTCTACGGGACGGCGTTTCTGTCGCAGTCGCCGGAGGCCTACGAGCGGCTCATCATCGACGCGATGCGCGGCGATGCGACGCTGTTCACGCGCAACGACGAGGTCGAGGCGCAGTGGCGCATCTGCGACCCGATCGTCAAGACGTGGGAGAGCACGCCGGGGCCGCTGCCCCAGTACACCGCGGGCTCGCAGGGCCCCGAGGAGGCGAACACGCTGCGCGTCGGCGACTCGTCCTGGCGGATGATTTGAGCACCACCGACGCCGTCTGGAGCGAGCAGGACACGTCGCCCGGCGCGATCGAGGAGGCGCTGCGCCGGCTCGTCGCCGAGTGCCACGGCCAGATGGAGGAGTGCGTCCCGGCGCGGACGCTGAACCTCGTCTGCATCGTCGATCGTGAGTGGAGCGGCGAGATCGCCAACCGGCTGCGCCGCGTCGGTCGCTACCACGCCTCGCGCACGGTCGTCTGCGCGGTCGAGCCGAAGCGGCGCACGATCGATGCCCAGGCGACGGTCTCCGTCGAGGGCGACACCCGCGCCGGCGAGTTCGCCGCGATGCGCGAGCTCGTGATCGTGCGGGTCGGCGAGCGCCACCTGCCCGACCTCGACTCGATCGTCGATCCGCTCGTCGTCACCGACCTGCGCACGGCGGTGTGGTCGCCCCACGGCCATCGGGAGGCCGTCGACGCGCTGACGACCGGCCGCGCCGGCGGCGCGCCGATCGCCCAGGTCGTGCTGACCGACGCTGTCGACGAGCCCGAGGTCGAAGCCGCGCTGGCGCGCGCCTGCGAGCTGTCGGAGCACAGCGAGGTCGTCGACCTCGCCTGGTTGCGCTGCACCCCGTGGCGCGAGCGCCTGGCCGCGGCGTACGACCCGCCGGCCCGCCGCCACGAGCTGCACACGCTGTCGAAGGTGTCGGTCCGCTACCGCTCCGATTCGCTCGTCTCGGGCCTGCTGCTCGTCGGCTGGCTGTGCGCGCAGATGGGCTGGCGGCCCGACCAGCTCACGCGCCACGGCGAGCTGCTGCGCGGCCGCGCGCGCGCCCGCCGCGGCGAGGTCGAGCTGCGCCTGGAGCCCGTCGACAGCATGAGCACGCCGGGCCTGGCGGGCGTCGAGACGCGCTCGGACCTCGGCACGATGCTCGCGCTCGAGCGCGGCGAGGGCGGCCTGACGGCGCGCCGCCGCGAGCCGCCCAAGCGGCGCGGCGAGGACGCCTTCGAACACGTCTGGACGGTGCTCGGCGCGTCGCGCGGCGAGCCCGGGATCCTCGGCGAGGGGATCCGCCACGCGCTCCTGCGCGACCCCGTGTTCAAGCCGTCGCTGGATGCGGCGCGCAGGCTGCTCGGGTAGGGCCTGAACATCGGCGGGATCACGGTTGGCGCATTACCGACCGTCGCGCGGCGGCCGGCCTCCTAGAGTCGTCCGGACACGACCAAGGAGACGAATATGCCCGATGTCACCGTCGGCCTGCTGGTTCGCGTCGAGGCGCTGGAGGGCAAGGAGGCCGAGGTCGCGAGCTTCCTCGAGAGCGCGCTGGCGCTCGCGAACGACGAGCCGGCGACGACCGCCTGGTTCGCGATCCGGCTGGGCCCTTCGACGTTCGGCGTCTTCGACGTCTTCCCGGACGACGGCGGCCGCGACGCCCACCTCAACGGTCCGATCGCCGCAGCGCTGATGGACAGCGTCGGCACGCTCATCGCGGAGCCGACGATCGAGAAGGTCGACGTTCTGGCGGCGAAGCTCGGGGCCGGATAACGCCTGCGCCACCCGGCCGTGACCGCGCCGTGGCATCCTTGCCAAACGCCATGGCGTCCTCGGGTTCTCAGACCGCATGACCCTTCCCGTCGCCGACGGCCCGCTCGCAGGCAGCCCCTGGCCGCCGATCGCCGACTACGCGTTCCTGTCGGACTGCGAGGTGACGGCGCTCGTCGCGCCGAGCGGCAACGTCGAGTGGATGTGCGTGCCGCGGATGGACAGCCCGAGCATCTTCGGCGCGATGCTCGACCGCGACGCGGGCATGTTCTCGCTCGCTCCCTCCGACGCGCGCGTGCCCGCCGGCCGGCGCTACATCCCGGGCACGAACATGCTCGAGACGACGTGGGGCACGAAGACGGGCTGGCTGATCGTCCGCGACGTGCTGCTCGTCGGTCCCTGGCGCCACGACCGCGAGCGCTCGCACACGCACCGCCGCTCGCCGACGGACTACGACGCCGAGCACGTCCTGCTGCGCACGCTGCGCTGCGTCAACGGCACGGTCAACGTGCACATGGAGTGCGATCCGATCTACGACTACGGCCGCGCGCGGGCGGCCTGGGAATACGCCGGCGAGGCCTACGAGGAGTGCACCGCGACGTTCCCCGGCCACGACCTCGAGCTGACCCTGCGCAGCGACCTGCGCCTGGGCATCGAGGGCTCGACGGTCCGCGCCCGCACGACGATGCACGACGGCGACACGGCCTTCGTCGCGCTGAGCTGGGGCGGCGACCACGAGGGGCCCAAGACGTTCGACGATGCCTACGGGCGGCTCGTGTTCACGGCCGACTTCTGGCACGAGTGGCTCGCCCAGGGCAACTTCCCCGACCACCCGTGGCGCGTGTACCTGCAGCGCAGCGCGCTGACGCTCAAGGGCCTCGTCTACGCCCCCACCGGCGCGATGTGCGCCGCCGCGACGACGTCGCTGCCCGAGACGCCCGGCGGCAACCGCAACTGGGACTACCGCTACTCGTGGGTGCGCGACTCGACGTTCATGCTGTGGGCGCTGTACACGCTCGGCTTCGACTGGGAGGCCGACGACTTCTTCGCCTTCATCGCCGAGGTCTGCGCCGACGCCGACCTGCAGGTCATGTACGGCATCGGCGGCGAGCGCGAGCTGACCGAGGCCGAGCTCGACCTCGAGGGCTACGACCACTCGCGGCCGGTGCGGATCGGCAACGACGCCTACCGCCACCAGCAGCACGACGTCTGGGGCAGTGCGCTGGACTCGTTCTACCTGCACACGAAGTCGCGCGACGGGCTGCGCGAGACGTACTGGCCGCTGCTGACCAAGCAGGTCGAGAAGGCGCTGGCGCACTGGCGCGAACCCGACCGCGGGATCTGGGAGGTGCGCGGCGATCCCAAGCACTTCACCTCGTCGAAGATCATGTGCTGGGTGGCGCTGGATCGCGGCGCGCGGCTGGCGCGGCTGCGCGAGGACCACGAGAGGGTCGAGCACTGGCAGGCCGCGGCGGACGAGATCAAGGCCGACGTGCTCGAGCACGGCGTCGACGGGCGCGGCGTGTTCACACAGCACTACGGGACCGACGCGCTCGACGCCTCGCTGCTGCTCGCGCCGCTCGTGCGCTTCCTGGCGCCCGACGACGAGCGCATCGTCGCGACGGTCAACGCGATCGACCGCGAGCTGACCGTCCACGGGCTCGTGCTGCGCTACAAGGTCGACGAGACCGACGACGGCCTCGGCAACCAGGAGGAGGGCACGTTCACGATCTGCTCGTTCTGGCTGGCGAGCGCGCTGAGCGAGATCGGCGAGCACACGCGCGCGCGGGCGCTGACCGAGCGGCTGCTGTCCTACGCCTCTCCCCTGCTGCTGTACGCCGAGGAGATCGACCCGCTGTCGGGCCGCCACCTGGGCAACTTCCCGCAGGCCTTCACGCACCTCGCGCTGATCAACGCGGTCATGCACGTCATCCGCGCCGACCACGAGATCGCGCTGGCGCAGCAGCCGCTGGATGCGCGCCGGCGGGAGTCGACATGACGCCCGCGCCGCGCGTGCGCGTGTTGCCCGATGCCGAGGCGGTCGCGCGCCACGCCGCCGACGCGGTCGCCGGGCGGATCGGCGACGCGCGCCGCGACGGGCGCGACCTGCACATCGCGCTCGCCGGCGGCTCGACGCCGAAGCGCGCCTACGAGCTGCTCGCCGGCATCGAGGGCTCGTGGAAGCACGTCCACCTGTGGCTCGGCGACGAGCGCTGCGTGCCGTCCGACGACCCCGATTCCAACGCCCGGATGGTGCGCGAGTCGCTGTACGCCAACGCGCGCGCCGAGCCGCCGGAGCTGCACGAGGTCCCGTCGCCGGAGGTCCCCGAGGACGCCGCCTGGCTGTACGGGCTGCAGGTGCGCGAGCAGGTGCCCGGCGCGATCTTCGACATCGTCCTGCTCGGCATGGGGCCCGACGGCCACACCTGCTCGCTGTTTCCCGGCCACCCCGTGCTGGAGGTCACGAGGGCGCTCGTCGCGCCGGTGCGCGAGTCGCCCAAGCCGCCGTCCGAGCGCGTGACGCTGACGCTGCCCGTCGTGCGCCGCGCGCGTTTCACGCTGCTGCTCGCGACCGGCGCGGAGAAGCGCGACGCGCTCGCGCGGGCGCTCGCCGGCGATCGCTCGATCCCGCTCGCGCTGCTGGGCGACGGGCTGGACGAGGTGGCCTGCGACGAGGCCGCTGCGCGCCGCACGGCGGTCACATCCGCAGATGGGACGCGCCGTTGACGTCCAGCACGGTCCCGCTCGCGAGCTCGGCCTGGGGTGAGGCGAGAAACAGCACGGCGGCGGCGATGTCCTGCGTGGTCGCGACGCGCCCCAGCGGGCTCTCGGCGCGTCGCGCCTGACCCTCCTCGCCGGCGAGCGCCTCGGCCGCCATGTCGGTGTCGGTGAAGCCCGGCGCGACGGCGGTGACCGAGATGCCCGCCGGTCCGAGCGCGCGCGCGAGCGACTGACCGAACGCGACCAGCCCCGCCTTGCTGGCGCCGTAGGCGGGCTGGCGCGGCTCGCCGCGAAAGGCGCCTCGCGACGCGACGTTGACGATCCGTCCGCCGCGGCCCATGTGCTGCACGGCGCACCACGTCACGTTCGCGGCTCCGACGAGGTTCACGCCCAGCGTGTGAGCCCATGCCCGCTGCCAGTCCGCGTAGGTGGTCTCCGTGATCGGGTGCGGCTCGATCACGCCGGCGTTGTTGACGAGCACGTCGATGGCGCCGAGCGCTGCGGCGGCCTCGTCGACCATCGCGTGCACCGCGTCGGGGTCGGCGAGGTCGGCGCCGACGACGACGTGGCCGCTGCCGGGAAGCGAGGCCGCGACCTGCTGCGCCTGCCGGCGTCGGGAGCCGTAGTGCAGCGCGACGCGCTCACCCGACTCGGCGAACGCCCGCGCAACGGCCGCGCCGATGCCTCGCGACGCACCGGTCACGAGTACTGCGCGTGAGGCCGCCGCGTCGGTCACGTCTCGTGGAGGCTGTCATACGTCCGTCCTGCACGACGCGCACCATGTCGAGGCGGGGGCGACGCGCGCGCCGAGAATCGCCCGGCGGTCGGCCGGCGCGCGTAGCGCTCCTGCCCGGAATTGCGCCCGACCGGATCTATCCGCGCGCGAGCGTTGCAGCGACCCTTGCGGTCCAGCTTGCGGGCCCGTGGCATGATCGCGCCGCCGGCGGTAGGACGATGGCGACCACCCTCCAAGACAGCCCCGAGATCACCGTGCACCAGCGCGTCACGTTCCCCGATCTCGTGCGGATCCACTTTCGCTGGCGCCAGGCCGTGCGCCACGACTCCGGCGTACCGCAGGCCGAGCAGACGCAGCTCAACGAGGAGTACCACGAGGCGCTTGCGCGCTTCGAGCAGGAGCACGGCGAGCTCGTCAACGCCTACTGGTGCGCGGACGTCGAGAGCGCGGTCGCGCTGACCGCGGGAAGGCCGAGCACGGGTTGGCTGCGCCGCCTGCTGTCCGTCGCGCCGAAGTTCCATCGCGTCAGCGACTGGGCGACGAAGGACGAGCCCGACATCGCCCGCGCGCTGCATCAGTGTGACGAGCTCGCGGTTCGCGCCGGCGAGGTGCTGCGCGGCCGCAGCCGGCGCATCACGATCCAGCTCGTCATGACCTCGGCCTGCCACCTGCTGAGCCTCGTCGACGCGCGCGGCGAGCACCCGCCGCAGGCGCGCAAGGCGGCGGTCGCCGTCGAGGCGCGCCAGCTCGGGCAGCTGCGGCGCGACTACCGCGAGGCCGCCAACGGCGACGCCCAGCTGATCTACTTCGCGGGCATGGCGATCGGCATCGCGCTGCTCGCCTGGCTGTACGTCATCGCGCAGAGCGTGCTGCAGGGCGAGGGGGTCGAGGAGCGCACGATCATCGGCTGCCTCGTCGCCGGCGCGCTCGGCGCGGTCGTCAGCGTCATCGCCCGGATCAACAGCGGCACGTTCGCGCTGGACTTCGACGTCGCGCGCGGCTACACGCTGTTTCTCGGCGCGCTGCGACCGGTGATCGGCTCGATCTTCGGCCTGCTCGCGTACTTCATGCTCACCAGCGGCTTCGTCAACGTCTTCGAGCTGCCCGCGGAGGGCTCGATCGAGCGCTTCTACTTCCTCTGTGTGATCGGCTTCGCGGCCGGCTTCAGCGAGCGCTGGGCGCAGGACACGCTGACCGGCGGCCTCAGCGGGCGCGGCCGCAGCAAGGACGACGCCGCGGCCGCTGGCGCCAAGCCGACCGCGTCCGCCGCCGCGAAGGCGCCGGCCGGACGGCGGCCCGCCGGCGTCGCCACCGACGCCGACTTCGCCGACGACTGAGCGCGCCGTCGTACGCCCGCGCTCGGCGCAATGTGTCTTTGACACATAGCGTATTGTCCTCTGGCGCAAGGGTCGGGGGCGCGCCGAGCAGGTGGGCACGCACACGGTCCGCGTTCAACAGATCGTGGAGGCATGTGCTGATGTCCGAGCGGCCCGAGGTGTCCGATCACGACAGCGCGCTGACGCGCGCGCAGATCCGCGCGCAGTCGCGCTGCGCGCCGCTGACGCCGGACGAGTTCCGCGCCCGCCGGCGCGTGGCCGAGCAGGGCTTCATCTCGTTGCGCCGGCTCGTCGGCGACGCCCGCGACAAGCCCGCCGCCGACGACGCGCACGACCGCTAGCACGCCCGAGGGCGACGGAACGTGGCCTCCCGCCCCGCGCGATGCCGATGGAGTTGAACTCGCCACAACCACCGTCGCGCGGGTCGCCGCGCGCCTACGACGACGACGGCGACTACGAGTACTACTGGAGTCTCGCGGGGATCGACATCCCGATCCCGCACTGGCTGGCCGAGATCGTCGACGTGCCGCTGATCGTGCGCTGTGAGATCTTCCTGATCGGCGTCTGCTGCGGCCTCGTCATCGCCGCGCTCGCGGTGCTGATCGCGTTTCTCAGCGCCACCTGAGAGCGGCATCGTCGACGGCATCCGGCTGGAGCGTCCGCAGACGCCCTGGTCGCGGCGCTCGCCGTCGTGACGGACATCGCACGCCGGCGGCCGCCCGCTGAGCCCGCTGTGCACCGGTGCCCGTAAGACCGCCCGATCGGACGGTCCGCGCCGCGCCGCGACGGGCTAGCGTCGCCGGCAGGATCCGATGCCAGCGCCGATCGTCACCTCCGCCGCGAAGATCATGTGCGCCCACGGCGGCCAGGTGACGCTGATCCCCAAGCAGGTGAAGGTGCTGGCCGGCGGCGCCCCGGTGCTGTGCGTCGGCGACCTCGTCGGCTCCCCGATCGCCGGCTGCCCGGTTCCGATCACGCCCGCGACGGCGCCCTGCCTCGTCGTCGCCAGCGAGATCCCGATCCCGATGGTCGGCATGAGCCCGAAGGTCATGGTCAACGGCAAGCCGGTGTTGCTCGCCGGTATCAACGGGATCACGAGCGGCGTGCCGCCGGCGCCGCTGATCGTCGCGTTCCCCGGCCAGGTCAAGGCGCTGGCCTAGTGGCCCGTCACTAGTGCCCTCCTCGCTGGACAGCTACGACCTCATCCGCGAGCTCGGCCGCGGCGGCATGGCGGTCGTGCACCTCGCCCGCCAGCGCGACCTGTCGCGCCTCGTCGCGCTCAAGGAGCTCGCCGGCTTCAGCGTCGGCGACCCGTCGGCGGCGGAGCGCTTCCTGCGCGAGTCGCGCGTCGCGGGCTCGCTGAACCACCAGAACATCGTCACGGTCTACGAGTACTTCGACGACGGCGGCACGCCGTTCATCGCGATGGAGCTCATGGAGGGCGGCTCGCTGCGCCCGCTCGTCGGCGAGCTGTCGCTGCCCAAGGTCGCGCGCGTGCTCGAAGACCTGCTCGCCGCCGTCGGCCACGCCGGGCGCGCGGGGATCGTGCACCGCGACCTCAAGCCCGAGAACGCGCTCATCACGAAGGACGGCCGCGTCAAGGTCGCCGACTTCGGGATCGCGAAGGCAGCCGAGAGTGGCCAGCAGGGCCTGACCTCGGAGGGCATGACCGTCGGCACGCCGGAGTACATGTCGCCCGAGCAGGCGATGGCGAAGAACATCGGCCCGCAGTCCGACCTCTACTCGGTCGGCTGCATGACCTACGAGATGCTGACCGGGCGGCTGCCGTTCACGGAGGGCTCGCAGGTCGCGCTGCTCATGCGCCACGTCAACGACCCCGTGCCCGACGTGCGCGAGGTCGACCCGCTGATCCCCGAGGCGGTCGCGCTGTGGGTCGCGACGGCGACGGCGAAGGACCCCGACGAGCGCTTCCCCGACGCCGCCGCGGCGTGGGAGGCCTTCGAGGAGGCGGTGCTCGAGTTCGTCGGCCCGCTGTGGCGCCGCGACGCGACGCTGGAGCCGGCGTCGGAGATCGAGCTCGACGACATCCCGCCGATGGGGCCGACGCCGATGCGCCCCGCCAATCGCGCGGGCGGGCCGATCGGCGGCACGGCCGGCGCGACCGGATTTCAGACCTACCACGCCCCCGCCGCCCTGCACGAGCAGCTCGCCTCGGAGGGCGTCGCCGTCGCACCGGGGCTCGCGACGCCGCCGCCCGCTCCCGCGGCGGCTCCGCGCCGCGTCACCCCGGCGCCGCAGGCCGCGCCCGTCGCGCGCGCCGTCAAGCCGGTCACCGCCGAGCCCAAGCCGGCGGCCCCGCCGCCCGCCGCGCCGGACACCGGGCCGAGGTTCCCGACCGCACCCGTCGCCGCGGGCGCCGTCGTGGCGGCGATCGTGGCGTTCGTCGTCGGCATGTCGGGTGGCGGCGGAGCGTCGCTTGCGAGCGCGACCGGCGACGGTTTCGTGCTCAACGCGCCGTCGGGCTGGAAGGCGACGGCGCCGACCGTGCTCGGCTCGCTCGGCGACAAGGCCGTCGCACTGGCACCCGCCGGCGCCGCCGCCGGCGACGGCGTCGCCGCCGGCCGGGCGACCGTCGCGCAGACCGCCGCGCTGACGCGCGGCGGCGGCGAGCCCGCGCGCGTCAAGCTCGGCGCCGGCGACGCGGCGCGCTACTCCGCCGTCGCGGGCGCGGCCTCGCTGTACGTCCTGCCCGTCGACGACGGCGCGCTCGTCGTCGTCTGCAGCGACGCGCCGGCGGTCAAGGCCGCGTGCCCGCAGGTGGCAGGCTCCGTCGCGCTCACGCGCGGCGAGGCGCAGGCGCCCGGCCCGACCGACGCGGGCGCGCGCGCCGTCGGCGGCGCGCTCACGCGGCTGCGCGACGCGATCCGCAACCCGGCCGAGGATCTCAGCGGGGCGGGCAGCCGCACCGACCAGCGCCTGGCGGCGACCGACCTCTCGCGCGCCTACCGCGCCGCCGCGACCGAGCTGCGCAAGGCGCCGGTCGGCGCGCTCGCGATCCCCGCGCGCGACGACCTGGCGGACGCGCTGCGCGGGGTCGGCAGCGCGTGGACGGCGTTCGCGCGCGCCGTGCCGAGCGGCAACGTCGGGGGCCCGCGGTCGGCCGTCACACGCGCGCGCGCACGGGTGACGTCGGCGCGCGCCGACCTCGCGGCAGCGGGCTATCCGCAACAGGGAGGCTGAGATGCGCACGGGCGTGATCGCAGGTGTCGCCGTCCTCGTCGCAGCCGTGCTGGGGTTCGTCCTCGGCGGCGCGATCGGCGGCGGAGGCGACGGCCTGTCGGGCTCGGCGCAGGCCGTCGATGCCGCCGGCAAGCCCGCGCCCGGGGCGGTGCTCGGGCCGCCCGCGCCGGCGGCGAAGGCGCAGGCCAGCGCGAGCGGCGGCTCGAGCTCGAGCGCGAGCGGATCGGGATCGTCCAGCGCCTCGTCGGGCAGCGGCAGCGGCAGCGCCGGCGGCAGCGGATCGAGCGGGTCCTCCGGCTCGAGCGCCGGCAACGCACCGCCACCACCGCCCGCGGGCCAGACGCCGCCCCCGTCGCGACCACCTCCCCCGCCTCCACCGGGCAGTGGGACGATCATCGAGGAGTAGGGTTTTCAGCATCACCGGTCGTCGCGGTGCGAACCTCGGCGCCGACCGACGTCACTTACACTGAAACCCGGAAGCCCTCGTTGTGACTCGCATCATCCTCATCACCGTCCTCGCGCTCGCCGGCCTCGCCGTGGCCGCGGTCGGCGCGCTCGCGGTGGCCGACAGCAGCAGCGCCGGCAAGCTCCCGGCGGGCGCCCGGATCGGGGGCGTCGATGTCGGCGGCCTGACGCGCGCGCAGGCGCTGGAGCGCGCCCAGACCCGCGTGACCAGGCTGATCACCCGGCCGGCCCACGTCCAGCTCGGCGATCGCCGCTACACGATCACTGCGGCGCAGGCCGGCGTCCGGCTCGATCCTCGTCCCGCGATCGAGCGCGCCTACGCGGCGGGCCGCGAGGGATCGTTCCTCTCCCGAGGCTGGCGCTCGCTCGCCGGCAAGGAGGCTCGCGCCGACGCTGCGGTGCCCGTGACCGTCGACCGCCTCGCGATCTCGAAGTTCGTGGCGGGCATCGAGCGCGAGCAGGCACGCAAGCCGGTCGACGCCGCGCTGAAGCTGACGCTCACGCGCGTCAGCGTCAAGCGCGCCCGCCACGGCCGGCGGCTGGCCGCGCGCGACGCGCTCGTCGCCCGGCTGGCGCGCCGGCTGACCAGCCCCACCGATCGGCGCACGCTGCGAGCCAAGACCGTGAAGGTCTCGCCGAAGATCACCTACGCCAAGGTCTTCGACGCGCAGCCGGTCGCCGTCACCGTCTCGCGGGAGCAGCGCCGGGCGCGCGTCTTTCGCCGCGGCCAGCTCGTCAAGTCCTACACCGTCGCCGTCGGCTCGGCGGAGTACCCGACCCCGACGGGCGAGTTCGTCGTTCAGACGATGCAGAAGAACCCGGCCTGGAACGTGCCGAACTCGGCCTGGGCCGGCGGCCTCGCGGGCCAGACGATCCCCGGCGGCGATCCGCGCAATCCGCTCGTCGCGCGCTGGATCGGCTTCAACGGCTCGGTCGGCTTCCACGGCACCGCCAGCGCCGGCTCGCTCGGCAGCGCCGCCTCCCACGGATGCATCCGCATGAGCCCGCCGGACGTGATCGACCTCTTCGAGCGCGTGCGCTCGGCGACGCCGGTCCTCGTCGCCTGATCCAGGTTCAGGCCGGCCCGATCCCTGCCCGCAGGACGTGCGGCTGGACGGACCCCTCGGGCACGAACGCTGCCCTGCCTGCGCGCTCAGACCAGCCGTGCCGCGCGCTCGGCCTCCTGCTCGAGCGCATCGCCCGGCTGCGAGACGACCATCTCCCCCGTCACCGGGGCGCCGCGCTGCTGCGCGACGTGCGTCAGTTCGTGAGCGATCAGCTCGCGCCCGCTGGGCGACTGCGGGCGAAACTCGCCGCTCGCGAAGAAGATGTCGCTGCCGGTCGTGAAGGCGCGCGCCTCGACGGACCGCGCGAGCGCGCCCGCGAGCGCGTCGGTGTGCACGCGGACGTCGCCGAACGCGTCTCCGAGCGCGCTCGACGCCTGTGCCTCGAGCGCCGGATCCAGCGGCGCGCCGCGTCCCCGCGCGGCCGCGATCTGCGCCGTCACGCCGGGGTGCACGCGCCCGTCGCCGAGGATGCCGGAGCCGGGTCGTTGGAAGTCCGGGCCCATCATCCGGCCGGCCTGTAGGTCGGATTGCGGCCCTCGTCGGCGATCAGCGTCAGCTGCTTGGGGTCGGAGAGCGCAAAGCGCGAGATCTTGCCGAACGTCTCGGCGCAGTTGCCGTCGGCCTCGACGATCGCAAGCTCCCTGCCGTCCGGCCGCCACGCCACGTCGCAGGCGACGGCGCCCGTCGTCTCGGGATCGACGAGCTCGAGGTCGGACGCGTCGCCGAGCACGACCTCGAAGTCCGAGCTCTCGAGGTTGGACACGAACGCGATCCGCTTGCCGTTGGGCGAGTACTGCGCGGCGATGACGCCCTTGCCCGGCGTCGAGATGTCGCTGGCGACGCGCCCTCTCCAGAGCTCCGGGTTGGTCGTATAGGCCGTCCTGGTCTCGTAGATCCGCACGCCGATCGTGCTCGGGTCGTCCGACGGGCGTCCCGGGACGAGCACCGCCCTGCCGTCGTCGCGCCAGCTGATCCGGCCCGTCAGGTCCCAGCCGTCGTCGGGCAGGCAGAGGTGCCCGATGTTCTTGCGGTCGATGCGCCCGAAGCAGAGGTCGCCGTCGCCCTCCTCGCGGCGCAGCACCGCGATCGCGCGGCCGTTGGGGGCGACGGACGGGCGCTCGAGCACGTCGTCGCCGGAGTGGATCGAGCGCTTGCGCCCGCCCTCGCCGAGCTCCGCCACGGTCAGGCCGGCGGCGGAGCGGTAGACGGCCTGGTCCTCGCCGGGCACGAACGACAGGTCGGCCGCGCTGCCCTCGCCGTCGGGGATCTGGCCGACCGGCTTGCTCGTCGTCGGGTCGTAGAGCAGCACGAGGCCGTCGGTCTCGACCGCCAGCACCGGCGAGCCGCGCGACGCGCGCACGGTGACCTTCGCGCCCTGCTTGACCTTCTCGCCGGGCTCGGGCGTCACGCCGAGCACCGTGCCGGCCGGCTCGGAGGCGGTCGCGCTGCGCACGGCGGGCTTGAGCTTGAGCTTCGTCAGCGCCGCGGCGTACTCCTGTGCGGGCATGTCGTCGACCGGCGGGATCGTGATCGTCGCCTTGGCGGCCGCGGCTGCGGCGGCCGCGGCCGCGGCGGCCTTGGCCTTCTTCGCGGCCGTCTTCTTCTCCGCCGCCGTCAGCGGCGGCTTCTTGAGGAACACGCGCACGCTGCTGCCGCGCTCGACCGACAGCCCGGCGGCCGGGATCTGGCTGCGCACGATGAACGTGTCGGGCGCATCGGCGGGCTGCGTGTCGCCGAGCATCAGGCCGTCCTTGCGCAGGCGCTTGTCGGCGTTCTCGCGCGTGAAGTCCTTCAGCCGCGGCACGCGGACCTTCGTCGCGCCGTCGGCGACGACGATGCTCACCTCGCTGCCCTTGTCGACCTTCGCCCCGGCCGCCGGCGCCTGCTCGACGACCGTTCCGGCCTCGGCGTCGGGGTCGGTCCGGCGCTGGACGGGCTGAGCGAGCTTCAGCCCCTCGGCGCGCAGCTGCTTCTCGGCGGCGAACGCGTCGCCGGTCAGGGCGGGCACGTTCGTACGGTCGGGCAGCAGCGTGTAGATGACGTAGGCGGCGATCGCCGAGAGGACCAGCAGCGCGATCAGCCACAGCGGGACGATCGGCTTCTGGCGGAAGACGACCGGGCGCGCGGTCTGCGGCGCGCTGGCGTCGCCGGCGCTGCGCAGCTTCGCGAGCGCGCCCGCATCCAGGCCCCTCGTCAGCGCCCTGAGCTTCGTCAGCGGGTTGGGCAGCCGCGGCGGCCTGGGCAGCTTGATGCCCTTGGAGTCGACCTTGACGCCCTTCTTGGCGGCGTCGGCCTGCTCCTTGGCTTTCGCCGCCATCTTCTCCTTGACGCTGAGCGGCTGCTCGCCGAGATCGGGCTGCTCGGGCAACACGTCGACGCCGACGCGGTGCTCCCTGATACGGCCGACGGGCAGCGGGAAGCGCGGGCGCAGCGTCATGACGTCGATGCCGACCTCGCCCGCCTGGAGGGTGAGCCTGCCCGCCTGGAAGCGCGCGCGCACGCGGCCGCTGTCGGGCTCGGCGATCAGCCAGAGGTCCTGCTCGGCGTTGCCGTCGTTGCGGACGGCCGGGCGGTAGCGCGCCTTCAGACGTCCGGCGTTGACCGCCGGGATCGCCTCGACGGACCACTGCTGGAACGGCTTGACCTCGAACTGCGCGATCGCGCGCGCGGCGATCGTCGCGGTCGTGCGCGACAGCGCGATCAGCTCGAACGTCCAGATGCCCGCCGTCGAGCGGTACTCGCGCGGCGGCGCGATGTCGATGCGGATCTCCTGCGAGCTCTGCCCGCGCCCCTCGCCGAGCGGTACGAGGAACGCCGCGGCGGGCGCGACGGTCGCCCAGTTCTCGGGCAGCCCGAGCACCGCGAGGTCGTAGTTGTCGACGATGTTGCTCTCGTTGCGGATCGTCGCGACGAACGTCAGCGTCGCGCCCGCGTCGACGGCGGGCACGCCGGCCGAGCCGAGCGCCGGATCGGCGGGCTGCAGGACGATCGAGGCGTCGCCCGTCGGCGGCGGGCCCTCGGGGATGCCGACGACGGCGTCGTGCGAGCTGGTCGCCGGCGCCGGCGGCGGTTCCTGCGGCTCGGGCTGGGGTGTGTGGTCCTCGCCGAGCGGCTCGGCGAACGGCGTGGCGATCGCCGGGGCCGTGCGGTCGTCGGTCGGCGGCGCGGCGTCCTCGGGCCGCGTGCCGATGACGTTCGTCTGCGCCTGGTCGGCGGACTCGATGCTCGTGCTCTCGCTGATCGCCTCGGCCGGCGCGCCCGTCATCGGGACCGCGGCGACGAACGCCGTCGGTGCCCAGCTGATGTACTCGCCGCAGTTGGCGCAGAAGTCGCGGCCCTCCTCGTTCTGCAGGCCACAGCTGCGGCAGGGCGGCTGCTCGCTCACGAGTCCTCGGCTCCGTCCTGCGGCCCGAACGGCGGCTTGAGCTCGGGCGGCGTCAGGCCGTCGGCGTCGGCGACGGCGGGCGCCTCGACGGTCTCCAGCCGGCCGCTCTCCTTGCGCACGCGCAGCTTGTAGTGCGCGTGGACGGGCTTCCAGCGCTCGATGCAGCGCGCGACGGCCATCTGCATCTCGGGTGGCAGCGGCTGGTCGCAGTAGACGTCGAACAGGGCGGCGGCCGCGGGCGGCGGCGGCGCGTCGACGTCGGCGCTGACGACGACGCCGCCGTGGTCCTCGATGCGCAGCTTGATCGCCGGGAAGAACAGCGCCAGCGCGAGCTCCAGGCCACCACGGGTGCCGCGCTGGCGGCCGAGCGCCCCGGCCTGGCGGACGGCCTCGCGGCGCGACGCGGCGGGCAGGCTCTCGACCTCGTCGACGCCGAGCCAGGTGGCCATGCCGGCGAGCGCGTGCTCGGGCGCGAGGTCGACGTCGAGGTGCGCGGGCAGCGAGTCGAGCGTCGCGGTGATCGGGTCGAGCACCTCCTCGAGCGCGTGCAGGAGGCGCATCGCGAAGGGCGGCGGGTCGTCACGCAGCGAGGCGGCGTCGCGGCGGTAGATGTCCGGCACGCCGTTGCGCAGGTGGCGGCGCACGGACACGGTCGCCGGCGGCGCGTGGCCATCGGCACGCGCGGCGGGCGGCGCGCCGCCGTTGGACGAGAGCTCGTAGCCCGTGTCTGGCATCAGCGGACCACTCCTACGTCCCCCGCATGGTCGCCTTCACGATGTGCACGCCCGAGGCGATCGTCTCGTCGGGCTCGAGCACGATGTGCGAGCCCGCCGGCTCGGGCTGCTGGCGTCCGCTGACGAGGTCGGCGCGGTAGATGCGCAGCAGGCGCACGTACTCGACGCCGGCGATCCCGTGCACGACGCCGTACAGCTCGCCCTGGTTGAGCGTGCGGCCGAACTCCCAGCCCTCGCCGAGGCCGCCGGGCGTGCCGCCGACGAGCGGGTTGAGGAAGCGATACAGCTCGCGCAGCGTCTCCTCGCGGATGCGGACGAGGTCGGCGAGCGGCTCGGTCTGCAGCTCGACGACGACGCTGACGCCGCGCAGGCGGACGGGCGCGACGTGCAGGGTCGCGCCGAGCAGGCGGCGCTCGTCGAGGTAGCCGGCGACCTCCTCGAGCAGGTCGACGGGCGGCTGCAGCTCGTCGTACTCCAGGCGGCGGTCGGCCGGGTGCACGTGCGGCAGGATTCGCACGGCGACCGCGTTGCCCTCGTCGGGCGACACGCAGACGGCGCGGCCGACGCGCCGCGAGGCCTTCATCGCGAGGTACTCGAAGTCCTCCGCCGTGACCGCGCGGTGGCGCGCGCGGATCTCCATCGCGCCGCGCTGGCGCACGCCGACGAGGCCCTCGGGATCGACGCCGCCGCGCGCCGCGGTCGGGTTCGTCACCGCGGCGATCCCGGCCGGGCCGCGCTTGAGCACCGTCAGCGTGCCGGGGGCGACGTTGCCGCGCAGGCCGCCGCCGTGGCGATAGCGCGACATGCGCAGCGAGGCGCCCTTCGGCGGCACGGCGCCGTAGTGGCGCCAGTCGCCGTCGGACTGGCGCACCGCGGGGCCGAGCTCGATCGTGCCCGTCGCGGCGTCGCAGACGTAGCAGCGGTCCTCGCCCTCGGCGTCGACGAACGACTCGACGGGCTCCCAGCGCTGCCACTGCCCGCGCTCGTGGTCGCGCACCTCCAGCCACTCGTCGGGCGACGGCGCGAGCATCGGCGGGCGCAGCACGGAGAACGTCTGGCCGGGCGTCCCGTCGCTCTCGCCGAGGACCTCGTTGTCGACGTGGTCGGCGTGGCGTGCCAGCAGCGTCGCGCCGATCGGCGAGGCGGTGATCGACGCGATCTCGGGCGGGCGCTCGTAGGCCGCGCCGCCGGCCTCCTGCGGCGTCGCGACGCGGCAGCGCAGCCAGTGCAGGCGCTGGCCGGCGAGCGGCAGCCGCTCGCTGTCGCCGGCGAGCTCGACGAGCACCGCGCCGCTGCCGAAGTTGAAGCCGCCGGTGCTGTCGTCGAGCACCGTGACGGCGTCCCAGACGAGGTCGCCGCCGGGGCGCTCGCCCGTCGCGAGCTCCCAGCGCAGCGGCGGGCGGCGCGGGTCGACGCCGGCGCCGCGCGCCGGCTCGGCCTCGACGTCGACGCGGATCAGCAGCCGCGACAGCGAGGCTTCGAAGCCGAGGTGGATCGCGTCGCCGGGCAGGGGCACGGCCGAGAACGCGGGCCTGTCGAGGCCGACGGGCCGCGCGATGCCGGCGTCGACGGCGACGTTGCGCAGCTGGCCGTCGCGGTAGACGACGTACGCCGACGGCGCCAGCGGCTCGATCGTGCGCGTCTCGGCGACCTCGAACACGACCGACTCATCCGATGCCGTGCGCACCGTGCCGACCTCGGTCTCGTCGGCGGCGATCGTCAGCGGCTCGATCGGCGGCGCGGAGAGCTGGAAGCGGATCATCGTCCGCGCCGGCGTGGCCGGGCGCAGCGGCACGCCGAGCAGCTCGAGCAGGCGCACGTAGATCTTGTCCGGCACGCGGTTGAGCCGGTACGTCGTCATCTCGGTCATCCACGCGAACAGCTCGATCAGCGTGATGCCGGGGTCCGAGACGTTGTGCTCGGTCCACTCCGGGCAGCGCTGCGCGATCCGCGTGCGCGCCTCCGAGACGAGCTCCTGGAAGCCGCGGTTGTCGAGCTGGATCTCCGGCAGCCTCACCATGCGACGACCTCCCCGGCGACGATCTCCTGTGACTGCCCGCCCGCGTCCTCCTCGGGAATCACGTAGAACGGATGGACGAGGTTGCGCACGCCCGGCACCTCCGGGATCTCGTAGGTGAGCACGATGTCGAGACGGCCCTCCGCCTGGCGGTCGAGGTCGAAGTCGACGGCGACGACGGTGGCGCGCGGCTCCCAGCGCTCGATCGCCTTGCGGACGGCGCTCTCGATGCTGCCGAACGCCGAGGCGTCGAGGACGTCGAAGACGTGCTCGTGCACCGCGCAGCCGAACTCGGGGCGCATCGGGCGCTCGCCGGGCGCCGTCGCGAGGATGATCGAGATCGCCTGCGCGATGTCGGTGTCGCCCGAGACGAGCGCGATCGCGCCGCGCTGGTCGACGCTGAGCGGGAAGGCCAGACCGGAGCCGAGCTCTGACGCGCTCATCCGAGCATCACCGTGGCTCCCGAGAGCTGCAGGATACCCGACGCCTGCACCTGGACGATCGAGCCCTTGAGCTGCAGCATCGCGTTGGACTCGACGGTCACCGGTGCCGTCGAGGTGATCTTCAGCGGACCGCTGGCGGAGATCTCGACGCCCTGCTTGCCGTTGCACTTGATCTGGCCGGTGGTCTCGATCGTGATCGCGCTGGGCGGGCCGCCGGCGCTTGCGGTGAGCTTGATGTCCTTGTTGGAGGAGACCTCGATCGGGCCCTTCGTCGTCTTCACCGTGACGCCCTCGTCGGCGGTCAGCAGCGCCTGCTTGTTCGTCAGGACGTCGAGGTTGCGGGGGAAGCGCGCGGCGAGCGAGTTGTCGGCCTTGACGAGGTCGGCGCCGGGCGTGTCCTTGCCGTTGAAGAGCACGCCGAGGACGTACGGGCGGCGCACGTCACCGTGCTCGAAGCCGACGATCGCCTCGTCGTTGACCTCGGGCAGCGCGACCACGCCGCGCTCCTTGCCTGCCGCGCCCCAGGCGATCCGTGCCCAGTGGCTCTCGACCTCGCCGCCGAGGATCGGGTACCTGACCTTCACGCGACCGAGCTTGTCGGGATCGGTGTTGGACGTGACGATCCCGATCGTGAGGTGGTCGGCGAAGGCGTGCGCGCGGCCACCGCCGCCGCGGACCGCCTCGGCCAGCGGGCGGCCGCCGGCGCCGAGCGTCAGGCGCGTCGTGTAGCCGCGCACGCCGTAGACGTGGGTCGCCGAGACGATCCGGTGCGTGCCGCCGAAGCGCGTGCCGACGCCGGAGATCGCGACGTACTCGCCGGCGAGCAGCTTCGGGTCGCCCGCGGCCGCCGCTGTCGCCTGCACGCGCTCGTGGCCGATCGAGCGCGCGGCGGCCTGGGCCTGGGCCTTGGCCTCCGCGGTCGTGGAGATCGCGGCGTCCGGGATCAGAACGGTCGTGCCGCTCACCTGCCCGTCGATCTTCGCGCCGTCGATCGGGGTGGATCCCTTCGGCTTGGCGGTCTGGACGATCTCCTGCTTCTGCTTGGGATCCCAGCCGTGAACGGTCACCTCGGCGACCTGGCCGACGGTGCTCACGCGCGGCTTGTAGCGCTGCAGGTTCTCGCCGAAGACGAGCTCGGCGGCGGCGGCCTTCGTCTTGTCGGGGTCGAGGATGTGCAGCGCGCCGCCGGCGATGTCGAGCTCGCCGCCGTGGTTTCGGACGAGGCGCGAGAGGTAGGCCCAGTCGGTCTCCCCGACCTGATGGCGCACCTCGGCCGCGCCGCCGCCGAGCTGCGCGATCGTGCCGACGCGGAGACCGTGCTCCTGGGCCATCTTGCGCGCGATGTCGGCGACCGTGACCTGGCGGAACGTGCGGGTCGTCGTCTTGCGGTGCATCCGGTGCGAGCGGTCGTGGCCGATGACGGTCAGCTCGAGCACCGGTTCGCCCGCGAGCGAGGCGCCGAGCTCGGCCTCGACGGTCGTGATCTCGCCGTCGAAGACCGGTCCGAGCTGGCCGCCGATCGCCTTGGCGAGCTTGACGCTCAGGGGCGCGCCGAGCGCGAACTTCGCGTGGTCGATGATCGCGAGGTCCGTCGAGCCGGCCGGGCTGTCCTCGGTGAAGCGGATCGTGCAGACGTCGGGCAGCGCGGCGGTCGTCTCGACACGCAGCTCGACGACGCGCGCGCTGAGGCTCGGGTCGAGGTCGGCGCCGCCGAGGGTGATCTTGCAGGCGGCGGACAGGTCGGTGGATGCGGCGACGGTGCTCACGTGGGGGCCTCCGGGATCGTGAGTCGACGGCCGGGCCGCAGCCGCAACGGGTCATGGATGTCGTTCGCCTTGGCGATCACGCGCCAGACGGTCGGGTCGCCGTAGGCGTCGTAGGCGAGCGATTGGAGGGAGTCGCCCTCGCATACGACGCAGGTCGAGCCGGCCTCGGCGGCTCTCGTCGTGGGGTTCTGCGCGGCGGGCGTGGCGCTGCCCGAGCGCGGGTCGGCGGCGACCTGGAGGAGATCCATCCGCGTCCACGCGCGGACGGGCTCGCCGTCGGCGCGGAAGAGGACGAACTGCACATCCAGGCGCGTCGGGACGGCCTTGAAGGACTCGAAGGCGCCCCAGCGGAACGTGACGGTCGGCGGCGCCTTGCCGGCCGAGCCGGCGCCCCCCGTCGGGACCTCCATCATCTTGAACAGGGCGTCGGTGATCGGGCGGACGCTCGGCTTGGCGGGCTTGCTGAGGGTGACGTCGAAGAGCAGTTCGACGGTCATCTCACGCGGTGCGCCGCCGACGAACTGCGGGGCGCCGAAGCTCATGCCCGGCACGCTCTGCACCTGGTAGTTGTTGACCTTCGAGATCGCGTACTGGGCCGGGTTGAAGAGGCAGTCGATCGCCGGCTGCCCCTCGATCTCGAGCTTCGCGCGCTGGACGCTGACGGCCGCGCCGGTGGTGGTGCTGTTGCCCTGCGCGGCGCCGGGCGGTGGCGTGGTCGCGGGCGGCGGCGTCGTCGGCGCGGCGGGGACGACGTCCGTCGCGGGGGCCGGCGGTGCGTCTGCGGTCGGTGCGGCCGGGGGCTCGGCCCCGGCGGCTGCGGCGGCTGGCGCCGCTGGGTCGCCGGCGGCGGCGGCCGCGTCTGCGGCGGCGGCGGGGGCGTCGGCTGCTGCTGCGGCCGCACCTGCGGCTGCATCGGCGGCCTGGGCGGGGGCGTCGCCTGCTGCCGCGGCGGCGGCGCCCGCAGCACCGGCCGCGACGCCGGCCGCACCGGCGGCGACCGCCGTCGCGGCTTGCGCGGCGCCGCTCGCGGCGGCAGTCGCCTCGCCGGCGGCCTGCTGCGCAGCCTCTTCCGCAGCCGCGGCAGCCTGCGCCGGAGCGGCGGCGGCCTGCTGGGCGGCATCTTCTGCGGCCGCAGCAGCCTGCGCCGGAGCGGCAGCCGCCTGCTGCGCAGCCTGCTCGCCAGCCGCAGCAGCCTGCGCCGGAGCGGCAGCCGCCTGCTGCGCAGCCTGCTCGCCAGCCGCAGCAGCCTGCGCCGGAGCGGCAGCCGCC
>JBBSLI010000016.1:0-97507 GCA_038255395.1 Solirubrobacterales bacterium
CTGATCACCCGCCGCGCCTACGGCTTCCACTCCGCGAAGGCCGCGCTCGCGCTTATCCACCTCACCTGCGGCCCGATTACGCTCGCACTCCCACACGAACACGCAGCTTGACTTCACCTACGATCACCCCCGGAGAGCCCGTTTTCGGTGTTGGGCTGAAGGCGATCGTCGCGATTGGGCTCTCCCCAGATCATCCAGCGGCGCACTGTGGGATAGCGGCGCGCGGCCGCGGTGAGGAAGTCGGCGTAATCCTGCGGCTCGTCCGGCACCCTGGTCTGGGCACGACCGCCATTCGCCCACGGTGGGGTACTCGCCACGAGCAGTGCGACCTGGATCCCGCGGCTACGCGCGGCGCGCTCCGCGACGTCGATCTCGTTCGGCCAGCGATAGGCGGGATCGGATGGGTCGACGGCGGATGCCGGTCGCTCAGACGCGACGCTCGCCCAACTCATCGAGAGCTGCACCGTGTCGACCCCGAGCTCGGCGTACAGCCCGAGCGCGGACGATCCGTCCGGCAACGACGCAGGGCCCCAGATCGCCTTTTCGGCCGCCTGGGCCGCACCGCCGGACGCAAGCGTGCAAATCAGCGTCAGGGCGGCGACGACCGCGACGAGGCGTGGGAGAGCGAGCATGCGTCCGACGGGAGTGTGGGTCGAAGCAGTCAGCCGGCCCCATCGCTCGCATGGTTCGCCTGCGGGGCCGGCCTGCCGACCTTGAGCTTCTCGAGCTCCTTACGAGCCTCGGCCCGCGCGCTGCTGGTCGCCTCCAGGTGCGCCCGGGCCTCCCGCAGCTCGTGCTTGGCCGCGTCGACTAGCTCCCTCGCGTCCTTCGCCCGCGCTGTCAGCACGACGCACCGGGCCCGCTGCTGGCGCAGCATCTGCCGCCAGCGGACCAGGTCACGCGCCGGGAAGGCTCCGGATAGCTGCGACGGGTCGCCGCCGAGGATCTCCGCGGCAGCATCCAGCGCCCTCTGCGTCAGCGCCACTGGCTGCGTGTCCTGCGCTGGGTGCAGGGGGGCGCCGAAGTACACGTCGGCGACCCCGTCACGCCAGCGCCCGATCACCGGCACGACGGGACGCCTCGTGCGGCAGGCGAGCGCGGCGGCACCGCCCGACACCTGGACCTCGCGCCCGAACCACGTTGCGGGTACCGAACCCGGTGTGTCGAGTGCGACAGCGATCCTGCCACCCATTCGCAGGATGTGCTCCAGCACCGCGACACGGCGCTGCGGTCCGACCCAGCGCAGTCCATACCGCTCGCTTCGCATACGTGCCTCATAACGCACACGACCGACGTCGCCGCGCAGCGCCCGCTCGGCGAGCACCGGCTCGTTGGTGCCTCCGTCGGCGACTGCGACAAGTGCTCCGATCGTCCGTGATCCGCTATACAGCTGGACCGCGCCCAATCCCGAGTGCACAAACGTGAGCACCGCGGCGCCCTCGCGAACGCACTGCAAGCCGGGTCCGGACGTCGGAGCGTGGGCAAAGCGATCATCCTCCCAGCCGATTGTCCTCGCAAGCCGGTGGATGACGAAGTGCTTGCGGGCGAGATCCTCGCGCTTCTGTTCAGATGCGTCGGCGCCGAGTAACCAGGCCGCGAAGTCCAGCGCATCCTCTCGCCCGTGGCCAGCGAGCTCCCAGTCGCTATTGGCCCGCTGCGCAAACGCGGCGACGATCGTGTCGACGTCCTGCCCCTCCGGAAGGCGATCGCCAGGCGGCCCAAGCTGCGAATCATCGAGCAGTTGCGCCTTCGGTGCGAGCGCCTCGGCCGTCAGTGCAAGCAGCTCATCATCGACAGTTGGCGGCGGGTTCAGAGCCCGCGTAGGCCCGGCGGCGTTGCTATTCGGCGCGGGCATGACGCCGAATCAGCACGCCGATGGCAGCACCAGCGACAAGTAACCCGGCAGCGATCACCCCGACAGCGAGCAGTGCGCTCCCCGGCCCTTTTGCTCGCTTTGTCGTCGACGACGGCGTCGTGGCTTGAGCCTCGTTCGTGCCCGTGGCCGCCTCGGTGCCGCCCGACCCGGCGGTCTCGCCATCGCCTTCGGATCGCTCGCCGCGCGAGCGCTCGCCGTCGCGCTTGGTGGTGGCGTCCGCGGCGGGGGTTTCAATTCCCTCGCCGAACGCGGGTGCGGGCGCGGGCCTTCTCCCAGCTGGCGAGCCTGGGCCTGCGTCGCGCCCGTGATCGCGCTGGGCGTCCTGGCGCGCACCCTCCAGCGGAAGCTTGTACTCCGTACCGCTCGGACTATCGGGGTCGACCTGTATGCCGCCATCTTGCGCTACGGCGGACGGGCCGCTCATCACGACAACAAGGATGGGGGTGCAGAGAAGCACCTGCCAGCGGCAACGCATCGTTTTCAGTATGCACACCCGCGCTCCTTCGATGCAACGGATGGGATGCCTTTCAACGATCGCCTCCGGCTCTCTCTATGACCCGTGCGGTCCTCTCGGCGACCGCACTCCACCGCAAATCGCGGGCCACGAGCGAACCGGCGGCGACACGTTCAACGGCTTCGTCGGGGTCGTCGAGCAGGCGGTCCACGTGCTCGGCGATCACCGTCGCGTCACCAACAGGGGCGTAGAGCACCGCGCCCCCGGCATACTCGCGGATGCACGCGAGGTCACTTGCGATCACCGGGCAACGAGCAGCCATGGCCTCGGCCACGGGCAACCCGAATCCCTCCATGCGAGATGGGTAGACGAGCGCGAGCGCCCCGTGATACAGCGCGGCCAGTTCGGCATCCGATACCCGCGTGCGTATGTCAACGGCCCGATCGCGCGCGAGCCCGGCGATGAGCGTCTCGGTCCCCCAGCCAGGCTGGCCGGCGAGCACGAGACGCACGCGCGTTCCCGCGCGGTTGACCTCGCGGACCGCGCTGTACAGGATCTCAAGACCCTTCCGTGCCTCGAATGTGCCAACCGCGAGCAGGTACGGAGGCTGCGCGAGGGCGCACGCGGCCACCTCATCTGTCCGATAGAACACATCCGACACCCCGTACCGAACCACGTCAACCTTGCTCGGGTCGACGCCCAAGCGGTGCTCGAGCATCTGGCGGGTCGCCTCGGCGCCACAGACGATCCGCGTCGCACGGCGTGCAGATGCCCGCGTGGCGGTGGCGGCGTACCGAGCGTTGGCGCGCCCGCGGTAGCGCTCGGGCAGCAGCAGGAACGAGAGGTCGTGAATGGCGACGACTGAAGGGCGGCGGCGCCACAGCGGAAGGACGAAGCTCGGGCTGAACCACACGTCGGCGGACCGTGCCGTAACGTCGAGCGCGGCTCCAGCCTGTAGCCACGCAACACGCCCGGGACCCGACCCAGTCGGCCAGCGCGTCGAGTGAACATGGGGCCGCAGGTCTGGCGGCAGGAACTCCGGTCGGTTGCCGTGCAGCGTCAGCCGCCAGGACGGCCGAGCTGCAGCCAGCCCGATCGCCATCTCGAGTCCATAGCGGCCGAGGCCGCCGATGTCCATACCCTTGCGATCCAGCACCCGCAGGTCGATCCCGACATGCATGTCGTCCGCCCGTGTCACGTATGCGAGTCACTCACGTCTACAAGGATGTCCATCCGCCCATCTGCGGCGGGATCGAGAAGCACATCGCGCTCCTGCGCAAGAGCATGCCGAGCGTCACGACCGACGTTCTCGTCTGCGCGCGCGACCGCACCACCACGGTCGAGCATGTCGGGACGGGCATGGAGGTCCGCGTCGGACAACTCGGGCGCCTGCTCTCCAGCCCTGTGGCGCCCACGTTCCCGCTCTGGCTGCGCCGCGCGGAAGCCGACGTCATTCACATGCACATGCCCAATCCGCTCGGCGAGCTCAGCGCCCTGACGGCGCTTGGCGATCGCCCCTACGTCGTCAGCTATCACGCCGACATTGTGCGCCAGGCCTGGCTCATGCCGGTTTACCGCCCACTCGTGCAGGCAAGCCTCGCCGGCGCCCGGCGGATCGTCGTCGGCAGCGAGGCGATGCGAGGGACGCCGGCGCTGCGCGCACACGCTGCCAATGTGGAGGTCGTGCCGTACGGCGTCGACACAGATCGGTACTGCCCCGACCTCATACGCGACGACGAGCGCGCCGCGGTCCTCCAGCGATACGGTCGTCCGCTCGTCGTCGCAGTCGGGCGGCTCGTCTACTACAAGGGCTTCGAGCATCTCATCGGTGCGGCGGCGCACCTCGAGGCAAGCGTAGTGGTCGTCGGAGCGGGGCGCCTCGGCGACCGACTCGCACAGCTCGCGCGGGGGCAGCCGCGCGTGCACCTCGCAGGTGAGGCGACCGAGGAACAGCTCCTTGCCCTGCTCAGTGCCGCTGATGTCTTCGTGCTGCCGTCGGTCAACCACGCCGAATCGGTCGGCATCGCGACAATCGAGGCCCAGTCGATGGGCGTGCCGGCCGTCGTCACCGATGTCGGGACCGGGACCACGGAGGCGATCGAGCCAGGCGCGACGGGGCTCGTCGTGCAGCCCGGCAGCCCGCGAGCGCTTGCGGACGCGATCGGCGCGCTGCTGGACGACCCGAACCGACGCGAGGCTATGGGCCGGGCGGCGCGGGAGCGGGTGCTCCGCCGTCACTCCGCCAGGGTGCAGGCCACCTCGATGCAGAGGATCTACGAGGAAGTGGCCGACGCCGGCTCGGCGTCGCGCGTGCGATGAAAGGCGATGACGTCCTCGAGGATCTCATCGAGCGAACAAGACGGAGCCCAGCCGACGAGGTTCCCGATCTTGCCGATATCGGGAAAGCGTCGGGGCATGTCCTCGAAGCCCGCTCCGTGCGCCTGGGCGTACGGGACCAGATGGACCTCCGAACGCGAACCCGTCAGCTCACAGATGCGTTCGGCGAGTCTCCCCATCGATATCTCCTCGTGGGCCCCGACGTTGAAGACCTCACCGTAGGCCGAGTCGCCGACGAACATGAGGTCCACCAGCGCCCGTACGACGTCGGAAACGTGACAAAAGCAGCGCATCTGGGTCCCGTCGCCGTGGACCGTGATCGGGTCGCCCGCGAGCGCCTGCTGCACGAACGTGGGGACGACCATGCCGTAGCGACCGGTCTGGCGGCTGCCGACGGTATTGAACATCCGCGCAACGACCGTCGGCAGCCCGCGCTCCCTCCAGTAGGCGAGGGCCAGAAACTCGTCGATCGCCTTCGAGCATGCGTAGGACCAGCGCCCCGTCGATGTCGGGCCGAGCAGCAGATCGCCGTCCTCGACAAAGGGAAACGCCGTGGACTTGCCATACACCTCGCTCGTGGATGCCAGGCAGAGCGGCTTGCCATGCCGGCTCGCCTCTGCGAGCACAACCTCGGTGCAGCGCAGGTTCGTCTCGATTGTGCGCACGGGGCTCGCGACCACGAGCTCGACGCCGACCGCCGCAGCCAGGTGGTACACGACATCGGCATGTTCGACCAGCGTCGCGACGATGCTCGCGTCCGAGCACGTACCGATCGTCATCGCGAAGCCGGGCTCGTTCGCGAGGTGGGCCACATTCTCGGCCAGGCCTGTCGAGAGGTCGTCGAGCACATGCACACGGTGGCCTCTTGCGAGCAGCGCGTCCGCCAAGTGCGAACCGATGAATCCGGCTCCTCCCGTGATGAGAAACCGCATCTGCTGCGCCTGCGCATCGTCGGACATGCGGGGAAGTCTAAGAGCTGTCAGCAAATCGTCCTTCACAGCAAAGAGCTTGCGGCCTGTGCGAACGCATGTAATCTCCGGCGACTGCGGAGGTCGGCCCGAAGGGATGCATCAGCCATGAGCCCGAGAACGCCTGGGGGATCCATGCGTATTGGCGACCGCGTCGTCAACGACGATTCGCGGTGCTACGTGATCGCCGAGATCGGTCACAACCATCAAGGCTCCATGGAGCAATGCCGGAGACTCTTCGATGTCGCCAAGGACGTCGGCGTGAGTGCCGTGAAGCTCCAGAAGCGCGACAACCGCTCGCTCTACACGACCGAGATGTTCCACATGCCTTACAACAGCGAGAACTCCTTCGGGGCCACGTACGGCGAGCATCGAGAGTACCTGGAGTTTGGCCACGATGAGTACGCCGAGCTCAAGACTCATGCCGAGAATCTGGGCCTCGACTTCTTCGCAACCGCGTTCGACGTTCCGAGCGTCGACTTCCTGGAGGAGATCGATCTGCCGCTCTACAAGGTCGCCTCCGCGGACATCCGCAACGTGCCGCTGCTGCGCCGCTTGGCCAAGACCGGCAAGCCGATCATCGTCTCGACCGGAGGCGCGAACATGGCCTCGGTGCAGTTCGCGCACAACACGCTCGCCGCAGGTACAGGCCCGATCGGCATCCTTCAGTGCACGGCCGGCTACCCCGCGGCATGGCAGGAACTCAATCTGCGCGTCATCGAGACCTATCGCGAGGCATTCCCGGACGCCGTGGTCGGGCTGTCCAGCCACGACAACGGGATCGCGATGGCGACGGCGGGGTTCGTACTGGGTGCGCGGATCGTCGAGAAGCACTTCACACTCGACCGGACAATGCGTGGCACCGACCACAGCTTCTCGCTTGAGCCGGCGGGCATGCGCAAGATGGTTCGTGACCTGGCGCGCGTCCGCGACGCTCTCGGCAACGGCGAGAAATGCGTCTATGAGAGCGAGCGGGCGCCCATTCTCAAGATGAGCAAATCGCCAGTCGCCGCACACGATCTGCCGGCCGGGCATGTGCTCGGTCCCGAAGACATCGCGCTGAAGTCACCGGGCGACGGATTGGCGGCGAGCGAGTACGACGCGTTGCTCGGAGGGCGACTCAGCCGCCCGCTCAAGGCCGAGACCCCGCTGTTGTTCGAAGCGCTGGAGCTGGCCGAGGTCATAGAAGAGAGCGCCGAGCTACACGTCCACTGAAGCCAGCGGAATCCTCACATCTCATGAAGGTCGCCTACGTCCCTCCGAGCGAGTTCCAGCGGATCCTCGGGCTCGAGGTCGATCCTCCGCAGCGCGCTGCGGCGTTCGCTGATGCCTGCCGCATCAACGCGCTGTCGATGATCACAGAAGCCGGTTCAGGCCATATCGGCACCAGCTTCAGCTGCATGGACCTGTTGTGCTGGCTGCACCTCGAGGAGCTCACTGAGCACGACCGCTACTTCTCCTCCAAAGGCCACGACGCGCCGGCGCTCTACAGCGTGCTGACGGCACTCGGACGCCTGGAGTTCGATCTGGTGCACCGCCTGCGGCGCCTCGGAGGCCTGCCAGGCCACCCGGACGTGCTGAGCACTCCGCAAGTCCACACGAACACCGGATCGCTCGGAATGGGCATCTCGAAGGCGCGCGGTTTCGTGCTCGCAGATCGCATGGCGGGTCGCCCAGGCCGCGTCTTCGTGCTGACGGGAGACGGCGAGCTGCAGGAGGGTCAGTTCTGGGAATCGCTGCAGCCGACGGCAAACAAGGCCCTGCACGAGATCACGGTCATCGTCGACCACAACAAGCTGCAGTCCGACACGTGGGTCAGCGAGGTCAGCGACCTCGGTGACCTCGAGCGGAAGGTCGCGGCGTTTGGCTGGGCCGTCGATCGCTGTGACGGGCACGACCTCGCCGCTGTCGGATCCGCGCTCGAGAGTCTCACGGCGAATGCCGCAGACCGCCCGCAGCTGCTGATCGCCGACACCGTCAAGGGCAAAGGCGTGTCCTTCATGGAGCCCGGCGAGCTTCCTCGTGCGGGTGACTCCTTGTACGCGTTTCATTCCGGCGCGCCCGCGCCGGACGAGTACCAGCGGGGGCTGGCAGAGCTCGAGGCACGCCTGAACGGCCGGCTCGGCGAGCTCGGCGCGCCAGCTGTGAAGCTGGCCATCGAGGCGCTGGCAACGCGGCCATCGCCTCCTGAGCGCCCGCAACGGCTCATCGGGGCGTACGCGACAGCGCTTGCGACGCTCGCTGAGCGCGCGCCACAGCTCGTCGTTCTCGACGGCGACCTGTCGCTCGACACCGGGCTCGGGCCCTTCCGGGCTCGCTTTCCCGAGCGCTTCATCGAGTGCGGCATCGCCGAGCAGGACATGGTCTCGCAGGCCGGCGCGATGGCGCTCACAGGCCTGCTTCCGGTCGTCCACTCGTTCGCGTGCTTTCTCACGCCACGTGCCAACGAGCAGATCTACAACAACGCCAGCGAGGGCACGAAGGTCATCTACGTCGGATCTCTGGCCGGGATCGTGCCGGGTGGGCCCGGGCATTCGCACCAGAGCGTCCGCGATGCGGCGATCATGGGCTGTATCCCTGGTATGTCCCTGATCGAGCCGTTCTGCGAAGCGCAGGCCGCGCAGGCGCTCGAGTGGGCGGTCCACGAGGCGCTGGGACCGGTTTACATCCGACTGGTCAGCGTGCCGTGGAATCTCGGGTTCGACCCGCCCACCGAGGCGCGGCTGGAGCCGGGTCGTGGCACGCTGCTGCGCGATGGCAGCGATGCGATGTTCGTCGCGACGGGACCGATCATGGTGTCGCAGGCGTGGGCGGCGGCGGACACGCTGTTCCTGGAGGGGATATCGGCGGGAGTGGTCGCGCTGCCGTGGCTGCGCGACATCGACGGCGGGTGGCTGGCAGAGGTCGCCGACGGGGCGCTGATCGTGACGATCGACAACCACGTCCTTACCGGCGGACAGGGCGAGGCCGTCATCGCAGCGCTCTCGGAGGCCGTCCCGCAGTACACCGGACACACCCATCGGCTGGGCGTCACGACCGTCCCAGCCTGCGGCCGCAACGACGAAGTCCTCGATGCCCACGCACTCGACGCCGCCGCCATCGCAGGCGCGGTCGCGGCGCGGTTGCGCGTCACGACCGCATGATCATCGAGACGGCGCGACTTCGTGATCTGGCGGGGACGGTCACGATGGTGGACGGCGGCTTCGATCCGATTCACGAGGGCCACGTGCGGTACTTCGCGGCCGCGGCGACGCTCGGACTGCCCGTGCTGTGCAACGTGTCGCCAGACAGCTGGGTGCAGACCAAGCACGCCCCGATCCTCTCCCAGGAGCGGCGCCTCGAGGTCATCGACGCGTTTCGTGACATCACCTACACGCACCTCTCGAGCGGCGCGACGGTCGACGTGCTGCGGACGCTCCGCCCGCGCTACTACGCCAAGGGCGCTGATTGGCGCGGTCGCCTCCCGGAGGAGGAGCGGCGCATGTGCGAGCAGACCGGCATCGAAGTCGTTTACCTCGACACGCTCACGAACTCGTCGAGTCGGCTGATCGACGACTTCCTCAGGCGCCAGGGAGCGTCGGCGTGACACGCGAGGAGATCGACTGCGTAGTCACGCATCACCTCAATGCGTACGAATCGGGAGTGTCGCGCTTCAACGAGATCCTCGCCGCACGTCTCGACACACCGCTCCTGGGACTGTTCGATGACGCGCTTTTGTGCTACGAGCATCCGCTGCTGTCGTTCAAGGCAGCCGAGCTGAACGAAGCCGAAGTCGCGTGGTTCGAATCGATGCTGGACCGCCGGTCGTGGTCGCCCGAGGTCTTTCTCCACACCTGGGACGACACCGCCCTCGAACGCCGGCTGCTGCAATCTGCCACGCGGGTATGGGCGGGCAATCACGAGGTCCTCGCACTGGTGGCGCCGCAGCATCCCGACGTGCGCCTCGCCTGGACCCCCGGGCTTCTGCTCGACCAGCGCACGATCGCTCCCGCGGAGATAAAGGTCTTCTCGTTCGGGATGGCCCACAAGATCCAGACCGACGAGTTCCGGCGCCTGAGGGAGCTGCTCGAGGCGACAGGCCGCAGTTATGCGTTGCTCGTGTCATCGGCGAACCACGCGACATCGTCGATACTCGAGGCGCAAGCGGTCTACGAGAAGATGCTGGAGCTCTTTCCCACGGGCCTGTACTTCCTCGGCAATCTCTCGGACCTCGCCGTGTTCAACGAAATGCGCCGAGCGACGTTCTTCGCGTCCTTCTTCCCGGGCGGCGCGCGCGCGAACAACACCTCGGTCGCCGCCGCCATGGAGCAGGGGTCGGTCGTGATCACGAACCTCGACCGGTATTCCCCTCCCCATCTCGTCCACGGCGAGACGGTGATCGACGTCCATCGAGCCAGTCGACTGCCGCAGGACATCGCCACAGTGCGCTCCATCGGGACCGCGGCGGCCGACATCGTGGCATCCCTCAGCTGGGAGCGGCTGGCGCAGAAGATGCGCGCGGCGGGCGATAGGGTGACGCCATGACCGTTCAGCCACAGTCGGAGGGTCCCGCCCCAGAGGTGATCGCCGAGTACTTCCTCGACGAGGTGCAGGAGTTCGAGCACGCGGTGCTCGAGCAGCAGCCGATCGGTTCTGATCATTACGACGAGGGCTACTTCGCGGATTCGTGGCGCGAGGGCGACAACCGCTACGACCTCGAGACGCGGCGTCGCATCGAAGGACGCAACCCCGATCTCATCAAGGACGTCTTCGAGCCGGCCAAGGTCCTGGACGTCGGCTGCGGGCCCGGCTTTCTGATGCAGCTGCTGCACGAGCGCGGCGTCGACGTGCGCGGCGTCGACTACGCAGAGGCGAGCCTGTCCCTCGCTCCCGCGGCGGTTCGCGATCGCATCACGATCGGCAACACGTCTGACGCGTGCGCAGAGCCGCAGGAGTTCGACCTCGTGCTGTGTCGCGAGGTCTTCGAGCATCTCACGGTGCTTCAGGTGCGTGAGACCGTGAGGCAGATCTGCCAAGCGACATCCGCGTTCGTATACGTCACGACACGCTTTCACCCGGACCCGAGGAGCCTGCTCGACTTCACGACACAGTTCGATGTCGACCCGTCGCACATCACCTTGCTGTCCAAGGATTTCCTACGGGTCATGTTCGTGCTCGAGGGCTTTCGCAGACGAGTGGACCTCGAGGAGCGGCTCGACTGGGGCGGCAAGAACCGCGTGCTCGTCTACGAGCGCGCGACCTGACCGGCAGGAGGCGCTCAGGGAGCCCGCGACGGCGATGCGGTGGGAGACGAGGTCGCGCGTCAGGACGTGTCGAGCCCGAACATGTCCGCGATAACATCGCCGCAATGCAGGCTGAGACAGAACCTGGCGCATCTTCGACGAAGGTCGTCACGATCGACGGGGTCACGAGCAAGCGCCAGCAGAAGGCCAGTGCTTGCTCCGACGACGTTCGCAGTGGCATCCGGCGGCTCGAACGGCAGCTCGACGCGGTACTTCGCACGGTCGCGATCCCGGCCGTACTGCGGTCTGCAGACGTTACGTTCACAGGCCGCCGCTTCGGCCTGAATTCCCAGTTCGCCGAGGACGGGATCCTGCTCGCCCTGCACGAGGAGATCGGTGCCCAGACGCGCCAGTTCGTGGAACTCGGGTGCGGTGACAACGGTGGCAACTCGGGCACGCTCGCCGCCGAACTCGGCTGGCATGGCCTCATGATCGACGCGAGCGAGTCCGCGGTCGCGGCGACGCGCGAGCTGAATCCCATGACGATCACTGGAGTCGTCAAGTGGATCACCCGCGACAACGTCAACGCTCTGATCGAGACCAACGGGTTCGGAGGTGAGGTCGACCAGCTCAGCATCGATCTGGACGGCAACGATTACTGGATCCTGGAGAGCCTGGCCGCGTGTAAACCCCGGCTGCTCATCCTGGAGTACAACTCGGCGTTCGGGCCACACATTAAGGCAACGGTCCCGTACAAGAAGGACTTCTCGGTCACGAAGGACACGCGCCACGGCCATCTCTACTTCGGGGCGTCCATCAGCGCACTGACCCAGCTGGCCGGAGAACGCGGCTACGGGCTCGTCGCGGTCGAGCCCACAGGTGCCAACGCCTTCTTCCTTGCAGACGGCCTGGCGCCGCAGATACGACGCTGTGAACCGGCTGAGCTGTACCGCACGCTTCCTGGGCATCGCGAGGCAGTCGCCAACAAGAGCCTGTTGAAGGAGATGGCCGCCGACGGCCTGAATCTGGTGAAGGTAGGGCGCACGACCCGGAGCCGTCGCGCCGGGACCTCGCGGCGTCCGTCGGCTCCCATCCGCGCGCGTGAGCGGTTCTTCGATGTCGATGCGCGCGCCCACGCGGCCCTCGTCGGAATCGAGACCGACTCAGGCTCCTACGTCATGTCCACACAGGACCTCAATGTCGGCCGTTCACTGTTCATCCGGCGCAAGCGGGGTGAGATGCGGTTGCTCGAGAATGCCCTGATGGCACTTGATCGCGCAGGGATCTCCCGCGGCGGAGCGTTCGTCGACTGCGGCGCGAACATCGGCACGACGGTCATCCCCGCGCTTCTGGGTGGGGCGTTCTCCTCAGGTATCTGCTTTGAGCCGCACCCGTTCAACTTTCGGCTGCTGAAGGCCAACCTCGCGCTCAACGACCTCGACGACCGCGCGACGCCTGTGCGCGCTGCGGTGTCGTGCGAGAGCGGGGCACTGGAGCTGGTCGTACATCCCACCAACTCCGGCGGGCACGAGATCGCCGTCGCCACGGAGTCGCGATCCCGTGAGATGCCCGCCGGCGATCTGGAGCAGATCACAGTCGACGTCGTCACGATCGACGAGGCTCTCGCCGAACGCTCGGTGGCTGCGGAGGACGTCGGCATGCTCTGGCTCGACGTGCAAGGGCACGAAGGTGCCGCGCTGCAGGGCGCCGAGAACGTCCTCGAGTCGGTGCCGCCGGTGGTCTTTGAGTTCTACCCTGCGATGCTCGAGCGCGCAGGCGACCTGGACGTGTTGCTCGCGACCGCCGAGCGCGTGTTCAGCCATGTCGTCGACCTGCGGCTCATCGCGGATCATGACAGCGATCCCGCGTGGCGGCCGATCAGCGATCTGCGCGGCATCGCCGATGGCCGCCGGCTCACCGACGTGCTCATCGCGCGGCTCTGACCTCGCGTCCCGAGGCGCTCACACAAGGTGCCGTCCACGACGAAACAGCCACTTCCCCCCGGCGTGGCGCTGCGGGTCGCCGGTCTCACCAAGCGCTATCCCGGAAAGCGGCGATGGACGCCGTCCGGCGAGGGGTTCGAGGATGATGACGAGGAGCTCGCCGACGACTCGCCCGTCGATGAGCCGACGCGGCCCGCGGATGTGCTCGCACTCGACGCGGTTGACCTCGTTGTTGCACGCGGCTCGCTGGTCGGGGTGGTCGGCCCTGCAGGGGCGGGCAAGACGACGTTCGTGCGCCTCATCGCGGGGACACTACGCGAGACGAGCGGCGACATCCACACCGCGGGATGCGTCGCCCCCCCGCCGGAAATGCTCGCGTCTCTCTTGGAGCCGGGGCGCTCTGGTCGACGAAACCTCATCCTGATCGCCGACTTCCTCGCGGTGCCGCGCAAGCTTCTCACGTCCGAGGCCGCTGAAGTGTTCGCGTCCGCTGGGCTGCGGGGGGCCGAGGAGCGGCGGGTCGAGGAGTATCCGCCGGGCGGCCCGGTCGCCCTCACCTTGGCCACGCTCGTCCATGCCCCAGTCGATGTCTATCTCTTCGACGGCGTGCCGAAGATCCCCGACGACGAAGTGCGCGAGCATCTTGAGCTGCTTCTGAGGCGCCGCCTGGCGGCTGGTGCCGTCGCCATCATGACGTCGCGGCGCGCGTCCCTTCTTTCAGGTAGAGCTCACTACATGGTCGAGCTTGAGGCGGGTCGGGTCCTGTCGCGAGGCCCGACCGCAGCCGCGACGCGTTGCCGACCGGAGACGGGAAGGGCCCAGGTCGCCGTTCGCGAGCGCTTCGTCGGCGCGAGCAGCGCCGGGCGGGTCGGCGAGCTCAAGGTCGAAAGCACCTCCGGCCAAGCCACCAGGCTGCGCTTCGAAGTCGAGACCTTCGAGGACGCCGCGGCCGTCACCGTCGGCGTGCTGATTCGCGGCGAGGGATCCCCCCCAGCCAAGTATGCCCTTGAACTCGAGCCACGCGCGCCGGGGCCGCGACGTGTCGCGTTGGCCCTTCCTGGCCGGGCAGGCACAGGCCTCAAGCGACCGCACAGAATCACCGTCGCGATCCTCGTAAGCGCCGACTCGGGCTGGCACAGTGTGTCAGCGCCGAACTCGATCACCGCCCTGCTGACTGCTGTCGGAAACGCGGTGGGCGACGCGTCAGCCGAGCCGGAGTGGGAGGTCAGCTGAGGTCGAGCACGCGGCGCTCGTAGCGGACGAACACCACCAGGCCGACGGCGAGCAACGCTGTACAGCTGATCCCCGACACCACCAACGACTCGACGGAGGGTGCGCCGGTGTGGAGGACGCCGTTCTTCAGCAGACCGATCGGGGCCGTGACCGGGTTCAGCTCGACGAGTGGCCGTACGAGGCTGGGCACCGCGCTGAGGGGATAGACGACCGGGGTGACGAAGTACCACACGGTGAGCGCGAACCGCAGCCCGAAGCGGACGTCGCGCGCCTGGGCCCCCGGCACGGCGAGTAGGAGGCCGATGCCGACGCCGATCAGGACCAGCATCATGGCCGCAGGTGCGATGAGCAGCGTGGCGGCGCTCAGCTCGATATGCAGTGACCCGTCGATGACCAGGTAGATCGCAGATGCGGCGAGAAAGAACACTGTGACGACGAGGAAGTCGATCACCGCCGGCGTCACACCCGCCGCCACGATGACCAGACCTGGGATGCGGATCGCTCGCAGCGCGCGCCGGTTGAGTTCGAGCGAGCGCGTCGCCCAGTACGCCGACTCGGCGAAGAGGCTCCACCCGGCGAACCCGAGCAGAAGGGTCAGCGCGAACGGAACCTCGCTGCCCGCGCCGATCCGGGCGATCGAGACGAAGACGAACAACTGCCAACCGAGCGTCAATCCGGGACGGAGCACGACCCAGATCGGCCCGAGCCAGGTGCGCACGTAGCGCTTCTCGTTGAAGCGGCGCCCGAAGTAGCCGAAGAGCGATCGCTGTCGCCACGCCTGAGCAACGGCCGCGCCGACGCGGGCGCTCTCCGCTCGCGATGGCTTTGGCGCAGCGGCCGGCGCGATCACCGAAGCGCCGTGTCCCTGATTGTCGCGTCCCCTTCGGCGAGCAGGGTGATCGCCGCACGACTCATCACGGTCAGCTCGACGCCAAGGGCGGCCGCGACGCGATCGAGCGCATTGATATCCGCTGCACGGGCTGATGAGCTGTCATCGGCCACAAGCAGAGTGGCGACGCCCAATGAAACCGAGAGCGCAGCCGGCGCAAGCGCCGCTACGCAGACGAGCTCGGCACCGGCGATCGCGTCGGTCAGCCCGACCCAGTTCACGGTCGACTCGTCGAAGTCGTCCGAAGTCATCTGCATGAGGGTGTCCACCGCCTCGTTCACCGCGGCAACTCGGCGCGTCCTGTTCCCGTCGACGATCACGACGACTGCACCTGAGCGGACGGCCTCAACGCGTGCCTGCCGAGCTCCTCCCCAGGTCAAGACGTAACGCAGGCCGCGCCTGCCGGAGCGGTACCTACGCACGCGCTCCCGGACATTGTGGTCGTCGACGTGGCACACGGTCCCCGGGAGGACATCGAGCTCGATCTTCGTGACGACCGTTGCCGTGCCGCGGTTACCGATGTCCATCACCTCGGCACCGCTCATTGCCGTGTACCAGCGCGGATCGCGGCCACGGTGAGCAACGAGAACCCGCTTGCCCCGGCCGAAGTCGGCAATTGCGCCACGGACCCACGGAATCCAGTAGAGCAACTCCTCCAGAGCGCCGCCCTCCCACGGTCCGAGCAGCGTGGCCTGCGGTGCCTCGGTTATTGCCGGCCGGGAGGATCTGCGTCCAGCCGCGGTGCTCCGCTCGCGAAGGCTGCGAAGCAGCGTTGCTCCGGGGGAAGGGCTCGAGAGGACGGCCGCGGTCGTCATCGCCGTCCGCGTGACGAGGCCAGGCTCCTGCACCCACTGCGATACGCCGCGGGCGGCAAGCTGCTCGAGCTCATCGGCCACGAGCGGAGCGACTGAGCGATCGCGACCTCTGGGGCGGACGATGTCGTCCGCACGCCCGCGGCGCGCCTCGTCGCGGCTCGGCGCAGCGGCGAGAAGATCGCCGAAACCCTCTACCGTGGCCAAGTGGCGGATCGGGCCGCCGGCGACGTCGCGGAGGATCGCGTCGCTTGGCTGAACAACCGGCGCGACGACGTAGGATGGAAGACCCAGCACCGCGGCATCCAAGAGATCGGATGCGACCGTGCCGACCGCTGCGACGAGCGATGGGGAGGCGTCGTACAGCGTCGCTATCTGTCCGTCGAACTCCGACGGCCAGATGATGGCGGGAGTCGATCCCGTCGCCGGCAATGACTCCCATCGCTCGGCCGTCCCCGAAAGCGGACGGACGATGATGCCGGCTCGCCCGTGAAGGTCGTCGCCGAGCGCGCGGACGAGCGCTCGCTCGTCGTCGGCCAGCGCGCGCGCCGACGAATACACCACAACGTGCGGCAGTCCTTCGCGCACCCCCATCTCGGCTGTCGTTGCACGTCGGGGCTCGCTTCCTTCTGGCGGATACCAGGTATCGCTCACGGGAGCGCCGACCACGGAGACGTCCTGCGCGCGGACCCCATGTCGCCGCACGGCGAGATCGAGCTGCCAGTTGTTCCAGACCAGTATCCGGTCGAGCAGGGTATTCGCGCTTCCGGCAGCTGCGAGCTGGTCGATGTCTCCGACGAGCAGAGCCGTCGGGATCTCCGCTTGCCTGGCGGCACGGAGCATGTCGAGCTCTCGCGCGTCGCCGTGGCCGAGTGGCGCGCAAACAAGAACGTCGGCCGCCAAGCCCTTAAGCCACTCGGTGATCCCGGGATCGGCGTCTACAGCGAGCGCAGCGTCGAGGAGTCGCTGGGATGTCCGAGCACCGCGCGACGCCTGCCTTCGCATGAGTGACTCTCCGCGCGCCGCGAGCACCGTCGGGCCCCAGCCGTCCCGGGAGACTCGACGCGGCCTTCGTCCCAGCGCTACTTGTGACCCCTGTGCGTAGGGTGCGGCCAGACCCGCGCAGTCGACGAGCGCCGCGCGCAGGTTGGAGGCATTGCGATCGCTCGCCTTCGGCGCCCTTCGCAGCGTTATCTGGGCAGACTCATCGGCGAGCTGGTGCGCGAGCCGGCTCGCGAGACGTCCAGCAGTGACGAAGACGACGTCGACCTGATGCCCGCGGCCGGCGAGCTCGCAGAGCACGGGCGCATGGCGCTCGAGCTCGGAGGGGGTCGCGAGCGCGACCACGAAGCACAGCCGCCGGGGAGCTGTCGTCACGCGGTCTCCATGAGCGCCAGCGCATGAGGCCGACGTAAGTCGATGCACGTCAGCGATGCCCCGGTGCGGTGGGCGGCGCGACGGGCAAGGTCAAGATGCGCCCGAGCGAAGAACTCTGGCTGCGAATAGAAGGCGAAGGATGGAACGCCCAGCGCGGGTGCGAGGTAGGACAGCCCGCCGTAGGTACCAAAGAACGCGCTAGCGCCGGCAATGGCGGTGGCCTGCGCCGCCAGGTTCTGCTGCGGAGTCACGCCGTCGAGAACGGAACGGACCCGTCCACCCTCTGCGGCGAGCGCGAGTTCCTCATGGTCGTCGAAGCGCACGCCCGTGTTGAGCAGCACGACAGGCCAGCGTCTGGCCAGGCGGCTGACGATCGCCGCTGCGGCGCGCCGGTTGGGAGCATCGTCGGGAAGCGACGGGCGGAAGTAGAACTTGACCGCAACGTACTCGCCGTCCGGCAGGCGCGATGAAACCGTGGGATCGTGCGAGACCGCAAAGCGCTCATGGATGGTGCGCTCGAGCACGGTGTTGATCGAAGCCCCCTCCGCCCAGAAGCGCGCGAAGAGCCGGTACATCGTCGAAGGATGTAGGACGCCGCGCATGCCGCGGGTCGGCCTGACTCCCGTGGCCGCGAGCACGCGCCGGTCGAAGCGGTCGAACTCGAGCTGCTTCTGCCCACCGCTTGCCGCCCATCGGGCGCGGGACAGCTCGTGGAACTCCGCCGGAGACATCGTCTCCAGTAGGTCGACATGGCGATCGGCGACGGCTCGATACCAGCCGCCGGCGCCACCCCGCGAGACGACGACAACCCGGTCGCGATCCACATTGAACTCGCGTGCGACCCAGGTCAGGAACGGGATCCAGTAAAGGACCTCGAAGCCCAGCTCGGACAGCCACGGCCCCACGATCACCGGTCCCCCCTCGGCGAGAGCTTCCTCGATCTCGCGACGCGCGGTCGACCACGCTGTGGCTTCGGCGGAAATCTTGCCCCCTCGCCGCCGGCGCAACGGGGCAAGCACGTGCTCGCGCACCGGGCCGTCCAATGGAGTGTCGCGGAGCGCCAGCGCACTCCTGTGCTTGACGCGCCGCGCGATGCGCTCGACAGCGGGGTGCTTCATGGCGACGGCGGGAATCGCCGCAGCCCCGAGGATCCGACGTTCATGTGATGTTCCCCTGAGCGGGCGGAGGGTGCGTGAGCGCGCGCAACAGCCGTCCTGACAGGCGGCCGCTGACATCTAGGAGCGGCGCCCGGTCGGCAAGGTCGACGCGACGAGCGAGGGCCCGCGTCCACCCGCCGGCGGTCCGCGAGATGATTCGAGGATCGGGCGCAGCAGCCAGCTCCGTCGCGGCCGCGAGAACCAAACGTGGACGGGATGCGGCGCGCGAGGTCGCGAGAGCATGGGCGTGACCGACGGCGGGCGCCATGCGCGCCGTCCACGGCACTCGACCGACGAACATCGCGCTGCGTTGTCGCGCCCGCGTCGGCTTGACGAAGCGCTGGCGGTAGTAGAGCACCTCTGGCACCTGGCGGAAGGCACCGCGGATGGCGAGCTCGAGAAGCAACAGGCGATCGGGCTCGAGGTACGGCCGGAAGACTCCGCAGGCCCTGAGGTCTGCGGCACGGACCAAGCCGTAGACCATGCTTCCGGCGAACATGTTGCGACGCGCCGCGTGGTAGCGCCGTAGACCGCGAAGGGTCCCCGAGTCGAACTTCGCCATCGGGCGTAACCACGGACGCCAGTCCGCTTTGTCGTAGACCCGTCGCAGGGTTTCGGGGTAGGCGATCACCGCATCGTCGTCGGTGTCGAGCGCCGCGACGAGGCACTTGAGCCAGCGAGGATGCCAGGCGTCATGATCGCTGACCCAGGCGAAGTACTCGAAGTCGCCGAGCTCGCGCTCGGCGTACTCGAAGCAGCGGCGCCAGTTGCCGACCATGCCGACGCGGTGCTCGTTGATGTGCAGGCGGATGCGCGGATCCCGCTGGGCGTAGTGCTCGAGGATTTCCGGCGTAGCGTCGATCGACGCGTCATCGACGATGATCAGGACGAAATCGTCGTACCGCTGGCCGAGCAGCGAGTCGAGGGCCTCCCGAAGGTGGTCGGAGCCGTTGTACGTCGGCATGCCGAGCGCGACCCGGGGCCGAGCGCTCACGTGTCGCTCGCCTTTGGCCAGCCCACGAGGTGGCGGTAATCGTCGTCGCGGGCGCGCGCTGCGAGGCGCAACCAATCCGTACGAGGCGCAAGCGTGACGTAGGAGACCGGAAGGACGTCGACCTCGCGAGGCCAGAACCAGTCGCGCATCAGCCGGTGGACACCGCGCAGCTCGGGGTTGTAGCGCGAGCGCTCGCGGTTCAGGCTGTACAGGAAGCGTGCGCCGAGCTCGTGGGCGCGGCGCATGTAGGCATCCACCTGCGCAGTCGACATCTCCTGGAACGAGACCATGTTCAGTGCGAGATCGACGCGTGGGAGGACGAGCTGCTCGAGGACGACGTTGGGCGTGAAGATGAAGTCGTACTCGAGCGCAGTCTCGCTCAGCTTGCTGACGTCCACGTCCGGAACGAAGGCGAATTTTGCATCGGGAAAGCGCGTCAGCAGATAGGTGGCCGAGAACAGCATCGTCTCGGGCAGGTCGGAGATCAGATACGTGGTCTCGGGAAAGAGCGTCTTGAACGCCGCGGCGAAGCCGCCCCATCCTGCACCGATCTCCCACACCAGTTTGCGGTCGTCGCCGTCGCGCAGATCGGCCAGGATCGAGCTGTGCTCGAGCGCGATCAGGACTTCGAAGAACTTCAGCGTGTCGACGTTGTACAGCGCGCCGTCGAACTCAAAGCCGAATCCGCCGAGCTGCGGCGACTCGGGCACGAGCAACTCGTCACCTGCGATCTCGAGCAGCGCGTCGAACTTCTGGCGCAGCAGGTCGGCGGCCCGCTCGCGGTTGGTCCGGTACTCGTAGTGGCGCAGTCCCGTCAGATGATAGGTGTGCTGGCGAAGCGCGCAGACGATCAGCGGCGAGGCGTCGAAGAGGTACTCAAAGCCCTGCAGCTCCTCGGCCCAGTACTCGCTGGGCGATTGAGACCCCTCGGCCGGGAGGGCCTGCATCGCAAGCACGTGGTCACGTGCCTGCTGATAGCTCCGAAACGCTGCTGTCTCAGCCAGCCGTCGGATGCGATCCGCGAGTGCTTCGCGGGGAGAGACGTCGACGCGCGGATGGCTCATGGGGTGCGGCTCGCGGGCGCTCGATGCTCGGCCTTCGGCGCAGTGGCGGCCTTCGCGGCTTTCGAGGCCTTGGGCTTTGAGGTTGCCGCCGGCTGCTTGGGCTTGCTTGGCTTGGTGGACTTTCCCTTGGGCGCCTTGGCCTGGGCTATTTTCTCGTACTCCACAGTCGAGTCCTCGAACGCACCCGCGGCAGCGATCAGACGTGCCTTCAATCGCGGTGGCGACGTCCTTGCGCGTTCGCGCGCCCTGGCTGCCGCAGCCTGACTGCCCCGCTGCAGAACCCAGGCGAACGTCGTTCGCTCCTGCGAGGCGCGCGCAAGTGCAAGCGCGCTCACGATCATCCGCGCGGCTCCCTCGCGGGGGAGCCGCTTCACGCCCGCCGCGGGGTCGGCTGCGACGGCCTCTACGGCGTCGGCAAACCGTGGAGTGGCTGGCGTTTCAAGCCCGTGCGGACGCACGAATCGCTCTACGAACGCCCGCGTGCGGTCGCCGGCATCGACATCGGCACCCTGCATAACATCCGCGAGCTGGGTGATGTGTTCCTCGATCGATCCGGCCGAATGCACGAAGCCCCCGTTCTCGGGCAACAGATAACGAAAGTGCAGCGTCCCAGACTGGGTGGCGGCGAACTCGCCCGTTTCGATCGAGAAGACCGGACGCCCCGCGATCGCTGCCTCGATCATGGCGCTCGTGTTGATGCCGACAACGGCGTCGGCATGGGCGAGGCTGTCGAAGTAGTCCCGACGATCATCTGGATCCACCGGATTGGCATCCGCTCGGGGGTAGACCGACACCGCACCGAAGGAAGACAGGTCGGCGCTTTTCAGCTCGTCGCCTCCATACGGGTGGGGGCGTACGAGGACCGCCGCGTCGCGCAGCACATGATCGCCGCTCTGGCGTAGGGCCGCCAGCCAGCGGCGCACGAAGTCGAGCTCGGCCGCCGGCTCGCTGATCGACTTCGTCGAGCCGACGAAGAGGATCATCGGCTGATCGGCGGGCAAGCCAACTCGCGCGGCGAACTCGGCCTTTGGACTGACAGGCTGCGTGAACCACTTGTCGAACGGCTGCGCGCCGGTAACCGTCACGCGTTCCGGGATCACGTTGTGCACCGAGATCGCCTCCTCACGTTGCAGACCGTTCCACACGAGGATGTGGTCCACGGGAGCACGCACCATTCCCTTGGTCGTGAGGTGATCCCAGCTTGCGACCGCGAGGATCACCGGCAGCCCGAGAGCCTTGGCGGCCACGACCACGTCGGGCTGACGGGATCCCACCGTGATGAGCGGGCTCACGATCACGAGATCGGCGCCGTCGCGGCGAAGGAAGCTCCTCAGCGAGGGCTCGATGGGAAGAGCCGCCTCCAGCGCGCGCAGCAGCGCGACCAGCCAGTCGACCAACCAGGCGGGCAGGCGGTTTAGCCGCGACAGCAGGCGCAGCGACGTTGGAAGCCGGAGGGCCACGCGGTCACGCAGATAGTCCGACTTCGCGTAGCGCGGATGCAGGTAGTGGACATAGTCAGCCACCTGCCGCAGGTCGCGGGCAAACGGCTGCCAGATCGGCGAGCCGCGCGGGAAGCTCTCGCCGTGTGAGATCCGCCTGCCTCGCGGGATCCCTGCCAGCCCCTCGTTCTGCTTGTGGACGGCATCGAAGACGAGGTGGACGCGATGCCCCCGGGCGGCGAGCTCGGCGATGGCCGAGTCGAAGTAACGCAGGTAACCCGGGTAGTGCAGGACGAACAGTATCCGCATTCGCATGTCAACCAGCGTCTTCCAGCGCACCGCAGGCGTAGGCCGCCGCGGCGGTGGGCGGGATGTCGCGGGTGGTGAGATGCTCGAAGCGCCCCCACGCGGGACCGTCGAACACGGCACGGGCCAGCTCCTCGTGCCACGGTTGAAGTCCGGCGTCCGCGCTGCTGAACGCCAGGGATGACTTGCCGAGCATGGGAGCAAGGTACGACAGCCCGCCGTAGGTGCCCACGAACGCCTGCGCGTGCGCGATGACGCCTGTCTGCCGCTCGAGGTTGGATTCGGGCGGCGGTACCTGGCCCTTGCTGACCGGCGCGACGTCGCGATGTTCGTCCATGGGAGCGCCGCCGTCGAGGAGCACCACGTCGATGCGGTTGCGCAACTCGTCGAGCACGTCTCGCACCCAGCGCTCGCCGTGACCGTCGGAGGGAAAGCTCTCGCGATGGTAGAAGCGGACGGCGACGTAGCGTTCGGGAAGGGCCGCGTCGCGCGGGATGGTCGAGGGGTCGAGCGGCCGGTACACCGACATCAGCCCTTCGGCTCCGCTCGCGGTCGGCCGCACTGCCTCCACGAAGGCTCTTCTGTGGCTCTTGACCGCGCGGAAGTACGCTGTGAACAGCGCCGACGGATGCAGCCATTTTCCCTTGAAGCCAAAGTGCTTCTGTGCCGCCGTCATCAGCGATGCGTCGAACTGGGTGTGCTTGCGCTGCTTCTGTACCGAGCGCTGCAACACGTACTGCTCGCGATCTACGAGCGACAGGATGTCGACGTAACGGGCGCCGAGATCTCCGTACCAGCTGGCGGTGCCGCCACGGGAGACGACGTGAATCCTGTCGGCGAGCTCTGGCCGCCGCTCCACCGCCCAGCGGATCATCGGAATCCAGTACAGCAGCTCGTAGCCGAGCTCGCCGGTCCACGGTCCCACCATCACCGGTCGTCCAGACAGGACGAGACGGTCCACCACGGCCTCGACCGCTTCCTGCGCCTCCAGAACCGGGGAGTACTGCCGACGACGGGCGAGCTGCGACGACGCAGTGCGACGCGGCTGAGCCGGCTTGTCGCCGTGTGTCCCGGGCTCGACGCGGGAGCGCATGCGCTGAGTGTGGGCGACTGCGGCCTGACCCAGCGAGGCGCATGCCAGCGCCGTCGCCGACAGAGCTCCGTCGCGAGCGATACGCCTGGGAACGATTGCCGAGCGCCGGGTCACAGATTCGATGGCATCCAGCAGCAGGGGCGTAGCCGCAGTGTCACGCCCGTGCGGCCGGATGAAGCTCGCGACGAACGCCACCGACATCCTCGCGGTCACCTCAGGTTCGCGGATCGTCTCCGCGAGTTGCCGGGCGTGCTCCTCGAGCGAGGTCGCGACACGCAGCAGCGGAGCGGCCGAGTCGAGCAGATGACGGAAGTGAACGGTGCCCTTCTGGGTTTCACGATAGTCACGCCATAGCACCGTATGCACGGGCTTGCCAAGGATCGCGCTTTCGAGGAAGGCGCTCGTGTTGACTCCGACGACGGCCGTGGCGTGGTGCAGTGTGTCGAAGTACTGGCGTCGAGATCGTTCGTCGGTGGGGTTTTCACCGTCGCGGGGAAAGAGGACGATGTCATCGCGTACCTCGAGTTGTACCTGCGAAAGCCCGGATCCGCGCACCGGGTTGGTCGGGTGGGGCCGCACGACCAGCCCGATGTCCGCCAGCTCGGGATGTCGGGAATCACGCAGAGCCTCGATCCACGACAGCACGCCAGCCGCCTCGTCCGGCGCAATGAAGCTCGATGACCCCAGGTACACCACGAAGGGACGGTTGGCGTCGAGCCCGAGCTCGCTGCAGAAGATCTCGCGAGTGCTGGACGGCTGCCAATCGAACCAGTGATCCCACGCCTGTGCCCCGGTGACCACGATCCGGTCGGCATCAAGCCCGAGCAGATCGACGGCTTCGCGGGCTTGGGCGTCGTTCCACACCGCGACGAGGTCCGGCTGGATGTGGACGAGTCCCTTGGTGGTGAGGTTGTCCCAGCTGTGGACCACCAGGACCGTCGGGATGCCAAGCGCGCGCGCAGCCCGCAATTGCTCGTGTTGACTGGAGCCGAGCTCTAGGAGAGGGGTGATGACGACGATGTCCGGGCGCTCCCGGCGCAGCAGCTCCAGGTAGTGGTCGGCGGGGACCGCGCCGTGGTGAATCGACCTCATGACGTCAGCCAATGCCCGGCGGTAGCGGACGCTTGTTCGCGCGGGCGCGGAGAGCCGAGCGAGCGGTGCGGTCAGGCGTCCCTCGGCGCGTCGCATGAGCTTGGGCGTCTCAAGGAACGGCGGCTCCAGATAGCGCAGGTAGTCCAGGACAAGGCGCGCACTGCGGGCAACGTCGAGCCGGCGAGCGTCCTCTGCGGACGGCTCGGGAAGCACAGCTCGCTCAACACGTGGCTCGGTCGCGAGAATCGCGTCGAGCGGATCGGCACTTGTGGCGGGGCCGACCTGCTTGACGCGGTCGGTGGCAACAGCGACATCGTGGCCGCGCGAGGCGAGGCCACGAATCATCGACTCGAGGTTCCGAGCGTAGCCCGAATGAGACAGGCAGACGAGGACCCGCATCTCGCTCCTACCTATGGCCATCGGCCGGTCATGGATCACTGATCCGCGCGCTTTTGCCGTCAGCCCGATGGTCAGCCCACGCCGGCTGAGGACCGCCGCCCCGCCGTCGACGGTGCTCGCGCCTCGCGACGAGCCCGAGCGACTCGGCGAGCACTGCAGCATTGCGGTCCGAACCGTCCACCAGCACGGGAACGCCGGGCAGGCAATGGCGCATCGAGGCGACGAGCAGACGCCGGATGGCGCGATGGTCGGGCTGGTGCTCGAGCAGCCGCGGGACGGCGTCGCGGATCTCGGCGAACGAGCGCAGATCGACGGTCGCACCGAGGCCAGCGTAGAACGGTTGCCCCAGCGTCATGACCGGTTTGTTGTAGAGCAGTGCCTCCAGCCCCACAGTCGAACCGATGACTATGACCGCGCGCGAGCGCTCCACGAGGTCGTGCGAGTTCATCTGGGGCGCGACGACGCGCACGTTGTGCAGTCGATGCAGCCGGCGCAGCAGCGCCAGCGGTGTGCGCCCGATCGACATGGGGTGTTCCTTGACGACGAGACGGATGCCGTGCGGCAGCGCGCGGGATACCTGCTCGATGAGCGCGCCCTGGTCCGCACAATGAGGGACGACGCGTTGGATCTTGTAGTCATCAACGAGGTGCAACGGGAAGTAGACGAACGGCCCATCGGGCAGTCCCTCGTAGGCGCGCATGGCAATCCTGGTCGACACGCGCTCGCGTGCCCGGCCCGCGAGCCAGCTCAATGGGCGCAGGTATTCATTGTCGCGGTCCCATATCACCTTGACTCCAACGTGACGAGCGAGCATCGCCGCCCGATGACGAGTAAGCCGCGCATCGCGCGCGGGACGGATCGGCTCCCTGCGCGTCGTGAACTCTGCGATGAACGCGTCGAGGCGCTCGTTCTCATCCGCTGTCGGCTCGCGCAGTTCCGACAGCGCGACGATCGGCGCGTCCATCGTGTCGACGTACATGCGCAACGGGTCCGGAAAGATCGTAAAGAACAGGAACAGGACGGGCACGTCGCGCCGCCGCGCCACGAGATCTGTCCCGACCCGGATCGTCTCGCTCCCGACCTCGGGGATCGCGATGTCGGGCGCCCACTCATCGAACACCGCCTCGACGGCGCGGAGTTGGCGAACGGTCCGCATCAGGCACGTGCGCTCGTCAGCCCCGCGACATGCGATGTCCGCGCGGTAGATGTCGCGAAATGTCGGGACGTCGTACCTCGCCTCGGCACGCCGCACCTCGGCGTCGAGATCGTCGATCGGCGGGAGTGAGCGCATGACGTCGGGCAGACACCACGTACGCATGCCACGCCGCCGCATTACGAGCGCCGCTCGACGCGAGAAGGTCAACTGGGCGACGTCGTGTCCGCACCGCTGAAGCTCGCGGCCGACGCGCGCGTAGAAATCGCTCTCGATGTAGCCGAGTGTCGTGAACAGGAAGCGCATCGACGCCGGCGGCTTCTGCTCGCTTGCAGGTCTGAGATGCGTTGCGCGCGTGCCCGGGGTCGCTCGTCGGCGGCCCATCAAGCCTCCGCACCCGCGAGCAGCAGGATGTCGGTGTACTCCTTTCCGTCTTGCACGAGATCCGTCTCGATCGCCGCAAGCTCTTCGATGGGCCGAGCGCGGTACTCGACGCGCGGGCCACGGGCGACTCGCCGCAGGTCCACGAACGTCGCGTACGTGCCTGCGACGGCTTCTTCGAGCAACTGCATGCCGCCGGTGTCGCGGAGCATGGTTGGGTGAAATTCGAGCACGATCGGCATGCCGACCGTGATGACATCGCGTGCCCCGGCAAGCACATGACCTTCGTAACCCTGAACGTCCATCCACAGCAGCCCGACCTCGGTGGGATCGAGCTCTCCCCGCGCCGCCAGGCCGTCGAGCGTGACAGCCGCCACGGTGACGATCTCCTCAGGGCGCTCACCCTGCCTGCGCCCGGATGCCACCTCGTGCCCGCCCGAGTTGAGGTCGCTCAGGGCGAGGTGCACTTCTCCCTCGGCGTCCGATGCGGCGGCGGCGTGAACGACGACGCACCCCTCCAGGCCGTTTAGCGCGAGGTTCGCGCGAAGCAGGCGCTGGTTGCGCTCAGCCGGCTCGACGGCGATGGCTCGGGCGAAGCCGTGGCTGGTAAGGGCCGTGATCGTCGAGGTACCGATATTGGCTCCGACGTCGAGAAACGTCGAACGCTCCAGCGGAACCGTGAATCCCTCGCGCTCCAGCACCGACAGCGCGGAACCCAAGTCCCGCATCTCATTGCGCCCGCGGTTGGTGAACAACGAGCGGCCCACGGTCCGATCGCTGGTGTCCACGAGAAACGCTCCCCACTGCGTGTCGGCCACCATCGCCGACGTCAGCTCATTTGCACGATCGAAGAACTCGACTCGTGCGGTACGTGGATCGGGCTCGACCGGTTCGGGGTCGGGGTCGGGCAGGCCCCTGGCGCGTCCGCCGGACCGCTCCGGCCGTTCGCCGTTGGGGCCCAACGTACCGATTACGATTGCGGGGTTACCGGCGACCATCGTGGCCGGCGCGACGTCCTTCGTCACCACGGCGCCAGCGGCGACGACGGCGTTCTCACCGATCGTGCATGGGCCGATGATGATCGCCCCGGTGGCAATCCACGCGCCCCGGCCTACGCGGATGTCACGTCCCTTGGTGGGCACGCCTTCCAGGCGATCGAGACCTTGCCGGTCGACATCGTGCGTGCCTGTGAGAAGCGCGGCGGAGTGCGCGATGAACGCGTCCTCCTCGACGAGGATCGTCCCTGAAGAGGTGTTGAACATCACACTCTTGACGCGCGCGGATGCGTGAATCGTCAACCGCCGACGCGAACCCACCAGTAAGGGCTGACTGAGCCGCGCCCGTTCCACTGCACCTTTCAGCGTCCGCTTGCATTCGGCACCTGCGAGAAGGGCTGTGAACCGCTCGTCGATCAGCTGGCCGAAACGAGCCTCGAGCTCAGGCGTAAGCTCATCGAGAAGTTCTCCCACATCGCCTACCCTACCGCGGTACATCGTGACCGGTCCTCGAAACGCCTTCAACATCATCGCGGGCGATCTGCGGGCGGCGCACAGCGATGAAACCCTCGAGAAGCGCTCACCCTGCACCGGCGACGTGATCAGCCTCCTCGCCCGCTCGGGCACAGCCGACGTCCAGCTCGCCATCGCCAGCGCCAAGCGTGCCCAGCCCAGCTGGGCCGCCCGTACGCCGGTCGAGCGCGGAGCGATCCTGCGGCACGTGGCGCAGTTGCTCGAACGCGACCGCGATCGTGTGGCGGGAATCGTCTCCGAGGAGACTGGCAAGTCGCTCAAAGACGCCCTCGGCGAGACCGGCGGGGCCATCGAGATGGGCTACTTCGTCGCCGGCGAAGGCCGGCGGTTCTACGGGAAGGTCACGACGAGCGCCGTTGCCCACCGACAGGTCTCGATCGTGCGCCAGCCGCTGGGCGTCGCCGGGTTGATCATCGCCGCGAACACTCCGATCGCGAACGTGGCGTGGAAGGTGTTCCCCGCGCTGATGTGCGGCAACACGGTCGTCCTGAAGCCGAGCGAGGACACGCCCGAGACGGCCAATGTGTTCGCGCAGCTCGCCGCGGAGGCCGGTGTGCCGCCGGGCGCCCTGAACGTCGTCCACGGCCTGGGCCCGGAGGCCGGGCAGCCGATCGTCGAATCGCCCGACGTCGCGCTCGTGTCCTTCACCGGTTCGACCGCCGTCGGTCGCATGATCGCGCGCGTGGCGGGCGAGCGCCTGGCCAAGGTCTGTCTCGAACTCGGTGGCAAGAACCCCTTGATCGTGTGCGACGACGCTGACCTCGAGGGCGCGGCGCAGGCCGCCGCGCTGTCGGCGTTCTCCAACGCCGGCCAGCGCTGCGCCGCGGGCAGCCGCATCATCGTGTTCGACTCCGTCTACGACGACTTCGTGCAGCGGCTCCTCGAGCTGGCCGAGACACAGCGCGTCGGCTGCGCCGACGACGACGACTACGGACCGGTGATCAACGAACGCCAGATGACGAACATGCTCGAGAGCGTCACGGGGGCGCGTCAGGCCGGCGCCCGCGTGCTCTGCGGTGGAACCCGCGTAGGCGTCCGCGGGTACTTCGTCGCGCCGACGCTCGTCGAGACGCAGGACGACGAGGCGCTCGCGACGACGGAGCTCTTCGGGCCGATCGCCACGATTCACCGCGTGCGTTCGTTCGACGATGCGATCGCGCTTGCCAACGCCACCCCGTACGGCCTTACCGCTGCGATCTGGACGGCAAGCGTGCACCGCGCGCAGACGTTCGTCGAGCGCGTGCAGAGCGGCGTCGCATCGGTCAACGGGCCCACATACGGCTCAGAACCGCATTGGCCGTTCGGTGGCGTCAAGGATTCGGGCACGGGCTGGCGCGAGGCGGGCACGGAGGCTCTGGACGTGTACTCAGACCTCAAGACCGTCCATGTGACCCATGACCCCTCGCTCGCGTAGCGACGCACCCAGTCCGTCGGCCGTCGCGCTGATTCCGGCCCGAGCCGGCTCGTTGCGTGTGCCCGGCAAGAACGTGCGCCTGCTCGCCGGACATCCCCTGCTCGCCTACACGATCGCCGCCGCCCACGAGAGCAGCGTGTTCGACGCCGTGGTGTTGTCGACCGATTCCGCGGAGATCGCACAGATCGGTTCGCACTACGGAGCGGAGGTCCCGCAACTGCGTCCGGCCGAACTGGCGACGAGCACGTCGCCCGATATCACGTGGGTGACACACATCCTCGATGTGCTCGCGCAGACCGGAAGGATCTATGAGCAGTTTTCGATCCTGCGCCCGACGAGCCCGTTTCGCAGCGGCATCTCCATCCGTCGGGCGCGTGATCTGCTCTGCTCCCAGCGCGCCGACTCGGTGCGCGCGGTACGGCCTTGCCACGAGCACCCGGCGAAGATGTGGACGCTCGACGGCGCCTTCATCAGGCCCCTGCTGCCCCAACCCCCTGGCGAGGTGCCACTGCACTCGCGCCAGTACCACGCACTTCCGGAGATCTACGTCCAAGACTCGAGCCTTGAGTTCGCTTGGACGCGCGTGACTCGGGACGGACGTGACATCGCAGGCTCCACCATCCTCGCGCTCGTGAGCCAGGGATTTGAGGGCTTCTCGATCGACCATCCCCACGACTGGGAGCTCGCGGAGTCCTTGCTCGCGCGCGGAGACGCCGCGCTGCCGGAGATCTCGCATCACTCGCAGGTCTCGACCCAGCGATGAGCGAGGCCGGCACATCGCTGGAGGGGCGGGTCGCCCTCATCACCGGGGTGCAAGGAAACCTCGGACCGCTGTGGGCAGCCGCGCTCGCGGGCGCGGGCGCGACCGTCGTCGGCTTGGACCTCATCGCCGATCGCTCACTGTGCGGCGACGTGTCGGCCGTCGAGGCGGTGGATATCACCGACCGCGATGGTGTGGCGCGGGCATGTGATCGCCTGCTCGGCGAGTTCGGCGTGCCGCAGATCCTCGTCAACAACGCCGGGATCGATGCTCCGCCGCAGGCCGGTGCCGGCGCCGAGATCGCCGATGTTCAGATCGACGACTTCCGGCGTGTGCTCGACGTCAATCTGACCGGCGCGTTCGCAGTCACGCAGGTCGTCGGCTCGGCGATGGTCCGCGAGCGACGCGGCTCGATCGTCAATATTGGATCTTTGTACGCCTCCGTCGCCCCAGATCCGACGTTCTACGAGCACTTCGAACCTCCGTTTCTCAAGCCCCCGGCGTACGGCGCGTCCAAGGCGGCGCTCGTGAACCTCACGCGCTACCTCGCACGGGCCTGGGGCCCATGCGGCGTACGCGTCAACGCGCTGTCGCCGGGCGGAGTCCTCGGTGACCAGGATCCGGAGTTTCTGCGCAAGTTCTCCGCGCGCGTCCCGCTTGGGCGTCTTGCCGAGCTCGACGACCTCGTCGGCCCGCTGCTCTTTCTGGCCTCCGACGCCTCGCGCTACGTCACAGGCCAAGAGCTGCGCGTCGACGGCGGCTTCACCGCATGATCGCCGGCACCGTGCCGCCGACGGTGCTCCTGTGGGACATCGACGGCACACTGCTGACGACGGGCCGCGCCGGGATCTTCGCACTCGAGGACGCCGCACGCGCGGTATGTGGCCACGCGCCCGATCTCGGAAAGCTCCCGACCGCCGGACTCACCGACGCTGAGATCGCGAGCGTCGTCATCGAGTCACTCGGTGGTGGCTCCAACGCAGCAACGGTGCGTGCTTTTCTAGACATCTATGAACGCGAGTTGCCGAACGTCCTGCGGCGACGCGAGGGGCATGTCATGCCCGGGGTGCTGGAGATCCTCGAAGACCTCCGCGGGGAGGATCGCATGCTCAGCCTGCTTCTCACCGGTAACACTCCTGCGGGGGCTCAGGCCAAGCTGCGCCATTACGGACTGCACAACCACTTGGACGGCGGGGCCTTCTGTGTGGACCTCGGACCGCGTGCGGATATCGCGCGACGTGCCTGGGAGCTCGCGCAGGAGCGCGCCCCGGGCGCGCGGTTGGACAGGACCTTCGTGATCGGCGATACGCCGTACGACATACGCTGCGGCCAAGCAATCGGCGCCCACACCATCGCCGTCGCTACCGGCTCGCACTCGCTCGACGAGCTACGGCAGTGCTCACCAACCATCGTCATCGAGAGGTTGCCAGCGCCCGCGGAGTTCCGTGCGCTGCTGAGCGGTTGCATTGTCGGCTAACGTTCGCCTCCCTCCGCGGTGACCGCGTTGCCGATCGAGTTGCGCCTTTTCACGAGCCTCGTGCTCGCCACCTCCGTCGTCTATCTGGTGACGCCCGTGGCGATCCGGCTTGCTACGCGCTTTGACCTCTATGACCGGCCGCTGGGCCACAAGGGTCACGCGACGCCGACGCCATATCTCGGCGGGGCTGCCGTCATGGTCGGCTTCCTGCTGGCACTGGCGCTGACGGCAGAGTCCGAGCGGACGCTGCCCGTCGCCGGCGGCGCGCTGCTGCTCTGGGCGATCGGGACCATCGACGACCGTCGCAGCGTGGCGCCGATCCTGCGGGTCGTGGTCGAGTTGGCGCTGGCAGGCATGCTCTGGAGGCTTGACCTCGGTTGGCATCTAGGCGCCGGAAGCGCGCTCGACCTGTTCGTCACCTGCATCTGGATCGTGGCGATCGTCAACGCTCTGAACCTCTTCGACAACATGGATGGGCAGGCGACCACCATGGGCTTCGTGATCGCCACCACGCTCGCGTTGCTCGGAGCGCTGGACGGCCAGGCCTGGCTCGCGGTGGCGAGCGCCGCGCTCGCCGGCGCATGCCTCGGCTTCCTGCCGCACAACCTGTCCTCACCCTCGCGAATATTCCTCGGAGATGGCGGCAGCATGCCGATCGGGTTCGCGCTCGCCGCGCTCATCATGATCGGTGCCGGCGACGCTGCTCCAGAGTGGCAGGCACTGGCGATGGGGCTGCTGCTCGTCGGCGTGCCCGTAATCGACACAGGTCTCGTCATGATCTCGCGCCGCCGCCGCGGAATCTCGGTGATGACCGGCGGTCACGACCATCTCACGCACCGCACGCATGACCGGCTGCGCACGGCCCGCGCGGTTGCACTGGCGCTCGGCGGCGGGCAAGCCATCCTCGCCACGCTCGCGCTCGTCTCCTACCGCGGCGGTTCGATCGTGTTGTTCGTAATCGTCGTCGGGTACCTCGTCACAGCGGGCGTTCTGATCGCGCTGCTGGATTCTCCAAGCGCAGACCGCTCGGCGGCGCCGGAGCGAGGACAGGTTCCGGGGCGGCCGCCGCCGGCGTCCGTTCCCCTCGTGCCCGGGTCATGGTCGCCCACCGAGCGGCTCTCGAGCGTCCCGTGGGAGGCAGCGTTGCTCGTTCCACTCGGACTCGTGATCGCGCTCGCGCCGCTCGCGAGCGGCTACTACGACTCGTCGCTTTGGGCCCCTGCGGGGCTCGTCCTGATGGTCGCGCTCGTCGCCACGCTGATCGCGCGTCCACCACGGCTGGCGCGGTCGGCAGTGATCGCACTCACCGGTCTCACTGCGCTTGGAATGTGGTCGCTTGCATCGGCGAGCTGGGCCGAATCGGTTCGCCAGGCCCTCGTCGACGGCAACCGGATACTGGTCTACGCAGTGACGCTTGCCCTGCTGCTCGTGCTCGTACGGTCCAAGCGCGCCGCGGTTTGGCTTATCGCGACTCTGAGCGTCGCGACCTCCACGTTCGTGCTCGTCGAAGTCGTGCAACTCGCCCTGGGGGACGGCGCTTCGCGATTCATCGACGGCAGACTTCACGAGCCGCTCGGCTACATCAACGGCCTTGGGATGTTCCACCTGCTCGCTCTGTGGCCGGCGCTCGCGCTCGCCGAGCACCGGACGCGCCCGCTGCTGGCCGGCGTGGGACTGGCTGTCGCGGGACTCACCGTCCCCTTGATGCTGCTGTCTCAATCACGCGGTGTTGCGCTCTCGGCAACCGTGACCACGATCGCGGTCCTGACTCTCCTACCAGGCCGTGTACGGCGGGCCTACGCGCTGCTGGCGCTGGGCGTGTCAGCGGCACTCGTCGCCGGGCCGGTGACGAGCGTCTATCGCAGCGGCGTGGACGGAACCGTTGATACGGGCCTGCTTCAGGGCGCGATGCAGCGTGCACTGCTCGTCGCGCTCCTGCTGGGGATCTGCTGGGGCTTGGCGACGTTGTTCGTGGCACGTGTGGCCGAGTCGCGACCTCACAACGGTGCCAAGCTGCGGTCTGCGTCGATCGCAGCGCTGGCGGGAGTCGTTGCCGTGGCTGCGATCGGCGGCATCGCCATGTCGGGCAGGCTGCAGAGCACGATCGAGCGCCAGTACGCCGCATTCGTGCAGCTGTCGCCCGACGACGGTGGCGAGGCCACCAGCTCGCGGCTGATCTCCGGTGGCGGCAACCGCTACGACTACTGGCGCATCGCGGTGCGCGACTGGCAGGACGATCCGATCGTGGGAGTAGGCGCAGGCAACTATGATCGGCGCTACTTTCTCGAACGCACTACGACTGAGGACATCCGCCAGCCGCACAGCCTGCCGCTGCAGGCGCTCGGCGAGCTGGGCCTCGTCGGCGGCGGCTTCCTAGCGGCGTTCATGGTTGCAATCTTTGCTGCGGTATGGCGACGTCGACGGCTGGCCGTCGCCGGCGCGGAACGATATCTGTACGTTGCCGCGACCGGCAGCTTCTGCTCCTGGCTCGTGCAAACCAGCGTCGACTGGATGCATTTGTTGCCCGGGATCACGGCTGCAGCGCTCGTATCTGCCGCGGTGCTGCTGCGCCCGGCACCTCCGGCCGAGACTGCGCAAGTGGACCCTCCGCGAGCCCACCGCACGCGAGCGGTTGGCCTGGCGCTCGTCGCCGCGGCGATCCTCGCGCTGGGCGGGCTGAGCCTGAGTCGCCAGATGCTGTCCGAGCACTACGCTCGTCAGGCTGCCACATCGCTTGTTGCGGAGCCGGAAGCCGCGCTCAGGCAAGCCGACCGAGCCCTGCGACTCGCCCCCGACTTCGTTCCGGCCCACTACACACGCGCCGCAGCGCTGGCGCGCTCCAATGACGCCGACGGCGCACGCAACGCGCTGCTCGAGGCGCTGCGCCACGACCGCGGAGACTTCGTGACGTGGGCGCTGCTTGGAGATCTCGAGGTACGCGCCGGGAACCTGGCTACTGCCCGCAGCCACTACGCCGCCGCCCTGCGCCGCAACCCGCGTGATCCGGCTTTGCAGCGACTCGTCGCCGATCCTCGTCGCGCTCTCGAGGGGGGCTGATCGTGCGCGCGCAGACATCAGTGTGTGTGACGCCACCCTCATCGGCGCGATCTATGGTGATCGCCGCGGCATCCGTTCTAGTGACGCCCACCGTTCGCGACCGCACGCGGCTGATCGCCCTCCTCGCGTGTGCGTTCCTCATGACGGCCGCATGCTCCCCGGCCTCCGCGCATACGATCGAGAAGGGCTTCTGGGGACCGGCCCAGATCGACGGCGTCTCGCAGTTCCCGCTCTACCGGCAGCTCGGCGTGACGATCTACCAGACATCGCTGGAGTGGGCGGCTGTCGCGCCCACGCGTCCCGCCGACCCACGCAACCCGGCCGACCCCGCGTACGTCTGGCCCGCCGACCTCGACGGCGTCATCGCCGAGGCACGCGGTCACGGCATCGACGTGCTGCTCATGCTCATCGGCGCGCCGCCGTGGGCCAACGGCGGGCGGTCGCCCGAGTACGCACCCGATCGCTCGACCGACTTCGCCGCCTTCGCACGCGCCGCCGCGCGCCGTTACCCGCAGGTCCGGCGCTGGATGATCTGGGGCGAGCCGTCGCGCTCGAAGAACTTCAAGCCGCTCGTGCCCCAGCCGCTGGGCCGGCCGATCACCCGTGCCCAGGCGCGCGCGCCGCGGCGCTACGCGCGCCTGCTCGACGCCGCGTACGGACAACTCAAGGCCGAGCGGCGCTCGAACCTCGTCATCGGCGGCAACACGTACACGACCGGCGAGATCCGGCCCGCCGACTGGGTCCGCAACCTGCGCCTCGACAGCGGGCGGCCGGCGCGGATGGACCTCTACGGGCACAACCCGTTCTCGTTTCGCGATCCCAACCTGCGCAACCCGGAGTCCGACTCGGTCGACCTCTCCGACCTCGACTGGTTCTCGCGTCTTGTCCAGCGCCGGCTCGGCCGCCCACTGAACAAGCGCGTCAGACTCTTCCTCTCGGAGTTCACGATGCCGACGGCGCCCGACCGTGAGTTCAACCTGTTCGTCTCCCCGAAAGTGCAGGCGCGCTGGATCACGAAGGCATTTCGCATCGCGCACACCGTGGGCGTCGACACCCTGGGCTGGATCCACCTGCGCGACGAGCCGCCCAACGGCGAGCAGCGCGTGGTCAACGGCGGGCTTCTCACACATGACGCCGTCCCCAAGCCTGGCTTCTGGGCGTTCATACGCGGTGGCCTGACGATCGATCAGCGTCGCTCGCTGCGCACCATGGGGGCGCAGCTCCCACACCGATGAGGATTACGTGAGACGGCGGCCGCCCGACGCTGTGCCGTGACTAACGTCCGCACAGCAACATGCGCCACGGTCTCATCTCCGCGCTCGCCCTCGTCGCCGCGCTCCTCCTCCACGCGACGCCCACCGCCGCCCAGGTCACGAACCCAGCGCCCCCCGCCGCCACCGCCGCGGCCGCCACCGACCTGACGCTCACCACCGCCACGATCCCCGGCACCGTCGACCCCAACGGCGCCCCGACGACCTACCGCGTCGAGTACGGCACGACGACCTCCTACGGACTGCAGACCACCATCCGCGACGCCGGCGACGGCGCCGACCCGGTGACGGTCAGCGTCCCGCTGACCGGCCTGACCTCCGACACGACCTACCACTACCGCCTCGTCGCGACGAACGCCGCCGGCATCGGCCGCAGCGCCGACCGCACGCTGCGCACCGCCCGCCCCGCGACGGCGCAGGCACCGGCGGCGTCGACCGGCGCGGTCCAGGGCCTGACCGCCACCGCCGTCACGGTGACGGGCACCGTCAACCCGCGCGGGACCGCCACCCGCTACCGCTTCGAGTACGGCACCGGCACGGGCCTCAACCGCCGCCTCGCCTACCAGGACGCGGGCAACGCCACGACCGCGCTGCCCGTCTCCGCCGCGCTGTCGCTGGCGCCGAACACGCGCTACAGCTACCGCGTCGTCGCGACGAACGCGGGCGGCACGGCGCGCGGCGCCAGGCGCACGTTCACCACCCCGCGCGCGGCCGCGCTGCTGACGATGGCGCTCGCGTCCAACCGCGTCGTCCACGGCGCCGGCGTCGCGGTCACGGGGCGCGCGACGAGCGGCGGCGCGGGCCGCGTCACGCTCGCGCTCGAGCGCCAGCTGTTTCCCTTCACCGGCCCCTTCCAGCAGGTCGGATCGACGCGGCGCTCGGCGCGCGACGGCTCCTACAGCTTCACGGTCTCGCCGCTGCTGATCAGCGCGCGCCTGCGCGTCGTCGCGCGCACGAGCCCGCCCGTCACGAGCGTCGCGCGGACGGTCCGCACGACCCCCGGCGTCGGCCTGACGATCAAGCGCCGCCCAGCACGGCGCCTGCGCTTCTCGGGCCTGATCCGCCCTGCCGTCCGCGGCGCCCGTGCGTCGCTGCAGCGCCGCGTGCGCGGCCGCTTCGTCACGCTGCGCCGTGTCACGGTGCGCCCCGCCGGCACGGCGCGCTCGAGCTATCGCATGACGCTCCGCGCACGCCGGTCTGCGTCGGTGTACCGCGTGCTCGTCGTCCCGCCGCGCTCCAGCGGGCACGCCCGTGGCGCGAGCCGCGTGCAGCGCGTGGCCGGGCTGCGCCGGCGCTGATCGCCTTCCGTATCCAGCGCACATGTCATCTTGGTGCTGTAATGACCTGCTGATAGCAATGGCCCCGTGATGACAGGCATCGGTGTAGCCGAGGCGAAGCGCCGCTTCTCAGAGTTGCTGGACCGCGTCGCCGACGGCGAGCGGATCGTCGTCGAACGCCGTGGCCGGCCGGCCGTCGTGCTTGTGCCGGCACACGAGGAGGCAGCCTCTGGTGCGCGCCCGGCGCCTGTCGGCTTCGCCTCACTGGCCGGCGCGCTCGCCGAACTCCCCGAACTCGACGAGATTCTGCGCGACATAGCCAAGGCGCGTACGGATGCGACGGATCGTCCGGGCCCCAATCTGGGCTGAGCCATGTACTGCTTCGACACCGACGTGCTGAGCGCAACCGTTCGCCGCGACCCGCCCCTGCACCTCATCCGCCGACTCGCACGCACCCCGCCGACCGAGCAGTGCACGACGGCGATCACGCTCGGCGAGCTCGTCTACGGCGTGCAGAGACGCGGCGGCCCGCAACTCGCAGAACGCGTGCAGCAGCTGATCGCGTCCGCGGGACCAATCCTGGCGTTCGACGAGAACGCTGCGCGGCGCTACGGAGAGCTGCGCGCCGAACTGGAGCGCACGGGACAGCGAGTCGCCGAACCGGACCTGCGCATCGCCGCAATCACGCTCGCACGCGACGCCACGCTCGTCACCGGCAACGTCCGGCACTTCGCCCGCATCCCCGATCTGCGCATCGAGAACTGGCTCGCCGACGAGTCGAGCTGAGCCCGCGTCCAGGGGAGCGTGCTAGGCGGTGCTGGTCTCGGGTCGAGATCGATGCCACGCTCCTTTGCGCTACGGTAAAGGCATGCCGAGAATCTCCAGCAAGCATCAGATCACGCTTCCCGTGGAGACGCTCGAGCGCGCCGGGCTGCGGGCAGGCGACGATGTGACGATCGAGGCCGACGGCGCAGACCGCATCGTCGTGCGTCGCACCCCGCCTGACCCCGCCCAGGCGCTCGGAGTCTTCGACGGCCTCTACGAGCCCGGGTACCTCGACCGGCTGCGCTCCGAAGAGCGCGCGTGAGCGCCTGCGTCCTGGACACCGACGTCGTCATCGCGGCGCTGGATCGCGGCGATGCCCACCACGGTGCTGCCGCAGCGGCGATCACCGCGATGATCGCCGCCGACACGCAACTACTCCTGTCGCTGGTGAACTACGCCGAGACGCTCGTCAGGCCGGCGCAGGACGAGACCACGATGCGGGCGGCGCTCGCAGCGCTGTCGGCACTCGGCATCCGGCTTGTCGCTCCGACGGAGACGATCGCCCGCAACGCCGCGCGTCACCGCCATCTGAATGTCAGCCTCGCCGACGGCTTCGCGATCGCGACCGCGAAGGCACACGGAGCGACCCTCGCCTCCTTCGACGTGCGCGTTCGCAGAGCACTCGGCGCGGTGGAAGTGCAGCTCGCGGCCGAGCTTGCGCAGTGACGCGTGCGGTACGCCTGAGAAACGTCATGAAGGCGTCTTGTTCTGTTGCACTCGGCGCAGCAGGCTGCCTGCATGGACGGCGACGCGGTCGACGAGGAAGGCACGTGAGTGAGCAACACGTGCGCTGGCCGGCCGCAGTGCCCGGGAGTATCATCGGCGCCATGGCCGTGCACGTCGACGCGTCGCTCCCGGTGCGTCCGCTCACCATCGACGACGTCCAGGCGATGGTCCGCGCCGGCATCCTCGCCGAGGACGACCGCGTCGAGCTGCTCGACGGGGTACTCGTCGAGCTGAGCCCGCAGAGCCCGGCGCACCTTCATGCGGTCACCCGGCTGAACATGCTCGTGGTCCCCATCGCTGCCGCCGCGGGGCTGGTGCTCAACCCGCAGTGCCCGCTCGACGTCGCCAGCCCGATCAGCCTGCCCGAGCCGGACCTCGCCGTCGCTCCGGCCGGCGGCTGGGATGCCTACCCCGCACAGGCGCTGCTCGTCATCGAAATCAGCGTGACCTCGCGCGCGGTCGACCTCGGACGCAAGGCCGCGATCTACGCGGCGGCGGGCATCCCCGACTACTGGGTCCTCGACATCACGCGCCGCCGGCTCGTCGTACACCGCGACCCCGTCGACGACCGCTACACGACGATCGAGGTCGTGGCCGACACCGGCGTCATCACCGCCGCTCGCCTGCCGCTGACCATCGCGGTCGCAGAGGTCCTGCCGCCCCCGCCGGTGAGCTGAGCATCAGCAGGGTCGGTCACAGCAGGTCCGCATAGCCCCAGTCGCCGCCGCAGGCGCTGCGGGTGCGCGCCGTCGTGGCATCCTGGCGAGATGGCCACCGACGTTCCGCCTGAGCTGCGCGACGCGCTCGCCGGCGCTCCCGACGACGAGCGGGCGCTGCTGGAGCTGCGCCTGCAATGGTCGGAGCTCGACGACGCCCAGGCGCGGATCGCAGCGCGGCTGCGGGTCTTCCTGCTGACCTGGGATCCGCTGGGCTGGCACGAGCCGGCACGCGACCGCGCGACCGCGACCGGCGATGGCGACGACTGCGAGGTCGTGCTCTACCTGCCGATCGAGGAGATCCTCGCGGCGACGGCCGCCGGCGAGCACCTCGCCGTCGTCGTGGGCAGCTTCGCCGCTTCGGTGCTCAGCGTCGGCGCCGCCTACGAGCAGGCGCTCGTCGCCGGCGTCTACCCCCAGCTCGCCTTCGAGGCGAAGGCGCCGGGTCTGCTGTCCGAGCTCGACAGGCTGTCCGGCCTCATACCGCCGGCACTCGAGCTCGTGTCGCCGGGGTGGGCGCCGATCGGCCTCGGCGCGATCCAGGATGCCGTCCAGGCGCAGTTCGGGCCGGTCGACCTCGACCGCTCGGCCGTGCGGCTGGCGCTCGTGGCACAGCCGCTCGCCGGCTGTCCGGCCTGTGCGGGGCAGCGGCTCGGCTTTCCCGCCGACCTCGACGAGGCGCGACCCGCGATGTGCGCGCCACACGCCGAGCGCTCGCAGGCGATCATCGAGGAGCGGCTGCAGCGCGCGTGGGACAGCAACAGCGACGGCATGGACGCGATCACCCGCAGCTCCCAGCGCCTGACCGAGCCGACGTTCGGGCTCACGCTGGCGCTGCTGCGCCGCCTCGACGAGATCGCGCGCCGCGACCCGAGCGAGCAGCTGCCGAGCACCGAGCTGGCGGCCGACGCCGAGCTCGCATCGACGCTGGCCGCGCGGTTGAGCGGCGCGCCCGAGCAGGTCGCGGAGCTCGTGGCCTACGAGCACCTGTCGCTGGACTGGATGGTCGACCTGCCGACGGCGCTCGCGTCGGGCGGGCTCGTCGACGAGGCGATCGCGGTCGGCGACGCCTTCGCCGCACTCGACCCCGCCAACGCGGACCTGTTCGCGGGCGACGTCGCCCAGATCCTCGCGCAGGCGGGCCGGGGCGCGGAGGCGCTGCGGCGCGTGGACGACAACGTCGTCTCCTTCCCGGGCAGCGCCTGGACGCACATCCGCGCCGCCGCCGTCCATGCAGAGCTCGGCGACCCGACACAGGCCGAGGCTGCGCTGCGGACCGCGCTCGTGCTCGCGCGCAGCCGTGGCGACGCCGACGACGTCGCGACCGTCTGGCTGCGCCTCGGCGCGCTGCTCGGCGAGCAGCCCGGTCGCGAGGACGAAGCCGACGACGCGATGCAGGAATCCGAGCGCTGGAGCGATGCGGCGTACGGCGGGTCGCGGATCGCCGCGAAGATCGAGCGCAACGGCCCGTGTCCGTGCGGCAGCGGCCGCAAGCACAAGCGCTGCTGCGGCGCCTGACGGTTCACGCAGGTGCCGCCCGGCCACGCCCGCGGCGTCGAGTGGTGCCTTTCTTTGCCTGAGACAAAGAGATGCGCCACTCGAGTGATCGGCGGGGGTCGCCGGCGTCGTGCTCAACATCTACTACACTCACACGCAGATTTCTTAGGCTTCAAAGAAGGAGACCCCTCCCACCATGGGCAAGACAATCGGCATCGACCTGGGCACCACCAACTCCTGCATGGCCGTGCTCGAGGGTGGCGAGCCCACCGTCATCGAGAACTCCGAGGGTGGTCGCACGACGCCCTCCGTCGTCGCCTTCGCGCAGTCCGGTGAGCGCCTCGTCGGCACCGTCGCCAAGCGCCAGGCCGTCACGAACCCGCAGAACACGATCTCCTCGATCAAGCGCTTCATGGGCCGCAAGGAGGCCGAGGTGCGCGAGGAGGAGTCGATCGTCCCCTACAAGGTCGTCGCCGGCCCGAAGGGCGACGCGCGCATCGAGGCGGGCGGCAAGCAGCACAGCCCGCCCGAGATCAGCGCGATGATCCTGCAGAAGCTCAAGGCCGACGCGGAGGCCTACCTCGGCGAGACCGTCGACGGCGCCGTCATCACCGTGCCGGCGTACTTCAACGACGACCAGCGCCAGGCGACGAAGGACGCCGGCAAGGTCGCCGGCCTCGACGTCAAGCGGATCATCAACGAGCCGACCGCCGCGTCGCTGGCCTACGGCCTGGACAAGGAGACCGACCAGACGATCCTCGTCTTCGACCTCGGCGGCGGCACGTTCGACGTGTCCGTCCTGGAGATCGGCGACGGCGTCTTCGAGGTCAAGTCGACCGCGGGTGACAACCACCTCGGCGGCGACAACTTCGACAAGGCGCTCGTCGACTACCTCGCGACCGAGTTCAAGAAGGACCAGGCGATCGACCTCAAGAACGATCCGATGGCCCTCCAGCGCCTCTACGAGGCTGCCGAGAAGGCGAAGATCGAGCTGTCGACCGCGCAGGAGTCGCAGATCAACCTGCCGTTCATCACGGCCGACCAGTCCGGTCCCAAGCACCTCGACGTGCGCCTCACCCGCGCGAAGCTCAACGAGCTGACCGCCGACCTGCTCGGGCGCGTCGTCGCGCCGGTGCGCCAGGCGCTCGACGACGCCAAGGACAAGGGCGCCGCGAAGATCGACCACGTCGTGATGGTCGGCGGCATGACGCGCATGCCGGCCGTCCAGGAGAAGGTCAAGGAGCTCACGGGCAAGGAGCCCCACCGCGGCGTCAACCCCGACGAGGTCGTGGCGATCGGCGCGGCGATCCAGGCCGGCGTGCTGGCCGGCGACGTCAAGGACGTCCTGCTGCTCGACGTCACCCCGCTGACGCTCGGCATCGAGACCAAGGGCGGCGTCATGACGAAGCTCATCGAGCGCAACACGACGATCCCGACCCGCAAGGGCGAGGTCTTCTCGACCGCCGAGGACAACCAGCCCTCGGTCGAGATCCACGTGCTGCAGGGCGAGCGCGAGATGGCGCAGTACAACAAGTCGCTGGGCAAGTTCCAGCTCACCGGCATCCCGCCGGCACCGCGCGGCATCCCGCAGATCGAGGTCGCCTTCGACATCGACGCCAACGGCATCCTCAACGTGCAGGCCAAGGATCTCGGCACCGGCAAGGAGCAGAAGATCGAGATCAAGTCCGGCTCGGGCCTGACCGACGAGGAGATCAAGAACATGGTCTCCGACGCCGAGTCGCACGCCGACGAGGACCGCCGCCTGCGCGAGCTCGCGGAGGCGCGCAACGGCGCCGAGAACGCGGCCTACCAGGCCGAGCGCCAGCTCAAGGACCTCGAGGAGAACATCGACGAGTCCTCCAAGACCGAGATCGAGGGCCTGATCAAGGACCTGCGCGACTCGCTGGAGTCCGAGGACGCCGACGAGCTGAAGGCCAAGACCGACGCGCTGCAGACGGCGTTCCACAAGGTCTCCGAGGCGATGTACGAGCAGGCCCGCGCACAGCAGGCCGACGAGCCGCCGTCCGGCAACGGCGACGGAGCCGAGGGCTCGGCCGCCGACGACGAGGACGTCGTCGACGCCGAGGTCGTCGAGGAAGGCCGCTAGACACCGTGCCTCAGCACGAGCAGGAGCACGACCTCGAGCAGCAGGCGGCGCCGGAGACCCCGGCGCCGCCCACGGCTGCCGTCGGGGAGCCGCCGCCCGCCGCGGTCGCTGCGGACCCGAGCGTCGAGGCGCAGCCACCCGCATCCGCGGAGCAGCTCGACCCGGCGGCGCTCGCCGAGCGCGCCGCGAAGACCGACGAGTACCTCGCCCTGGCCCAGCGCACGCAGGCGGACTTCGAGAACTTCCGCAAGCGGATGACGCGCGACCTGCGCGCCGCGGAGGCGCGCGGCATGAGCCGCCTCGCGCGGGAGCTGCTGCCGGCGCTCGACAACCTCGACCGTGCGATCGCCGCCGTCGAGGCGTCCGACGACGAGCAGGAGCACCACCTCACGAAGGGCATCCGGCTCGTGCAGTCCGAGCTGGCGTCGGCGCTCGCGCGCACGGGAATCGAGGCCTACGCGCTCAAGGGCGAGCGCTTCGATCCCGTCCATCACGAGGCCGTCGCGCAGGCTCCGGTCGAGGGCGCGGAGACCGGCTCGATCGTCGAGGTCCTGCAGTCCGGCTACCGGCTCGGCGAGCTGGTCCTGCGTCCCGCGCGGGTGATCGTCGCCGGTTAGGGGCTCGAGGACGATGGCCGCACAGGATCACTACAAGGTGCTCGGCGTCGAGCGCAAGGCCTCGCAGGACGAGATCAAGAAGGCCTACCGCAAGCTCGCGCGCAAGTACCACCCCGACAAGAACCCCGGTGACGCCAAGGCCGAGGAGCGCTTCAAGCAGATCTCGACGGCGCACGACATCCTCGGCGACGCCGACAAGCGCAAGGACTACGACCGCGCGCTCGCCAACCCGTTCTCGCAGGCCGGTCGCGGCGGCAGCGGCCAGCCGGGCTTCGACACGGGTGGCTTCGGCGACATCCTGTCCGACCTGTTCGGCCAGGCCCGAGGCCGCACCGGAGGCGGCGTGGGCGGTTCGCCGCGCACGCGCGCCGAGCGCGGCCGCGACCTCGAGGCCGAGGTCACGATCGACTTCGAGCAGGCGATCGCCGGCGCGCAGGTCCCGATCTCCGTCCCGACCTACGAGCGCTGCGCGACCTGCGCCGGCACGGGCGCCAAGCCCGGCACGTCGCCGATCGTCTGCCCGCGCTGCAACGGGCGCGGCATCGAGTCCGAGGGCCAGGGCCTGTTCTCGATCTCCCAGCCCTGCTCGCGCTGCGGCGGCGCCGGGACGATCATCGAGAGCCCCTGCCCGACCTGCAACGGCGAGGGCCGCAAGCGGACGGTCAAGCGCTACCGCGTCAACGTTCCCGCGGGCGTGCGCGAGGGCAGCAGGATCCGCCTCGCCGGCAAGGGCGAGCCGGGCCGCAACGGCGGACCCGACGGCGACCTCTACGTCGTCACGCACGTCAACGACTCGCCGGTCTTCGCGCGCAAGGGCGACAACGTCGAGGTCGAGGTCCCGCTGACGCTGCCCGAGGCGCTGCGCGGCGGTGAGATCGAGGTGCCGACGCTCGACGGGCGCAAGACGCTGCGCGTGCCGGCCGGCACGCGTCCTGGCAGCGTGCAACGCTTGCGCGGTGAGGGTCCCAAGCGGCTCGGCAAGACCGGTCGCGGCGACATCCACTACCGCTTCACGCTGGACCTGCCCGACAAGCTGACGGCCGAACAGGAGGCAGCTGTGGACGATCTCGCGAAGGTCTTCAACGGCAACCCGCGAGCCAGGCTCTTCGCGCGATGAACGCTCCCCGGCGCCGCACGACGACGACGCGGATCGAGGTCTCGTCCGACCGTGGCGTGTTCATGATCTCCGTCGCCGCCGAGCTCGCCGACATGCACCCGCAGACGCTGCGGATGTACGAGCAGCGCGGCCTGATCGAGCCCAAGCGCTCGCCGAAGGGCACGCGCCTGTACTCGCACGAGGACGTCGAGCGCCTGCGCCGCATCCAGCAGATGACGGCCGAGCTCGGGCTCAACCTGGCGGGCGTCGAGAAGGTGCTCGAGCTCGAGGCGCAGCTCGAGCGCACGCGCAAGCGGGTGGCCGCGCTGGAGCGACGCCGCGACGAGCTGCAGGCCGAGATCGCCGTGTTGGAGGGCCGCCGCGAACAGGTTCGCGCGGAACTCGTCCGGTACGAGAAGGGGACAGGCTCGGCGCTCGTCCGGGCCAAGGACGTCAAGCCGTTCACGATCCCGATCGAGCACCGCTGAGGCAGGTTGCACGGGCGCTCGCGGGGCACGCCTCGTGTAGCTGAACCCCGACGTTTTCCCGGCTTGTCTCGCGCTCGTCCACAGATACACTCGATTCCGGGGTCTTGACGACGTACTGAGGGCCGGACAACGTGCATAACGCGGGCAGGCGTGGCAGCAGGTTCCGTCGATCGCGCGTCGCCGCGTCGCTCGCGCAGCACGCTGTCGCAGGGATCGTGCCAGGCGACCATGTCTGCGCGAGCTTCGGCTCCGACGAGGAGCATCAGGCGATCGTCGGGCGCTACGCGCGCCAGGCGCTGCGCCGCGGCGAGCGCTTCCTGTACTTCCTGCACTCCAGCGACGAGGCGACGATCCGCCGCTATCTCGAGCTGGCGGGCATCGACGTCGAGGCCGGCATCGCGCTCGGCCAGATCGAGCTGCGGCCGGTGCAGCACGACCGCTGCACGATCGACCCCGAGGCGATCATCGCGTCGCTACAGGCCGATCGGCGCGCCGCGCTGCGCGGCGGATACAGCGCGCTGTGCGCGACGACTGAGATGACCTGGGCGATGACGCGCCCGGACGAGATCGACGCCGTCCTGCGCTACGAGCGCGACGTCAACCGGGTGTTCGAGGCAGCGGACATCGCCGCCGTCTGCCAGTACGACCGGCGCCACTTCCCGCCCGCCGTGCTCGCGCGCCTCGTCGCTGCGCACGAGTTCCAGGTCTGCACGAGCGCGAGCCTCACGACGACCGCGCGGCGGCGGCTGACCGTCTCCGAGCACGACGACGGCGTCATCGCGCTGTCGGGCGCCCTGGACATCGACTCCTCCTCGTTTCTGGCGGCGCGCCTGGCGGAGGTCGAGACCGGCGACGACCTCGTGCTGCGGACCTCAGGCCTCGGCTTCGCCGACATCTCGGGCTGCCGCGCGCTGGTGCGGGCGGCCGAGGCGCTCGGGAACGGGCGCCGGCTGCTGCTGCCCGACGCCGCGCCAGCGCTCGTGCGGGTGCTGAAGCTGTGCGGGTGGTCGGACCACGGGCGGCTTGTGTTGCGGTGAAGCTCCTGCACATGTAGGTGAACCGAGCGGGCGTCGCCGACGGGTGGGAAAAAAGTTCACGCGCTCGGCCTGGGTTACGTATGTTTGCGACTTCGTGCCGGGGGTGGGTGCAAAGACGCGAGTCGTGACGACCACAGGGTCGCCGTCCCCTCGTGCTGCGCGCCGCGGCAGCACCGGATGCCCAAACACTCTTGATCGCAGGGGGGCGAGTTCTCCGCGCCGCGCCCCTATACGGGTTGTGAAGGCAACCCGAACGAAGGAATCACGCCCAGGGGGAGGACGATGATGCGTAGGACACTGGCTGCGATCGCGATGTGCGGTGCGCTCGGTTGGATGCTTGTGGGGGCCGCGGCGCCGGCGATGGCGGGTGGGTTCACGCTCCGGAGTTGCCAGGCCGACCCGGGAGCATTCAGCACCGACGCGTTCTCCGAGGAAAGGACGTCGACCGGCATGGACGTAGCTCGCGTCTGTAACCCCGACGAGCGTTACGGGAAAGGGGCCCTCATCACCTCGACGGTCCCGCGCAAGGGGCCCTTCCCGCGGGACGCGGTGGCGAAGGTCGAGATCACGGCCGCCCCTGGGACAACATTCTCGCCTCTGATTTGGGCTGGCGAGATGCGCCGGAGTAGCTGTCGCTGGGCGATCGAAATCTACGCCGAGTATCCGGGCGGTCGGAGTGAATTGCTCCTGGGCCTGCCCGGTAACCACCGATGCAACATCAAAGGTTTCACGAGCGGTCTTCCGACAATCAAGCAGCTGAGCGTCGGAGTGTTCCAGCGTATGCTCGCGCCCCTCCCACTGCCCAAGTCCGCCGGTGCAACGAAGATCGTCCAGCGCGTGATCTGCAAGGCGCCGCGGGAGCGCAAGGTCTGTTCCGCCCGCGGCAAGAACTACGTCAGGACGGAGGCTGCCCAGGTCGAGGTGGTCGACGTGGAAGCGCCCACCGCCACGATCATCCAAGACACGCCGCTCACGACCGGCGCTTGGGTCGGCGGCCAGCAACCGCTGAACTATCACGCCGAGGACGCCACAGGGATCCGCGCGGCGACGGCCTTCTGGGGGAGCGTGTCGCTGGGTACAGCTCAGCACCAGTGTCTCGAGGCCTATGGGGACGCATTTGCCTCCCCCGCTCCCTGCACCAACGGACCCGGGCGGATCACTGTCGACACCAGTCGATTGCTGGACGGCACACAGTCACTCGTGGTGCGGGCTCAGGACGCCGCCTCCAATCTGGGGACCTCGGCACCTGTCACGGTCCGGATCGACAACACCGCGCCACCGCCGGTCGAGGCGAGCGTGGCAGGCGGCGACGCGTGGCGTAGCCGCAACGACTTCGCGCTGTCGTGGGTCAACCCGCCGGAGGACGATCGCGCGCCGGTCGTCGCCGCGACCTACAAGCTCTGCGCGGCAGCGGGCGGCAACTGCAGCCAGGGAGAGCAGACCGGCGCAGACATCACGGGCCTTGCGGTGCAGGTCCCGGGCCCCGGCGAGTGGAAGGCGTCGATGTGGCGTCGTGACGCCGCGGGCAACCAGAACCCGGACAAGGCATCGGTGCCCGTCACGCTGCGCTATGACCCCGAGCCGCCCCAGCTCGGGTTCGAGCCGTCACCGGCCGCGGACCCGACCGCCGTGTCGGTGCAGGTCACGGACCCGGTCTCGGGCCTCGCGGACGGCTCGATCGAGATCAGCCGCGCCGGATCCGGCACCTGGCACACGCTCGCCACCCACAAGGACGCGAACCGCCTGACCGCGCGGATCGACGACGCCGCGCTGCCCGCCGGCGACTACGTGCTGCGGGCGACCGCGCGCGACCAGGCGAGCAACGAAGCGTCGACGACGCAGCGGCTGGACGGTCAGCCGATGACGGTCACGCTGCCACTGCGGATCGCGACGGCGATGCAGGCCGGCATCGAGGGCAGGCGCACGGTCCGTCGCGTGGTCCGGCTGCGGGGCAAGCGACGCACGATCAGCCGCCGCGTGAACGTGCTGACGCCGACGGCCGGCGTCGCGTTCGGCCGCACGGTCCGGGTCAGCGGCCGGCTGACGAATCGCGACGGCCAGGGCATCGCGGGCGCCGACGTCCAGGTGCTGTCGCGTTCGGACGCAGCCGCCGAGCAGATCGTCGGCGTGTTGCAGACCGACGCCGCGGGCCGCTACACGTACGCTGCCGCCGGCAGCACGAGCCGCGTGCTTCGGTTCGCGTATGGCGGCTCGTCGATCACGCTCCCGGCCCAGGCCGAAGTGAGGCTGCGGGTCCCCGCGACGAGCACGCTGAACGTCAACCGCTCGCGGCTGTTCAACGGGCAGTCCGTGCGGTTCAGCGGCCGCGTGCGAACGCTCCCGGTCCCGGTGGGCGGCAAGCTCGTCGAACTCCAGGTACAGCTGAGCGGGCGCTGGCAGACGTTCCGCACCGGCCGCACCGACGAGGCCGGGCGCTGGCGCCTGACGTATGGCTTCGCGCGCACGCGCATCGCTCAGCGGTTCCGTTTCCGCGTGAAGCTGCCGCGTGAGGCCGGCTATCCCTACGAGCGCGGCGGCTCGCGCCCGATCCAGGTGTTCGTGCGAGGCCGCTGATGCCCACCCCCGACGCCCGTCAAGATCTCCCCACCGAAGTCACGCCCGAGGGAGGTCGCATGCTCGACACGGTCCGCCGCCGTCTGACGTACGCCAACGTGATGTCGACGCTGGCCGTCTTCATCGCGCTGGGCGGCAGCTCCTATGCGGCGATCACGATCAACGGTCGCGACATCAAGAACCGCTCGATCCCCGGAACGAAGCTGCGCACGAACACGCTCACCGGCACGCAGATCAGGGAGTCGACGCTCGGCCGCGTGACGCGCGCCCGCACCGCGGACGACGCCACCCGGCTCGGGGGGCTGCCCGCGGCGGCGTTCAAGATCCGATGCCCGATCGACACCCTGCCGAACGCCGACGTGTGCCTCGAACGGACGCCACGATCCGCCGCTCCCTACGGCAGCGCCGTAGACACGTGTATGAGCGTCGGCACGCCCGAGGGACCCGGCCGGCGGCTGCCGACCTACAACGAGCTCATGGCAGGACTGGCCGCCTTCGACCTCGCGCCCGGCGGCGAACTCACCTCGCTCGTGTACCCGTCGACCACGAATCCCGGACGTGTTGACGCTCTCTACATCACGGGCAAGCCGGGCCTCGCCGCGCTCACTCCCGACACTGCGGTGGGAGCCAAGGCCTATCGCTGCGTCACGGACCCCCTGAACTGACCGATGGCCCCGACCCACCACCACGACGAGGAGCAGCGATGCCGGCGCTGAGCGAGCACCTGCGCGATCCCGAAGGCCATGCACGTATGGCGTTTCACCCCGGGTGCCCGATCTGTCACGGTGAGCGGCTGAGCGGCACGCTGCCGATGCAAGCCGTCATTTCCCAGCGAACCCGCGCGGCGCTGACAGCGGGCGTCGTAGCCGTCGCGACGGTCGCTCCGGCTGCGGCCCTCGGCGCCGAACCCCACATCACTCAGGCGGGCAGCACAACGGCGGCAGGAACGGCCTCCGGGGACCGAGCGCTCACCGCGGATTTCATTCCAGGAGGGAACGCCGCCGCCACGGGCACCGTCGTCGACACCGGCGCCGACAACAACATCGACGACGACGACACTGCCGGCGACGACTCCGCCGCCGATCACGGAGGAGCGTCCGACGGCGTGACGGTGGTCGTCGGCGGCGGCGCGGGCACGCAAAGCGGTGGCGACCAATCCGCCACCGCGCCGGCACAGCCGGCCCCTCCCCCAGAGTTGCCTGCCGTTCCGGTCGCTCCGGCGCCCGCGGCGACGAGTGACCGGGCCCCATCGCCGGCCGCATCGTCGAGCACCGACGTGTCCGCTGGACCATCCGATCCGCCGCCGGCGCCGACACCCGACGAGGCCACGACGCCGAGTGCCGACGCGTCCGCTGCACCGCGGGCGCCTTCGACGCCCGGCGGGGTACGAGCTGGAAGCCGTCCGCCGGCGACACACACGCCGAGCATCACCCACGCAGCCAAGCCACGCCTCGCACCCGCCTCGGCGATGGGGGCCGCAGACGCGACGACGCCGACGCCGACGCCGACGCCGGCGCCGACGCCGACGCGCACTACAGCGACGCCGGCCAGCATTGACCGCGCCGACCCCGGCGACCGCGCCCACACCGTCCACACCGGCGAGTCGCTCTGGTCGATCGCGAGCGACCACCTCGGCGCCGGCGCGGCCCCGGCGCAGATCGCGCGCGAGGTCCATCGGTTGTGGCAGCTCAATGCGGACCGCATCGGCACCGGTGACCCCGATCTGCTGATGGTCGGCACGCGGCTGGTGCTGCGGTGAACGGCGTGCGGGCGGTCGCGCTGAAGCGCCGCGACGTGTACCCGGGGCCGCTCGTCGACGGCCGGCCGGTGCGCGACGGTGCGCTCGTTCGGCTGCGACGGCAGGCCGACCGCCTGTTGACCTCCGACGGCGAGCGCGAGGAGGCCGCGCTCGAGCGACGGATCCGCAGCCATCCCGGCGTGACGCGCGCGAACACGATCGCGCTGATCAGCCCCAAGGGCGGCGTCGGCAAGACGACGAGCACGTTCCTCGTCGGCAATCTGCTGGCCAGCCACCTCAAGGTGCGCGCGATCGCCGTCGACGCCAACCCCGACTTCGGGACGCTGGCGCGGCTGGCGCCCGACAAGCGCCGCTCGGAGCGCTCGCTCGCGGACCTGTTCAACAACGCCGATCGCTTCAGGACCGCCGCGGAGCTCAACCCGTACGTGTCACGGCTGCCGACCGGGTTGCACGTCCTCGGCGCACCGCACGATCCCGAGCAGGTCGCCGGCCTCGGCCCGGACCAGTACGGCCAGCTCGTCGCGTTTTTGTCCTGCTTCTACGAGGTCGTGCTGCTCGACCTCGGCACCGGCGTCGCCGGCCCGCTCGCGCGCTTTGCGATCGAGCGTGCCGACCAGGTCGTCCTCGTCACGACACCCGAATGGGTCACCGCGACGGTCGTGCTCGAGGCGCTCACCCACCTCCAGCACGACCGCACCACGGTCGCGGTCAACAAGTCGACGCCGCGCGCGGCAGACGTCGCGGCGATCAGCGAGCGCTTCCGCGCCGAGCACCTGCACCGCGCCGTCGCGATCCCCTACGACGAGCAGCTCGCGACGATGCTCGACACCGGCACCTACTCGCTCGACGCGCTCGCCCGTCCGACGCGCCTGGCGATCAAGCACCTCGGCCTCGCCGTCTGCGAGCAACTCGCCTGATGCGCGTCATGCGCGAGCAGCCAAGGCTGGTGACCGCCAAGGCGCTCGGACTGCTCTGCCTGGCCGCCTTCGCCCTCGTGCTCGGCCTCTCGCTCGGCGGCGACAGCGGCGCAGATGCCAGCGACAAGGCCGCCCGCACCGCGCAGCTGCGAGCGAACTCCACCCAGCAGGCGCTGCGCGACCAGTCCGATCTCCTGCACGAGACAAGCGCAAAGCTCCAACGGTCGCGCCAGGTGCGAGCCCGTACATCTGCACGCCTGCGCGCGGCGCAGCGCGCCAACGCAACGCTGCGCAACGACCTACGCCGGGTCAGGCGCGCCCTGATACGCGCACGAGAATGACCTCATAGCGTCACCTGGCCAGCGCCTCGAGGACGGCGGCGCCGAGCCCGCTATCTCGGTCGGTCACGGCCAGACGCGGCAGGGCTACGTCGTCGTTGCGTGCTTGGGCTACTCGCGTGCCAGTGCGGGCGCGCTGATCTTCACCAAGCAGATCCCCGACCTGCTCGCCGGTATCCGGCGCTGCCTGTGGTCGCTGGGCGCGCTGCCGCAGACACTGGTGTGGGATCGCCAGGCCGGCATCCACGGCCACGGCGGCCGACCAAGCGACGAGTTCGCCGCCTTCTGCGGGCAGCTCAGGGTCGACCCACCGCCGCGCGTCACCGCGCTCCCCCGGCCCGAAGCACCCTCGACGCTCCCTCACCCGTGGACACACGCGTGCGAAACGTCACAAACACCGAAAACCCAGCGTCCACAAGGGGTTATGGCGGCTCAACGCCATCCCGCATGCCACCAACTGCGGAACTCGGGCGAGAGCCAAGCGCAAAGCTCGAACGGTCGCGCCGGGTGCGAGCCCGCACGCCTGCACGCCTGCGCGCGGCACAGCGCGCCAACGCACAGCTGCGCCGCGACCTGCGCCGGGTGCGCCGGGCGCTGCTGCGTGTGCGTGAGCGCTCGTAACGCTCACATCGGGCGCGCGCTGCCGCACTCACCGGGCCAGCGCCGCGCGGATGCGGGCGATCGTCTGGCGCGGGTTGTCGACGAGCTGGCGCCAGGTGATGCGCAGGACGCGGAGGCCGTGAGCCTCGAGGATGGCCTGCTTGTCCGCGTCGTCGCGCCGGGTAAGCGGATCGTCGTGCCAGCGGGCGCCGTCGAGCTCGATCACCACGCCAAGCTCGCGCCAGAACATGTCGGGACGGATCGGCCGCCCGTCGAACTCGACGCGAGGGTTGATCTCGGGCTTCGGAATCGCGGCCGCGAGGATGAGGTCGAGCGCGCGGTCCTCCAGCTCGCTGCGCGTCGGGACATAGCCATCCGCGATCAACCGGCGCAACGCGGCCACGCCGCGGTGGCCGCGGTGGCGGTCGACGACGTCGGTGAGCTGGCGAATGCTGACGCGGCCTTCGGCGAGTGCATCGCGGACGAGGCGCCGCAGCGGTTGCGCGGGCGTCGTGGCGGCGAGGTCGAGGATCGTGCGCGCCGGGCTCGTGATGAGTATCCCCCCGCGCCTCCACACATCACGCGGGTCCACGCGCGAGCGGTGCGCGCGAATGCCGTCGATCCGGCGGCCCGCGTTGCGCGCGACGATCACCTCGACGTCGTTCAGTTCGTCCCACGGGTGCAGGCGGTGGTGGGCGGCCGCAGCGCGGTGGCCGAGGATCGCGCGATCTCCGCAGGCGAGGACCGCCGCGGTGAACAGGCCCATGCGCGTGAGCGCGCCGTGACCGACGCCGTAGACGCCGTGGAAGACCGGGTGCAGACTCCCACGGTCGGCGCGGACCTTGACCGCACACGCGTCCAGGCCGCAGGCCGCGAGCTGGCGCGCGGCGATCACGCCACTCTGCGCGCCGGCCACCGCGGCGACGCACTGATCGGGTCGAGTGGTGCCTTTCTTGGCCTCAGGCAAAGGGAAGCACCACTCGGCGTCGGCGGGGGTGGTTCGGGTGGGCATGGACCGCATGGTGGCGCTGGACGTGTTACGGATCTACGCGCGTTCGTGACGATTCAGCGCTGGAACACCGGCGAACGCGCTCGCGCTCCCGCCGGCGCAGCCGACTGCTTGAAGAAGCAAATCTAAGTCGTCTACACTCAGATCCATGCAGATCGACCGATTCACGATCAAGTCCCAGGAGGCCCTCAAGTCCGCGCTCGCGCTCGCCCCCGAGCACCGGCACTCGCAGGTCACCCCCGTCCACCTGCTCGCCGCCCTGCTCGACCAGGAGGGCGGCCTCGTCGTGCCCGTCCTCGGCAAGATCGGCGTCTCCGCCGACGCCCTCAGAGCCGACACCAGAAATGCCCTCGACGAGCTGCCCAAGCTCGCCTCACACGCCGAGCCCACCACCTCGCCCGAGCTCGTCGCCACGATGCGCGCAGCCGAGCGCGAGATGCGCGACCTCAAGGACGAGTTCGTCTCCGTCGAGCACCTGCTGCTCGCGCTTGCCAATGACAACGCCCTCGCCGGCCGCGCGCTGAAAGCCCACGGCGCCACGCACGAGCGCCTGCTGCAGGCGATCGCCGACGTGCGCGGCTCGCACAAGGTCACCGACCAGTCGCCCGAGGAGAAGATCCAGGCGCTCGAGCGCTACGGCCGCGACCTCACCGAAGAGGCCGCGAACAACAAGCTGGACCCGGTCATCGGCCGCGACGACGAGATCCGCCGCGTCATCCAGGTCCTCTCCCGCCGCACGAAGAACAACCCCGTCCTGATCGGCGAGCCCGGCGTCGGCAAGACCGCGATCGTCGAAGGGCTCGCCCAGCGGATCGTCAAGGGCGACATCCCCGAGTCGCTGAAGGACCGCCGCGTCATCTCGCTCGACATCGGTTCGCTGCTCGCCGGCTCGAAGTACCGCGGCGAGTTCGAGGAGCGCCTGAAGGCCGTCCTGAAGGAGGTCGCCGACGCGCGCGGCCAGGTCGTGCTGTTCCTCGACGAGCTGCACACGATCGTCGGCGCCGGCGCCGCCGAGGGCGCCGTCGACGCCGCCAACCTGCTCAAGCCGATGCTCGCCCGCGGCGAGTTGCGCGCCGTCGGCGCGACGACGCTCGACGAGTACCGCAAGCACATCGAGAAGGACGCCGCGCTCGAGCGCCGCTTCCAGCCGGTCATGGTCGGCGAGCCGTCCGTCGAGGACACGATCGCGATCCTGCGCGGATTGAAGGAGCGCTACGAGTCCCACCACGGCGTCCGTATCCAGGACGCCGCGACGATCGCCGCGGCCACGCTCAGCCACCGCTACATCGCCGACCGCTTCCTGCCCGACAAGGCGATCGACCTCATCGACGAGGCCGCCTCGCGGCTGAAGATCGAGATCGATTCCCGGCCCGAGGAGATCGACGAGCTCGAGCGCCGCGCGATGCAGCTCGAGATCGAGCTGACGTCGCTGCGCAAGGAGAAGGACGACGCCTCCAAGGCCCGCCGCGAGGTGCTCGAGCGCGAGCTCGCCGACCTGCGCGAACAGACCGCGGCGATGACCGCGCAGTGGCAGACCGAGAAGGCCAAGCTGACCGCCGTCGCCGATCTGAAGAAGCGCCTCGAGCAGGCGCACATGGATGCCGAGCGCGCCGAGCGCGAGGCCGACCTGCAGCGCGCCGCCGAGCTGCGCTACGGCCAGATCCCGGAGCTCGAGCGCGAGCTCGCCGAGGCCGAGGCGCGCTCGGACGCCAACGAGGGCTTCCTCAAGGAGGAGGTCACCGCCGAGGACGTCGCCGAGATCGTCGCGCGCTGGACCGGGATCCCGGTCAGCCGGATGCTCGAGGGCGAGGTCGAGAAGCTCGTCCACATGGAGGACCGCCTGCACCAGCGCGTCATCGGCCAGGACGAGGCCGTCGAGGCCGTCGCCAGCGCGCTGCGCCGCTCGCGCGCGGGCCTGTCAGATCCCGATCGTCCGATCGGCACGTTCCTCTTCCTCGGCCCGACCGGCGTCGGCAAGACCGAACTGGCGCGCGCGCTGGCGCAGTTCATGTTCGACACGCAGGACGCGATGGTCCGCATCGACATGTCGGAGTACATGGAGAAGCACGCCGTGTCGCGGCTCGTCGGCGCTCCCCCCGGCTACGTCGGCTACGAGGAGGGCGGCCAGCTGACCGAGGCCGTCCGCCGCCGCCCGTACTCCGTCGTGCTGCTCGACGAGGTCGAGAAGGCCCACCCCGACGTCTTCAACACGCTGCTGCAGGTGATGGACGACGGGCGCCTGACCGACGGTCACGGCCGCACGGTGAGCTTCAAGAACGTCGTGCTGATCATGACCTCGAACATCCCGGGCGGCCGGGAGGGTGCGGAGCTGCATTTCCGCCCCGAGTTCATCAACCGCCTCGACGACATCGTCGAGTTCGAGTCGCTCAGCCGCTCGCAGATCGGCCAGATCGTGACGCTGCAGCTGCGCCGCGTCATCGACCGGCTGGCCGAGCGCGGGATCGCGCTGGAGCTCACCGACGAGGCACGCGAGCTGCTCGGCGACCTGGGCTACGACCCCGTCTACGGCGCGCGGCCGCTCAAGCGCGTGATCCAGAAGAAGCTCGTCGACCGGCTCGCGCTGGAGATGCTGCAGGGCGTGTTCGCCGACGGTGACACCGTCCACGTCGACGCCGCCGACGGCGAGCTCGTGCTCGTGCTCGTGCCGCGGCCGGCCGACGTGGCGGCCTGAGCGCGAGCCCGACGGCTCACGCGTGCGCGGACAGCTCCGCGAGCGCCGTGCGAGGGCTCGGTTGCGCGCAATGTGTCCGCAGGATAGTGTCGGCGACATCTAGTGCTTTGCGTGCCACGAAGAGCGGCTGCGGCGCTGGCGATCCACACGCGGCCGGTCGGGAGCCCGCCGCCCACCTCGGAGGAGATACAGATGCGCCGTTCGCTCGTCGTCAGCCTCGCGCTACCGTTTTCGATGCTGCTCGCCGCCGCGGCCGCGCTGCCGGCCAGCGGCGCGCTGCCGCGCGACTACCAGGTCCAGCGGGTCGACAGCCCGGCTCCGGGGATCAACGGGAACTTCGGTCGCGCGCTGGCGGTCGTCGGCGACGTCAACGCCGACGGCAAGCAGGATCTGCTCGTCGGAAACGACAAGCACGGCACGCGCGCGGGCCAGGTGTTCGTCATCAGCGGCGCGGACGGGTCGCTGATCCGCGAGCTGCAGCGGCCCGACACCGACGCGGTCGGGACGGGACGCCTCTCGGGCTTCGGCGCGGCCGTCGGCAAGATCGGCTTCAACCAGAGCACGGGGCCCTTCACCGACATCGGCAGCTGCTCGCTCGGCGACTCCGCCGACGCCGACGCCAACTGCGACAACGCGACCGTCGGCGCACCCGACGGCATCCCCGACTTCCTCGTCAGCGCCAGCGGCATCGACGTCAATCCCGTGACGGGCGCGCTCGACCCGTCGCTGAACAACGACCTCGGCGTCGCCTACGTCTTCGACGGCAGGACCGGCGCACTGCTGCGGAAGTTCATGATGCCGGCCGTCGACCGCCAGATGCAGGTCGCGCTCGGCGGCGACCCGCGCTACGGCCGCGCCGCGCTCTCGCCCGGCGGCATGTTCCCGTGCGCCGGCCAGGCCGGCATCGGCACATGTCCCGCGCTGCCCAACGCGGTCGCCGGCGGCGACCTCAACGGCGGTGGGATCGCCGACATCATCGTGGCCGCGACGGACTTCGACGAGACGCCCGCCAACAGCCATCCGAGCTCGCCGTGCGCGGCCAGCGCCGCTGCGATGTGCCCGAGCTCCGGTCGCGTCTACGTGTACTACGGCGAGGGCATCGCGGGCAGCGCCCCGACCGTCGTCGACGACACGCCCGACCAGACGATCACGGACCTGCACTCCAAGCCCGACGGCGGCAGCCGCGTCGGCACGACGCTGACCCCGGTCGGCGATCTCGGCCGCTGCACCACCAGCCCCGCTCCCCCGGCCGGCAGCCTGTGCCCCAGCCCGACGCGGATCGCGGACGGCAAGGCGGACTTCGTCAGCGCCGGGCCCGACTTCGACGCCTACGGCTTCAACGGGACGGGCACGGTGTTCCTGATCGACGGCTCGACGGGCACGATCATGCGCCAGTTCGACAACCCCGAGCCGCAGCCGGTGTCGGCGATGGGCCTGGCCCAGAACGGCCTCATCCAGCCCGCCTTCGGCGATCTCGGGCAGAGCGCCTTCTGGGACTTCTACGTGCCGTCGACGCACTCCAACGAGGGCGGCACGGCCGTCGGCAAGGGCCTGGTCTTCAACGGCGACGTCACCGCCCGCGAGCGCTTCATCCCGTTCGCGCAGCTCAACGACCCGACGCCGAGCAGTGCCGGCAACTTCGGTGCCGCTGCCGCGGGCATCGGCAACGTCGACGAGTCGACGGTCCAGAACGAGGTCATGGTCGGCGCGATCGGACCGCACGCGCCGGGCACGAACGTGAACGTCCAGAACGACGTCCACATCTTCAGGCCGATCGACGAGCAGGTGCTGCAGAGCTTCCCCAACCCCGACCTGCAGCCGGGTGCCGGCTTCGGCGAGGGCGTGGCGCCGCTCGGCGATCTCAACGGCGACGGATTCCTGGACTTCGCGCTCAGCGGCGGCGGCTACGACCTGACGACGGGCGGTGGGCCCTGCGCGACGACGTGCTCCAACGCCGGCCGGCTGTACATCTACCGCAGCGACAACACCCCGCTGCCGAGTGCGGCGCCGCCGAGTGCAGCGCCGCCGAGTGCAGCGCCGCCGAGTGCGGCGCCACCGGCGGCCGTCGTTCCAGGACCTGCTGCGGCGACGACCACCATCGCACCGGTGCTGGCCGGCCGCCAGATCGAGCTCGACGCGAGCCCCAACCGCGTGGTCCGCACCGCGGCCAGGGGCCGTGCCGTCCGGCTCAGCGGCCAGATCGACGCGTTCGCCGACGTCGCGAGCTGCGAGCCCAACCAGCGCGTCTCGCTGCAGCGGCGCCTGCCGGGCAGCGGCCGCTACCGGACGTACAAGTTCGTGCGGACCAGCTCGCGGGGGACGTTCACGACGCGCACGATCGCGGCGCGCACGTACCTGTACCGCGCGCGGGTCGGGCAGACGAGCGCCTGCCACGGCGCGGCCTCCAACCGCGAGCGCGTCACCGTCGTCAGGCGTGCGCGGCGCTGACAGCGATCTTCGCGCCGCTGACGACGCGGCTGTACCGCCGCGCCTGACCCGCGGGTCGCGCGGTCGTGTCGCGCCGGGGGGCGCTACCGGCACCTCACGCGACACGACCGCCCCGCGGCGGCCGGCTCACACCGGCCCGACCAGATCCCAGACCGGCTCCTCGCCGGGCGGCGGCTCGTACACGCAGAAGGTCCCGGTCCGGATCGCCGCGCCCAGCCGGCGCCCGAGGACGGGGTCGTGTTCGGACACGCGTTTCAGCGCGGTGCGGATCGCACGCGTGACATTCACGCGGGCGCGCTCCGCGTCGGAGCCGGTCTTGCGGTCGCGGCCGTGCAGGCCGACGGCGCCGGCGAGCTCGCGGGCGAGGAACGAGAGCTCCTCCCGTGCGCGGGCGGCGCGCTCGGGGTCGTTGAAGGAGTCGGCCTCGTCGATCTCCAGCTGCAGCTCGCAGACGCGGGCGCGGTAGGCGGCCTTGGCCTGGCCGTCGAGCACCGGCCCGGCGTCGCCTTCGCCGCGCGCGCGGACCTCGATGCCCGCGCCGACCGCCACCGCCGCGGCGGACGGCCCGCCGCCGCGATCTCCGGTGGAGGCGCCGCCGACGAGATCCAGCGCGTGAAAGTCGACGTGCGGCGCCGCGAGCAGACGGGCGACGTGGGTCAGCCCCTTGGCGTGGCGCAGCTGGATCTGGCGCCCAGGTATGCCGATCGTCCAGATGTCGCCCCGTCGGTAGAACGCCGACGGGCCGAAGCCCGACGCCGCGGCGCCGGCGACGACGGCCGGGCCCGCGGGCACGACGCCCGGCGCGCCCGCCTCCGCGGCCACGACCGGGTCGGCCGCGCCGGCAGCCGCCGCGCCCGGCCCCCAGCGGTTCTGCAGCCCGACGAGCTGCAGCCGCTTGGCCGCCTCGAGCCCCTCGGCGCGCAGCTCTCGCGCGCGCTTCCCGTAGTCCGCCGAGTCCGAGCCGGAACGGTCGAGCACCTCGGCGAGCTCGAGCCGGATCCCCGCGACCATCGGCTCGGCGCCCCAGCGCCGCGCCATCGCCAGCGCATGCTCCAGCAGCCCGACCGCCTCCGACGTGCGTCCCGCGGTCGCCGCCGCGATACCGGCGAAGCGCGAGACCGGGCCGAGGCAGATCGCGCCGCGGCCGGCGATCACCGCGCGCTCGGTGTAGGGCGCGAGCAGCTCGCCGAGCTCGCCGGTGCGGCGCGCGTCGCCGATCCGCGCGCCGGTGCGCACGAGCAGCGCGACCGTCGACAGCCACTCGCCGTCGCGCGGCACCTCCGCGACGTGGCCGCCGGCCATCGCCTCGAACGCCCGCCGCGCGTCCTCGGTGCGACCGAGCACCGACAGCGAGAACGCCGACGCCGCGCGCCAGACCGGCGCCGCCGGGTAGCGGCGGCCGAACTCCTCCAGCGACTGCTCGACCTCCGACAGCCGCCCCTGCTCGGCGCGCAGCGCGAACAGCTGGGTGGCGTAGAGCTGGGCCGCATTCTGGGCCTGCGTGCGGCGACCGACCGCGAAGGCCTCCCCCGCGAACACCTCGGCGTCGGCCAGCCGCCCTTCCAGCAGCGCCCGGGTCGCGTTGAACAACGGCACGTACCAGAGGTGCAGCGGGTCGCGCAGCTCCTCGGCGAGGCGCGCGTGCACGGCGAGCTCGATGTCCGCACCGACCCAGTCGCCGAGCTCCATCAGCGAGACGATCCGCCAGACGTGCCCGCGCAGGACGAGCTCGCGATCGCGCACCTCCTGCCCCAGCGCGACGACGTCGGAGGCGATCTGCAGCCGCTGGACCGAGTTCTCCGGACCCCACAACGTCAGGAAGCGGGCGCTCAGCGTCGAGGCCAGCGTGGCGCGATCGCCGATCCGCCGCGCCATCGCGACCGCCTGCTCGCCCAGCGCGACGCGCTCCTCGGTGCGGTCGGAGAAGTACAGCTCGGTCGCCTGGCGGCCGAGCACGCGCGCCAGCAGCGGGGCGTCCTGCTCGCCGAGCGCCTCGCGCGCTTCGCCCAGCAGCGCGACGAGCCCCTCGTCGACGCGGCCGAACTCGAAGCCGCCCATGCCGGCGCCGTAGCCCAGCGCGGCCTTCGCCAGCCGGTCGGGCGAGTCGAGCCTGCGCGCGAGGCCGGCGGCGCGCAGGAACGTCTCGCGCGCGGCGCGCGAGTCGCCGGCGCGCGACTGCGCGCTGCCGAGCGCGAGCAGCAGGTCGCAGCGGCGCGGGACGTCGGCGCGATCTCGCAGCCCGTAGGCCTGCAGCGCGCGCTCGAAGTGGTCGGCGGCCTGCTCGTAGGCGACGAGCTTCATCGCGCGCTCGCCGGCGCGCACGGAGTAGTCGATCGCCTTCGCCAGCTCGCCCGCGGTCGCCGCGACGAAGAAGTGGTGGGCCAGCTCGGCGATCCGCGGCTCGGGGTCGGCGGCGTAGAGCTCCTCGAGGACGAGGCCGACCTCGCGGTGCAGCAGGCCGCGGCGCTGCGGCCCGAGGTCGTCGTAGAGCGTCTCGCGGATCAGGCCGTGCGAGAAGCCGTAGGCGCCCAGCGTCGACGGCCGCTCGACGACGACGCCGCAGTCGATCGCCTCGCCCAGCGCCTCGTCGAGCTCGGCCGGGTCGGCGCCGCTGACGCGCTGCAGCGTGTCGATCCGGAACTCGCGCCCGATGACCGCGGCCGTGTAGAGCAGCTGCAGCGTGCGATCGGGCAACGGCTCGAGGCGGTGGCGGATCGTCTCGCGCACGCCGTCGGGGATGCGCACGCCCGCGACCTGGGAGACGTCGTCGAGGCGGCCCTCGGCGCTCAGCAGCCGCACGACCTCGTCGACGAAGAACGGGTTGCCCTCCGTCGCCTGGTGGATCGCCCGCACGACCCGATCCGGGGGGCGGCGGCCGGCGACGCGCTCGACGACCTCGGCGACGTCGCGCTCGCGCAGACCGCGCAGCGGCAGGCGCTGGCCGTGGCGGATGATGTCGCCGAGCGTCGTGGCGAGCTGCGGGTTCAGGCGCGCCTCGGCCTCGCGGTACGTGCCGATGACGAGGATCGGCGAGTCGCGCACGTGCACGGCGAGGAAGCCGAGCAGCAGCAGCGACGGGTGATCGGCCCCGTGCAGGTCGTCGAGGATGAGCACGATCGGGCCCTGCGCCGCGGCGGCGCGCAGCAGCGACGTGATCGCGTCGAAGAGCTGGAAGCGGGCGGCGTCGGACTCGCCCGGGTCCGCGGGCGGGGCGCCGGGCTCGGGCGGCTGGAGGTGCTCGGGTGCGCGCGCGAGGCCGGGCATGAGCCGCGTCAGGCGGCCCGTCGCCTCCGGTCCGAGCGCGGCGAGCGAGGCGGCGATATCGCGCTCGGAGGCCAGCCGGCGCAGGATGCGCAGCCACGGCCAGTACGAGGGCGCGCCGCCGCCGTCCCAGGCGCGGCCCCACAACACGGTCGCGCCGGCGGCGACGGCCTCGGCGCCGATCGCGTCGGCGAGCGCGGTCTTGCCGACGCCGGGGTCGCCGGCGACCATGAACAGGCGCCCGCGGCCCGCGAGCGCGTTCTCCAGACCCTGGCGCAGCTCCGACAGCTCGCGATCACGACCGACCAGGCTTTCCGTGCCGACGTCCACCCCGGCAGTGTAAGTCTGATCTGGCTGATCGATTGCGAATTCGCGCACCCACGGATGGCAGGTCAGCCCATCCGCGATCGACCATCTAGCTGATCAGGACAGGCTTTCGCACCCAGGGGGTACGGCGCTTGCTCGTCGCGCGCTCGTACTTCTTGCGCGTGTCGAACTGCAGGATCCACTTGCCGGGCTCCGCGTCGAACGGGAACAGCCGGCGCTTGCGCGTCCGGTCGATGCGGCCGCAGACGCCGGACGCGGTGCCCAGGCGGACGCTGCGGCGCTCCCTGCCCTTGGGGCTGACGTAGTGCACGTAGATCGGCGCACGGCGCCGGACGAGGCCGAAGCCGTTGATCGTGAAGCGCACGCGCAGCGTCGCCGGGTTGCCGCTGTCGGGCCTGAAGTTCGCGAAGATCTTCGTCGAGCGGTACGACGTCGCGGCGCTGTTGAGCGTGTCGGTGGCACTGAGCTGGTAGAGGCGCTCGCGCACCTCGTCGGGCGTGACGGGGGTCGCGAACTTGCCGACGAAGGCGCCGTTGGCGTCCGCCGTGGCGCTCGCGAAGACCTTGCCGTTGCGCGCGACGTTGATCGTCGAGAGCGGCGTGAAGCCCGAGCCGCGCACGACGACCTCCTGCTGTTCCTGGTAGCAGCGCGTGTCGGTCTGGAGCGCCGCGGCGCTCGCGGCGGGCGCGGCGGCCGCGGCCACTGCGAGCGTGACGAGAGCGAGGATCGAAAGCCGGTGCATCGCAGTTCGAAGGTAGCGGATCGGACGGGCGGTTCGCGCCCCTTGCGGCGATGGGATACAACGGGTCCACAAGCCACCGATGGAGGCGCAATGCCGACGTACCTCATGCTCGCGACCTTGACGCCCGACGGCGTGCAGACGGTCAAGAACAATCCGCAGCGCATCAAGGAGGTCAACGCCGAGGTCGAGCAGCTCGGCGCGATCGTCAAGGCGCAGTGGAGCACGCTCGGGCGCTTCGACTTCGTCAGCATCGTCGAGGCTCCCGACGAGCTGACGATGTCGCGCGTCTCGCTGGAGCTCGGGTCGCGCGGGACCGCGCACTACGAGACGCTGCCGGCGATCCCGATCGACGACTTCATCGCGGCGATCTGAGGGTGCTACGGTGTAGCACATGCGATCCGTGTCGATCCGTGAGCTGCGCAATCGCACGGCCGACGTGATCGCGTCCGTCGAGGCCGGCGAACGCGTCGTGCTGACGAGCAACGGACGCCCGATCGCCGACGTCGTGCCGCACGTCGAGCGAGCGAGATGGGTGCCGGGAGAGCTCGTCCTCCAAGCCCTGGCGCAGGGCGCCGCGGCGGATCCGGGCCTGCGCGACGACCTCGACGCCATGTTCGGCGGAACGACCGACGACATCGCGTGAGCCCACACCCGCGAGGTCTGCTCGACACGTCGTTCTTCGTGGCCTTCGAGCGACCCGCCCCTCCGAGCGAGGCGCCGGCACTGGGCGCCGTGTCAGCGATCACGATCGCCGAGCTGACGGCCGGCGTGAAGCTCGCGGGGGACGCCGAGATCAGGGCTCGCCGTCAATCGACGCTGACGCTGGCGCGTCGTTTCGATCCGATGCCCTTCGACGACCGCTGCGCGGACGCGTTTGCGACGATCGCCTCCGCCGTGCGGAGTTGCGGAGGACGCGTGCGCCAGTTCGACGCAGCCATCGCCGCGACGGCGTTGGCGAATGACATCCCGGTGTTCACCCAGGACACGGACGACTTCGGCCTGATGGAACGCGTGGTCGCCGAGCTGACGGTCGTGTTCGTCTAGTGGCCCGTCTCATAACAGTCCACCGGAAACCCCCAGCGACCTGTTACGAGACGGACCACTAGTGGCCCGTCTCGCGCCACGTCCCGAGGAGGCCCACTGATGCCGAAGGTCCTCGTCGTCGGCGCCGGCGGGCGCGAGCACGCGCTCGTGCGGGCCCTCGCGCGCTCGGCCGCTGCGCCGGAGCTGCTGTGCGCGCCCGGGAACCCGGGCATCGGCGCCGACGCGCGGCTGCTTGCGATCGCCGCCGACGACATCGCCGGGCTCGCCGACGCGGCCGTCGCGGAGGCGGTCGACCTCGTCGTCGTCGGCCCGGAGGTGCCGCTCGTCGCCGGGCTCGCCGACGAGCTGGCGAGCCGCGGGATCACGGTCTTCGGGCCCAGCGCGGCGGCGGCGCGGCTGGAGGGTTCCAAGCAGTACGCCAAGGAGGTCATGGAGGCGGCGGGCGTGCCGACGGCCGCGTGGAGCGCGGTCGACGACGTCGCGGCCGGGATGGCGGCCATCGCCTCCTATCCGGTGGTGCTGAAGTTCGACGGCCTCGCGGCGGGCAAGGGCGTCGTCATCGCCGCCGACGCGGACGAGGCGCGCGCGACGCTCGTCGCGTTCCTGCAGGAACGCGTCTTCGGCGACGGCCGCGTCGTCGTCGAGGAGTGCCTCGTCGGCGAGGAGCTGTCGCTGCTGGCGCTCTGCGACGGGGTGCGCGCGCTGCCGATGGCGTCGGCACAGGACTACAAGCGGATCTTCGACGGCGACGCGGGGCCGAACACCGGCGGGATGGGGTCCTACTCGCCCGTGCCGGGCGTGGGGCCGGAGCGGGTGGAGGAGATGTGCGCCGCCGTGCACCAGCCGATCGTCGACCTGCTGCGCTCGCGCGGGACGCCGTTTCACGGGGTGCTCTACGCGGGGATCATGCTCACCGCCGACGGGCCGAAGGTGCTCGAGTACAACGTGCGCTTCGGCGATCCCGAGACGCAGGCCGTGCTGCCGCGGCTGCGCTCGGACGCGTACGAGCTGCTGCGGGCGGCGGCATCGGACGGCGGCTTGGAGGGCGTCGCGCTCGAGTTCGGCGAGGACACGGCGGTGACGCTCGTGCTCGCCAGCCCCGGCTACCCCGCGACGCCGCAGACCGGCGACGTCATCAGCGGTCTGGACGACGTCGCCGACGGGATCGAGGTCACCCACGCGGGCACCAGACGCCGCGACGACGGGGCGATCGTGACCGCCGGCGGGCGGGTGCTGAACGTGACGGCGCTCGGCTCCACACCGGCCGCCGCACGCGCTGGCGCCTATGCTGCCGCCCACCAGATCGACTTTGCGGGGTGCCAGCTTCGTAGCGACATCGCCCTGCGCGCCGTGGAGAGGACGAGCGAATGACCGAACAGGCCGAACCGGTGACACAGACCGAGGTGGTCGTCGCACTCGAGGAGATCGAGGTCGACGCGCCGCGCGTCGGGATCATCATGGGCTCCAAGAGCGACATGGACGTGATGGAGGGCGCGGCCAAGGTCCTGCGCGACGCCGGCGTGCAGGTGGAGATCCGCGTCATGTCCGCCCACCGCGAGCCCGACACCGTCGCCGACTACTGCAAGAACGCCCGCATGCGCGGCCTGCGGGTGATCATCGCGGGGGCCGGCCTGTCGGCGGCGCTGCCCGGCGTCGCGGCGGCACACACCGACCTGCCCGTGATCGGCGTGCCGTTGAGCAGCCGCCTGTCGGCGATGGGCGGCCTCGACGCGATCCTGAGCGTGCTGCAGATGCCGCCGGGCGTGCCGGTGGCGGGCGTCGGGCTGGACAACGCGAAGAACGCGGGCCACCTGGCGCTGCGGATCCTGCGCGCCTAGTCTCGATACTGACCCTGTGATCGATCGATACACCCGGCCGGAGATCGGCGCGCTGTGGACCGACCAGGCCCGCATGGAGGCCTGGCGGCGCGTCGAGGTCGCGGCGTGCGAGGTGATGGACGGCCCGCACGCGACGGAGCTCGAGGCGATCCGCGCGGCGACGTTCAGCGTCGAGGCCGTGCAGGAGCGCGAGGCGATCACCGACCACGACGTGGCCGCGTTCGTCGACGTGCTGAGCGCGTCCGCCGGCGAGGCCGGGCGCTGGATCCATTTCGGCCTGACCTCCAGCGACGTGCTCGACACGGCGCTGGCGCTGCAGATCCAGTCGGCCGGCGAGATCGTGCTGCGCGGCGCACGCGAGCTGGCGGATGCCCTGGCGCAGCGCGCGCGGGAGCATGTGGACACCGTCTGCGTCGGGCGAACGCACGGCGTGCATGCCGAGCCGACGACGTTCGGCATCAAGCTTGCGGGCTATGCGATGGAGGCCCGGCGCAACGTCGAGCGCCTGGAGCGCGCCTTCGCGCAGGCGTCGGTCGGCGCGGTCAGCGGGGCCGTCGGCACGTACGCCTCGACGTCGCCGCAGTTCGAGGAGCGCGTGCTGGAGCGGATCGGCCTGGAGCGCGAGCCGGTCTCGACGCAGGTCGTCGCGCGCGACCGCCATGCCGAGCTGCTGCAGACGATCGCCCTCGCGGGCGCGGGACTGGAGCGTTTGGCCACCGAGATCCGCCACCTGCAGCGCACCGAGGTGCGCGAGGTCGAGGAGCCGTTTCGCTCGGGCAGGCAGAAGGGCTCCAGCGCGATGCCACACAAGCGCAACCCGATCACGACCGAGCGGATCACCGGACTGGCGCGGGTGCTGCGCGGCAACGCGAGCGCCGCCGTCGAGAACGTGGCGCTCTGGCACGAGCGCGACATCTCGCACTCCGGTGCCGAGCGGGTGATCCTGCCCGACTCGACGATCCTGCTCGATTACCTGCAGTCGCTGGCGATCCGCGTCGTGCGCGGAATGGTCGTACACGAGGATCGGATGCGCGAGAACGTCGAGCTGACCTACGGGGCGCTCTACTCCCAGCGCGTCCTGCTGGCGCTCGTCGAGGGCGGCATGTCGCGCGACGAGGCCTACCGCGTCGTACAGCAGGCGGCACAGCAGGCGTGGGATACACGCACGCCGCTGCGCGAGCTGCTCGAGGCGCAGCCCGAGCTGGGGCTCGACCTCGACGCGGTCTTCGACCTCGGCGCGTACACGCGGTACGCCGCCGAGATCGTCGACCGGCTGGATGCGCAGACGCCTACGCGGTGATGCAGCGGTACGCCGCCGTCGCCGTGAGCGCGTTGCTGGCGACCGCGCCGGCGTCGCTGACCGTCGTGTAGCCGCGCGTGATCGTCGCGTTGCCGAGGAGCAGGACCGATGCGGAGTCGACGGTCACGTCGGCGCTCATCTCGCCGCCGCCGAGGTCGATGCCGTTGACCGTGCGCGCTGCCAGCAGCACGTCCGGCGCGACGAGCCGGCGGCCCGCACCGCCGCAGGCCGCGGCGGCGTCGGCGTACGTCGCTGCGGCCCGCGGCGCGTTCTCGATGCAGCCGCCGCCGACGAGCGTCGTGCTCGCCGGGCAGCCCGCGCTCGCGCCCGACCCGCCGGCGGTCTGCGCCGCCTGCACGGCCTGGGCGATGATCTCGCTGGCGCTGAGGCTGTCGACGCGGTCGGCGTTCAGGCCGACCGCCACGCCGGTCGCGTTCGTGACGAACGGGGCGACCGTCGGCTTGGGCGTCAGGATGCTGTTGCCGCTCTGGATGATCCCGATGATCCGCCCCTCCTTGGCCTGGAAGTCGAACGCCTTGCCGCTGGAGAGGTTGTTGATGCGCACGCAGGGCGTGCTCTTCTTCGGGTCGGCGAGCGCCGCGCCCGAGCTCGTGTCCAGCGTCGAGCGGCAGCCGTAGATCGCGCCGCCGCCGGCGCCCAGGTTGGACTGGCGCGTGCCGTAGGTGTCCTTGCCCGTGCGCGCGATGACCTGCGTCTCGCGCTGGGCGCTGCCCGTCGTCGGATTGCGGAGGCCCTCGCGGAGCGGGTCCTTCGTGTCGGCGAGGGCGAACGGCGACCCGATCAGGATCCCCGCGACGACAGCGCCCGCGAAGACGGTGCGATTGGACATGCTTCCCCTTTGGTCGTTGCAGCGGTTGTTACTCGCAACACGGCTGTCGCGGGCATGATTCGGCTCGTTGCGGCCTGTCTCCGAAACGGCCGCCGGCGTTGCTAGCCTGCGGCGCGTGACCCGGACGCTCGCCGACCTGCCGCTCGTCGCCTCGGGCAAGGTCAGGGAGATGTACGACCTCGGCGATCGCCTGCTGATGGTCGCCAGCGACCGGATCTCGACGTACGACGTCGTCCATCCGACGCCGATCCCCGACAAAGGCAAGGTGCTCACCGGCCTGTCGGTCTTCTGGTTCGAGCAGTCGGCCGAGATCGTGCCCAACCACCTCGTCTCCGTCACCGACGACGTCCCCGGCGAGGCGCGCGGCCGCGCGCTGAACGTCATGAAGCTCGAGATGCTGCCCGTCGAGTGCGTCGTGCGCGGCTACCTCACCGGCTCGGGCTGGAAGGACTACCAGGCGACCGGCGCCGTCGCCGGTCTCGCACTTCCCAAGGGACTGCGAGATTCGCAGCAGCTGCCCGAGCCGATCTTCACCCCCTCGACGAAGGCCGACGTCGGCCACGACGAGACGATCGACTTCGACCGCGCCGCCGAGATCGTCGGCGATCGCGCCGTGATGGAGCGGCTGCGCGACCTGTCGATCGCGCTCTACACCTTCGCCGCCGACCACGCCGCCTCCAACGGCGTCATCCTCGCCGACACGAAGTTCGAGTTCGGCCGCGACGCCGACGGCGTCATCCGCGTCGGCGACGAGGTCCTCACGCCCGACTCGTCGCGCTTCTGGCCCGCCGACACCTACGAGGTCGGCCGGCCGCAGCCGAGCTTCGACAAGCAGTACGTGCGCGACTGGGCCGCCGGCACCGGCTGGGACAAGCAGCCGCCCGCGCCCGCGATCCCCGACGATGTCGTCGCAGGCACGCGTGCGCGCTACGTCGAGGCCTACGAGAAGATCACCGGCCGGCCCTTCGACGCGTGGCTCGCGCGGGCGTCCTCGTGACCACACGGGCGCGGATACTGGTGCGGCCGAAGGCGGGCATCCTCGATCCGCAGGGCGTCGCCGTCGAGCGCGCGCTGCCGGCGCTCGGCTTCGAGGGCGTCTCCAACGTCCACGTCGGACGCCTGATCGAGCTCGACATCGAGGACCCGGGCGAGCTTCCCGCGATGTGCGAGAAGCTGCTCGCCAACCCGCTGATCGAGGATTTCGAGATCGTCTCCGAGCCGTGAAGTTCGGCGTCGTCCGCTTTCCCGGCTCGTGTGACGAGGTCGACGCCGTCCTCGCCTGCGAGCGCGTGCCCGGCGCCTCGGCGCAGCTGCTATGGCACGGCGACCCGGATCTGCACGGCGTCGAGGCCGTCGTCGTGCCCGGCGGCTTCTCCTACGGCGACTACCTGCGCGTCGGCGCGATCGCCCGCTTCTCGCCGGTGATGGAGTCCGTCATCCGCTTCGCGCGCGAGGGCGGCCTCGTACTCGGCATCTGCAACGGATTCCAGGTCCTGTGCGAGGCGGGCCTGCTGCCGGGCGCGCTGCTGCCCAACGTCGGGCTGCGCTTCGTCTGCCGCCAGGTGGACGTCGAGGTCGTGCGCGCGCGGCTGCCGTTCACGAGCGACATGGCCGACGGCGAGCTGCTCTCGATCCCGGTCAAGCACACGACCGGCCGCTACTACGCGCCACCAGAGGTACTGGAGTCCATGACGGCACACGGGCAAATCGTCCTGCAGTACGCCCACGACGGCAACCCCAACGGATCGAGCAACGACATCGCCGGCGTCAGCAACGCGGCCGGCAACGTCTTCGGGCTCATGCCCCATCCCGAGCACGCGGTGGATCGGTTGACCGGATCCGCCGACGGGCTGAAGATCTTCACCTCGATGGCCCATGCCCACGGTTGACCAGGCGGTCGCGCTCGGGCTGACGGCGGCCGAGTACGCGCTGATCGTCGAGCAGATCGGCCGCGAGCCCAACGAGGTCGAGCTCGCCGTCTTCTCGCTGATGTGGAGCGAGCACTGCGCCTACAAGCACTCCAAGAAGCTGCTGCGCTCGCTGCCGACGGAGGGTCCGCGGCTCGCGCTCGGCCCGGGCGAGAACGCCGGCGCGGTCGACGTCGGCGACGGCTGGGTCGTCGCCTTCAAGGTCGAGTCGCACAACCACCCGTCGGCGGTCGAGCCCTTCCAGGGCGCGGCGACCGGCGTCGGCGGCATCCTGCGCGACATCTTCGCGATCGGCGCGCGGCCGATCGCCGTGCTGGACTCGCTGCGCTTCGGTGAGCCGACGTCGGCGCGCTCGCGCTACCTGCTCGAGCACGCGGTCGGCGGGATCGGCCACTACGGCAACTCGATCGGCGTGCCGACGATCGGCGGCGAGCTGTACTTCGAGGGCCCGTACGAGCAGAACTGCCTCGTGAACGCGATGGCGCTGGGGTTGGCGCGCGGCGACGCGCTGATCCGCAGTGCGGCGACCGGGATCGGGAACGTGCTCGTGCTGTTCGGCGCGTCGACCGGCCGCGACGGGATCGGCGGCGCGTCCGTGCTCGCCTCCGCCGAGCTCGGCGAGGCCGACGCCGACAAGCGCCCGACCGTCCAGGTCGGCGACCCGTTCGCCGAGAAGAAGGTCATGGAGTGCTCGCTGGAGCTGCTCGAGCACGGGCTGCTCGTGGCGCTGCAGGATCTGGGCGCGGCCGGCCTGTCGTCGTCGAGCGCGGAGATGGCGTCCAAGGGCGAGGTCGGCCTCGACATCGACGTCGCGAAGGTGCCGCTGCGCGAGGCCGGCATGGAGCCGTGGGAGATCATGGTGAGCGAGTCGCAGGAGCGGATGCTGTGCGTCGTCGAGCCCGCGCGGCTCGACGAGGTGCTCGCGATCTGCGCGAAGTGGGAGGTCAACGGCGACGCGATCGGCTCGGTCACCGACACCCGCGCGCTGCGCGTCTTCGTCGGCGACGAGCTGGCCGGCGACATGCCGGTGCCGGCACTCGTGGACGACTGCCCGCTGTACGACCTCGTGGTGCAGCCGCCGGCGGCGGGCCTGTACCCCGCACCCGTGCGGACGCTCGAGCACGACGTCAGCGACCCCGGCGTGACCCTGCTGGCCCTGCTCGCCGCGCCGAACATCGCCTCGCGGCTGCCGCTCTTTCAGCAGTACGACTGCATCGTCCAGTCGCGCACGATCCGCCGCCCCGAGCAGGCCGACGCGGCGGTGCTGGCGCTGCCCGAGGCGCCCCGCGGGATCGCGATCTCGATCGACGGCAGCGGCCGGCGCGTCGCCTGTGACCCGTACACCGGCGCGATCGAGGTCGTGCTCGAGTGCACCGCGAACCTCGCCTGCGCGGGCGCCGAGCCGCTGGGCCTGACGAACTGCCTGAACTTCGGCAACCCCGAGAAGCCGCACATCGCCTGGCAGCTGACGGAGGCGATCCGCGGCCTCGGCGACGCCTGCCGCGGACTCGACGTGCCGGTCGTCGGCGGCAACGTCTCGCTCTACAACGAGAGCGGCGACGGCCCGATCTACCCCACGCCGGTCGTCGGGATGGTCGGCGAGCTGCCCGACGTCGCGCGGGCCGGTCGCTCGGGCTTCGGCCGAGCGGGCGACGCCGTCGCGCTGGCGGGACCGTTCACACCGTCGCTGCCCGGCTCGGAGCTGGCGAAGCTGCGCGGCGACGAGCTGCCGGTCGGGCTGCCGGAGATCGACATCGCCGCGGTGCGCGCGGCGCAGGAGGCGATCCGCGACGCGGTCCGCGGCGGCGAGCTGACGAGCGCCCACGACGTCTCCGAGGGCGGGCTGCTCGTCGCTGTCGCCGAGTGCTGCCTGGCGGGCGGGCTCGGCGCGACGCTCACGGTGCAGCCCGGTGAGGACATGATCACGACGCTGTTCGGCGAGTCGCCGGGCCGCGGCTTCGTCGTGTCGGGTAGCGAGGAGGCGCTGCGCGCGCTCGGCGAGCGCGTCGCGCTCACCGTTCTGGGCGAGGTCAGCGGCGATGCGCTGCGCGTCACGTGCGGCGGCGAGCCGATCGCGCTCTCGCTCGACGAGCTGCGGGCCGCCCACGGCGCGCTCGCGCCGCTGTTTCCCTAGCACCAGGAGCCTCAGACCAGCGCTCCAACCCTGCCGGAGGCGGGCAGCGCGCCCGCCTGCTCGGCGCGCGCCGCGATGTGCCTGGCCACCTGCTCGGCGTCGGGGCCGGCGCCGCCGACGAGCATCGAGGCGAAGGAGTACTGAAAGAGCAGGCCGAGGAAGTACAGGCCGGGGTACGCGGCGACGGCGCCGCGCTCCTGCTCGGGCCAGCCGTCCTCGCCCAGGACCGGGAACTCAATCCAGGAGACGTCCTTCGTGAAGCCGGTGCACCACACGACGTTGGCGACGTCGAGCACACGCCCGTCGTCGAGCAGGGGCCGCCCGTCGCGGACGTCGGCGACGCGCGCGTCGGTCCGCTCCACGCCTGCGGCGGCGAGGTCGCTGCGCCGCACGCGCAGCAGCGGCCCGCCGCCCCCGCGGATCCGCGGGCGCAGCCTGCGGCCCATCGGCGTCTTCATCGTCAGCACCCGGTTCCACACGAACCACAGCAGCGGCAAGGCCCGGCGCCCGACGCGGCTCTCGAGCACGAACGGGATCTCACCGTGCACGCGGCCCGACAGGACGGTCGGCCGGCCGGCAGCGGCGACCTCGAGCGCGATGTCCGAGCCCGAGTGGCTGCAGCCGACGACGAGCGTCGGCCCGTCGCGCAGCTGCGACGGGTTGCGGTAGTCGTCGGAGTGCAGCTGCCGGATCGAGGGGCCAAGCTCGGATGCGAACTGCGGCCGCTTCGGCACGTTGAACGAGCCGGAGGCTACGACGACGTTGTCGGCCTCGAAGCGATGCGGCCCCGCGCGCACGACGTAGCGCTCGCCCTCGCGACGCAGGCTGTCGACCGTGACGCCGGTGACGACCGGCAGCTCGAAGCGCCGCGCGTAGGACTCGAGGTAGTCCGCCAGCTCGTCCTTCGTCGGGAACTCCCAGTCGCCGATCGGCAGCTCGCAGCCCGGCAGCGTGTCGAACCGCGCCGGCGTGTACAGCCGCAGCGAGTCGTAGCGCCGCCGCCAGTGGTCGCCCACGCGCTCGCCGGCTTCCAGGATCACGAACGGGCGGCCGCGCTGCTGCAGGTGATAGCCGAGCGCCAGGCCCGTCTGCCCCGCGCCGATGATGATGGTCTCGAACTGCTCGCTCATGGTGTGCCTCCTGCCGCGATGTGGACTCGGGCAAGCTTCGAGCGCGGCGAGCGCCGGCGCATCGGCGCCACCACCCAACCTGGTCACGGCCGCGCCTGGGTGGTACCACCCAGCCGCCGTGCTGCGTCAGAGCAGCCCGTGCTCGTACGCGTAGGCGGTCGCTGCGGTACGCGACCCCACGCGCAGCTTCACGAGGATGTTGCTCACGTGGCGCTCGACGGTGCGCTCGCTGAGCACGAGCTCGTCGGCGATCCCGCGGTTCGTGTGCCCCTGCGCGACGAGTCGCAGCACCTCGAGCTCCCGCGGCGACAGTCCATCGGAGGCGTCGGGGCCCGCGCCCGCCCCGCGTGCGTCGATCCGCGCGACGTCGGGCAGGGCGCCGAGGCCGGCGAGCACGCGGCGGGCCGCGTCGAGTTCGAGCGTCGCGGCCTCCTCGTCGCCCAGCGCCCCGCATGCGAGGCCCATGAGCTCGCGCGTCCGGGCGGCCTCGTAGGGCACCGACGCCTCCGTCCACGCGCGCCAGGCCCGGCGCAGCACGACGAGCGCGCCGCCGGGGTCGCCGGCGGCCAGATCGACGGCGCCCCGCACCTGCGCGGCCACGGTCTGCAGCATGCCCGCGTCGCGGTCGGCGGCGATCTGGGCGAGCTCGTCGCAGCCTGCGCGCGCGCGCTCGACGTCGCCGGCGGCGAGCATGATCTCCACGCAGGCCGGCAGCAGCCGCGCGCGGGCGCCGGCGCCCGCCGACTCAGCCAGGACGCGCTCGATCGCGGCGGCGGCCGCATCGACGTTGCCCTCGGCCAGCCGCAGCAGCGCGAGCCCCGGGTGCGGATCGCGTCCGTGCTCGCTCGCCTCCCTGTAGGCCTGAAGGGCCGCGGCCGACTCGCCGCGCATGCGGTGCACCTCCCCCTGGACGTAGGCCGCCTCGGCGAGCGCCTTGCGCTGGTTGCCGATCGCCGCGCGCCGCGCTGCGCAGCGCGCCTCCTCGAGCGCGTCCGACCAGGCGCCGCGCAACTGCATGATCTCGGCGCGATGCACGTGACAGCGGCCGCTGAACGCGACCATGTCCGGCTGGCCCTCGCACCAGTCCGCCAGCGCCTGCGTCCACTCGTCCGCGCGCCGCATCTCATAGGCCGCCTGGCAGCCGAGGATCACCCCGCAGTACACGATGCCGCGCGCGATCGGCGAGAGCGTGCGGGTCGTGGCGGCGACCATCGCCTCGTCGAGCAGCGTCAGGCCCTCGCGGTCGCGACCGCCGAGCACGAGCATGTGGCCCTGCGTGTGCACCGCGAGCGCGAACAGGTCCGGGTCGCCGTGGCGCTCGGCGATCGCGACCGCGTCGCGGGCGGCCGCCGCGGCCCCAGGGAGGTCGCCCGCCGCCTCGCGCTGGAAGACGAGCGGCAGGAGCAGATAGCCGTGTTCGACGCAGTCCTCGCCGAGACCGGCGAGGTGGCGCTGCGCCTGACCGAGCCAGCCACCGCCGCGCCCGATCTCGCCCGTCGTCATGAGGTGCATGCCGATCCAGAACGCCGTCCGCGCCGCGCGCGCGTCGTCGCCCGCATCGACGTGGACCTGATGCGCGCGGGCCAGCGTCTCGACGTACTCGTCCTCGCGCCCGAGCATGTAGGCGGCCGTCGCGAACAGGCGCAGGTCCTCCGCGGCGAGGTCGGCGCTGGTGTCGGCCTGCGCCAGCGCCGCGTGGGCGGCGCGCCAGGCGCCCTGCGCGCACAGCGCGCGGCCACGCTGCAGCTGCTCGACGGCCGGCATCGGCCCACGCTATCGCTCCCGGGAACCTTCTGTAACGTGCGGGTTGCCCGCGCCCGCAAACCGTTCACCGCCGAACGCACGGCTATCCTTGGCTCCGTGACCAACCTCGACGAGCGCGAGGGACCGCGCGACGAGTGTGGCGTGTTCGGGATCTATGCACCCGGCCACGACGTCTCCAAGCACGCGTACTACGCGCTGTTCGCTCTCCAGCATCGCGGCCAGGAATCGGCCGGCATCGCCGCTGCCGATGTGGGCGGCCACATCATGACCCTGCGCGAGCTGGGGCTCGTCAACCAGGTCTTCGACGAGCAGAAGCTGCGTGCGCTGGGCGGCGACCTCGCGATCGGCCACGTCCGCTATTCGACGACGGGCTCCAACGGCTGGGACAACGCCCAGCCCGTGCACCGCTCCGATCGCCGCGAGCTGGCGCTCGGGCACAACGGCAACCTCATCAACGCCGTCGAGCTGCACTCCGAGCTGCGCGAGCTGGGCGTCAGCTTCCGCTCGACCTCGGACTCGGAGATCATCGCCGCGCTGCTCGCCGCGCACCCGGCCGCGCGCATCGAGGACGCCGTCAGCGACGTCCTGCCGCGCCTGCAGGGCGCCTACTCGACGGTCCTCATGACGAAGGACACGCTCGTCGCCTTCCGCGATCCCGCCGGGTTGCGGCCGCTCGTGCTCGGCTGCATCGACGGGCACTACTGCGTCGCGAGCGAGTCCTGTGCGCTGGACATCATCGGCGCCGACTACGTGCGCGACGTCAAGCCCGGCGAGATGGTCTGGGCCGACGCCGCCGGGCTGCACACCCGCCAGGTCGTCAGCGGCGTACGCGAGGCGTTCTGCGTGTTCGAGTACATCTACTTCGCGCGCCCAGACTCGCGGATGAACGGCGACGTCCTGCAGGCCGCGCGGGGCCGGATGGGCGAGATCCTCGCCCGCGAGGCGCCGGCGCCGACCGCAGAGCTCGTCATCCCCGTGCCGGACTCGGGCGTGCCGGCCGCGCGCGGCTACGCGCGCGCCAGCGGCCTGCCGCAGGACGACGGGCTGATCAAGAACCGCTACGTCGGGCGGACGTTCATCGAGCCCGGCCAGGAGCTGCGCAAGCGCGGCCTGCGGATGAAGTTCAACCCGCTGCCCGAGATCGTCGGCGGCAGGTCGATCGTCGTCGTCGACGACTCGATCGTGCGCGGCAACACGACGCGCCAGCTCGTCCAGATGCTGCGCGAGTCGGGCGCCCGCGAGATCCATCTGCGGATCTCCGCACCGCCGATCAAGCATCCCTGCCACTACGGGATCGACATGTCCACGCGCGAGGAGATGATCGCCCACGAGCGCACCGTCGACGAGATCGCCGCCGAGCTGGGCTGCGACTCGCTCGCCTACCTCTCGCTCGAAGGCGTCTACGAGGCCGTCCGCGGCGAGCGCGGCCGCCACTGCGACGCGTGCTTCAGCGGCCAGTACCCGCTCGCGGGGACCGACGACGCGAACGGCAAGTACGCGCTCGAGCTCCCGCTCGTCGGCGCGCGGCTCACTTGACCTGCGGGCCGTAGCCCCACTTCGGCATCGCCGAGCGGCCGCCGACGGCGATCGCGCGCTCCTTGTCGGGATTGCGCAGGTTCGTCGGGTAGGGCGGGCGCTTCCAGGGATGCCAGCCGATGGTGCCGTAGTGCTCGCGCAGGAACGCGACGAGGTCGCCGCGATGGGCGGCGCAGGCATAGCGCGGCGGGCCGTAGAGCCCGCGGCCGTGCCAGATCAGCCACTGCTCGGGCATCGCGTCCTCGTAGGCGCCCCACATCAACTCGGGCACGCTCTTCTCCAGGCTGATCTGCGTCAGCGGATCAGGCTGGCTGTCGCAGAACTGACAGCGGAAGATGAGCTTGACCGACATCTTCTCGTCCACAGTACCCCGCGCGCGAAATGCGACGACTTTGCGGACGCCGCGGGTGCTCGCCGCAGCGCCCGCTATGGTCGAGCGTCGCCATGGATCTGACCGTCGCACTGCGCGAGAGCTTCGGCTTCGACGCCTTCCGTCCCGGCCAGGAGGACGCCGTGCGCGCGGCGATCGGGCCGCCCGCGCGCGACGTGCTCGTCGTCATGCCGACCGGCGCCGGCAAGTCGCTGTGCTACCAGCTGCCCGCGCTCGTGCGCGACGACCTGACGATCGTCGTCTCGCCGCTCGTCTCGCTCATGCAGGACCAGGTCGAGGCGCTCGCGCGGATCGCGCCCGGCAAGGTCGCGCTCGTCAACGCCCAGCAGGACGCCGCCACGAACCGCGCGGCGTTGGAGCGCGCCGTCGGCGGCGACCTGCGGCTGCTCTACGTCGCACCCGAGCGCTTCTCCTCGGCACCGTTCCTACAGGCGATCCGCGACACGAAGATCGGCCTGTTCGTCGTCGACGAGGCGCACTGCGTGTCGCAGTGGGGCCACGACTTCCGGCCCGACTACTTCCGCCTCGCCGACGCCGCGCGCTGGCTGCAGGCCGAAGCGATCATCGCCTCGACGGCGACCGCCACGCCGCAGGTCGCAAACGACATCGTCCAGCGCCTCGGCCTGCGCGAGCCGGTCCGCGTCGCGACCGGCTTCGACCGCCCGAACCTCTCCTTCGCGGTCCTGCCGTGCGCGTCGACGAAGGCCAAGCACCGCCACATCGCCGCCGCGCTCGCCGAGCCTGACGCGACCCCGGCGATCGTCTATGCGGGCACGCGCGCGGGCTCGGAGAAGCTCGCCACGACGCTGTCGGGCAACCTCGACGGGAGCGTCGGCGTCTACCACGCCGGCCTCGGGCGCGAGCAGCGCGCCGAGGTCCAGCGGCGCTTCATGGACGGCCGTCTCGATGTCGTCGTCGCGACGAACGCCTTCGGCATGGGGATCGACAAGGCCGACGTGCGCACCGTCTGCCACGAGTCCGTGCCGGGCTCGATCGAGGCCTACTACCAGGAGGCCGGGCGCGCCGGGCGCGACGGCAGGCCGGCCCGCGCGCTGCTCTTCGCCGAGGGGCGCGACAAGGGGCTGCACGTCTTCTTCATCCAGCGCGGCGAGGTCAGCGAAGAGGCGATCTCGACGGTCGCGCGGCGCCTGGCGATGCGCTCGCAGGAGGGCCGCTACGACCTCGGCACCGACGAGCTCGCGTCGGTGCTCGACGGCCGCGGCGAGAACGACGACCAGGTGCGCGCGGTCATCGGCCACCTCGCGCGGGCGGGCGTCGTGCGGCCGGCGCCGTCATCGCCCGACCGCGTGCGCGGGCGGATCGAGTCGGCGTTCGACGGCCGCGCGCGCGCCGCCTGCAACGTGTCTGCGAAGGAGGGCACACGCGCGCGCTGGAGCCAGTACCGCTCGGTGTGGGCGTTCGTCGAGGGCGACACCTGCCGCCGCGCGACGATCCTGCGCCACTTCGGCGACCAGCGCCCGCCCGCGCCGCAGGAGGGCGTGCCCTGCTGCGACGTCTGCGACTCGTCCTGGGTCACGCCCGCGCCGGCCAACGCGCAGAGCCGTGCCCGCGCAGCGGCGAGCAACCGCAACGGATCCAGCGCTGTGGAGCCCGGCGACCTCGACGCGGCGATCCTCGAGGTCGTCGAGACCGCGCAGCCCGCGGTCGGCCGCACCCGCACCGTCGAGATCCTGCGCGGCGGACGCTCGCAGGCGCTCGTCAAGAGCGGCCACGACGGCCTGCCGGCCTACGGCACGTTCGACCACCTGACGGCCAAGCAGGTCCTCGCGCGCGTCGACGAGCTGCTCGACGGCGGGCGCCTGCGCTCGACCGGCGGGATGTATCCGAAGCTCGAGGCCGGCTGACCACCATGGCCGGCGGCGCCGGGGAGCCCCTGCGCGTCGGCGTGCTCGCATCGGGCGAGGGCACGAACCTGCAGGCGCTGCTGGACACCGTGCACGGCGAGGAGGCGCTGATCGCCGGCGTCGCATCCGACCGGCCCAGCGCCGTCGTGCTCGAGCGAGCGCGCAACGCCGCCATCGAGACCGCCGTCTTCGCGCTCGCCGACCATCCCGACCGCGACGCACGCGACACGGCGATCGCCGACTGGCTGGCGCAGCGCGACGTCGAGCTCGTCGTGCTGGCCGGCTACATGGCGTTGCTGACGAGTCCGTTCCTGCGCCGCTTCCCCGGCAGGGTCCTCAACGTCCACCCCTCGCTGCTGCCCGCCTTCCCCGGCGTGCGCGCGATCGAGCAGGCGATCGACTACGGCGTGAAGCTCTTCGGCGTAACGGTCCACTTCGTCGAGGACGACGGCGGCGTCGACACCGGGCCGGTGATCCTGCAGCGCGCCGTCGAGCTCGCCGACGCGACCGATCCCGAGGCGATCCACGCGCAGCTGCGGCCGCTCGAGCACGACCTGCTGCCCGCGGCCGTGCGGCTGATCGCGCGCGGCGCGCTGTCGCGCGACCCCGCCAATCCGCGCCGCGTCCTCGTCGCCCGCTGACATCGGTCCGTTCGATCTTGCCCGTCGCCCGCCCAGGCGCGATGATGGCGCCCGTGCGTTCGTGGCGAGCCCATCCGACGACGCCGCGTGCGCTCGTCGTCGCGCTCGCGCTGACGCTGCTCGGCCTGCCGTCCGCGCAGGCGATCGTCCGCGACGGCGACGGCCGATCCAACAGGCTCACCGGCACGAACAAGCGCGACCTGCTGCGCGGCGGCCACAGCAACGACGTCCTGCGCGGCAAGGCGGGCCATGACGTGCTGCTCGGCGGCTTCGGCTCGGACAAGCTCTTCGGCGACGGCGGCAACGACCGCCTCGAGGGCGAGTCGGGCAACGACAAGATCCAGGGCGGCGACGGCATCGACCAGATCGAGGGCGGCAGCGGCAACGACATCATCGACGGCGGCCCGGGCGATGACCGCATCGACGGCGGCGACGGCGACGACAGCGTCCTCGGCGGCGAGGGCGACGACTTCATGCTCGAGAAGGGCTTCGGCAACGACACGCTCTACGACGGCGGCCCCGGCGACGACTACATCAACACCAACCGCGGCAGCGACCGGATGCTGCTCGGCCGCGAGGGCGACGACATCCTCATCGGCGGCTCGGGGATCGACGAGATCCACGGCGGCGGCGGCAACGACGTGCTCGAGGGCGGCGGCGGCGGCAACGACATCCTCCACGGCGACGGCGAGGACGACACGATCATCACGATCGGCGGCTCGAACACGATCCGCGGCGGCGCCGGCAACGACACGATCTGGTCGGGCTATCTGACCACGAGCGACGTCGACTGCGGCGACGGCATCGACACGGTCTATGCCGGCAACATCACGCTCGGCCGCGGCGAGCGCGGCACGCCGCAGCAGATCCAGGATCCGCTCGTCCGCGAGCCGCAGGTCTTCAAGGACTGCGAGACGCTGATCCCGGTCACGGTGCGCGCGAACCCGCTCTCCAACGAGTACCTCAACCCGCAGTTCATCGACCCGCTCACGCAGGAGGGGATCGCCACGAACGCCGGCCTGTCGAAGGCCGGCCCGCCCGGCGCGCAGGCCGTCGCCGACGTCAGGACGTTCAACTCCAGCCAGCCGCGGCGCCGCTACGGCAAGGCGACGAACGACAACGACTCGCTCACGGTCACCACGAAGCACGTGCTCGACCCCGACGGCGGCCTCTACGGCCTCGGCGGCAACGACCGCCTCGAGGGCGCCGGCAGCGACGACCGGCTCTACGGCGGTTCGGGCAACGACGGCCTGTACGGCCGCGGCGGCGACGATCTGCTCGTCGGCGGCAGCGGCAGCGACACGCTCGAGGGCGGGCGCGGCGAGGATCTGCTCGACGGCGGCCCCGGCAACGACAGGCTCAACGGCGGCTTCGGCGACGACTCGATCTCCGGCGGCAGCGGCAACGACCGCATCGTCGCGCTCGGCGGCGGCAGGGACACGATCGACTGCGGCTCGGGCTACGACACCGTGGTCGCCGACAAGCGCGACAGGCTGAAGAACTGCGAGAAGATCGAGTAGCGCGGGGCGCTGCCCGTCCGCGCGGCCGATATCCTCGGCGCCATCGCCGCCGACCCCGACAACACGAGCGCCGCGCCGCTCACAGCACCAGCCGCCGTCCGCATCCGCCGCGCGCTGCTGTCCGTCTCGGACAAGCGCGGCGTCGTCGAGTTCGCCCGCGGCCTCGCAGACCTCGGCATCGAGCTCGTCTCGACCGGCGGGACGGCCCGCGAACTGGAGTCCGCCGGCCTGGACTGCCGCTCGATCGAGGACTTCACGGGCTTCCCCGAGATGATGGACGGGCGCGTCAAGACGCTGCACCCGCGCCTGTACGCCGGGCTGCTCGCCGTCCGCGACGACCAGTCCCACGTCGACGCGGCGACCGAGCACGAGATCGAGTACGTCGACCTCGTCTGCGTGAACCTCTATCCGTTCGAGCGCAGCGTCGCGCGCCGCCTGCCGCACGCGGAGATCGTCGAGAACATCGACATCGGCGGGCCGACGATGATCCGCGCGGCGGCGAAGAACCACGCCTACGCCGCCGTCGTCACGAGCCCCGAGTCCTACGACGCCGTGCTCGACGAGCTGCGCAGCGCCGACAGCCGGCTGTCGATGTCCACGCGCGAGTCGCTCGCCGCCGAGGCGTTCGCCTACACCGCGCGCTACGACACCGCCGTCGCGCGCTGGTTCGCCGAGAAGTCCGAGGACTTCCCCGCCCTGCACGTGCGCGCGTACGAGAAGGTCTCCGACCTGCCCTACGGCGAGAACCCCCACCAGCGTGCCGCCTACTACCACGAGGTCGGCGCGCGGATGCACGTGCTGTCGATGGTCCAGCAGCACCACGGCAAGCAGCTGTCGTTCAACAACCTGCTCGACCTCGACGCCGCGCGCAACCTCGTGCGCGACTTCGACGAGGCCGCCTGCGTGATCGTCAAGCACAACAACCCCTGCGGGGTCGCCGTCGGAGCCGACGCGCTCGAGGCCTACGAGCGCGCCTTCGCAACCGACCCGCTGAGCGCCTTCGGCGGCGTGATCGCCTTCAACCGGCCGATCGGCGTCGAGGTCGCCAAGCGCCTCTCCGAGCAGTTCGTCGAGGTGCTGTTCGCGCCCGCCTACGAGGACGGCGCGCTGGACATCCTCACCGAGAAGCCGTCGATCCGGATCCTCGAGGACAACGAGCGCCGCGAGCCGCTGACCGCGGAACCCGAGATCAAGCAGGTCATGGGCGGCCTGCTGATCCAGGACCGCGACCTGGAGTTCGCCGACCGCAGCGAGATGGAGATCGTCACCAAGCGCCAGCCCACCGACGCGGAGTGGCGCGACCTCATGTTCGCCTGGAGGGTCTGCAAGCACGTGCGCTCCAACGCGATCGTGCTCGCCCGCGACGACGCGACGGCGGGCATCGGCGCCGGCCAGATGAGCCGCGTGGACTCCGTGCGCCTGGCGATCGACAAGTCGCGCCTGGAGTCGCTGGAGGGCGCGGTGCTCGCCTCGGACGCGTTCTTCCCCTTCTCCGACGGCCCCGAGATCGCGATCGGCGCGGGCGTCACGGCGATCATCCAGCCGGGCGGGTCGCGCCGCGACCCCGAGGTCGTCGACGCGGCCGACGAGGCGGGCATCGCGATGGTCTTCACGAGCCGGCGCCACTTCCGCCACTAGCCAGGTGGCCGGCATCGAGCGCATCGCCTCCGGCGGCCCGTGGGAGGCGCGCTTCGGCTACTCGCGCGCGGTGCGCGCCGGCGATCTCGTGCTCGTCGCCGGCACGACGGCCGTCGACGAGGACGGCGTCGTGCGCGGGATCGGCGACGCGGCCGCGCAGACCGAGTTCGTCCTCGACAGGATCGAGGCGGCGCTGGCTGCGGCGGGCGCGCGCCTGGATCAGGTCGTCCTGACGCGCGTGTTCGTGACCGACGTCGGCCGCGCCGAGGAGATCGGGCGCGTGCACGGCGAGCGCTTCGGCGAGCACCCGCCGGTCTCCAGCATGGTCGGCGTCGACGCGCTGCTGGACCCGCGGATGATCGTCGAGATCGAGGCGATGGCCTACGTCGGCGGCTGACCTTCGGCCTTTGCAGGGAACCTGTGGATCCGTCCGGCGCGTCGCGCACACTGCGCCGCCAGTGGGTCGACTCGTCGCAACCGTCATCTCTTGATCACCCTTCGGGCCTGGCAGGAGCGCGCCCTGGAGCGCCTGGCGGTGTGGGACGAGGGGTCGTTCCTGCTGTCCGCCGCGCCCGGCGCCGGCAAGACGATCCCGTCGCTCGTGTTCGCCCGCAAGCTGCTCGAGGCGGGCACGATCACACGCGTGCACGTCGTCTGCCCGACCGCCCCGCTGACGCGCCAGTGGGCCGATGCGGCCGGCCGGATCGGCGTGCAGCTCGCGCCCGACGCCGAGGAGCTGATCGCGCCGCGCGACTTCCACGGCGTCGCGGTGACCTACGCGCGGGCGGCGCAGTCGGCGCGGCGCTGGGCGTCGCAGTGCGGCGAGCGGACGCTGATCATCGCCGACGAGGCGCACCACCTCGGCGAGGAGCTCGCCTGGGGCGAGGGCTTCGCGCGCGCGTTCGCGGCGACGAAGCGCTGGCTGCTGCTGTCCGGCACGCCGTTTCGCTCCGACGGCAGCGCGATCGCCGGCGTGCGCTACGAGGGCGGCATGGCGGTGCCCGACGTCAGCTACTCCTACGCCGAGGCGGTGCGCGACGGCATCTGCCGGCCGGTCGTGTTCGTCCCCTACGACGGGACGCTGTCGTGGCAGTCCGGCGATGACGTCATCGAGTCGTCGTTCGCCGACACCGCGCTGAGCGGCCGCGAGGCCAGCCGCCGCTACCGCACCGCGATCTCGACCGAGCTCGCCGACGGCCTGCCACGGATCCTTCGGGCCGCCGACGAGCGCTTGGGAGAAGTCCGCGCGGGCGGCCACCGCGAGGCGGGCGGGCTCGTCGTCACCGCCGACGGCGGCCATGCCCGCCGTGTCGCCGCGCTGCTGAAGCAGATCACGGGCCGCTCGCCGGTGGTCGTGGTGCACACCGACGCGCAGGCGGCCGCCAAGCTGCGCGCCTTCAGCAGCGGTCGCGACCGCTGGATCGTCGCCGTGAACATGGTCTCCGAGGGCGTCGACATTCCGCGCCTGCGCGTCGGCGTCTACGCGACAGCGGCCAAGACGCCGCTCGTGTTCCGCCAGATCGTCGGGCGCTTCGTGCGCACGCTGGCCGGCCGCCCGGCCGAGCACAGCTTTCTGTTCCTGCCCGCCGACGGCCTGCTGCGGATGCATGCCGCCGAGGTCGAGGAGGAGCTCTGCCACGTCCTGCGCGCGCCGAGCGAGGAGGAGCCGGAGTTCGACGCACCCGAGCGGCAGCGCAGCGAGCCCACCGAGCCCGACGCGTTCGTCCCGCTCGCAGCCGACGTCGCGCCCCAGCTCGCGCTGTTCGGCGGCGGCCCGCCGCCGCCGACGGTGAAGGCCACGCCGAGCCCGTTCGCCGACGCGCAGCCGCCGCCGGCCGCGATCGAGGAGCCCGTCTTCCAGAAGCGCCGGCGCCTGCGCGACCGCCGCCAGAACCTCGTCGTCGCGCTGGCCGGCTTCGAGAACCGCTCGCACCGCGACGTCAACTCCTGGCTGAACCGCGAGGTCGGCGCCGTCGGCGTGCGCGAGGCGACGATCGAGCAGCTCGAGCGCTCGATCGAGCTGCTGCAGGCCAAGCTCGACGAGATCGGGCGGCGGCGGGCGAAGCGCGCGTCTTAGACTGGGCGACCGAGGATCGCCCGCCCCCATGGTGTAGCGGTTAGCACGCGAGGTTTTCATCCTCGTAGCGGGAGTTCGACTCTCCCTGGGGGTACTTGAGCCGTCCGGCATTTGTGCGAACCTGTGTTCGCATGCAGTCGAAGGTCATCGAACGTGCGCGAGCCCGTGCCCTACGAACAACGTGCGCACATTTTGCGAGGACCGAGCGGTCCGCAAAAACCCGGCGCTCGCCGCCCGTCGAGCCGCGAGCTGGTCAGCGGCCTGTCGCGCCAAGCGCGCCGGGTTCCAGGCAGAGGGCCGCGCGCGAGCGCGAGCCGGCGGCGATCCACTCCACCTGCAGGGATGCATGCTCTACTGGGCCGAGTCCAGGGAGTACGGCGGCTTCGAGGAGCCTCGCTGGCTGGGCTGATCCGCTTGGCCGGCGCGCGGCCCCTAAGCTCTGGTGCGTGAGGGCCGTTAGCTCAATCGGTAGAGCAAGGGACTTTGTTACGGAGCGCCAGTCGGGAAACCGCTGGTTTGTCGGCAGCTGTTTGCTGGGACCCCCTGAGAGCCTGAGGTACCCATCGCGGTGACAATCCTCAGGATTGGGCAATCAGCAGGCAACCCCGCAAGGGAGAGCCCTCAGAGGCCATACGCTGCCCGCCCTAACGCTTGCAGGCGAGGGTGAAGAGATGGTCCAGACCGCAACGCTTCGGCGGCCGGTGAGAGCCGGTGCGGCAGGTTAATCCCTAGGTTCTGGGTTCGAGTCCCAGGCGGCCCACTACGCCGGTTTGCCCAAACCGGTATCAACCCGACCACATGCCCGCATCACCCACTCATGCGTAGCCACGCGAGCGTGGCCAACGACGAGCAGAGCACGAACGTCGCCGCGTAGGGCGACCGATGCGCCCTAACCTGCTGTGCGCGGGCGGTTAGCTCAGCTGGTCAGAGCGCCTGCCTTACAAGCAGGAGGTCCGCGGTTCGAGCCCGCGACCGCCCATCGGCAGTGCTTTCACGCGGCATCCCGTCCACGCCGGCTGGACTACGGCTCAGGTGGACTCGGGCTCGGCGCGCGGCGGTAGGTAGGGCTCCTCGCTTGCGGGGTGACCCCTGGCGATGTTGCGCCCGCGCGCGCGCTCGGCGTTGAACTCCGCGCCGAGCAGGATCGCCAGGTTCGTCAGCCACAGCCAGACGAGGAACACGATCACGCCGCCGAGCGTGCCGTAGGTCTTGTCGTAGGAGCCGAAGTTCGCGACGTAGAAGGCGAACGCCGCCGACACGACCATCCACAGCACGACGGCGAGCAGGCCACCGGGCAGGACGGCCTTGATGCCGGGCTGGCGAACGTTGGGCGTCGTGTAGTAGAGGACCGAGAGCATGAAGGAGACGAGCAGCACGAGCACCGGCCACTTGGCGATGTCCCAGGCGGCGACCGCGCCGTCGCCGACCCCGAAGAGGCTGCCGGCCTGCTCTGCGACCGGTCCGGTCAGCACGACGGCGAGCGCGCCGGTGGCGAGCAGGACCATCATCAGCACCGTCACGCCGAGGCGGACCGGCAGCTTCTGCCAGATCGTGCGCCCCTCGTCGATGTCGTACATCGCGTTGGAGGCGTCCATGAACGCGCTGATGTAGCCCGATGCCGCCCAGATCGCGCCGGCCAGCGCGACGATGAACAGCAGCGGCGAGCCGCCGCCCTGCTGCAGGCCCTCGAGCGCGCCCGTGAGGATCTCCTGCGCGGCGCCGGGTGCGACCGACGTGACGTTGTCGAGCAGCGGCTGGATCGCCGAGCTGCCGATCAGGCCGAGGATCGAGACCATGGCGAGCAGCGCGGGGAAGATCGACAGCACGGCGTAGTACGTCAGCGCGGCGGCCCAGTGCGTGAGGTCGTCGTCGGAGAACTCCTTGATCGTGCGCTTCAGCGCGGCGCCGATCGAGTTTGCGTCCGTGCCGGCGTGGGCGTCGCGCTGGACCGGCCGGCGGTGCTGGGCGGGCTGCTCGTGACGGCGCTCGTGGTCGTGGCGATCCGAGCCGTTGGCGCTGCTCGCGGGCGTCTGAACCGCGATGCCGTAGTGGCGGTAGATCGCGGCGACCTGCGCGTCCGAAGGGCCGGCGTCGGCGTCGACCTCGGGGGCCTCGCTCACGACCGCCTTGTCGCAGCCGGCACGGACGCCCTCCGCGGTCGGCTGTGCGCCGTTGATCGGCACGAGCGTCGTGCGGGTGCGGACGTGGCCCATCTTCACGAGCGCCCACTCCGGCCGGCCCGTCTCCTCGACGAGATAGATCTCCTCGATCGTGCCGATCTTCTCGCCGGAGCTGTCGAGCAGCGTCTGGCCTTCCCAATCGGCGCTATGCGGAACAGTTCTCATCGACACGAACGTACCCATCCGGCTCGCGGCGCCAAACCGCGTGACGGCGCCCGTGCGGTCTCCTCGACCAGCCCTAGAAATCCGGTGCATTGCGCACACCGGCTCGCAGCGTGCACCCTTGCAATCCGTGGGTCTCGGATCTGGCGCCGTGGCCGTTATCGTCTGGGCCCTATGGAGGGGTCCACAGCCGACGCAGGCCCCATCAGGATCGTCCTCGCCGACGATCACACCGTCGTACGGCGCGGGCTGGAACTGCTGCTCGACTCCGAGCAGGACTTCGAGGTCGTGGCCTCGGTCGGCGACGCCGCGGCCGCGATCCGCGCGACGCGCGGCCACAAGCCCGACGTGCTCGTGCTCGACCTCAACATGCCCGGTGGCTCCAGCCTCGATGCGATCCCCGAGATCCTCGCGGCGTCTCCGGGAACCGGCATCGCGATGCTGACGATGCAGGACGAGCCCGCCTACGCGCGCCGGGCGCTCAGCGCGGGCGCGAAGGCGTACGTGCTCAAGGAGGCCGCCGACGACGAGCTCGTCACCGCGGTCCGCCGCGCCGCCGCCGGCGAGACATACCTCAACCCGCAGCTCGGCGCCCGCATCGCCGCCGAGCCGCCGGAGCCGCCAAGCCCGCCGGACGACCTCTCCGAGCGTGAGGCCGAAGTCCTGCGGATGATCGCGCTCGGCCACACGAACGCCGAGACCGCCGAGCAGCTCTTCCTGTCGATCCGCACGGTCGAGAGCCACCGCGCCCACATCCAGCAGAAGCTGGGTCGCAACTCACGCGCCGATCTCGTGCGCTACGCGCTGGACCACGGACTCGTCGACCTCTGACGACGCGCCCGCGGTTCTCCCGCATGTGCGGCGTACTTCAGTCGCGGGCCCGGCCCCATGCGGCCAGGTCGGCGCAGACCGCGAGGATGACGCAGACGGTCTCGAGGCCGCCGCGCACGCCGTCGGTCGCGTTATGCCACGCCAGCACGTAGACGAGCGTCGTCCACGGCAGCACGAAGAACCCGATCAGCGCCCACGCGTCGTTCTCGAACGCGCGCTGCAGGAGGTTGCCGCCCAGCCAGATGACGAAGAGCGCCAGCCGCGGCGAGACCAGCGCGAGGAGGAGGACGATCAGGCCCATGAGGGCGAAATCTATGCCAGATCGCGGCGGCGCTTCTCTGCGAGCGTCTTGGAGTCCTTCTTCTCGCGCAACTTCTTGGCGGCCTTGTGCGCGGCCTCGTTGCGATCGGCGATCTGACGCGTGAGCTGATCGAAGGCGGCCTTCGACGTCGACCTGCCGGGACCGGGCTGCTGGAGCGGCTTTTCAGTTGCCATGGGGGCGAACCTTTCAGTAGAAGCCCGAGGCGGTCAGGGTATCGCCTGCTCAGGCAGCGCGTTCTTCGAACGCCTCGCTCATCCCCTCCGCCAGCGAGCCGAGTTCGTCGCGCAGCGCGCGCACGTCGCCGGCCAGGCGCTGCTGGTTGGCGACGTCCGTCGACGCCGACACGCTCAGCAGCGAGCCGCGGATCGTGTCCAGCTCGACGACGACGCGCTCCATCCGGTCATAGAAGGACTCAAGCTGCGCCTCCATCTTGCGCTGCACGGAGAGCTGATGCTCGAGCGCCGCGATCAGCTCGCTCTTGCCCGAGCCCGCGAGCTCGCGCAGCCGGCCCTCGACGCGCGACGGCGGCGACTCGTCGAGCGCCTCGTAGAGCAGCTGCGCGCGCGAGGCCGACAGCTCCATGAGCGACACGAGCTCGTCGACCGCGGTCGAGACCTCCTCGTAGGGCAGCTGCGCGCGCTCGATCGCGTCGCGGATGCGCTCCTCGATCGCCCGCGCGGCAAGCAGGTGGCGGCGCACCTCCGGCGCGAGCGTGCGCGGGTCCAGCCGCTTCGTGCCCGCCTCGAGCTGCGACCGGTGCTGGGCGCGTTCGCGCGTGAGCACGACCTCGGCTTCGTCTGTGTCGAAGAACGTCCACGTGGCGGCGATCGCGTAGACGACGAGCGCGGCGAGCAGCGCCGGGAGCACCGACGCGCCGACGAGCACCCCCGCGCCCATCGTGCCGACGAGCAGCACGATGTTGAACGGCTTCGCGGCCGCGTTGGCGACGAGCGCGCCCGCGTACTCACCGCGACTGTAGGGGCGTTTCGCGGGCGAGTTCATGTGCTGGCGGAACCTAGAAGAACGAGCTGATGCTGCGGTAGACCGTCTCGATGTCGTCCGTGTCGCCCGTGTAGGACTTCCCGCCCGAGGCGTCGGCGATCCTTGCGAGGCTCTCGGCAGCGCCCTGCGCGCCCGCCGAGTAGGCGATCGTGAACACGCGCACGCGGCGCGACGAGTCGCCCTGCGCCTCGAGCTCGCGCACGAGCGCGTCGACGGACTTCGAGGAGTCCGTGTCCTCGCCGTCGGTCAGCAGCACGACGGCGTTGATGCGGCTCGTGTCGGCGAGCTTCTTGACCTGCGCGGTGGCCTGGTCGGTGGCGTCGTAGATCGCCGTGCCGCCGTCGGCGATCAGCCCGCCGACGCGGCCGATCAGCGCGGCGCGGTTGCTGCCGAGAGGCGCGATCGGCGCCAGCGGCGTGACACGGTCGTTGAAGGCGGTCAGGCCGACGCGGTCCTGCGATGCGACCTCGCGCAGGAACGTCTGCACGCCCTTCTTCGCATTCTCCAGGCGGCCGCCCTCGACCATCGAGCCCGAGGTGTCGAGGACCAGCAGGACGTTGGCCGGCTTGCGGTCGGCGCGCCAGGCCTTCTTGATCGCGTCGAGCACGCGCGGCTCGGGCGCGGAGAGCACGCGCTTGGGCTGCGCGGGGTCGACGCCGTTGGCGGCGGTCAGCGGCGCCGACGGCTTCTGCTTGAGGTCCGACGGGCGAAAGCCGTAGCGGGCGGCGGTCGCGCCGTCGATGTTCTTCTCCAGGTACGCGCCGAAGGCGAGGGCGCCCTTGCGCTGAGGCCCGGTCACCCACGGCGCGTTGAGCGTGATGTACGGGTTGTCGGAGTAGAACGTGCCCTCGGCGGGATAGATCGCGATCAGCTTCTCGCGGTTGCCGCGGCGCTGGTTGAAGTCGACGAGCGTCGCCTCCTCCATCGCGACCGCCGACGCGTAGCCGAGGCCGTTCTTGCGCAGCTGGTCGGAGATGAACAGCGTCGTGTCGCCGTAGTGGACGATCGAGCGCTCGATGTCCTTGACCTGCGCACGGCCCTTGGCGATGTCCGCCGTCGTCAGGCCCTCCTTCTTGCCGGTCGCCGAGTAGTACTCCGCGACGACCGCCGACAGCCCGGAGGTCGAGAAGTCGGGGTTCGTGTGCACGAGCTTGAACTCGCCGTACTCGGGCTTGCCGTAGGCGCCCCAGCCGCGGTTGGAGCGGGCGAGCTTGAGGATGTCCGCGAAGCCGAGCTTCTTCTTCGGGTAGCCCAGCGCGCGCGCCATCGGCTCCCACATCGCGATGACGAGCGGCGTGCGCACGATCGACGGGTTCGTCTCGGGCGCGTAGGGCTGGTCGGCCTCGAAGTTCAGCAGCCTGCCCCACAGCGAGCTCGACGGCGACCAGGCCGTGGGCTTCAGCCGGCCGCCGGCGATCTTCGTCTGCGCGTCGCCGGAGGACACGTTGGAGGCCTTGACGAAGACCTTCCTGCCGTCGACCTCGGCGCCCGACGCGTTGAACCTCTGCACAAGCGGGACGAGCAGCTTCTCCTTCTCGGGCGAGTAGGCGAAGTCGACGCTGATCGCGCCCGCGGGGGCGGTCGCGGGGGCGGTCGTGCTGCCGGAGGTGCCGCCGGGATCGTCGGTTCCATCCCCGCCACTGCCCGAGCCGACGACCGCGATGAGGGCGACCGCGACGACGGCCACCGCGAGCAGCACGAACTGACTCTTTTTCATGAACGCACGATAGAGGCAAACGACGGCCGGGCGGGTGGTCTGAAACCCGCCCGGCCGCGTGTTGCCCCACCGCGTGTGTGACGAGGCCCGCGGGCGCTGTCGTCGGCGTGCCACCGCCGCGCGTCGGCGTGATGGTGCTGAACTGCGGCGGGAAGGTGAACGCGAACTGGTTGCGGCGGATAGATTCGCACGATGGACGGCGAACCGCTGCTGCCCGCACCGCTGGTGGTCCGAGGCCATCTCGTGACGTTCGACGACGCCCGGCCGGAGATCCCGGACGGGGCGCTGTACATCGATCGCGACGGGTTGATCGTCGCGGTCTCGACGCAGTCCGATCCGCCGCCGCCGGGTTTCGACGGCGCCAACGTGGTGGAGGTTGGCGACGCGGTCGTCTACCCCGGCCTGATCGACCTGCACAACCACATCGCCTACAACTGCTTGGCGCTGTGGAGCGCGCCGGGGCGCGAGCTGCCGTGGACGCAGCGCTACGAGTGGCCGAAGGACCCGGACTACCTGCCGTCGATCACGCTGCCGGTCAACGCGCTGTGCAAGGCCAACGGCAAGGCGGTGCTGAAGTATGTCGAGACGAAGGCCGTCGTCGGCGGGGTGACGGCGATCCAGGGCTCGTCGAAGGTCGGGCGCCCGTTCGAGGGCTGGATGGTGCGCAACGTCGAGTACGAGACGTTCCGGACGGGTCGCGTGGGCGTGCGGCAGGCGGTCTTCGCGCTGGAGGGCGAGCAGGAATTCGCCAGGACGCGGCGCGCGTTGGAGGCGGGCGACGCGTTCATCTACCACCTGGCGGAGGGCACCGATCCTGCCTTGGTGGCGGAGTTCGACGCGCTCGCTGCGGGCGGCGTGCTCGCGCCGCGCTTCGTCGGGATCCACTGCACGGCGCTCGGCGACCGGCAGTACGCGGGCTGGGTGCCGCGCGGCGGCTCTGTGGTGTGGTCGCCGTTCTCGAATCTGTGGCTGTACGGGGCGACGACGGATGTCGCGTCGGCGCGGGGGCGGGGGCTGCGGATCTGCCTCGGGGCGGACTGGTCGCCTTCGGGGTCCAAGTCGCTGCTGGGGGAGCTCAAGGTGGCCGATCTCGTCAGCCGCGAACGGCTCGGCGGCCTGTTCAGCGACGAGGACATCTGCCGGATGGCTGTCTGCAACCCGGCGGACGCGATCGGCTGGAGCGACAAGCTCGGGCGCCTGCGCGCGGGGCTGCACGCGGATCTGCTGGTCGTCGCGCGGCGCGAGGACGACGCCTACCGCAACCTCGTGCGGAGCATCGAGGAGGACGTGCTGCTCGTGATGATCAACGGCTATCCGATGTACGGCGTGGACGGGCTGATGCGGGCGGGTGCGGCCGTGAACCCGGAGCCGATCGACGTCGGCGGCGCTGTCGGCGTGCGGACGGTGTCGCTGCGCGATGCGCGGATCGAGGATGCCGACATGTCATGGCCGCAGGTGGTGGCGTCGCTGGAGGCCGTGCGCGCCGACGCGCCGGCGGAGCACGCCAAGGCGGTGGCGGCTCCGGGCGGGGCGGGCGGGCATCTGGAGCTGATCCCGGACAAGCCGTGGGACGACCCGACGGCGAGCGGCCCGCCGGTCGATCTCGGCGTGCGAATCGGGCCGCTGGACAGCCTGACCGCCGATGACGCGTACTTCGACGCGATCGAGCGGGCGACGCTGCACGGCGGCACGCTGAGCGGGCTGCGGGCGTACTACGCGCGGTAGGGCCTTACGGGGGCCAGATGGTTGATTGCACCGGACGTCCCGTGTCTGTCGCGTCGCGCGATCATGGGCATCCCGTCTTGACCGCCGATTCGTGGCGCTCGGCGGCGGTCGTGGCGCGTTAGGGGCGGTATGCGCACCTGCGGTGCCACGACCTGCTGTGCGGAATGGTCGTGGGACGTTCGCGACGATGCGCCCGGTTCCCCAGGACCACGCCCCGGGCCAGTGCATGTTCGACGGATCCAGCTCGAGCGCCGCGTGGTCCGTCATCAGCGCATGACATGCATGCAGGCGTGACGGCGCGACAGCGCGCCCACCCCGATCCGTCGTTGCCGCATCACGGCGTGAACAAGCGACGGACCGCGCCTCGTCATCGAACGACTCGGCGCCCGTACATCACAGGCGTGAACGAGCGACCGGCCCGCCCGTGGAGCGGGGGCGCCGGGCGCTCCTCCACGCGGGCGGCGGGTGTCGCGCGATCAACGATCTACGCCGGCGGCGCGGCTGCCGCGGGCGCTTCGGGCGGTGGCGCTGGTGCGGGTGGGGTGATGGCGGGCGCGGCGCCGCCGGTGCCCGGGTCAGCGGTGGGCGGGGCTGGTGGTGCGGGTGCCGGCTCGGGCGCCGGGGCGGCCGGGGCGGGTGCGGTCGCAGCCGGCGCCGGGGTCGGCTTCGCCGGCGGCGGGGTGGATGCGCCCGGTAGCGCGCCGCCCGTCGCCGGCGCGGCGTCGTGGTCGCGGCCGCGGGTCGAGGTGCTGTGCTCCTCCGGGGCCGTCCCACCGCCGTCCTCCTCGGTGATCGGCGCGGCGGGCGCGAGCGGGACGGGGATCGGCGCGTTGCTCGACGCGCGCGTGAGCGCAGCCGTGTCGGCCATCTTCGGCAGCGCGGCGTCGGGAACGTCGCCGGACAGCATCGGCAGCGGGTCGACCGCGCAGGCCGAGCAGGCGGCGGGGCCGCGGCGGACCTCGAAGTGCAGGTGTGGGGCCGTGCTCGATCCGGTCGAGCCGACGAGGCCGATCACCTGGCCGCGCTTGACGCGCGCCCCGGGGCGCACGGCGGCGGCGAAGGCGCTCATGTGGGCGTAGCAGGTGGCGAGGTGCGGGCGGTGCTGGATGCAGACGAAGTTGCCGTAGCCGCCCGACTCGCCGGGCGGCTCCACGCTGGCGACCTCGCCGGCCTCGGCGGCATGGATCGGCGTGCCGGTCGGGGCGAGGAAGTCGATGCCGTTGTGGAGGTGGCCGGGGCGCGGGCAGCCGAAGTAGCCGCAGCCGCCGACGACGCCCTTGACGGGCGTCGCGAGCTCGCCGCTGCCGGGCAGCGGGAGCGTGCCGAGCAGGCGCCAGGCGCGGGCGCGTTCCATGACCATCGCGGTGGTCAGGCGGCCGCGCGGGCCGGGACCGTAGCGGGCGGCGACCGCTCGTTGCGCGTCCTTGCCGAGGTTCTGCGCGCCGCCGGCCTTGAGGTCGGCGGCGATCGCCATGACGACGTCGAAGTCGTCCTTGACGGAGGGGTGGCGCCGGGTGCGGTTCGGATAGGCGCTGGGGCGGACGATGCCGCGGGTGGCGGTGTCCTTGTGGCGCTTCCAGTGGGTGGTGCGGGCGAGGGTCATCGGGGCCTCGCCGAAGCCGGTCTCCTGGTAGTGGACGGCGGCGACGAGGTACCAGGAGACGTCGAGGCGGTGCTTGGCGATCTTGTAGAGCGAGAAGTACGGGTGGGCGTGAAGGATCCGGCGGCGCTCGCTGAGCGGCTTCTGGGCGCGGCGGATGTCGGCGGGGGTCGGCGTGCCCTCGAGGTCGACGGTGAGCTGGGCGGCGAGCTGGTCGGGCGAGTTCGTCGCGGAGAGCGGGTTGTCCGCCTTCGTGCGCTGGCTGAACGAGATCGCGACCGCGAGCAGCAGGCACAGCACAGCACCCCCCGCGAGCAGCGGAGGCAGCAGCACTTTGCGGGCCAGCCTGTGAGCCGGCCGCAGACGATTCCGTGTCGACGCCTCCACCCGGCTGGTGGGTTCTACGCGCGGGCGTCGGGGCCTTCCCGCTGCAGGACGTTTACCGGTGCATCGGTGCGCGCAGGCGCGGGCGCGGGCGGTTGGGGATCAGGCGACCGAGCTCGAAGGCCCAGACGGCGGGTCCGTCGAGGAGGCCGAGGAGGGCCTCGTCGCGGTCCCGGTGTGCGACAGCTATCGCGCCGGCGATCGCCCGCTTGGTGCTCCACAGGGCAAGGCCCGGCCACCTGCGGCGCGGCAGGGCACCCGGCCAGCGCTGGGCGAGCCAGTTGGCGCCGGCGCCGTGGCGGGCCCGCTGGGCGAGCATGCGCGCGATCGTCTGGCGGTTGTGGTGGATCGCCGCCGCGTGCTCGCGCCGCTCCAGCTCCCACCCGGCGGCGCGGATCCGGAAGCAGAGGTCCGCGTCCCCACCGGAGCGGATCCGGGCTTCGAATCCCCCGGCCTGTTCGAAGGCCTGTCGTCGAACCGCTGCGTTCGCGGTCTGCGCGAACGACCAGCCGTCATGCGAGAGCGTGATCTCCTGGCTCATCGACGACTTCAGCCAGGCATAGCGGGGCGCAGCCGCAGCCGGTTCCTGCGGCTCCTCGTCGACGACCGCCCCCGCAAGCACGCCCGTCGTCGCTTGCGGCAGCGTCGCGAAGTACCGATCCAGCAGGTCCGCCGGCGGCAGGACATCCGCATCGAGAAACACGATCCACTCGGCGCTGCCCTGAGCCGCCGCCCGATTGCGAGCGTGGTAGGAGGTCTGGATCTCGCCCGCGCCAAGGACGCCGACGGGCCCATGACCCGCGTCCCCCGCCCGGGGCCGGTTGTCCGCCACCGTGACCGTGTCCCCGGGCAGAAGCTCGAGCGCGGCCAGCCGCTCGACGACCAGCGCAAGCTGCGCATCCGAGCCACGAAACGGCAGCACGACGTCGACAGAAGGGCGGCCCACGGCCAGCAATGTACGGCGCAGGCCCCGAACCCCGCGACGTGTTCCTATACTGGCCACCCATCTTGGGGGCGTAGCTCAGTTGGTTAGAGCGCCGGCCTGTCACGCCGGAGGTCGCGGGTTCGAGTCCCGTCGCTCCCGTCTCACGAAGTCCCTGCTGCTTGACGCTTCTCGGCGGCTGGTCGGCCATCACGAAGCCGTCGAGATCGTCGCGGGTACCACTCGCGGGTACCAAACGGCTCGCGTTTGCCGGGTCCAACCCTCCAGCCCATTCCTGCGATGGGGCGCCGCGCATGGCCTCGCCGGCGTCCCGTATGACGCCCCGATCCTGGATTTCCACTTCGGTCGGGTCTACTGGGACGGACGGCCGCCTTGCCGAGCACAGGCGGCTGCAACACCGCCGCGAATCCGGTAGTCGACCGGCTTGCGGACGTCGAGATCGGAGTCGACGTAGCGCCCCGTTCAGGCGAAAGCAGAAGCCGGGGAGGCCCGCGTCCTCAGGCAGTTGAGGGTGCTGACCGTCAAGACATCAGCGGAAGGTCTGCCCGCGCGCTACCGAGCTACGCGACGGGGCCACCACACAAGCGGGTCGATCCATTCGCCAGGCGCATCGGATGGGGCGGCCGGTTCCGTCGTGAGTCTCGCCGAGAAACCGGAAACCGATTCGACGTGCGATCGCTGAGCTTGCAGCGTTCGCCTTGTTCATGTGGATGTCGACATGCGTTATGCCGGGAACGGACAATGCGGCATCAGTAAGCAGCCGCGCTGCGGCAGTACCAATGCCTTGCCCGACGTAGGCAGCGTGCACCCAATAGCCCATTTCAAGTCCAGACGCCCCAACCCGATGAAGGCCACAACCGCCGGCGACTTGGCCGTCGACGAAGGTGCCGAGCACGACATCGCCGCCGCCGCGCCATTCGCGCTCCCACTGGCCAAGCATCGTCCTGCGCTGCTCCAGCGTCTGGGGCTCAGAAGCCATCCAGTCCATCCACGGACGGAGGTGGTCGGCACTTTCCGCTATCGCACGCGAGAGTGCCTGCGCATCGTCGACCACCCAGCGGCGCAGGAGAACGGCGTCGCTCTCGATCCGCTCGGGTAGGACTGCGCGCACCCCCTCCACGACCACACCGTACCCGCGTTTGTGGCGCCGTCGCCAGCCTGCGGCCCGCATTTGGAATCAGGCCGCGAGCGGACAGTTCGCGAGGTCCCGCCACGCTGCTCCTGTGAGGCACACGGGGCACTCTCCAGTCCGGCGAGGCCGTCGCAAACGGCTGCCGCGCTCGAGGCCACGCGGGACCCCCGATCGGTGCCGGTAGAGGTTCGTTCTTGGAGTCGCGTCACGTCAAGCCAGGCAGCGACAGCGCGGCACACGCGCCTTCAGTCTGGCTCGGGGAGGCGGTGGGTTCGAGAGCGCTGGACGACCGATAGCCGGCCGTTGCGCAGCTTGCGGACCGTACGGCGGTACTCGCTCCAGCAGCAGTGGATGCCGTGGTCCCCGGGCTGGCGCAACACGCCCTCGTAGGTAACCAGGCTTCCGCCCTCGAACCGAACGAACCCGTCGTCGTAGCTGAGCTCCTTGCGGTAGACGTCGCGCATGCGTCCGCGGCCGCGAGCGATCAGGTGGTAGACGTAGTTGAGCGCCGATCCGCCCAGGTGCTCGACGGCGAGGATCTCGTCGCGCCCGTCGCCGTCGAGATCCTGCGTGCGGTGACCGATCCTGTGGCGCTCCTGTTTGGCCTGATCGGGTGGGTCGAGCACGAACGTGCGCCTGTACCGCTGGCCGGCAGGGTGCTCGTCGTAGACGCTGAGACCCTCCTCGGTGATCACGTGTTCGCGATCAGGATCCAGGCGCCCCCAGTTGACGATGAGCTGCGGAAGCTCGGCACCGGATCCGTCGACGCGGTCCGCAGCGACGAGGGTCATGTCGGACTTCATGAGCTTGGCAAGCGGCGCGGCGCGCTGCTCTTGGCGGGGAACGAGAAGAGCGCCAGCCGCCACCACCGCCAGCAGCGCTGCTATCGCGAGCACTCTCCTCATCGTCGCGCACCCTATTGAGGCACGCGCCGGTGCGGCTCGGGCACGCGTTCCGATCGCCGTTCGGCTGCGGGACGCGCCGGCGGCATCGGCCCCTTCGCTGCGCCGAAGCCGGCCGCGGTCTCAGCCGATGCGGATGTCGATCCCGAACAGGAGCAAGGGCCAGAGCGCGACAGCGACGAGCGCTGACACCAAGCGGCC
>JBBSLI010000017.1:0-96930 GCA_038255395.1 Solirubrobacterales bacterium
CGGTGTTTGGGCACCGTCTCGCGGCGCTCGGAGCCACCCGGCCCCTTGCGAATACCACCGGTATTCGCTGCGGGACCGCGCGGCCCCGAGCATCCACGATCCGGCACCCAAACCCTCACAGTTATTCATCGACGCTTCCTTCCGTCGCGCCGGCGGCGAGGGCGGACACGCCGGCGGCAGTGATGATCGAGGCGAATGCGGACGGTGCGTCGAGCTGAACGAGGTGCGCGCTGCCGTCGACGACGACGACCCGCGCGCCGATCCGCTCCTGCACGACGCGGGCGATCGTGTGACGCATCGGCGAGCTGTGGCGCCCGACGGTGCAGACGATCGGCGCCGCCTCGGCGGCGCGCTCCAGCGGCGGCTCCCAGGCGAGGTAGGCGCGCGCGTCGTCGGCGACGATCGGCGCGCTTGCCTCGAGCTCGGCGAGCTCGTCCGCCGTCAGGCGCGCCCAGGTCACGGGCCCGGCGAGCGCCTGCACGAGCGCCATGCCGCCGGTCGCCACCGAACTCTGGATGAGCGCGAGCAGCTCGGGCCCGAGGCTGCCGACGGCCGGCTCGTGCGAGACCGCCGCGACGACGCGCTCGGGAACCGTCAGCGCCGCCGCGAGCGCGATCGTCGCCCCGCCGCTGACGCCCGCGACGACCGCCCGCCCGATCCCCGCCGCGTCGAGCGCTGCGACGAGGTCGTCGACATGGTCCTCGACGCGCGCGGGCGGCGCCAGCGCCGACCGTGTCCCGTAGCCGCGCCGCTGCACCATCAACACGCTCCCGCCCGCCCCGGCCCGCCGAAGCTCGCGCTGCACCGGCGCGAACGTCGACGGGCCGAAGCCGACGCCGTGGACGAGCGCGACGGGTGTCGCGCTCGTCGCCGGATCGCTCATGCCGGGACCAGCTTCTTGGGCGGCTCGGCGACGGTCTCCGGTATCTCCATGCCCTCGACGAACTCGTCGTCGGGCACGTCGTAGGGGTCGGTCGGATCGCGCTCGCGCTCGGGCAGCTTCATCGCCGCGAGGCCGAGGCAGACGATCGCCCCGAACGCGTAGCCCAGCGCGACCTTGGGCTGCGAGTCAAACCACGTCACCTTCTCGCCGTGCATCAGCCCGACGAGCGTCAGGATCGCGCCCGCGCCGCTGGCGATCGTGGCATGGACGAAGCGCTTGTCGATGAGGAACACGGCGAACGCCCCGAGCACGAGGCCCGCGAGCACCGCTCCCTGCCCGAGCGTGTGCAGGCCCTCGGTGATGACGCCCGCGCCGTTGAGGCCCTCGGCGCCGACCTTCTCGACCGACGTGCCGGCGGCGACGAGCGCGTTGTCGACGAGCCCGGAGCCCCAGGCCGCGATGTTCGGCACCACCGCCAGCAGGATCGCCGGGTAGTGCGCCCGCGGCACGGCGCTGAACGCCTGGGTGCCGATGACGAGGCCGATGAACAGCAGCACCGGGACGATCGCCGGCAGCGGCAGCAGCGCCGCGAGCAGCGGGAACATCCCGAGGATGCACAGGGCGAAGATCATGATCCCCGTGACGAGCGAGTAGCTGATCCGGCCGCCGGCCTTCTTCCAGCCGGGCTGGCCGATGTAGACGGCGGGCGGGAACGGGCAGCCCATGATCGAGCCGGCGACGGCGCCGGTGCCGTCGGCGAGCAGGACGGTGCGCAGGTTGTAGTCGTCGCCTGCGGCCGAGGCGCTCTCGACGTTGCTCATCACCTCGCTGACGTTGAAGATGCCCAGCGGGATCGCGGTCGCCAGCAGCGGCGAGAGCTCCTTCATGCCGTCGAAGAGCTTGTCGAACTCCAGGCCCGGCAGGCCGACGGAGATGTCCTTCACGGCCTGGGTGACGTTGGCGCCCTCCATGAAGCCGCCGATCCAGCCGATCGCCGTGCCCAGCAGCAGCGCGGCCAGCCCGATCGGGATGTTGCCGGGCAGGCGGATGTTCGCGAAGAAGCCGGCGATGATGATCGCCAGCACCGGGATCGCGATCCAGGCGGCCTCCCACATGATCGCGGCGGGCCGCATCGAGATGAAGGTCAGCGCGATGCCGGCGAGCATGCCGAGCATCGCCGCGCGCGGGGTGACCTTGCGCACCCACGGCCCGAAGAATGCTCCGGCGAGGATGATCAGTCCGATGATGAAGGCCCAGGCGATGCCCGCCGACCACGCCAGGATCGGGTCCTTCGTGGCCAGGAAGATCGGCAGCATGATCACGAACGTGACGATGAACATCGGCGGCACGCTGGGCCCGTAGGGCATCGCGGTGACGTCCGTGCGGCCCGTCTTGAGCGCCAGCTTGCGCGCCAGGTAGAAGTAGAAGAAGTTGCCGAACAGCAGCTGCAGGCCGAGCGCTGGAAGCAGGATGCTCGTGACCTGGTCGGCGGGGATCTGCACGACGCCGATCGACAGCCCGGTGAGCACCAGGACGTTGACGAGCATGTTGATGAAGAAGCCCGACGTGGCGTTCAGGTCGCCGCGGGTCCAGAACGGGACGCGCGGCCCGGCGCCGGCGGCGTCCACGGTGATGGTCGACATGGGTCAGGCTCCTATGGAGGTGGTCAGCATGGGACGGCCGGCGCCGAGCGCCGCGAGCAGGTCTTCCGAGCAGGCCACCCAGCCGAAGATGCCGCCCTGGGCGGCGATCATCTTCAGCCCGACCTCTTGGAATTCGGCGAAGTACGAGGCGACGCAGTCCGACAGCACGAGGCATTCCAGGCCGCGGTCGTTGGCCTCGCGCACCGTCGTGTGGACGCAGACCTCGGTCGTCACGCCGGTTACGACGAGGTGCGTGATGCCGGCGTTGCGCAGGATCGGCTCGAGGTCGGTCGCGTAGAAGGCGCCCTTGCCCGGCTTGTCGAGGACGACCTCGCCCGCGACCGGGGCCAGCTCGTCGACGATCCCGTGGCCGACCTCGCCGCGCACGAGGATGCGGCCGTTGGGCCCGTCGGCGCCGATCGGGGTGTCGAGATGCCCGCGTGCGAGCTTGCTGGGCGGGCAGTCGGCGAGGTCCGGGCGGTGGCCCTCGCGCGTGTGGATGACCATCATGCTGGCGTCGCGGGCGGCCTCGAGCACGACCTGCAGCGGCGCGATGATGTCGGTGAGCATCGAGACGTCGTTGCCGAGCAGCGCGCCGAAGCCGCCGGGAAGCAGGAAGTCGCGCTGCATATCGATGATGACCAGCGCGGTCACCGCCGGATCGAACGGGAACGGATAGGGGGCCGCTGGTACCGCGGCTGGCTGCTCGCTCATCGAAGCCTTTCTGGACGCAGCGTTGTATGCAATGCGGTCCACAACGTCGGATGCGCCATCAACCTACGGCTGGCGCCCCGGCCGTCGCATTGGACCGATGGCCGAAGTCCCGTGGGCGCATTTCGCCCCTCGGTCCATGCATCGCTTCGTGCCGGCCGACTAGCCTGCGGTGCGTGCTGAGTACGTCGTTGTATGCAGCCGTTGCCGGTGTGCCGGTCGGTCGGGGAGACTGAGCGCTCGATGGCGGTCCGCAACGGCGCACACGGGATATCGCAGGCCGAGCGTGTCTACGGGAGCCTGCGCGAGCGCCTGCTGCGCGGCGACCTGCCCGTCGGCCGGCGGCTCGTCGAGCAGCAGCTCGCGGCGGAGTTCGAGACGTCGCGCACGCCCGTGCGCGAGGCGCTGCGACGGCTGGAGGGCGACGGCCACATCGTGCGCGATCCCGGCGGCGGGATGCTGCCCAGCGCGCCGAGCGTCAAGTCGATGCGCGAGTTGTACGAAGTACGGGTCGCGATCGAGGAGCTCGTCGCCCGGCGCGCGGCATCAGCCGGCGATCGCGGGCGGATCGAGGCGATCGAGCAGGACTGGCGCGCGCTCGACGCGGCCTGGCACGGCACGCGCGCGGTGCCGCGCGGGCCGGACTTCGTGCACGCCGACGAGGGCTTTCACCGCGCGCTGGCGAGCGCGAGCGGCAACGACGTCGCCGAGGCGATGCTCGCCGACCTCAACGACCGCATCCGGATCCTGCGCGTCCACGACTTCACGACCGACGACCGCATCGGCGCGACGATCACCGAGCACCTCGAGATCATCGGCTGCGTGCTGTCACGCGACGCCGACGCGGCGGCGGCGTTCATGCGCGCGCACGTGCAGCGCTCGGCACTCGTCGTGCGTGAGCGGGTCGGATCGGCGCTGGCGCGGATGTTCGAGCTTCCCGGGTAGGACCGAGCGCATGGCGTCGTCGCAGGAATGGACCGATCCCGCCCACGCCAACCGCTACCTGGCCATGGCGGACAAGGCTCCGCGCCGCGCGGAGGGCGAGAGCGTGCTGCTGGCGGAGGTGCCGCGCGGCGCGCGCCGCGTGCTCGATCTCGGGACCGGCGACGGTCGCCTGCTCGCCCTCCTGCAGGCCGATCGCCCGCAGATGCTCGGTGTCGGCCTGGACTTCTCGGACCTCATGCTCGAGGCGGCGGGCCGGCGCTTCGCCGGCGACGGGCGCGTCGAGCTCGTCGAGCACAACCTCGTCGATCCACTGCCCGACCTGGGCCGCTTCGACGCCGTCGTCTCGTCGATGGCGATCCACCATCTCGAGCACGCGCGCAAGCGCGCGCTGTACGGCGAGGTCTTCGAGCTGCTCGAGCCCGGCGGCGTGTTCGCGAACTTCGAGCACGTCGCCTCGGCGACGCAGCGCCTGCATCTGAAGTTCTTCGCGGCGATCGACGAGCCGCTCGAGCACGAGGACCCGTCCGACCGCCTGCTCGACGTCGAGACGCAGCTGCGCTGGCTGCGCGAGCACGGCTTCGACGACGTCGACTGCTACTGGAAGTGGCTCGAGATGGCGCTCATGGTGGGCGTCAAGCCCGGCGCCGCAACGTGATCAGGTGCGCGGCGCGGGCAGCGGATGGGCCTGCAGCGCCCGCGCGACCGCGAGCAGGTTGGCGGCCGCCGTCTGACCGGTCGTGATCGACCACTCGCGCTCGTCGGTCGACAGCCAGTCCTCGTCACCGGGTCCGGGGCCCTTGTTCCAGTACGTCCAGGCCTGGGCGGGGATCGTGTAGCCGATGTCGATCAGCGCGCCGCTGATCTCCGAGATGCAATGGTGCGCGCCGTCCTCGTTGCCGACGACGACGACGCCGGCCACGCGGTTGTAGGCGACGGGAGTGTGGCCGTCCTCGCGCGTCTCTGACAGGAACGCGTTCATCCGCTCAAGCGCCCGCTTGGAGACGCTCGACGGCTGCCCCATCCACGTCGGCGTCGCCACGACGAGGATGTCGGCGGCGAGGATCCGCTCGCGGATCTGTGGCCACTCGTCGCCCTCGGCGACGGCCTCGGAGACCACGCCGGCATCGATCTGGTGATCGACGAGGCGGATCTCGTCCGTCTCGACGCCCTCTTCGCGCAGCGCTGCCATCACGACCTCCGCCAGCGACGCGCCGCTCGACGGCTCGGGCGAGCGCTTCAGCGTGCAGTTCAGGCAGATCGCCTTCATGGCGTGAGCAGGGTCGCCGGGTCGGGCATGCTGTCGACGCGCACGTCGCGGGTGCCGTGGTGGGTGAGAGCTCGCATGGAGGCGCCATACCCGTCGCGGACGAGCGCCACCGCGCGGCCGCGGGGTCGGCGCGGTCGCGGCGCACCTCGGCGGTGAGTCCTGTGAGCGGCGACGCTCGCGCCCGGCCGGCCGTGTCGTGGCGATGTTCCATGCGAACAGGTCTGCGACACGGCTCGGACGGGACAGCCGTTCTGGCGCGGCGGGGCGTGAACGAGCGCCGAACAGGTCGAACCGCCGAGCGCGATCGGCGCTCCTTCATCCCAGGCGTGCACGAGCGCCGACCGTGTCTTCGCGGTGAACGTGTTCGGCGCTCCTTCACGCAAATCGCGGCGATCGCCCTAATCCGCCCGGTCCTGCGGCGTGTCGAACACGCCGCCGTCGATGAGCTCGATCCGGTAGCCGTCCGGGTCGGCGACGAAGGCGATCAGCGGGAGATCGTCGCGCTCACCCGGACGGTAGGGCGGCTTCTCGGGCTGCACGCCGAGCGGCTGGAGATCGCGCAGCACGGCCTCGATGTCGTCGACCGTGAGCGCCATGTGGTTGTAGCCGTCGCCGAGGCCGTAGGGCTCCTCGCGGCCGCGGTTGACGGTCAGCTCGAGCACGTCGCCGCCGCCCGGCAGACCCATGTAGAGGTTGTACGCCGACTCGAAGTTCAGCCGCCCGCGCGGCTCGAAGCCGAGCGCGCGGTAGAACGCCTGCGACGCCTCGGGGTCGCGGACGCGGATGCAGGTGTGCACGTAGCAGTTGGCCATGCCCAAACGCTACCGAGCATGCGTGCCGTCGCTCGCCGGTCCCGCGTCCCTGCCGTTGCAAGACCGCGTGCGTCCGGCGCGATTTCGGATCGCTGGCGCTAGGTTCTTGGCACATGTCCGCCTCGGAGCGACAGATCCGCGCACGTCATCTGCCCGCCGCCCGCGGGCGTCAGCAGCACCAGCCGACCGTCTCCGCGGCGCGCTCCGCCGAGCGCCCGCCGGACGACCGCAACGTGATCGAGTTTCGCAACGTCTGCATGCACTACCCGGCCGGCGACATCGGCCTGGACGGCGCCTCGTTCAATGTCCGCCGCGGCGAGTTTCTCTTCATCGTCGGCTCGACCGGCTCTGGCAAGTCGACGATCATGCGCCTGCTCATCAAGGAGCGCGAGCCGACCTCCGGCGCGATCCGCGTCGCCGGCCGCGACCTCGCCGCGATGGAGCACGACAAGGTCCCGTACTACCGCCGCAACATCGGCGTCGTCTTCCAGGACTTCAAGCTGCTGCCCAACCGCACCGTGTACGACAACGTCGCCTACGCGCTGTCGGCGACGGGCGCCAAGCGCAAGGAGATCCGAGCCAAGGTGCCCGACGTGCTGCGCCTGACGGGCCTGTCGACGAAGCTGCACAACTACCCCGACCAGCTGTCGGGCGGCGAGCAGCAGCGCGTCGCCGTCGCGCGTGCGTTCGTCAACCACCCGCCGCTCCTGCTCGCCGACGAGCCGACCGGCAACCTTGACCCGCACACGTCGCTGGGGATCATGCAGCTGCTGTACCGGATCTACCGCGCCGGCACGACCGTGCTCGTCGCCACGCACGACTCGCACATGGTCGACCGCATGCGCCGCCGCGTCATCGAGATGCAGGGCGGGCGGATCATCCGCGACGAGGCCAGCGGCGGCTACGCCCAGCGCGACCAGACGACCGACGAGTTCTCCGACATGCTCGACCACGCCTACGGCGAGCTCGGCCGCGACCAGCCGCCGGGCCTCGACCAGCTCACCAACCCGCACGCGGCACAGCACACGACAGAGTGGAACCGCGGCGCCGGCCACACGCAGGAATGGCAGCGCCCGCCGACCGACGGCGGCGGCAGCGGCGACAGCGGCGGCTTCAGGAACTACTGATCGGCCATGAACCTCCCCTTCTTCATCCGTGAGGTCACGCGCTCGCTGCGCCGCGACGCCGGCCCGCCGTTCGCCGCGATGGCGTCCGTGCTCGTGACGATGCTCGTGCTCGGCGTCTTCATCCCGATCGTGCAGGCGACCAACGGCGCCGCCAACGAGGTGCGCGGCAAGGTCCTGATCGACGTCTTCCTCAAGACGAGCGCGACCGACGCCGAGGCGGAGGCGGTGCGCCGCAAGCTCACGCAGGACACGCCGCACGTCGGCAACGTCGTCTTCGTCTCCAAGGCCGAGGCCTACGCCAAGGAGAAGAAGCAGAACCCCGAGGCCTACGAGCTGCTGGGCTCCAACCCGCTGCCCGACACGTTCCGCGTCACGCCCGACTCGCCGGGCAACATCGACAAGCTGCGCGACGCGCTGGCACCGGCCAGCGCCAGCGGTGAGCGCTCCGTGATCCACCCGGCGATCGACGAGGTCAAGAACCGCCGCGACGAGACGAACAAGATCCTCGCCGGCACGAAGGTCGTCAAGCTCAGCATCGGCTTCCTCGCCGCGCTGCTGATCCTCGCCTCGGTGCTGCTGATCTCCAACACGATTCGCCTGTCGCTGCTGGCTCGCCGGCGCGAGGTCGCGGTCATGAAGCTCGTCGGCGCGACGGACTGGTTCATCCGCTGGCCGTTCGTCATCGAGGGCATCCTCGTCGGCGCGATGGGCGGGGTCATGGCGATCCTGCTGCTGCTCGTCGCGAAGGTCGCCTTCATCGACCCGTTCAAGCAGGAGTTCTCGCTGATCAGCGCGACCGACACCGTCAACTTCGGCGCTCTCGTCGGGATCCTGCTGATCGCGAGCGTCGCCGTCTCGGCGGCCGGCTCGGGCCTTTCGCTGCGCCGCTTCCTGCGGGTGTAGCCGCAAGAACTGGCAGACTGCCCGCGTCGTGCTTCGTCGACGGGGGAACCGGGCTCTACTGCTTGCGCTGATCGCGGCGGCGATCGGCGCGCCGGCCGCGAGCGCCGCCAGCCCGGCCGCGGGCACGATCGCGCCCGACGCGTCCGGCGCCGGCGCGCTCTCGTGGAGCGGAGCGGTGCGGCCGGGGACCGAGACGCTGCTCGCCGACGCGGGCGCGCGCTGCTTCGGCGCCGACGGACGGCCCGCCGCGACTTCGGGCTGCGACGTCTTCGCGCTCGACGTCGCCGTCCCGGCGAACTTCTACAACGATCACCCCGGCGCCCTGAACATCCGCGTCGACGGCTTCGGGTCGCTCGCCGACCTCGACCTCTACGTCTACAGGCGCAACCCCGACGGCACGCGCGGCGCCTTCGTCACCGGCGACGGGCAGACGCTCGGCGCCGCCGAGGGCATCGGCATCGATAAGGCCGCCGGGGCCTTCTACGTCGTCGTCACGCCGTACACGACGCTCGGCGCGCAGAGCTACAACGCGAGCGCGATCCTCGTCAACCGCCAGGGCCCGTCGCTCGCCGAGCTCGAGCAGGCGGCGCCGCCCGGCGTGACGAACCAGCGCGCCTCGCGCGACGCCTACACCTCGCACTCCGAGCCGACGATCGCGATGGACCCCGTCGACCACGACCACCTGATGGCGGGCTCGAAGATGTATGAGAACAACGACAAGTACCTCTTCAAGGTCGGAACCTACGAGTCCAAGGACGGCGGGCGCACATGGGAGGACCAGGGCCACCTGCCCGGCTACTGCCAGGCGCCCGGCCAGTGCGATCCGAACAACGAGACCGGCTACCGCACGACCTCTGACCCGACGATCGCCTTCGACGACGAGGGCAGCGCGTACGCCAACGTGCTCGACGCGCCCGGCGGCACCGCGAGCTTCGTGGGCTTCAACATGACCCTCCACACCAAGCGCCCCGGCCAGCCGTGGAGCGGCCCGACCGTCGTCCACGACAACCGCACCAACGCGCTCACGACGCAGCTGTTCCTCGACGACAAGAACTGGATCGGCGTCGACAACACCACCGACGTCAAGGGCGGCCCCAACGTGCCGGGCGACGGCAAGGTCGGGACGATGTACATCTGCTGGAGCTTCGACGGGACCGGCGTCGGGCCGGCGCCGCTGCCGCTGCAGCAGATCGTCGTCATGCGCTCGCTCGACGCCGGCAGGACGTGGGGCGGGCTCGCGCCGAAGGACAACATCCCCTACCCGGTCAGCCAGAAGACGCTGATCTCCGGGATCGGCTGCCACGTCGCGATCGGCCCGCGGGGCGAGGTCTACATCACCTGGTACGACAACCAGCTCAACGCGCTCATGCAGTCCAAGTCGACCAACCGCGGCGCGACCTGGTCGCTGGCGGTGCCGATCGCCGCGATCACCGGCAACAACATGCCGTTCGCGGGAGAATCCTTCCGCAACCTGTCGATCCCGACGACGGCGGTCGACGCGCAGGGCACCGTCTACGTCGCGGCGGCGTCGCTGAACTCCGCGGGCCGGCCGCTGCTCGGCAACCTCGGCCAGATCGGCAGGCAGATCAAGTCCGGCGAGCTGTCGGTGCAGTCGCTGCAGGCGATGCTGTCGACGAAGAAGGCCAACAACCTCGCCGGCAAGGACTACAAGGCCGGCGGCGACGGCCTGGGTCCGATGTCGGGCTCGGACATCGTGCTCTTCAAATCGACCGACGGCGGGCGCTCCTACAGCGGGCCCGTGCGCGTCAACCAGGACCCGGGCAACGGCGACGCCGACCAGTTCCAGCCGTGGATGGCGGTGACGCCGTCGGGCCAGGTCAACATCTCGTTCTTCGATCGCCGCAACGACCCGGCGAACTACTTCATCGACACGTACCTCGCGCGCTCGGAGGACGGCGGGCGGACGTTCACCGACCGCCGCGTGTCGCAGCGCATGTGGGACCCGGCCGTCAACGCGCCGACGTCGGTCTCGGGCAAGTTCATCGGGGACTACCAGGGCCTCGTCGCCGACGACGAGGTCGCGATCCCGTTCTGGAACGACACGCAGCTCAACGCGCTGCCGGCAAGCGACAAGGAGCACTCGCCCTACCAGGAGGTCTTCTCGGCGCGGGTGCTCAACGGCGACGAGCCGGTCGTCGCGTCGCGCTGCTTCCCGCAGCGGCTGAAGGTGCGCACGAACGCGATCGGGCGCCTGCGGCTGCGCGCCACGCGCGACCGCGTCGGGGCGCGCTTCGGTCCGCCCGGCCGCAGCGCGCGCGGCGTGCTGCGCTTCTGCGTCAAGGGTGGCGGCAAGGTGCTGATCGCGTTCTCCGCCAAGGGCACGGTCCAGCTCGCCGCGACGACGGCGAAGGGCCACCGCCGGCTGCGAATCGGCCGGGGCGCGACCGAGCGGGCGCTGCGGCGCGCGTTCGGCCGCCGCGTGCGCGGCGCGGGCAGCGGCCTGCGGCGGATCTCCGGCGGCTCCTCGCGGCAGCTCGTGTTCGGTGTGCGCCGCGGGCGCGTGACGTTCGTCGCGGTCGCCAACCGCGCGCTGATCGCCGACCGCAGGGCGTTACGGAGCCAGCTGCGCCGTGCCGGGCTGGCGCCGGCCCGCTGAGCCGCGCTCGCAGGAGCATGCCGGTCATCGGCACGCCGAGCGGCGCGCCCTCTTCGTGGGCTTGTGGCCGCCGACGTTCTGGCTGATCGGCGACTCGCTGGAGCGCCGCGAGCGCCGTCGGCGCTGGCGCTGACCTCCGCCGACTACCGTTAGGGTCCCGTGCCCTCGCGCCTGCCCAGCATCAAGGTCGTGCTGATCGCGCTGGTTCCATGCATGCTCGTGCTCGGAATCTGGCTCGGCGCGCACCCGCGCCTGCTGCCCGATCCGATCGCCGATGCGCTCGCCGGAGACGAGGACCGGCGGGTCACGCTCGAGGCGCTGGACACGATCCACGAGAAGTACTACCGCGAGGTCGGGCGCGGCGCGTTGTCCGATGCGGCGATCGCCGGCGCGGTCAAGGACCTCGACGATCGCTTCTCGGCCTACTTCTCCCCGAAGGAGTACGGCCAGTTCCAGGAATCGCTCGACAACGCGTTCTCCGGCGTCGGCACGGCCGTGCGCGGCGTCAAGGACGGGCTGCGCATCCAGACGGTCTACCCGGACTCGCCCGCGGACAAGGCCGCGCTGCGGGTCGGCGACGTCGTGACCGCCGTCGGCAACCGCAAGCTCGCCGGTCTGTCCGACGACAAGGCGACCACGCTCATCAAGGGTCCCGAGGGAACGCCCGTGACGCTGACGATCCGCCGCGGCGAGCGGACGTTCAAGAAGCGCCTCGTCCGCGCGCGCATCAGCGTGCCGGTCGTCAGCTCCAGGATCGCCAACGCCGGCGGGACGCGCGTGGGCTACATCGCGCTGTCGACGTTCGGTCCGCGGACGGCGCACGTCGAGATGAACGAGGCGATCCGGCGCGCCAAGCGGCGCAGGGCAAAGGGGATCGTCTTCGACCTGCGTGGCAACGGCGGCGGCCTCGTCACCGAGGCGCAGCTGATCGCGAGCATGTTCATCGCCGACGGGCCGATCGTCACGACCAAGGGCCGCGCGGTGCCCACGCGCACTCTCGACGCGGTCGGCCAGCCGGTCGCCGGCAAGCTGCCGACCGTCGTGCTCGTCGACGGCGGCACGGCCTCCGCGTCGGAGATCGTCGCCGGTGCGCTGCAGGACACCAAGCGCGCGAAGCTCGTCGGCGTGAAGACCTTCGGCAAGGGCGTCTTCCAGGAGATCCTGCCGCTGGACAACGGCGGCGCGCTGGACATCACGGTCGGGCAGTACTTCCTGCCGAGCGGTCGCAACCTCGGCGGCCCCGGCACGAAGACGGGCGCCGGGCTGAAGCCCGACATCAGCGTCCGCGACGACCCGGACACGAAGCGCGACGAAGCGCTCGACAGGGCGCTCGACGTCCTGGCCGGCGAGCTGTGAGCAGGCGCCCGGCGTCGGGGAAGTCCAAACCGACCGCCAAGGCCAAGGCCAAGGCCAAGGCGAAGGCGAAGGCGAAGGCCAGGATCAAGCGCGCGCCGGCGCCGACGGTGAAGCCGACGCCCGAGCGCGCCGCCGCTGCGAAGGCGCCGCCGCCCCAGCGCGAGCCGCCCCGCGGTGAGGGGATCGTCGCCACGGTCCAAAAGCGCGGGCGCTTCCTGGTCGCCGAGCCGTTCTTCGAGCGCGGCGGCCGGATGGTGCTCGACCGCGACTCGCGCACGCGCGTCGGCGACCTCGTCCTCGTGCGGGTGGGCGGGGATCGGGTCCGGGCGGGCGGCCACGCGCAGGTGCTGCGCAGCCTCGGCCGCCCGGACGTCGCGGCCGACGTGCTCGAGGCGCTGATGCTCGACCGCGGCCTGCGCCGGCGCTTCGACCCGGCGGTCGAGCGCGAGGCGAAGAGGGCCCGCGATGCCGGGGTCGATCCCGATCAGCCGCGCCGCGACCTGATCGCGCTGCCGACGTTCACGATCGATCCGGTCACCGCGCGCGACTTCGACGACGCGATCTCGGCCGAGGTGCTCGACGACGGCCGCACGCGGGTCTGGATCCACATCGCCGACGTCAGCGCGTACGTGCGGCCGGGCTCGCTCGTCGACCGCGAGGCCGCGCGGCGCGCGACGAGCGTCTACGTTCCCGGGCGCGTCGAGCCGATGCTGCCCGAGGCGCTGTCCAACGACGCCTGCTCGCTCGTGCCGGGCCAGGAGCGTGCGGCGGTCACGGTCGCGCTCGACTTCGCGGGCGCCGACGTCAAGCGCGCGGAGTTCTACCGCTCGACGATCCGCTCCGACATGCGCCTGGACTACGAGCAGGTCGACCGCATCTTCGCCGGCGAGGAGGAGACCGAGCAGCTGTGGGCCAAGCCGCTCGGCGCCGCGCGCGCCGTCGCCCACGCGCTGCAGGAGCGCCGCCTCGAGCAGGACGCGCTCGAGATCGAGACGAGCGAGCCGGAGTTCGCCTTCGACCACGGCGGCCACGTCGCCGAGGCGCGCCCGAGCGAGCAGACCGAGTCGCACCGGCTGATCGAGCACCTCATGATCGCCGCCAACGAGCAGGTCGCCCGGCTGCTCTGCGATCGCGGTGTGCCCACCCTCTACCGCGTCCACGAGCAGCCCGACGGCGAGAAGGCGCAGCGGCTCGTCGAGCAGCTCGCCTCGCTCGACGTCGCCACGCCGCCGGTGCGCGAGCAGATGACGCCGTCGCAGGCGACCGAGGTGATCGCCGCCTGCTCGCGCGCGGTCGCGCAGCACACGGCGCGCACCGGCCACGGCCGCGACGCGCTGACGTTCCTCGTGCTGCGCGCGCTCAAGCAGGCGTCCTACAGCCCGAAGAACCTCGGCCACGCGGGCCTCGGCCTGACGCACTACACGCACTTCACCTCGCCGATCCGCCGCTATCCGGACCTCGTCGCACACCGCGCGCTGCTCAGCGCGGTGGCGGCGGGGGAGGCCGAGCCGCGCTCGTCGGAGATGGAGGAGACCGGCTCCTGGTCGTCCTCGCGCGAGCGCGACGCGATGGCGATCGAGCGCATGGCCGACCGCATCGCGCGCGCCTTCCTGCTCGAGCGCGAGCTGTTCGAGGGCGGCTTCGACCAGGAGTTCGACGGCGAGGTCACGGGCCTCATCGGCGCGGGCGCGTTCGTGCGCTTCGCCGGCGGCCACGAGGGGCTGCTGCCGCTGCGCCGCCTGCGCGGCGACTGGTGGGAGCTCAACGAGGAGGGCACGATCCTCACCGGCGAGCGCAGCGGCCAGACGATCCGCCTCGGCGATCCGGTGCGCGTGCGGGTCGAGCGCGTCGAGACCGCCCGCGGGCGCGTCGACCTCGTGCCCGTCGAGCCCCGCGAGGACTAGTCAAGTCAGCCGTCCAGCTCGCGCACCACCGTCAGCCGTTGTCGAGGCCCGAGTCGACGTTCTCCAGCGCGGCCTCGAGCTCCTCGATCACGAGCCGCTTGCGGGTCTCGCCGACGGTGTCGCGAGGCAGCTTGGGAAGTTGGAACGTCGTGATCCCGAAGTGGCCGGCGAGGACGGCCTGCGCCGCGTCGTAGGCGGCGCGTGCGCGTGTCCAGTCGCTGCCGTACCCGTTGAGCTGGAGGCGGTCGCCGCTGTAGTTCAGCGTCACGCGCGCCTCGTCCTCGTCGATGTGGGAGATGATGATGTCCATCGAGCGGACGCGGTTGCTCGTCAGGTGCGCGTGCGCCTCCTCGAGCGTGTAGACCGTCAACGGGTCGAACTCCTCGTCGAACACGACCTCGCACAGCGGCGGATCGAGCGGTCCGCCCTCGACGGCCGCACGGGCGGCGCCGAAGATCACATCGACGCCCTTCCAGTTACACCACCGCTCACTGAGCTCAAAGCGGTCCACGGGAACAGGATAAGCGCTCGTGGCCGCATCGAAAACCCCGCCGCCGAGAACGCCGCTATCGCGCGGCCCGCGCCGTGCGCCGCTCCTGCACCACCGCGCGGATCTCGTTCCAGTCGACGTCCTTGAAGTTGTGCATCGGGCAGAACTTCGGCCCGCACATCGAGCAGAACTCGGCGGACTTGAAGTAGTCGTCGCCGAGCGTCTCGTCGTGCATCGCCTGCGCGGTCTCGGGGTCGAGCGAGAGCGCGAACTGCTCGCGCCAGTCAAACGCGAAGCGCGCCTGCGAGAGCTTGCGGTCCCACGCCGCGGCGCGCGTGTCACCGCGCGCGAGGTCGGCGGCGTGGGCGGCGATCCGGTAGGCGATCAGGCCCTGTTTGACGTCGTCGGCGTTGGGCAGGCCGAGGTGCTCCTTGGGCGTGACGTAACAGAGCATCGAGGTCCCGTGCCAGCCGACGATCGCGGCGCCGATCGCCGACGTGATGTGGTCATAGCCGGGCGCTATGTCCGTGACCAACGGGCCGAGCGTGTAGAACGGCGCCTCGTGGCAGACCTCCTGCTGGCGGCGCACATTCATCTCGAGCTGGTCCAGCGGCACGTGGCCGGGGCCCTCGACCATGACCTGCACGTCGCGCGCCCACGCCCGCTGCGTGAGCTCGCCGAGCGTGTCGAGCTCGGCGAACTGGGCGGCGTCGGAGGCGTCGGCGATCGAGCCGGGCCGCAGGCCGTCGCCGAGCGAGATCGTCACGTCGTGCTCGCGGCAGATCTCGAGGATCTCGTCGAAGTGCTCGAAGAGCGGGTTCTCGCGGCGGTGGTGAACCATCCAGCGCGCGAGCAGGCCGCCGCCGCGCGACACGATCCCGGTGACCCGGTGCTGGCACAGCGGGAGGTGCTCGAGCAGCACGCCCGCGTGGATCGTCATGTAGTCGACGCCCTGGAGCGCCTGGCGCTCGATCGTCGCGAGCAGCAGCTCGGCGGTCAGCTCCTCGGCGTGCTTGAGATCCTCCATCGCCTGGTAGATCGGGACGGTCCCGATCGGCACCGCGGCGGCGTCGAGGATCGCCTGGCGCGTCTCGTCGATGCGCTCGCCGGTCGACAGGTCCATGACCGTGTCGGCGCCCCAGCGCTCCGACAGCGTGAGCTTGTCGACCTCCTCGGCGAGCGACGACGTGGTCGGCGAGTTGCCGATGTTCGCGTTGATCTTCACGCGCGCCTTGAGGCCGATCGCCATCGGGTCGAGCGCGGCATGGTGGACGTTGGCCGGGATGATCATCCGGCCGCGCGCGACCTCGTCCCGGACGACCTCGGCGGGGAGCTGCTCGCGCTCGGCGACGCGCTCCATCTCCGGCGACGTGACGCCCCGGCGGGCGAGCTGCATCTGCGTGCGGCAGGACGCGGTGCCCTCGAATACCGAACGTGTGCGCGTGCGCATGGTGATCTCCCTTCGCTGGCATGACCCAGATCAGGTTCGTCGGGTCGGCGCTAGGCAGCGCCCTCTCAGCCCCTCATGCAGGGACCCCCCGGATGTGTGTGCGAGGCCGGGACGCTAGCGCGCGGCGCCCGTGAGCGACTTCGCGAGGCGCACGTTCGCGGCGCGATCGGGGTCCAGCAGCGCCTGCGATGCACTGTCGTAGTCGGGCAACGCGAGCACCGTGCCGTCGTGCAGCACCATCAGGAAGCGGTCCATCCGCCGCAGGAACGCGCGGTCGTGTGAGACCGCGACGAGCGTTCCCTCGAAGCCGTCGAGCGCGCCCTCGAGCGCTTCGCAGGAGTCGATGTCGAGGTTGTCGGTCGGCTCGTCGAGCAGCAGCACGTCGGCGTCGGACGCGAACAGCAGATCGAGCACGAGGCGCTCGCGCTCGCCGTCGGTGGCGATGACGTGCGGCACGGCGGTGCACCTGCTTGCTCAGTAGCGATCTCCGCGGGCGAGGAAGAAGCGCGGCCGCGCCGGGATATCGAGCTCGCTTTCGGTCTGGCCCGGCGGCATCAGCGCCATGTCGACGGTCGACGCGAAGACGAAGCCGCACATCCGGTGTCCGTCGTCGCTGTTCGGTGTCGACGCCTGTGCGGCGCCGACCAGCGGTGGGTTGTCGTCCTCGGCGACGCCGATGAGGTCGGTCGCGCAGTGCGGGCACGCGTAGAGCGTGGCGTCGCCCTGCTCGCGTGCCGTCAGCGCGTCGGCGCGCTGCGTGACGCCGCAGGTGCAGAGCAGCTCGAAGTGGTACTCGGCGACCCGGTACCACCAGCCGGCCGCGCGGAACGGATCGCTGATCTTCACGCGCGCAAGCCTATGCCACGCGGGCCGCAACGACCGTCAGCGCGCGCGCATGCGGTTGTTGCGCGCGTTGTGCTCGAGCTCGGCGAGCCCGAGTTCCTCCATCAGCGGCGCCATGTACATCCCGAAGCGCCCGCGCAGGCCCTTCTTCAGCCCGTAGAAGCCGCCGACCGGGTTGGACTCCGAGCGCCCCCACGCCTCGACGGTCCCGTCCTTGGCCGGCTTCTGCTCGTCCGCGCTGCCGAGCTCGATCCAGTCGCCGTGCGCCTTGAGCATCGCGTGCAGATCGTCGATCGCGCGGGCGTCGTAGAGCAGCGTCGTCGTGCCGACCTGGCAGACGATCGCCGGCGGATCGCGGTCGTCGTCGCGGTACATCGCGTACTCCGAGGACCCGGGCGGCGTCCTGAGGACCCACGGGTCGTCCTTGGTTCCGGTGCCTGGCATGGCCGCATGGTACGTCCGCACGGCGTCGGGATCGAGCCCGTCTCACCCGCGGGCGTTCACTCATGCCCCAACCAAAAGGGTGAAGTTCTCAGGCCCGCGGCCGATGACATATATGAAGTGCTCGACCGGCGAGGCGCGGTGCGGGCGGTCAACGGGGAACGTGGGGCCGCTCGCCCGCGCCCAGCCGCCGGCGGTGAGGGCGGCCACTACCCTGATCTGATGGCCAAGGCCAAGAAGCGCAAGGTTGCACCCGGTGACGTCGCGTCCAACCGTTATGCGTCCTATCGCTTCGAGCTGCTCGAGAAGCTCGAGTGCGGGATCGCGCTGCAGGGCACCGAGGTCAAGGCGCTGCGCGAGGGCGGCGCGCAGCTGAAGGACGGCTACGCGCTCGTCCGCGACGGCGAGCTGTTCCTGCACAACGTCCACATCCCGCCCTACGGCCCGGCCGCTCGCGCCAACCACGAGCCCGAGCGCGACCGCCGCCTGCTCGCCCACCGCCGCCAGATCGACAAGCTCGCCGCGCAGGTCAAGGAGAAGGGCCTGACGCTCGTCCCGACGCGGATCTACTTCGACGAGGGGCGCGCGAAGGTCGAGATCGCCGTCGCCAAGGGCAGGGACCAGTTCGACAAGCGCCAGTCGCTGAAGGAGAAGGACTCCAAGCGCGAGATGGACCGCGCGGTACGCGAGTACCGGCGCTGAGCCTGAAGCCCGCGCCGCGATCTCGCCGAGCGGTCACGCGGCACGCGGCCTGGAGCCGGCCGGCGCAGCGCGCCGACCGGCTCGACCGCCAGGTCCTGCCTACTTCTTGACCGACGCGACCGTGAACGGCAGCACCGGCGTGCCGCCGCGCTTGTCGAACTGCGAGTTGACGACGAGCAGGCGGCCGCTCACGCGCGCCGCGGTCGTCGGGAACGCGAACAGGTTGCTCGTGATGCGGTCCTTGATGGTGCCGCTGCGCTTGCCGTTGCGCAGCTTGATCTCGACGATCTCGTTGTCGGCGTTGCGCACGACGTACAGGCGGCTGCCGTGGGCGACGAGGCCGTCGCCGTTCTTGACGGTCGCGCCGCCGAGGTCGATCTCCTTGACCTGCTTGGACTTCGTGCTGATGCGAAACAGCTTGCCGGTGTTGGACTGCACCACGACGAGCAGCTTGCCGTCGTCGTAGCTGACGATGCCGTTGGCGTTGAAGCCGGTCTCGTAGACGAACGGCGTGCCGGTCAGGTCCAGCCAGGGCTCGAGGTCGCCGACCGTGCCGCCGCGCGTCGAGGCGCGGAAGATGATCGGACGCCGTGAGTCGGTGAAGTACGCGTGGCCGCGGGCGACCGTGACGTCGTTGATGAACGTGTCGCTCGACGGCGCCATGCTGTCGAGCACCTTCAGCGTGCTGCCGTCCTTCGTGCTGAGCACGAACGCCTTGCCGGTCCCGGCGCCGGCCACGAACAGGCGGCCCTTGCTGACCGCGAGGCCGGTTGCCGTCGTGCGGCCGTCGGCGCCGCCGGGCGCGAACGCCGTCAGCGTGCGGCTGCCCTTGATGGTGCCCTTGAAGATCGTGCCGTCGGTCGTCGACGAGACGAAGAACGTCTTCGCCGAACGGTCGTCGTCGTCGTCGTCAGAGCTGCGCTTGTCGACCGCGATGCCCTCGGGGAACACCGAATCGCCGGGGATCGTGTAGACGAAGCCGGACTTCTTGGCGCCGCCCTTGCCCTTGCCGCTCTTGTCGTCGCGGTTGCGGTCGCCGCCCTTGTCGTCGCCGGTCGTGGTCGTCGGCGTCGTCGACGTGGTGGTCGTCGACGTGGTGGTCGTCGACGTGGAGGTCGTCGTGGTGTCGTCGTCGTCGCGTCCCGTCTTCGCCGAGCCGGCGACCACACCGACGGTCACCGACAGGACGGCGGCGAGGAGAGCGAGCAGAATCCAGCGCGGGCTGCGCAGCATGAAGGGCCTTTCAGATCGAGCGTGACAGGAGCGGTCGTGCAAGGTTCATTCCCAACGGGTCCGGCAGTCAATGGGGCTTTAGTCGCATCGCCCCGGATTCAAGCGCGATGGCGTCCACGCGGCCAACTACCCGATCTCGCGCTGGCGCGTCAGGATCGCGCCGGCGATCCCGAGCGCGACACAGTAGCCCGCCAGCACGAGCCCGCCGCTGACCTGGCCGAGCAGGTCGACGCTCGGCGTGTTCTGCAGCGCCAGCAGCGCCTCGCCGGGGAAGTACTGGCCGACGTCGGTGCCGATGAACAGCGCGACCGTGCCCGCGAGCAGGAACAGCACGAGGCCGACGATGATCGTCAGCACCTGGTTGCGCAGCACGGCGCCGAGCGCGACGCCGAACTCGCAGCCGAGGACGAGCCCGACGCCGACGCCGAGGTAGCCGTCGACGGCGAGGTCGGAGTCGATCTCGACGCCGCGCGAGGACAGGATCGAGAGCCCGACACCGGCGTGGACCGCGATGTACAGCAGCGCGCCGACGACCCCGACCGCCAGGCCGACGGCGAGCTTGGCGAGGATCACGCGCTCGCGCCTGGGCGTGATCACGAACGTCGAGTTCGCGGTGCCGTGGCGAAACTCGTTCGTCGACAGCAGCGCGCCGAGCGTGAACATGAACACCGTCGCCAGGTGCGTGCCGATGATGAACGTCGAGACGTTGCCCTTGCGCAGGTCGTCGATATCGCCCAGCGACGTCGCCAGGCCGGCCGCCAGCCCCTCGATGAGCACCATCGCGCCGAGCAGCGCCCACGTCGTGCGCACGGAGACGAGCTTCAGCCATTCGGACCTCAGCGCCTTCATCGCACGTTGCCGCCTTCCCCGGTCAGCTCGAGGAAGCGGTCCTCGAGCGTCGTCACCTCGTGTGTGAGCTCGAAGATCGGGATGCCGTGCTCGGCCGCGAGCATGCCGATCTCCTCCAGCGACGCATGGTGGACGTGCATCGAGTCGGGCCGCCCGTCGGTGGAGACGCTCGCGCCGGCGTGGACGAGCAGCTCGCGCAGCTCGTCGGCGCGCGGGGAGCGCACGAGCGCCGGCCGCCGGTCGCCCTTGACGAGCTCTGCGAGCGAGCCCTGCATGACGAGGCGGCCGGCGCCGATGACGACGACGCTGTCGACGGTCTGCTCGACCTCGGACAGGACGTGGCTGGAGATCAGCACCGCGCGGCCCTCGCCGGCGAGCCGCACGAGGATGTCGCGCAGCCAGCGCATGCCCTGCGGGTCCAGGCCGTTGGCGGGCTCGTCGAGCATGAGGATGCGCGGGTCGCCGAGCAGCGCCGCGGCGAGCGCGAGGCGCTGGCGCATGCCCATCGAGTAGCCCTTCACGCGGCGGTCACGGGCGGGCGTCAGCTCGACCATGTCGAGCACTTCGTCGACGCGCGAGTTCGGCAGCCCGGCGGCCGCGGCGATCGTGCGCAGGTGCCCGCGCCCGGAGCGGCCGGGGTGGACGTCGTGGGCGTCGAGGGCGGCGCCGACGGCCCGCACCGGGTCCTTCAGCTCGTGGAAGGGCTTGCCCATCACGAGCGCGCGGCCGCTCGTCGGGCGCACGAGGCCGAGCAGCGCACGGAGGGTCGTCGACTTGCCGGCGCCGTTGGGCCCCAGAAATCCTGTGACGCGCCCGGCCTCGACCGTGAAGGACAGGTCGTCGACCGCGAGCGTCTCCCCGTAGCGCTTGGTCAGGCGCTCGACCGTGATCTCGGCCATGCCGACAGGCTAGTAACTAGGCCGGAATGGAGCGCTCGACGAAGGTCAGCCCCATGCCGACGGCGCAGACGATGATCAGGCCGAGGTAGACGGCGAGGATCGCGACCCGGTGGGCGGGTTTGACCTTGTAGTAGCGCAGCACCGACTCGTCGCCGCTGCGGCGCGCCTTCCAGCGCCGGTAGGTCTCGTAGGCGGCGAGCAGCAGGATCAGGATCAGGATCGGGTTGGGGTAGACGAACGTCAGCACGACCATCGCGAACAGCCCGACGAACCACATCCACGGCGACAGCGCCGCCATCGCGCGGCCGCCGTCGAGCGGCACGACCGGCAGCAGGTTGAAGAGGTTGAGGAACAGGCCGGTGAAGATCAGCGCGTACCAGAAGTCGTCGCCCGTCGAGAGGGCGATCGGCAGCAGCGCGAAGCAGCCCAGCGTGCCGAGGATCGGTCCGGCCAGCCCGACGCGCGCCTCCGCGGTCGCGTCCTCGCCGAGCGACTTCGCCATCACCGCGGCGCCGAGGAACGGGATGAACATCGGCGCGCTCGCCTCGATGCCCTCGCGGCGCAATTGGATGACGTGGCCCATCTCGTGCACGAACAGCAGCAGCACGAAGCCGAGCGCGAACTTCCAGCCCCAGATCAGGCTGTAGGCGGCGATCGAGACGAGCATCGTCGCCGATGTCGTCAGCACCTTGGCCTTCGGCAGCAGCAGCAGCGCCGCCTTGCCGAACTTCAGCGCCAGCAGGCCGATGACCGCCAGCAGCGAGAGGCTGCGCCGCCACCACGGGCGCTCGTCGGGCTCCCGGACTGGTGCCGCGCCGCCGAACGGCGCGGTCTCCTCGGGCGCAGGGGCGACCGCGTCCGGGGCGGGCGGGGCCGGATTGAAGCCGGGCGGTGCTGGCCAGTGCTGACTCATCGCCGTCCATTGTGACAACGCGCGCTAAAGGCCCGGCCAAGTGCCCACGCCACGTCTTCACGGCCGCGTCACACGGACCGCCCGAACGCCCTGCATCCTCGGCCGCGTCCGGATCACAGGCGAGCAGGAGGCAGGGGAATGCACGCAGACAAGGACCGTACGAGCCACCCGCGCGCAGCGCAGACCGATTCGGCGATGACCCGCCGGCGCATGCTGGTGCTGGGCGCGGGAGCCGGCGCGGCCGGCCTGGCGGCCGGTCTGCCGGGCGCCTGGGGCGCGACGGCCGGGCACGGCGGGCGGGTGATCGAGCCGTTCACGCTCGGCGTCGCCTCCGGCGATCCGCTGCCCGACGGCGTCGTCCTGTGGACGCGCCTGGCGCCCGACCCGTTGCAGGGCGGCGGCATGCCCAACCGCCAGGTGGCGGTGCGCTGGGAGGTCGCGCGCGACGAGCACTTCCGTCGCGTCGAGGCGAAGGGCACCGCGCACGCGCAGCCCGAGAGCGCGCACGCCGTCCACGTGGAGGTCGAGGGGCTGAGCCCGGGCCGCGAGTACTACTACCGGTTCAAGACCGGTCCCGAGATCTCGCCGGTCGGGCGCACGAAGACGGCCCCGCGGCCCGATCAGGACCCGCGCCGCTTCGCGTTCGCATTCGCCTCCTGCCAGATGTACGAGCACGGCTACTTCACCGCCTACAGGCACATGGCGCAGGAGGACCTCGACGTCGTCGTGCACCTGGGCGACTACATCTACGAGTACGGGCCCGGCGTCTACGCCGGGCGCAGCGGCAACGTGCGCCTGCATGTCGGCGACGAGATCGAGTCGCTCGAGGACTACCGCCGCCGCCATGCCCAGTACCGGACCGATCCCGACCTGCAGGCCGCACACGAGGCGTTCCCCTGGGTCGTGACGTTCGACGACCACGAGGTCGACAACAACTGGGCCGCCGGCGTGCCCGAGAACACGGGTGGCCCGAACGCTACCCCCGAGTCGTTTCTCGCCCGCCGCGCGGCGGCCTTCCAGGCCTTCTATGAGCACATGCCGCTGCGTCGCGGCCAGCGGCCGGTCGGCCCGGACATGCTCGCCCACCGCCGCCTGACGTTCGGCCGGATGGCCGAGTTCAGCGCGCTGGACACGCGCCAGTACCGCTCCGACCAGGCGTGCGGAGATGGCACGAAGATCGATTGCGCCGAGCGCCTTGACCCCAATCGCACGATGACCGGACCCGAGCAGGAGCGCTGGCTGCTCGCCGGCCTGGAGCAGTCGCGCGCGCGCTGGAACGTCGTCGCGCAGCAGGTCTTCATGGCGCAGCGCGACTTCGACACCGGCCCGCCCCAGCGCTTCTCGATGGATGCCTGGGACGGCTACAAGGCCGGGCGCGACAGGCTGCTCGCGCACGTGCGCTCACGGGGCGTCTCCAACCCGGTCGTGCTGACCGGCGACGTGCACCGCTCGTGGGTGGGCGACCTGAAGTCGGACTTCGACGACCCGGCCTCCGCGACGATCGGCAGCGAGTTCGTCGTCAGCTCGATCTCCTCGACCGGTGACGGGACCGACGACCAGCAGGCAGCGGTCCGCGCCGCCAACCCGCATCTGAAGTTCCACGAGGACCGGCGCGGCTACATGCGCTGCGAGCTCGACGCGCAGCGCTGGCGCACCGATGTGCGCGCCGTCCCGTTCGTCAGCAGGCCGGGGGCGCCGATCACGACCACCGCATCCTGGGCGATCGTCGACGGCGTGCCCGGGGTGCAGCCCGCCTGAGCCTCGCGGCGGCTTCGGTCGCGGGGCCGCCGCCCCTACGTGCGCGCGAGCGCCTCGTGGGCGGCGGTCTCGGCCTCCTCGAGCTGCGCCTCGACGAGATCGAGGCCGCTGTCCCAGAAGCCCGGGTCGGTGAGGTCGATGCCGACCATCGCGCCGAGCTCCTCGGGGCTGCGCGAGCCGCCCGCGCGCAGCAGCTCCAGGTAGCTGGGGACGAAGGACTCGCCCTCGTCGATGTAGCGCTTGTAGATCGACAGCGCGAGCAGCTGGCCGTAGGCGTACGCGTAGACGTAGCCCGGCGTCGCGATGAAGTGCGGCACGTAGGACCACCACGTGCGGTAGCCGTCGGTGATCTGCACGCTGTCGGCGAGCATCTGCTCCTGCGACTGCGCCCACAGCTCGTTGAGCCGCTCGACGGCGAGCTCGCCCTCCTGGCGGCGGGCGTTGTGGACGAGCTCCTCGAAGCCGTTCATCGCCGTCTGGCGGAAGACCGTCGCGATCGAGCCCTCGATCGACTCGGCCAGCAGCGACAGACGCGACTCGGGCGTCGGCGCCTGCTCGAGCAGGCGACCGAAGACGAGCGTCTCGCCGAAGACCGAGGCGGTCTCGGCGAGCGTCAGCGGCGTGCCCTGTTCGAGCACGCCGCGCGGGCGGGCGAGCTCGGCGTGCAGCCCGTGGCCCATCTCGTGCGCGAGGACGAGCACGTCGCGGCGCTTGGCCGTGTAGTTGAGCATCAGGTAGGGGTGCTCGGACGGGACGGTGTAGGCGGCGAAGGCGCCGCCGCGCTTGGCCGGCCGCGGCGGGGCGTCGATGCGGTGCTCGTCGAAGAACGCGCGCGCCGGATCGCCGAGCTGCGGCGTGAACTCGGCGTAGGAGGCGAGCACGAGCTCCTTGGCGTCCTCCCAGTCGACCGGCTCGTCGTCCTGCGTGACGGCCGCCATGCGGTCGTAGTCGGCGAGCTTGTCGATCCCGAGCAGCCGCGCCTTGAGGCGATACCAGCGGCGCGCGATCTCATAGCGGTTGCGGACCGCGCTCAGCAGCGCCTGGACGGACTCGTCGGAGGCCTCGTTGGAGAGGTTGCGCGCGGCGAGCCAGTTGTCGTAGTGGCGCAGGCGGTCGTCGACGGCCTTGTCGTGCAGCAGCGTGTTGAAGATGTAGGCGCGCGTGCGCAGGCCGGGCGCGAGCGCCGCGGTGACGGCCTCGGCGCTCGTGCGGCGCAGCTCGCGGTCGGGCGACATGAGCTGGGCGAGCGCTCCATCCAGGGGCACGGGCTCGTCGTGCTCGGGCAGCACGACCTGCAGCGCGGAGACCTGCTCGCTGAACAGGCGTGACCAGGCCGAGCTGCCGGAGATCGACTTCTCGGCGAGGATCTTCTCCTCGGGCTCGGTCAGCAGGTGGGGCCGGTAGCGGCGCGCGGAGCGCAGGAAGTGGCGCGCGGTGTCGATCCCGTCGGCGGCGAGCAGCTGCTCGGCGCGGTCGTCCTCGAGCGCCGCCCACTCGAGCTCGAAGAACAGCAGCTGGGTCTCGATCGCCGTGCTCTTCTCCTGCATGCGCTGCATGAGCGCGCCGATCTGCGGATCGGCGGTGTCGACGCTGAAGCGCAGCATCGCGTAGTGGCCCGAGCGCGAGGCGAGCTCGGAGATCTCCATGAGCTCGTTCACCGCGGCGGCGAACTCTTCGGCGGTCAGCTCGGCGACGCGGCCGGCGTGCGAATCGGCGAACGCCCGCGCGCGCTCGGAGGCCTCGTCGATGAGGCGGTCCGCGCCGGCATCGCCTTCGCCGTGGACGAGCGGTTCAAGGTCCCAGGAGACTTCTTCGACGGTCATGCGCGGAGGATATTTCACGCAGATTGCGGGCTTCGTGCGAATCGGCTCTTGCATTCGATTCGGGCCCCGAATTATGGTTCTTCTGCGACGCGGAACCGGAAGCCGCAAAGAGCGAGGCCACCGAGGTGTGAGGCCGCGCCACCCAGACGCCGGGGCGCCTCTTCGGAGCGCGACCCGGTCGAGGGTTCCTCAAGCGGCCCCGGAACCGCGTCGCACTACGTTAAGCGTCTGTTCTGTCCACGCTTAGCCATGCTCCCCTCCGGGCAGCGGCTCCCGTTGTGAGCGCTTCACCGACATCCAGGAGCAAAGGGGTCGACGTCACGACCCTGATCATCACCGCGGCCGCCTCGGTGACCGCGGCGTACGTCACGTCTGAGATCTGGGCGCCCGGCACGCTTGCCTCCGCGGCGATCACGCCGGTGATCGTCGCGCTCGTCAAGGAGGCGCTGTTCAAGCCCGCCGACGTCGTCACGCGCGCGGTGCCGGTGCGCGGCGTCGTGCGCAGCGCACCGCCTCCCGACGAGCCTTACGAGCCGGTCGCGCCCTTCGAGCCGGAGGACGGGCGCGTCGCGCAGCACGGCGAGATCAAGGGCAGCTCGCGCCCTTTCCCGCGGCATGCGTGGAAGCTCGCGGTCGCGACCGGCCTGCTGGGCTTCATCGTCGCCGCGGTGATCATCACGGTGCCGGAGATCGTCGCCGGCAAATCGGCCGGGGGCGATCGTCAGACGACGTTCTTCGGCGGCAAGAAGAGCTCGTCGACGGATCCGTCCTCGACGACGACCACGACGACGCCTGACGACACCGAGACCGCGCCGGTCGCGCCGACGGTGAGCGTGCCGCCGGTCGAGACGACGACCGTCCCGCCCGCCGGGACGACGACGCTTCCGCCGGCCGCGACGACGCCGGTGCCGCCGCCGGCGCAGACGCCGCCCGCCGATCCCGGAGCGGCCGAGGGGGTCGTGCCGTGACGGCGCTGCAGCGCGACGACATCCAGGGTCGCGCACCGCAGGAATCCGCGGAAACCTGCGGCCGGGTGTACTAGACTCGACGGCGTACCGACACGGGGACGACATGGCTTCGACGTGGTCGACTTCGTGACGGTGGTTGCGAGCCGAGGTGCCAGGAGGCCTCGCAAAACACCTGGCAAAACCATACGTGCGGACTCTCACGAGTACGCCCTCGCTGTCTAGCTCAAACTAGGCGAGTGAGGTTCTGGCCCCCGCCTGCCGACCGTGGGGATCGCCGGAATCAGATGTCGGCTCACCTGGGGAGGTCCGCTCCCGCCGAACCGGGGAAATTTCAGGGAGCTGGTCTCGGACAACCCCGCCGGCGAGGCGAGTTCGAGACGAGATCAGAGCGCCGGATACGCTCGTAGACGTCACCGTTACGCGATCGCGGACGCGGGTTCGATTCCCGCCGTCTCCACTGTTCGAGAGAGCCGCCCTCTGGGCGGCTCTCTCGTTTGGGAGGCTCTGGATCGTCGTGTCATACGTGATCGCGGTTGTGGCGATGCTCTGAGAAGAAGATGATCGGCGCGTGCGCCTGCGCCGAATCGCCCCATGGCTGCTGGTCACCGCGACCGTGGTGCTCGCGCTCGCGGCGACCGTGCTCGACCTCCTGACGACGTCGAGCAGCGAACCGGGGTGGATGATCGTCGCGGGGCCGATCGTGGTGGGCATGTCGACGGGGGTCGGCTTCGTGCTGGCGACGAGGCGCGGCGAGAACCCGATCGGCTGGCTGCTGCTCGTCAACGGGCTCGTCCTCGCGGCCAGCGCCTGCGTCACGAGCTACGCGCTCTACGGACTGATCGAGAAGCCCGGCTCGCTGCCCGGCGCCGCCTTCGCGGCGCTCTTCGACGCGTCGATCTTCCCGCTGCTGTTCGCGCCGCTGACCGCGGTCGCGTTCGTGTTCCCCGACGGGCGGCTGCCCTCGCCGCGCTGGCGCCCGGTCGCCCTGCTCGCGATCACCAGCCTGACGGTCACGTTCGCCGTGCAGTTCTTCCAGCCACGCGGGCTCGAGACGCCGTTCGAGGCGGTGGCGTTCCCGCTGCCACAGCTCCCCGAGCCGGTCTTCTTCGCGATCTTCGCGCCGGCCGCGCTCGGGATGGTGGCGTCGCTGTTCGCCGCCGCGATCGCGCTGCGCGTGCGGCTCAAGCGCGCCGCCGGCATCGAGCGCCAGCAGCTCAAGCTCGTCGTCCTCGCCGGCGCCCTGATCCCGTTCGCGATCGTCGCCGGCTGGACGGAGAGCTTCCTCACCGGCAACGCCGACACGGCAGCCGGCCTGACGCTCGTGCTCGCGGTTGTCGCGATCCCGCTGGCGATCGGCGTCGCCGTCATGCGCTACCGGCTCTACGAGGTCGACCGCCTCGTCAACCGCACGCTCGTCTACGTGACGCTGACGGTCCTGCTCGCGGGGACGTACGCAGCGGTCTCGCTGCTGCTCGGCGTCGCGCTCGGCGGCGGCTCGACCGTCGCGACGGCCGCCGCCACGCTCGCGGTCGCGCTCGCGTTCGGCAGGTTGCGCGCGCGCGTGCAGCGGCTCGTCGACCGCCGCTTCAACCGCGCCCGCTACGAGGGCCTGCGGCGCGTGGAGGCCCATCTCGCCGACCTGCGTGCCGGGCGCGCGACGCCCGAGGAGACGGGCGCCGTGCTCGCCGAGGCGCTCGGCGACCCGAGCCTCGAGCTCCTGTACTGGCTGCCGGGCGGCGACGACCACGTCGACGCCCGCGGACACGTCGTGGCGCTGCCGGTCGACGGGGCGCGCGACCTCACGCCGGTTCGCCGGGGGGAGTTACGCCTCGGCGCCGTCCTGCACGACCCGCGGCTCAGCAGCCAGCCCGACGTCACCGAGAGCGTCATCAACGCGGCCGGGCTGGCGATCGAGATCGGCCGTCTGCGCGCCGAGGTCCGCCATCGCCTCGCCGAGGTCGAGCAGTCGCGCGCGCGGATCGTGACCGCCGGCTACGAGGAGCGACGCCGTCTGGAGCGCGATCTGCACGACGGCGCGCAGCAGCGGCTCGTCTCGATCGGTCTGGCGATCCGCCACGTCCAGTCGCGGCTCGGCGCGGCGAACAACGGCAACGACGTCTCCGCGACGCTCGACGCCACCGTCGTCGAGGTCTTCAAGGCGATCGAGGAGTTGCGCGAGCTGGCTCGCGGCGTGCGCCCGGCCTGCCTCGACGACGGGCTCGGCCCCGCGCTGCGCGAGCTCGCCACGCGCTCGCCGCTGAAGACCGAGGTGGCGGCGACGAGCGAGCGCTTCGCCGAGCAGATCGAGGCCGCCGCGTACTTCGTCGCCAGCGAGGCGCTGACGAACTCCGTCAAGCACGCGCGCGCCTCGCGGGTGCTCGTCAGCGCCGAGCGCGCCGATGACCGCCTTGTCCTGCGCGTCGTCGACGACGGCATCGGCGGCGCGGTCGCGTCCGAGCAGTCCGGGCTGTCGGGGATCAGCGACCGCGTCGCGGCGCTCGGCGGCAGCGTGATCGTCCTGAGCGCGCCCGGCGAGGGGACGAGGGTCACGGCGGAGCTGCCATGCGGGTCGTGATCGCCGAGGACCAGGCTCTCCTGCGCGAGGGCCTGCGGCGCCTGTTCGAGGACGCGGGCCACGAGGTCGTCGCCGCGGTCGACGACGCCGACCGGCTGCGGGCGGCGATCAGCGAGCACGATCCGGATCTCGCCGTCGTCGACGTCCGCATGCCGCCCAGCCACACCGACGAGGGCATCCGCGCCGCGCGCTGGATCCGCGACGCGCACCCCGGTGTCGGCGTGTTCGTGCTCTCCCAGCACATCGAGACGACCGGTGCCGTGGGGCTCGTCTCGCAGGGCGGCTTCGGCTACTTCCTCAAGGACCGCGTGCTCGACGTCGGCGAGTTCCTCGAGGCGGCGCAGCGCGTCGCGCGCGGCGGCTCGGCGCTGGACCCGCGCGTCGTCGCAGCGCTCGTCGGCGGCCGGGCGGCAGACGGCCTCAGCGAGCTGAGCGAGCGCGAGCGCGAAGTGCTGTCGCTGATGGCGGAGGGCCTGACCAACCAGGCGATCGCACAGCGCCTCGTGCTGACGGAGCGCACGATCGAGAGCCACGTCCGCAGCGTCCTGATGAAGCTGTCCCTGCCCGAGGGCGCCGGCGCGCACCGCCGCGTCCTGGCGGTGCTCGCGTATCTGCGCGCCGCCGACGCTCGGTAGCAGCACTGAATCGAGATCGGGTGCGGGCACGGTCGCGGTCCCGTGCTGGCGTCGATGACCAGCGTCCGCGTGCGATCTAGCGTCGGCGACATCGGTTCAACCACCTCACGGGAGTCCTCATGAACGCCTCGCTCAACCCCGCCGTCGACATCGGCCAGACCACGAAGGCCCGTCCGGGACTCGCCCTGCTCCTGGCGCTGCTGTCGGTGCCCGGCACGACGGTGGTCTGGGACCTCGACGTCCCGCTGCCCGGCTTCTGGATCGGCGGGCCGCTCGGCGTCGCCGCGATCATCCTCGCCCTGCGGGCCCGTCAGGAGCCGATCGCGAAGGGCGCGCGCGGCATGGCGCTCGCGGCGCTCGCGCTCGCCGGCCTCGCGCTCGGTCAGATGGTGATCTGGACCGTCGTCTCGATCTTCGCCTGAGCGCGGCGGGCACCTGCAAGGCCACACCGAGCTCGTCGCGCTGCTGCTCGGGGCCGCTCGGCTCACGCGCACAGCCGCCGCGCGGTCTCGGTCAGCACGGCGGCGCAGCGCGCGACGCTCTCGATGTCGCCGTACTCCTCGAGCGCGTGCGCGCCCGCGCCGCCGGGGCCGAAGACGACCGTCGGGATGCCGGCCGCCGCGGTCAACGCCGCGTCCATCCAGGGATGCTCGCCGACGATCGCCGGCTCGGTGCCGAGTACCGCGGCGCCCGCCGCGCGCAGCACGGACACGATCTCGGCCTGCGGATCGACCTCGAAGGGCTCGCGCCGCAGTCCGATCCGCAGCTCGGTCTCCAGGCGCGGGTCGGCCTGGCGAGCGAGCGCCAGCAGCTGCTCGAGCTCGCGCGCCACGCCCGCGGCGGTCTCGCCCGGCAGCGTGCGCCGCTCGAGCTCGAGCACGCAGCGGGCGGGGTAGCTCGACAGCTCCTGGCCGCCGCCGATCAGCGACGCGTGCAGGCTGGCCGGGCCGAGCAGCGGATGCGGCGCGCCGTCAAGCCGCGCCTGCAGCGCACCGATCCCCGCCAGCACCGGGCCCATGCCGGCGATCGCGTCGACGCCGAGATCCGGGCGCGAGCCGTGCTCCGCGCGCCCGCGCGTCTCGAGCTGCGCCCAGACGAAGCCCTTGTGCGCCACGCACGCGCGCAGGTGCGTCGGCTCGGTCACGACGCAGGCGTCCGCGCCGAACCGGCGCAGCACCGCCTGGACGCCCTCGCTGGCGTGCTCCTCGTCGGCGACGGCCGTCACGATCACGTCGCCGCGCAGCCCGGCGCCGACGGCCGCCGCCCCGGCCAGCATGCAGGCCGCGACGCCGCCCTTCATGTCGAACGCGCCGCGCCCGTAGAGGCGTCCCTCGCGCAGCTGCGGAGCGTGCGGGCGATCCATCCCGGCGACCCCGACCGTGTCGAGGTGGCCGTTGAGCATCAGCGACGCCGCCCCGCCGCCACCCGTTCCCCGCGCGATGCCGACGACGCTCGGGCGCCCGGCCGGCTCGTCGACGACGGTCACCTCGAGGCCGTGCTCGCGCAGCCACGCGGCGACGAACGCGGCGATCTGGGCCTCGCCGGCGGCGCCCGCGACGAGCGCCGGGTTGACCGAGTCGATCGCGACGAGCTCGGCGAGCAGGCCGGCGGCGTCCATGTCGCGGGAGGATAGGCTCGCTGCCCTGCCATGGCGCGCGCCGACGGTTGCAAGCTCATCACGATCCCGATCAGCCACTTCTGCGAGAAGGCGCGCTGGGCGCTGGACCGCGCCGGGATCGCGTTCGAGGAGCGCGCACATCTGCAGGTCCTGCACTGGCTGCCGGCCAGGCGCGCCGGCGGCGGCATGACGGTTCCGGTGCTCGTCTGCGGCGACACGGTGCTGACGCAGTCCGCCGACATCCTGGACTGGGCCGACGCGCACGGCCCCGCCGACCGGCGCCTGTACCCCGACGATCCCGAGCAGTCCGCCGCGATCCGCGCGCTCGAGCGTGACTTCGACGAGCGCCTCGGCCCGCAGGGGCGGCTCTGGCTCTACGACAACATCCGCGGCCTGCGCCCGCTCGTGCGCACCTACGCGCCGACGGGCGTGCCGACCTGGGAGCGGCTCGGGCTGCCGCTCGCCTACGGCCTCGTCGCGCGGATCATCGACCGCCACCTCAAGATCACGCCTGCGAGCGCGGCGCAGGCGATCACCGACGTGCGCGACACGTTCGACGCGGTCGCCACGCGCCTCGAGGACGGGCGCCCGTACCTCATGGGCGATCACTTCAGCGCGGCCGACCTGACGTTCTCGGCGCTGTCGGCGGCCGTCCTCTCACCGCCCGGCTACGGCGTGCCGCTGCCGCAGCCCGACGAGCTGCCGCCGGCGATGGCGGCGGTCGTGCGCGAACTGCGCGAGCACCCGGCCGGGCAGCACGCGCTGCGGATGTTCCGCGACGAGCGCCGGTGAGCTACGCCTGGTGGCGCGCGAACGCGCTGAGCAGCAGCAGCTGGGCGACGCCCTTCACCAGGCGCGGCAGCTCGATGTCGGAGTCCGGCACGATCCACCAGGTCTGACCCTGGCGGTCGCCCTCCTCGAGCGCGGGGCCGAGCAGCTCGCCCTCCGTCGAGATCAGGCACGGCAGCGAGTAGCGCGCGGCCGCGCCGCCGCTGGTCGTGTACTCCGTGCGGCGGCAGTCGACCGACCAGCCCTCGACGAACTCCGGCGCGCGCATGATCTTCGGAACGGTGATCGGCACGCGCTCGCGCGGCTGCTGGCCGATCCGGCGCAGGAACTCCTGTGCCACGTCGGTCGGGGTCAGCGTCGAGGGGAGATCGGCGTCCTCGAGCTTCTCGAGTTCGCTGCGCGTCTGGTCGCTGCTGAGCGCGATCGCGCGGTCCAGCCAATGGTCGGGAAGCCGCTGGCGCGGGGCGTTGGTGGCCTGGGCCAGCGCGTAGCTGCCGATGTCGGCGCGGCAGCCCTCGCAGAGCGCGCCGCTCGCGCGAATCGCGATCTCGTAGCGGCTCAGCGCGTCCGGTGAAACGCCGTCGGGAGCGTCGGGAAGCAGGCGAGCGTGGGTGTCACAGACGGCACGACCACAGCGCTGACAGCTGTTGATCGCCATCTGCCCACACTCGCAGATCCCTGCACTGCCGTTGTTGTAGCTCATCGGTGGTGGAGTGTATGCACGCTGACGGGGTCTGTGGGGAAATTACTATAGGACGGACACATGTAGGACGTTCCGGTCCTGTGAGCGCTGCCGGACGGACGTACACTCCCGGGGTGTACGCCGACGACATGCTCACCCCGTGGTCCGATCAGACCCTGGGGCTGCTGCCGCCGGTCACGCTCTTCGATGCCCATACGCACATCGGCGTCCACGACCCGGACGGCTTCAGGTGCACCGCCGGGGAGCTGCTCGCGACGCTCGCGCCGACCGGCTCGCGCGCCGTCGTCTTCCCGATGCACGAGCCCGGCGGGTACCCGCCGGCCAACGACCACGTGCTCGCGCAGGCGGCCGCGTCCAATGGGGAGCTGGTCGCGTTCTGCCGCGTCGACCCGCGCGCCGACCCGGTCGCCGAGATCCGCCGCTGCGTCGCCGCCGGCGCGCGCGGGATCAAGCTGCACCCGCGGGCGGAACTGTTCGATCTCGACGAGCCCGGCGTGCGCGCGATCGTCGAGGTCGCCGAGGAGCTGCACCTGCCGATCCTGATCCACGCGGGCCGCGGGATCCCGGCGCTCGGCGTGCACGTGCTCGCGTTCGCCCGCGAATTCCCCAACGCGCGCTTCATCCTCGCCCACTGCGCGGTCTGCGATCTCGCCTGGATCTGGCAGCGCATCCACGAGTACCCGAACGTCTTCCTCGACACCGCGTGGTTCAGCGCCGCCGACCAGCTCGCGGTCTACTCGCACATCCCGCCGGGCCAGATCCTCTATGCGACCGACATCCCGTTCGGCACGCCGCAGCTGACGGTGATCGCGTCGCTGCGGCCGGCGCTGCAGGCGGGGCTGACGCCGGCCCAGCTGGAGAGCGTCATGGGCGGCCAGCTCGAGCGCGTCGTCGCGCGCGAGGCGGCGATCGACTTCGGCCCCGCCGTCGGCGACGGGCGCATCCGCCGCGACCCGCTGCTGGCGCGCGTCGAGTACTTCCTCGAGGCGGCGTTCGGGGTCGCGATCGGCGGCGGCGAGAACGCCGAGATGATCGATCTCGCGCGCCTGGCGACGCTCGTCGGCGACGAGGCGCCGCAGGCGCCGATCGCCGCCTCGATCCGCGAGCTGCTCGCGCTCGCGCTCGAGATTCCGCTCGGCGACTCGCTGAGCGAGCGCTTCGCCCACATCCATCTGCTCGTCAGCGCGGCGGCGATCGCCGCAACACCCGACGTTCCCGTGACCTGATCGACCATCCAGCCCTGGTTGGCGTCTGACGGCGCGGATACGGTGTCGCCCTCGTGCCGTCAGCCGTCCTCACGCAGCCGGGCTCGATCGCCCGCCACCATCCGCTCGGCACGTCGACAGGTGCGCTCGTCGAGCGGCGCGGCGACTGGGCGGCGCTCGTCGAGGAGGCGCAGCGCACGTCGACGTTCGCCGTCGAGCTGGCGGCGCTGTCGGCCGACGAGCTGCCCGGCCTCGTGCACTTCCTCAGCATCGCGCCGCCGCTGCCGTTTCGCTTCATCAGCCTGCACGCTCCATCGAAGGGACGCCGTCAGCGCGAGACGCAGCTCGTCGCGATGCTGCTCGAGGTCGTGCGCAGCGTCGACGCGATCGTCGTGCACCCCGACACGATCGACGATCCCGAGCGCTACCACGCGCTCGGCTCGGCGCTCGTGCTCGAGAACATGGATGCGCGCAAGGGCGGCGGGCGCACCGCCGCCGAGCTCGAGCCGTACTTCGCGGCGCTGCCGCAGGCCGGGCTGTGCTTCGACATCGCGCACGCGGCGTCGGTCGACGAGACGCTGCAGGAGGGCCGCGAGCTGCTGGACCGCTTCGGCGCGCGGCTGCGCCACGTCCACGTCAGCTCGCTCGACGACGACTGCCACCACGTCTCGCTGACGGCGGCCGACGAGGAGCGCTTCGCGCCGCTGCTGCGCCGCTGCCGTGACGTCCCGTGGATCCTCGAGGCACCGCTGCCTTCGGGCCCATGACCGAGTGAGGACGCCGCCAGGCGGTGATCGGCGGTCGATCTACCAGTGAGCGGGTTCGCAGGATGGACCACTAGCCCTGCCGGCGCGCTCGAGCGCCTGGCGGCGCAGCGCGCCGAGGGCTTTCCACATCTGCTCGCTGCGCGCGTGCGGACCGCCCAGCGCCTGGAGGAGATGCGCGCGCGCGTGGCGCCGATCGCGCTGCCCGACGACGCGTCGATCGTCCTGTTCGGCTCGTGGGGTCGCGGTGAGCTGACCGAGCACTCCGACGACGACTGGCTGCTGCTCGTCGACGGGCCGGTGCGCGAAGGCGTCCACGGGCCGGTGGTCGAGGCGCTGCGCGAACTGCTCGGCGCCGAGGACCGCAAGCCGGGCACGCAGGGCGTCTTCGGCGCTGCCGCGTCCGCCCAGGTGCTCGCCGACCGGATCGGCCTCGACGAGGACACCAACCGCAGCCTCACGCGGCGGATGCTGCTGCTGCTCGAATCGGTTCCGATCGCCGGCGACGCGGTCTACACGCGCTGCTGGGAGCTCGTGCTCGACACGTACCTCGACGACTCGACGAAGGACTACCGCCCGCCGCGCTTCCTGCTCAACGACCTCGTGCGCTACTGGCGCACGATCTGCGTGGACTTCGTCGGCAAGCAGCGCGAGGACGAGGAGAAGTGGGGGCTGCGCAACGCGAAACTGCGAACCGGGCGCAAGGTGCTGTTCGCCGCCGGGCTGCTGCCGATCCTGCTCTGCGACCGCCATCGGCGCGGCGAGATGCGCGAGTTCCTCGTCGAGCAGCTGCGCGCGCCGGCGACGGACCGGCTCGCCGCGGCCTTCGAGTCCTATGACCTCGCCGACAGCGGTGGACGTGCGCTGGACGCCTACGACCGCTGGATCGGGATGGTCGACGACGAGCAGACGCGCGCCGAGCTGGCCCGCCTGCGGCGCGACAACGTCGATGGATCGGCGGCATTCGCCCAGGTGCGGCGGGCCGGAAACGACCTCGAGGCGGGGCTGCTGGCGCTGCTCTTCGAGACCCCGCTGGTCGTGCTGATTCGCGAGTACGGGGTGTTCTGAGGGTGTCCGCCGGTGCTGGATTTTGCGACGTCGGTGCAGCAATGCATCAAGCCTCGATAACCTCACGTCAGTGACTGGCGATTCGTCAGCCGAGATGACGGCCGATCCTGGCGGCCAGACGGCACTGGAGCCCAACGGGGAGAGCACGACCGCGCAGGCGGCCGACGCATCCCGTGATGTCGTCGCGCCCGCTTCGGAGTCCGACTCGGCACCGCAGAACGGGATGAACGGCCAGCCCGCCGAGACGCCCGCGACCGCCGACGCCGTCACCGAGGCGCCCGCCGCGGCCGCGCCCGCCGAGGAGCCTGCCGCCGCTGCCGACGCCCCCGCCGAGCCCGTCGCCGCCGCTGCGCCCGAGTCGCCCGCCGCCGAGGAGCCCGTCGCCGCTGCTGCGCCCGAGTCGCCCGCCGCCGAGGAGCCTGTCGCCGCTGCTGCTCCCGACGTCCCAGCCGCCGAGGAGACGCCCGCGGTCGCCGTCACGCCCGATGTCGAGCGCCCCGCCGTCGGCCCGCGCATCCTCGGCGTGGCCGCCGAACCCAAGCCGCTGCCGACCGTCAAGGCGACCCTGCCCAAGCCCAAGCGCCGCCGCCGCCCCTCGGCCGCCGAGCGTCACCGCCGCGCCTTCTTCTCCGCCCTGACCGAGCTTCGCCGCGGCGGCACGATGCCGACGGCCGCGCCCGACGCGCCCGCCGGCGACTCCGCACCTGCCGAGGCCGATGCCGAGGCGGCGGTCGCCGAGCCGACCGCCGAAGCTCCGGCTGCCGAAGCTCCGGCTGCTGAGGTTCCGGCTGCTGAGGCTCCGGCTGCCGAGGCTCCGGCTGCGGAGCCCGCCGCCGCCGCCGACGATCCGAGCCAGGCCGGCGCCGACCGCTCGCCGACCTCGCCCGCCCGCGTGACCGCGGCGATCGAGCGCGTCGGTGGCGCCGAGATCATCAAGGAGGCGCTGAAGCCCAAGCAGGACGAGAAGGGCCAGCCGCTGAAGTGGGCCGCCGTCTGCGCGCAGTCCGCCGAGGGCATGAAGCCCGGCGATCCCGTCTTCAACGCCTGGGTGCGCCTCGCCGCGACGCCCGTGCGCGAGGTCAAGGGCCTGCTGCCCCGCCCGCCCGAGTCCGAGCGCTCCGAACGCGGTCCCGGCGCACGCCGTCCCGGTGGTCAGCGTTCCGGCGCAGGCGGCCGCCCGCGCCGCGACGACCGCCCGAACCGCTCCGAGTACGCCTCGCATGCCCAGGACGGCAAGCTGCGCACGAGCATCCGCATCATCACCGGTCACGACGAGGACCAGGAACGACGCGAGCGCGAGCGCAACCGCAAGGAGCAGCGCGAGGCCAAGCGCCGCGCCGAGCGCGAGCGCCTCGCCCGGCTCGGGTACTGATCCCCCTCCGCCGGGCCCGCGATGCCGGGGAAGCAGCGCAACCTCGAGGTCAAGGCGATCGACCCTGATCCGCAGGCGACGCTGCAGGCCGCGCTCGGCATGGGCGCCGACGACCAGGGCGTCGTGGTCCAGCGCGACACGTACTTCCACGCCGTGATCGGGCGCCTGAAGCTGCGCGAGGCGCCGCCGAACCCCGCCGAGCTGATCGCCTACGACCGCGCCGAGCTGACCGGCCCGAAGGTCAGCCTCTACCGCGTCGTCCAGGTCGCCGACCATCTTGCGCTGATCGACGCGCTGACCGATTCGCTCGGCGTGCGCTGCGTCGTCGAGAAGGCGCGCCGCCTGCTGCTGTGGCGCAACGTGCGCATCCACCTCGACCGCGTCACGGGCCTGGGGCACTTCGTCGAGCTCGAGGCCCTCGCCACCGCGCCGGGCGGTCTGGAGGTCGAGCGCGATCGTGTCGAGCAGCTGCGCCAGGTGCTCGGGATCGCCGACGAGCGGCTGCTCTCGCGGGGCTACGCGGACATGCTCTCGCGATGAGCGATCTGCGCGGCAAGACGATCCTGATGTCCGGCGGCAGTCGCGGCATCGGCCTCGCGATCGCGCTGCGCGCCGCGCGCGACGGGGCGAACGTCGCCCTGCTGGCGAAGACCGCCGAGCCGCACCCGCGCCTGGAAGGCACGATCCACACGGCCGCGGCCGAGATCCAGGCGGCCGGCGGGCAGGCGCTTGCGATCGTCGGCGACGTGCGCGACGACGACGCCGTCTGCGACGCGGTCGAGCGCACGCTCGAGCGCTTCGGCGGGATCGACATCGTCGTCAACAACGCCAGCGCGATCGACGTCAGCCCGAGCACGACGATCGCGATGAAGCGCTACGACCTGATGCAGGACGTCGACACGCGCGGCACGTTCCTGCTCTCGCGCACGGCCGTGCCGCACCTGCGCGAGGCCGGCAACCCGCACGTCCTCACGCTGAGCCCGCCGCTGAGCCTCGATCCGAAGTGGTACGGGGCACACCTCGCGTACACGCTGGCGAAGTTCGGGATGAGCATGTGCACGCTCGGCATGAGCAGAGAGCATTCCGAATCGGGCATCGCCTTCAACTCGCTGTGGCCGCGCACGATCATCGCGACGGCCGCGGTGCAGAACCTGCTCGGCGGCGACGCCGCGATGGCGCGCTCGCGGCGGCCCGAGATCGTCGCCGACGCCGCCCACGACATCCTCACGCGGCCGGCGCGCGAGACGACGGGCAACTTCTTCATCGACGACGAGGTGCTCGCCGACGCCGGCGTCACCGACCTGAGCGCCTACGGCTACGTCGCCGACGCCGAGCTGCAGGTCGACCTCTTCCTCGACGGCTGAGCGCGTCAGGCGGCGCGGGTCTCGCGCAGCCAGGCCGCCTGCTCGGGCGTGATCGGCTTGGGCGCGCGCACGTCGATCCCGAGCCTGCGGCTGGGCAGACCCTCTGCCGAGCGCACGATCAGCGACGCCGCGGGGCGCCCGCCGGGCGGAAGCCTGCCGGTGTCGGCCAGGATCTTGGAGAGCTTGGAGAACGTCATCGTCAGAGCTCCTCGTCCGCGCCGGCCCGGTGCTGGCGCCGTGTCAGCGATGCTGCCTTGTAGCAGCCTACCGCGAGGCTGAGACATGCCAGGCCGCTGACCGCCGCGCCGCTGTACCAGACGACGTCGCGCACACGGTCGTCCGCGCCGAAGGCGACGCTCGCCGCCGCCGCGAGCGCGGCGACCGCGACGATCGACAGCAGCCAGCGCGGCCCGGCGAAGATCGCCCGCACGAGCCGGTGCTCGCCGCTGCGGGCGACGGCCGTCGTGAACAGCACCGAGCCGGCGAGCAGCAGGGCGACGGACGAGACGGCCGTCGGCGAGCCGAGGTCGGCGACGGTGGCGCCGAGCGCCAGCAGCAGCGTCGTGACCGCGCTCGTCGCGAACGCCAGCGTGGGAAGGTCGGCGCGCTCCGGGCTGATCGCGGCGACGAGCAGCGGCTGCGCGTCGAGGGCGACCCGCGGCGCGTGCAGCGAGGCGCGGTCGACGCTGCGCTCGATGTCCGTCGAGAGCAGCACGTCGGCGCGCGCGTCGAGGATCCACGCGTCCAGCCGCAGCTCTTCGGGCACGACGACCTCCGCGTGGTAGGAGGCCGCGTGCGCCGCGGTCGGCACGGCCACGTCGACGACGAACGGCGACCAGCCCAGGCGTCGCGCCAGGCGGCGTGCCCGCGACGCCTCGTCGCCGAAGCGCAGATGCTCGTCGTAGGCGTACTTCAGGATCCGCCGGCCGCCGGGCTGCGCGAGCAGGGCGATGAGCATGTAGCTCTCGGCGAACGTCGCGAGGAAGTAGCCGCTCGTCGCGTCGTCGAGGATGCGCTCGATCTGCGGCGCGTGCACGGCGCGGTTGCGCAGCTCGATCATCGCCGTGCGGGCCTGCTCGAGGTCGCTGCGCGCGATCAGCGCGAGCAGGCTCGCGACCTCGGGCTCCAGCGCCTCCGGCGCGATCGCCAGCCGCGCGGCCGCCGTGACCATCCCCGCGGCGATCGGGCCGCCCGAGCTCGCGCCGAGGATCGGCCGCCATTCGTCGTGCTCGCGCAGGTCGAAGTGGCGCAGCGGCCGCTTCTCGAGGATCGCGATCGGCACGCACCACGGTCCGCCGGCGTCCCCGATCCGCAGGTCGTCGATCAACGGCTCGGGCAGCGTGAAGTCGACCGACACCTGCCGGCGCACGAGCTCCTGGGCGAGCAGGTCGATCGTCTCGACGCGGCGGTGGATCCAGCGCGATTCGTCGGTCAGCAGCTCCAGGCACGCCAGCGCGACGGACTCCGACGCCTGCCCGTACTGCTCGTCTGGCCAGGTCCCCGGCACGTGCGCAGGGTACGCGGGGCACGGGACGGAACGGGGCTACGCTGGGGGGCGGGATCTAAGTCGGCGCGACTCAACTCATGTTTCGTAAGCGAGTGGGTATAGTTGTGCGAGCAACGAACTGAGGGAGACCACGAACCACATGCAGAAGCTGCTCCTCATCCCGCTGGACGACACCGTCATCTTCCCGACGATGGACATCAACCTCCCGGTCGACGCGACCGGCGAGGAGCGCGTGCTGCTCGTCCCGCGCAGGGACGGCGAGTACGCGAAGGTCGGCACGATCGCCAACGTGACCGGCTCGATCCGCCTGCCCGGCGGCGCGCGCGGCGCGTCCCTGGAGAGCATCGCCCGCGGCGAGATCGTGGGCTCGGCGCAGAGCGACGGCACGGGCAACCTGCGCGTCGAGGTGCGCGAGCATCCCGACGACAAGCCCGTCGACATGCGCACGCGCGAGCTCGAGCGCGAGTACCGCGCGGTCGTCGAGGAGATCCTCGAGGAGCGCGGCGCGGACGACCGCATCGCCGCCTTCCTGCGCGGCATCACCGATCCCGGCCCGCTGGCCGACACCGCCGGCTACAGCCCCGACCTGAACTTCGACCAGAAGGTCCGCATCCTCGAGCTGCTCGACGTGACCGAGCGCCTGGAGCTCGCGCTCGAGTTCCAGCGCGAGCGGCTCACCGAGCTGCAGGTCCGCCGCCGCATCCGCGACGACGTCGAGTCCGGCGCCCAGAAGCAGCAGCGCGAGTACTTCCTGCGCCAGCAGATGGAGTCGATCCGCAAGGAGCTCGGCGAGGATCAGGGCTCGGTCACCGACGAGTACCGCGCGAAGATCGCCGACGCCGGCATGCCCGACGAGGTGCGCGAGCAGGCCGAGCGCGAGCTCGACCGTCTCGAGCGCACGGGCGAGCAGAGCGGCGAGGCGTCGATGATCCGCACATACCTGGACTGGCTCGTCTCGGTGCCGTGGAGCACGCGTTCGGACGAGGTCCTCGATCCGGTTCACGCGCGAGCCGTGCTCGACGCAGACCATGCCGGCCTCGAGGACGTCAAGGACCGCATCACCGAGTACATCGCGGTGCGCAAGCTGCGCCGCGACCGCGGCGCGCAGGCGACCGCCGAACCGGTCGAGGAGGCCGAGGCCGCAGGCGCATCCGACGAGGGCCCGCGGCGACCGCGCGCTCGCGACATCCGCGAGGCGGGGGCGATCCTCACGCTGATCGGCCCGCCCGGCACCGGCAAGACCTCGATCGGCGAGTCGATCGCCCGTGCGACCGGCCGCGAGTTCGTGCGGATGTCGCTCGGCGGCGTCCGCGACGAGGCGGAGATCCGCGGTCACCGGCGGACGTACATCGGCGCCCTGCCGGGACGGCTCGTCCGTGCCCTGCGCGACGCCGGGACGATGAACCCGGTGATCATGCTCGACGAGGTCGACAAGGTCGGCGCCGACTGGCGCGGCGATCCGTCGGCGGCGCTGCTGGAGGTCCTCGACCCCGCGCAGAACCACGCCTTCCGCGATCACTACCTCGACATCGAGATCGACCTGTCGCAGGTCCTGTTCATCGCCACGGCCAACGTGGCCGAGACGATCCCCGGCCCGCTGCTGGACCGCATGGAGGTCATCCGCTTCGACGGCTACACGGTCGCCGAGAAGACGGCGATCGCCCGCGACTACCTGTGGCCGCGCCAGCGTGAGCGCAACGGGCTGCACGAGGAGGAGGTCGTCGTCGACGACGCGACCCTGACCCTCGTCGTCAGCGAGTACACCCGCGAGGCGGGCGTGCGCCAGCTCGAGCGCGAGCTCGGGACGCTGCTGCGCAAGACCGCGACGAAGATCGCCACGGACGCCGATGTCGCGCCCGTGACGATCGACCTCGACGTGGTGCGCGAAGCGCTCGGGCGCCAGAAGGTCTTCCAGGAGGCCGCGGCGCGCACGGCGGTGCCGGGCGTGGCGACGGGCCTGGCGGTGACCGGCGTCGGCGGCGACGTGCTGTTCGTCGAGGCCAACGCGATGAAGGGCAAGGGCTCGCTCACCCTCACCGGCCAGCTCGGCGACATCATGAAGGAGTCCGCCCGGATCGCGCTCACCTACGTGCGAGCGCATGCGACGGACCTCGGCATCGACGAGGACGCCTTCGACAAGCGCGAGTTCCACGTGCACGTGCCCGCGGGCGCGATCCCGAAGGACGGGCCCAGCGCGGGCGTCACGATGACGACGGCGCTCGTGTCGCTGCTGACCGGCCGGCCCGTGCGCCACACCGTCGGCATGACCGGCGAGGTGACGCTGCAGGGCCGGGTGCTGCCGATCGGCGGGCTCAAGCAGAAGGTGCTCGCCGCCCACGCCGCCGGGCTGACCGACGTGATCCTTCCCGAGCGCAACCGGGCCGACCTCGACGACGTGCCGCAGGACGTCCGCGACGCGATGACGTTCCACCCGGTCATGACGATCGACGAGGTGCTCGACGTCGCTCTCGAACCTGCGCGCGCGGAGGCCATCAGCGCGTAGCAGCGCGCGGCTCCGGCTTCCCCCAGCCTGAGTCCGCCGAACAGCAGGCGGCCGCGTCCCCCTCCCTGGGCGCGGCCGTCTCGCGTTCGGGGTTCGTCACGGGCCCCGGCCGGCCGGGCATTCCGGCACCGACCGATGCAGCCAGCATCGTGTGCGCGATGCGCTCCGCCGGCGAGCCCACCGTCGTGCTGCAGTCCGACCCGCTCGGCTCGCACTTCCTGCTGCCCGAGACCGCCGATGTGCGGCTGCGCGACGCCTTCGCAAGCGTTCCCCACGCGTCGCGGGCGGTCGGGCGCGATGCGTGGCGCGCACCGGCGATCCCGCGCGTCGCAGTCGCGCTGCGCAGGCTCCTGGCGGCCTGTCCCCGCCTCGCGCCGGCGCCCGCCGCGCAGGCGCTGCTCGATCGCCTCGACGCCCTGCCGCCGGCCGCCGAGGCCGTCGCCGCGATGTGCGAGCACCGGCCGGGCGTCGCGGGCGTGATCATCGCCGGCGGGCCGGACCCCGCGCTGCGGGCGGCGCTGGCCACGCTGCCCGAGCATCGTCACGACGCCGACCTGGATCGCTGGTGGATCCCGGCGCGCGACGAGCCGCTGCGCGCGCTGGCCGCCGTGCTCGGCAGCGAGCGGCGGCTGGCGGGCACGCCCGCGCTCGAGCGCGAGCTCGAGCGCTTCGAGCAGCAGCTCGCGCTGACCCCCGGCGCGATCGCCGACCTGCGCCATCGCTGCATCGTCGGCGTCGAGCAGGCGCCTCCGGACAGCCCGCGGCTGCGCCTCTGCCGCTCCTGCAACCCCGACATCGAGCCCGCGCTGCGCGAGATCGGTCTGGCCGTCACCCGTTCCTCGGACGCGTGGTTCGTCACGATCGAGAGCGCCACCGCGGACGGCCTGCTGGCGCTGCTGCAGGAGCGGCCGAAGCTCGCCGCCGGCGGAGCGGTCGTCGCGAAGCTGACCGAGGCGATCGGCCTCGCACGGCGCCTGGAGCGCATGGAGCGGCTGTCGGCGAGCGCCGAGGGCGACGTGTCGGCGGCCCGGCTGGCGGCACCGCTGCGCCCGTTTCAGGGTGCCGCCGTCGAGTACGCGCGGCAGGCACGGCGCACGTTCCTCGCCGACGAGCCGGGCCTGGGGAAGACCGTCCAGGCGCTCGCCGTGCTCGAGGCCGAGAGCGCCTTTCCCGCGCTCGTCGTGTGCCCCGCGTCGCTGCGGCTGAACTGGCTGCGCGAGGCCGGCCGCTGGCTGCCCGGGCGCAGCGCCGCCGCGCTGGGCGCCGACCGCGCGACCGCCGGCGCCGAGATCGCCGTCGTGAGCTACGACGTGCTCTACCGGCACACCGGCGCGCTCGCGGACGAGCCGCCGCGGGCGCTCGTCCTCGACGAGTCGCACTTCGTCAAGAATCCCGCGGCGCGGCGCACGCGCGCGGCGCAGGCCGTCTCGGCGGCGATGGACCCGGACGCGATCGTCCTGCTGCTCACCGGCACGCCGATCGTCAACCGGCCCGCGGAGCTCGCCGCGCAACTGCAGGTGCTCGACCGGCTCGACGTCGCCGGCGGCGCGCGGCGGCTGGAACGCGTCTACGGCGAGGGCCGCGAGCTCGACGTCCTCAACCGGCGGCTGCGGCGCACGTGCTACGTGCGGCGCCGCAAGACCGACGTGCTGCCCCAGCTGCCCGCCAAGCAGCGCGTGGTCGTGCCCGTCGAGCTCGCCAACCGGCGCGAGTACGCCGAGGTCCAGCGCGACGTCGCGCGGTGGGTGCGCGCGCAGGCCGAGGCCGACGCCGGGTTTCTCGCCTCGATCGCCGAGCTCGAGCCCGGCGCGCACGAGGCGGCCGTGCGCGCACGCGGCAGCGAGGCCGCGCAGCGCGCACGCAGGGCCGAGGCGCTCGTGCGCCTCAACACGCTGTCGCTCGTCGCCGCGCGCGGCAAGCTCGAGGCGGCGAACGAGTGGATCGACGCGTTCGCGCAGGCCGACCAGAAGCTCGTCGTGTTCTGCCGCCACCGCGAGATCGGCAGCCACCTGCATGCGGCGCACCGATCGGCGGCGCTGGCGACCGGCGTCGTGGCGGCCGATCGGCGCAACGAGGAGGTCGCACGCTTCCAGGAGGACCCGGACTGCCGCCTGATCGTCTGCTCGCTCGACGCCGCCGGGATCGGTCTGACGCTGACGGCCGCCTCGAACGTCGCCTTCGTCGAGCTGGGCTGGTCGCCGGCCGTCCACGACCAGGCCGAGGACCGCGTGCACCGCATCGGCCAGGCCGCGGCGGTCACCGCCTGGTACCTGCTGGCGGCCGGCACCATCGACGAGCGCATCGCCGCCGTCGTCGACCGCAAGCGGCTGCTCGTCAGCGCCGCGAGCGACGGCGGGACGGCCGCTGCCTGCTCGACGGTGGACGAGCTGCTGGGGTGGGTCGCCGCTGCCGAGCCCGGCTCCTGAAGGCGACGACCGTAAGACGAGGCCGGCCGCGCGGTGACATGTCAGTGACCACCGAAGCCGACCCCGCCGTAGCGCGTGCGCCGCCGGGGGAGGTGGCGGCGAACGCGCGGGGTGAGGAGGCGGTGGCATCGGTCCACCGCCTCCTACCCTCGCGGTCTGCGGTCGCGTCAGGTATCGGGAGCGCGACACGCGGTTCCTCTGCTCACCGACCCGTTGCCGGGCCCGCAGGCAGTCGATCTGAATGGGGGAGGGGTCTCCAGATCGACGAAGGGAACCTGCGCAGCATTGTCGACCCGGCACCTCAAGGCGCGGTAAGGAACGCCTCAGGCTGGCTTTAAGGTTCTGTACGGATCGTCTACGAGTTCTGTCGAGCCGGTGTGCGCGTCGCCCGCAGGACCCACCAGATCAGCAGCCCCTGCAGGGGCAGCCGCGCCCACAGCAGTGCGGGCGCAAGCGAGTCGTAACGCTCGGGGTTCAGCGCCATGTTGACGTTCGCCGGGAACACGGCGACGAGCGTCGCGACGAGCCACAGTCCGCCCAGCCGCCGCGTGCGCGGGAGGACGACGAGCACCGCGCCGGCGATCTCCGCGGCGCCGCTGACGAGCACGAGCTCGTGGTGGGCCGGCAGGCCCTCCGGCATGATCTGCTCGTACATCTGCGGCCGCAGGAAGTGCAGCGTCCCGGCCGCGGTGAAGAAGACGGCGAGCAGCCGCTGGCTCCAGGTCACCGTGCCCGCAATCCGTCGAGCGCGATCTCGAGGTAGCGCTCCCAGTCCAGCCCGGCGCCCGCGCGCTGCGCCGCGGCGACGTGGCCGAAGCCGCACATGATCGTCCTGACGTCGTCGACGGTCGCGTCCGCGCGCATCGCGCCGTCCTGGCGCGCGCGCCCGATCAGCGCGGACATCGCCGCGGCGAGGCGCGCCTGGCCGCCCGCTGCGGCCTGCGTCGTGCTGGGGTGGCCGCCGATCAGCTCACACCAGGCGACGTCGCCGGCCGCCGCACCGGCGCAGCGCCAGACCGCGGTCGCGAACACCTCCCATGGCGTGCCGTGCTGCTCGAGCGCCGCCTCCGCGATGTCGGCGAGGCGCTCGAAGTGCTCGCCGGCGAGCGCCTCGACGAGCGCCTCCTTCGTCGGGAAGTGGCGATAGACGGTGCCGACGCCGACGCCGGCGCGGCGCGCGATGTCCTCGATCTGCGCCTCCAGCCCGCTCTCGGCGAACGCGGCCGCCGCCGCGGCGAGGACCTTCTCGCGGTTGCGGCGCGCGTCTGCGCGCAGCGGCCGATGAGCGATGGTTGACAAGCCGAACCGTCCTTCCGTAGCCTGGCCCGCGGCAAAGCGGAACCGACCTTCATGTTAACGCGAGCAGAGGTGGAGTAGCGCCGATGACCGACGCCGAAGCGGCACAGCGACGCAAATGGCTGGCGCTGGCCCTGCTGGCCAGTACGCAGTTCGTGATCATCCTGGATGCCGCGATCGTCAATGTCGCGATCCCGTCGATCGGCCGGGACCTGAAGTTCTCCGAGGAGGACCTGACCTGGATCCCGAACGCCTACGCACTGACGTTCGGAGGCTTCCTGCTGCTCGGCGGGCGGATGGCCGATCTGCTGGGGCGCAGGCGGCTGTTCATGGCCGGGCTCGTCGTCTTCTCGATCGCCTCGCTCGCGGGCGGCCTGTCGCAGAGCGAGACGCAGCTCATCATCGCCCGCGCGGTGCAGGGGCTCGGCGCCGCGCTGATCGCGCCGGCGGCGCTGTCGATGGTCACGAACATGTTCGCCGAGGGCGCGGAGCGCAACAAGGCGCTCGGGGTCTGGGGCGCGGTGTCGGGCTCGGGCGGCGCCGCCGGGGTGCTGCTCGGCGGGATCCTGACCGAGTACGCCGGCTGGGAATGGGTGCTGTGGGTCAACGTGCCGATCGGCGTGGTCGTCGCGCTGCTGGCACCGCGCATGCTCGACGAGAGCCGCCGCGAGTCCGACATGCACCACTTCGACGCGCTCGGCGCGATCACGGTCACGGCCGGTCTGTCGCTGCTCGTCTTCGCGCTCGTCGACACGATCAGCGCCGGCTGGGGCTCGACGCAGACGCTCACGCTGCTGGCGATCGCGCTCGCGCTGATCGTCGCGTTCGTGTTCATCGAGCTGCGCTCGAAGGACCCGCTGATGCCGTTCGCGATCTTCCGCCTGCGCACGCTGACGGGCGCGAACATCGTCGGCCTGCTCGTCGGTGCGGCGCTGTTCGCGATGTTCTTCTTCCTGTCGCGCTACATGCAGGAGGTGCTCGGCTACAGCGCGCTGAAGGCCGGCCTGTCCTACCTGCCGCTCGCGCTGGCGATCATCGGATCGGCGGGCGCGGCCTCGGTGCTCGTGACGAGGCTCGGCTTCAAGAAGGTCCTGATCGCGGGGCTCGCGCTGATCACGGTCGCGCTGCTGTGGTTCGGGCAGGTGCCGGTCAACGGCTCGTACCTGTCGGACCTGCTCGCGCCGATGGTCGTCGCCGCGGTCGGCCTGGGCTTCGCGTTCGTGCCCGTCACGATCGCCGCCGTCAGCGGCGTCTCCAAGGACGAGTCGGGGCTGGCCTCGGGGCTCATCAACACCTCCCAGCAGATCGGCGGGGCGCTCGGCCTCGCCGTGCTGGGCACGATCGCGAGCTCCAGGACGACGGATCTCATCGGCGCGGCGCAGGGCGCGCCGGCGGCGGTCCCGAGCGCGCTGACCGAGGGCTTTCAGCTCGCGTTCATGACCGGCGCCGGCTTCGCCGTGATCGGCATCGTCGCGACGCTGCTGCTCGTGCGCAGCGAGGACTCGCAGGCCGTCGTCGGCGCGTCCCCGGCCGATCTCCCGATGGCGTAGTGTCGTCGCCGAGGTGGTCGGCGACCTAGACGTTGTGACCGTCCCCGAGGCGGTCTACGATCCGCAGCGGCTGGCGGCCGTCCGCGCGACCGGTCTGCTCGACACGGGTCCGGAGGACAACTTCGACCGCCTCACCCGCCTCGCCGCGATGCTGCTCGACGCGCCGATCGCGTTGGTCACGCTCGTCGACGACCGGCGCTCGTTCTGGAAGAGCGCGGTCGGCACGATCCCGGCGCAGGTGGCCTCGGAGCGGGAGACGCCCGTCGAGCACTCCTTCTGCCAGCACGTCGTCGGATCGCGCGACGCGGTCTTCATCGACGACGCCGAGCTCGACCCGCGCACGAGCGCCAACCCGCTCGTGCAGTCGCTCGACGTCAAGGCCTGGGCGGGCTTTCCCGTCTGCTCGCCCGCCGGCGATGTGCTCGGCTCCTTCTGCGTCGTCGACCACCGGCCACGGCGTTGGAGCGAGCGCGACATGGAGGTGATGCGGACGCTGTCGCACTCGGCGTCGGGCGCGATCGCGGTGACGCTCGCGGCCGCCGGGCACCCGCCGGCGCTCGTGCGCCGCGCCGGCGGCAGCGTCGAGGAGGCCGGCCGGCATGGCACGTTGCTGGGGATCCTCCCGCGCGTCAGGCTGCACGACGTCGAGCTGCTGCTCGCCGCCGGGCTCGATGCCGCCGTCGCGCGCTTCAGCGACGGCCCGCCGGACGACGACATCGCTCTGCTCGTGCTGCGCGTGCGAGACAATGCGGTGCCATGGGAGCAAGGTTGAACATCCCGCAGCTGACGATCGAGCGTTCCGAGCGCGACGGGATCCACCTCGTCGTGCTCAGCGGCGAGCTGGATCTGCGCGGTGTCGGCGACCTCGAGACGGCGCTCGCGCTGCCCGGCGACGGCGCCCGTCTCTGCCTCGACCTGACCGAGCTGGCCTTCATCGACTCGACCGGCCTGGCCACCGTCATCCGCGGCCACCAGGCGCTGGCGGGGTCGAGCGGCGCGATGGCGGTCGCGTGCCGCGGCGAGGGCTCGGTCCGGCGGACGTTCGAGACGACCGGCCTGACGCGGTTGCTGACCGTCGTCGAGGACCGCGCGAGCGCGCTTCAGGCGCTCGGCGGCTGATCGACGTCGAGCTCGAGCTCGAACTCGAGCTCTCCGATCAGGACGACGAGCGGCTCGCCCGCGCGCCCGGCGATGCCGAGCGGGACGGCGGGATCGCTCGTCTCGTAGTCGGCGGCCACGACGCTCTGGCCCGGCAGCAGCGCGGCGATGTCGCGCACGGCCCGCCCGAGCATCTCCAGACCGCCGAGCACGCCGGCGACGCGCCCGTCGGCGGGGTCGACGTCGAAGGCGGGCAGCCGGCGCATGAACGGCAGCTGCGGCAGCGCGACCCCGCCCGCGGCGTCATGCGGCAACTGGCGCACGTTGCCGTCGCCGTCGTGGACGACGATCGCGCGCAGCCGCTCGCACTCGACGATCGCGGGCCGGGCGGGCGGGTCCGAGTCCAGCGCGACGCTGACGCGCAGCGCCCCAGAGCCGTGCAGCAGCTCGCGCCCGAGCGCGATCGCGAGCTCCAGCTGGGGGTGGTCGCCCGGGCGGTCCCCGGTGCTCATCCGGCGCTCACGACGGCTCCATGCGGGCCTCGGCGAAGCGATGCGCCACCCGTCGGTACCAGTCGGTGTCGCCGTAGCGGTCGCGCAGCACGGTGGTGGCGGCGGCGTGGTCGTAGGCGACGCGGCGATGCTCGATCGTGCCGTCGTCGTGCAGCAGCGCGTAGGCGGCGCGGTGGTCGCCGTCGAGCGGCATGCCGACGCTGCCGGGGTTGACGAGCTCGGTGGCGCCGACCGCCGCGGCGCGCGCGAACGGCACATGCGTGTGCCCGAAGATGAGCCGCTGTTCGCGCGCGCCGGCAAGCAGCTCGGCCTCGTCGTCGCCGGGCTCGGGCAGGAACGAGCGCACGTCGCTGACCGGCGAGCCGTGCCACGCGCGGGTGTCGTCGCCGATCGGCGCCGACGCGGGCAGCGCCATGTGCGCGGCGACGAGCTCGTCGCCAAGCGCCTCGCGGGCGGCGGCGGTGGCGCCGCGCAGCCACTCGGGGGCGGCGTCGGGATCGGCGGTCCAGCGCTCGCCGTTGCCGCGGATCGAGGTCGCGGGCTCGAGCTCGTCCAGCCGCGCGACGGTCTCCTCGGGCCAGGGCCCGAACAGCGCGACGTCGCCGCCGATCAGAAACGCGGTCGTGCCCTGCCGCTCGGCGTCGGCCAGCACGGCCTCGAGCGCGCGGACGTTGCCGTGGATGTCGTAGAGCAGCGCGAGCATGCTCGTAGTGTTACCGGCGGTGGACGATCTCGCCCTGACAGGCCCGACGCTGCGCGTACGGATCCCGCGCGACGCTGACGCCGCGGCGCTCTACGCAGAGGCCCGCGACCCCGAGGTCACGCGCTGGTTCTCGTGGGGCCCGTACTCCTCGGAGGCGGAGGCGCGCTCCTATCTCGCGCGGCTGCCGGCGCAGCGCGAGCGCGGCGAGCATCTGGACCTCGTCGTCGAGCACCTCGACGCCGGGCCGATCGGCATCACGGGGCTCGGCGAGCTCGTACGGCGCGACCGCCGCGCGACGATCGGGACGTGGCTCGGCCGCGCCTGGTGGGGGACCGGCGCCAACCAGGAGGCGAAGGCGCTCATGTGTCATCTGGCGTTCGCGCTGCTGGGCCTGGACCGCGTCGGCGCGTACTCCAACGTCGAGCACGTGCGCTCCCAGCGCGCGCTGGAGCGGATCGGCTTTCAGCGCGAGGGCGTGCTGCGCCGCTACCACCGCCACAACGGACGCGGGCTGGACGTCGTGATCTTCGGGTTGCTGCGCGAGGACTGGCAGACGGGGCCGCTGGCGACCGTGCCGGTGCAGGTCCGCGGCGAGCCGGCGGCGGCGTTCGTCGTCGGCGGGTAGGCGTCGCCCGACCCGAGTGGCGCCTCCTGACGGCTGAGCCGTCGAAAAGCGCCACTCGAAAGCGCCGCGGGTCTGGCTTGGGGCGGCGTACCGTCGATGGCCGATCGCCGGCGATCTACGATGACGACGTCATCTACCGCCGGCCACCGGCAGGACGTTTCGCGATCGTGCAGCCAGCTCCAGACGACGTCCGGATCGAGATGCTGGGGGGGTTCCGCGTACGGCTCGGCGACCGCGAGGTCGTCGAGAGCGATTGGCGGGCGCGCCGCGCGCAGGAGCTTGTGGCGCTGCTGGCCCTCGCCGACGGCCACCGGCTCGCACGCGACGAGGTGATCGAGCAGCTCTGGCCGCACCTCGAGCCCGAGGCGGGTGCGGCGAACCTGCGCAAGGCGGCGCACCACTCCCGCCGGACACTCGGCGAGGCGGATGCCGTCGTGCTGCGTGCCGGACGTGTCGCGCTGTTCCCCGATCGCACCGTGGTCTGCGACGTCGAGCGCTTCCTGCAGGAGGCTGAGCGCGCTCTGCGGGGGGCCGACGACGCCGCCTGCGCCCGGGTCGCGGGGTCCTACGCGGGCGATCTGCTGCCCGCCAGCCCGTACGAGCCCTGGACGCAGGAACCTCGTCGGCGGGCGCTCGCCTGCCTCGCCGAGCTGCTGCGTCGCGGTGGCCGGTGGGAGCGGCTGCTGGACATCGAGCCGACCGACGAGGTCGCCTGCCAGCAGCTCATGATCGCTGCCATCGACGCGGGCCAGCGACACGTCGCGCTGCGCTGGTATGAGCGGCTGCGGATCGCGCTGGTTCGTGACCTCGGCGCGCAGCCCGGCGCCCAGACGCGCGCGCTGTATGACCGCTGTACGGCGGGCGTCCGGCTCGGTGAACGCGCCTTCGTCGGCCGTCAGCCCGAGCTTGCGAGGATCGCCAGCGTGCTGCGAAGGGTCGCCGACGGCGGCACGGCGGCTGTGCTCGTGCGCGGAACGGCGGGCATCGGCAAGTCGGCACTCTGCCGCGAGGTCATGCATCGCGCCGGCGACGATGGCTGGCGGGTCCTGACCGTCACGGGCTCGGTCTCCGGCGCGCCGTATGACCCGATCGGGTCGGCCATCGCCCAGGTCCTGGTGGATGGGCGCGGGCCGCTGCACGCGCTGCCGGCGCGCACGCACTCGGTGCTCGCCGAGTTGAGCCCGCTCGCCGGGCCGGCGCCCCCGCTGGACAGCGCCCTGACCCGTCACCAGGTGGTCGCGGCGTTCGGGCGCGCGCTCGACCTCGCGCCCACCGAAGCTCCGACGCTGCTGTGCGTCGAGGACGCCCACCTCTGCGACGAGGCCACCGCCGGCGTGCTGCACCAACTCGTCGCCGGTGGCGGCGGTCGACCGCTGGTCGTGCTGCTCGCCTGCCGCGCGGAGTGGATCCGGACGAGCCTGCCGCGCGGCATCGTCGAATGCGCCCAGAACGACGGCACGCTGACGCTGGAGCTCGGCGCCCTGGAGGACGACGCGATCGCGCGGCTCGTCGCGCTCGCCGCGGTGCAATCTCCCTCCCCGGACCGCGTGGCCGACGTCGTCGAGCTCGCCCGGGGTCATCCCTTCTTTGCGCTGGAGCTCGCTCGAACGCTCGGGACGGGGACGTCGATCCCACTGCCCGACACGGTCCGCGCCGCCATCAGGAACCGTCTCGCCGACCTCGACTCGGACGTGCTGGATGCGCTGACCGCGCTGGCGATCGTCGAGGACGACCTCGACATCGCGAGCGTGCTCGCGCTCACCGGTCGGGATGAGTCCGGCGCCTTCGCGCTGCTCGACGCGGCGCTGGACGCGGGCGTCCTCGTCGTCGCGGGAACGCGGTACCGCTTCCGTCACGAGCTGGTTCGCCAGGCGCTCACCGACGACCTGGCGCCCCATCGGCGCGTCGGCCTGCACCGCGACGCCGCGCAGCGTCTGGAGGTCGCCGGCGCGGCGGCCGAGCTCGTCGCCCGTCATTGGCTGAAGGGCGAGCGGCCGGCTGCGGCGGTTCCCTGGCTGCTGCGCGCGGCGCGGCGCGCAACCAGGGTCGGCGCCTTCGCCGATGCACTGGGTCACGTCGCGCGGCTGCTCGTCGCGCAGCCTGCGAACTCCGAGGCGCTCTGCCTGCGCGCCGAGATCCTCGACGCGCTGGGCGACAACCGGGCGCCCGACGCGTATGGCGCCGCCGCGGCGGCGGTCGGTGAGCCCGAGGCGCAGGAGCTCAGGGCCCGCCAGGCGCTCGCGCAGCTCAAGGCGAGCGATCCCACGGGAGCGCTGCGCACGCTGGAGGGCGTGACCCCGCGCACGACGGTCGGCCGGCTGGCGGAGGCGCTGACGCTCAGCGCAGCCGCGGCGATCGGCGTCTACGCCGACGCCGAGACCGCCGCCGCGAAGGCCGACGAGGCCTATCGCCTGGCGATCGAGCTGCGCGACCCCGGGGCGATCCTCGACGCGACCTGGGCGCACGCCCTGGCCGCCCACGCGAAGGGCGATCTGCCGACGCGCCTGCGCGAGTACCTGCGCGCCACGCGCCATCTGCCCGAGATCGCGACCCGCGTCTTCGACGGCCAGCTGTGCGTCACGGAGCGCATGCTTTACGGCGGGCTGCCCAACGCGGAGGTCATCGCCTTCGCCGACAACCTCGCCGACGAGGCCCAGCGACTCGGCGCCGCACGCGGCCACGCCTTCGCGCTCACGCTCCGCGGCGAGGCCAAGATCCTTGCCGGGCGACTCGACGAGGCCGACCGTGACTTCGCCGACGGCGCGCGCCTGCATGGCAGGATCGGCGCCTGCGCCGGGGAGGCGCTCTCGCTGCTCGGGCGCGCGCAGGTCGCGACCTACCGCGGCCGGCCGCTGCACGCGCGCCCGTTTCTCGTCGACGCGTTGCTGATGGCGCGCGAGTCCGAGGTCGGCCATCACACGCTCGACCGGATCTACGGGGCGATGGTGCAGGCGGCCGGCGATCCGGCGAGCGGCCTCAGGGTCGTGCGCGAAGCGGAGAGCGCGATCCGCGGCCCCGCCGAGACGTGCCCGACATGCCGCATCGCGTTCCTCGTCCCGGCCGCGATCGCCGCCGCCCGCGCGGGGGATCTCGAGCGCGCCGACAGCTACGCGCAGGACTGCGAGACGGCGCTGGCGATCATCGCGCTCCCGCCGGCCTGGCACGCCGCGGTCGCCGAGGTGCGCGGCTGGGTCGCGCGCGCCCACGGACGCCCCGACGAGGCGCGCGACCACCTTCACGGCGCCGCCGACGGCTACCGCGCATGGGGGCAGCCGCTCGATGCTCAGCGCTGCACCGCGCTCGCCCGACGGTAGGGAACGTTTCGGGAACGCGCGGCGGGGATCGTGTCCTGCATCGACACGCACACGGTCGACGCAATCACCACGACGACCCCAGGAGGTCACCCATGCGCTGCATCCCCCGCGAGGACGTGCCCGTCGCAATCGCCGACGGCGGCGTCGAGGTCCGCGTCCTCGACCAGGAGGGCATGATGGTCGGCTTCGTCACCCTGCCCGCCGGCGCCGACCTGCGGCCCGCCACCGTCGGCCTGCCCGACGACCTGTGCCCGTGCCCGCACTGGGGCTACATGCTGAAGGGCTGTGTGCGGATGCACACCGCCGACGGCCATCAGGACTTCGCCGCCGGAGAGGCCTTCTATTGGGGCCCGGGCCACGCGCCGGAGGCCCTGCAGGACAGCGAGTACGTCGACTTCTCGCCGACCGACGAGTTCCAGCGCGTCCTCGATCACCTGACCGGAGCGGCGGCGGCGGCCGACGCCTGAAGATCAGCCCGCGCCAGACAGCGCGCTGAGCGGATCGACGTTCGCGCCGCGCAGCGTCAGCTCGAAGTGCAGGTGCGGGCCGCTGGAGCGGCCCGTCGAGCCGACGCTGCCGAGCTGCTGGCCGACGCCGACCCGCTGGCCGGGGGAGACGGCGATCGTCGTGAGGTGCGCGTACAGCGTGCGCAGGCCGAAGCGGTGGCCGACGACGACCCGGTTGCCCCAGCCGGAGGCGTCGAAGCCGGCCGCGACGACGGTCCCGAAGCCGGCCGCGCGGACCGGCGTGCCGGCGACCGCGGGGAAGTCCAGCCCGGCGTGGAACACGTTCCAGCGCGGGCCGAAGCGATCGCCGAGCGGCGCCTGGACGGGCGTGCGCAGGCGCACGGGAGAGCGCGGCGGGGGCGTGCCCAGGGCGCGCAGCGTGGCCGGCCCGGCGACGCCGTCGGCGGTCATCCCGGCCCATTGCTGAAAGCGCTGCAGGGCCGCCGTCGCGCGCGGGCCGAAGCCGCCGTCGACCGGCCCGCCGGGAAAGCCGTGCGCGGCGAGGCTGAACTGCAGCGCGGCGACGTCCCAGCCGACCGCGCCGGGGGCGATCGGGCGGCGGCCGAGGCGCGGGCCTCCGAGGCGCCCGAGCGCGCGCCGCGTGGCCGGCCCGGCGACGCCGTCGGCCGGCAGGCGGGCGTTGCGCTGGGCGGCGCGCACCGCCGCCGCCGTGCCGGGGCCGGCGACGCCGTCGACGGTGCCGGAGTACAACCCGGCCGAGCGCAGCGCGACCTGCAGCGCGGCGGTCTCCGCGCGCGTGTACGCGCCCGCCGCGGGGGCGACCGCGAGCGTGCACAGCAGGCCCGCGAGCAGGCCCAGGATCGTCGCCTTGGCGCGCATGATCAACGCGCTCTTCGACCGGCGCGCGGCCGATCATGCGGCTGGGCGGTCGCTTGCGCCGGAAAGCGGAGCGTCGATGCGTCACGAACCCGGGCCACGAACTAGCCCCGCCGTGCCTCCCAGCTGAAGCCGCGAACCGCGAGCACCGTGCCCAATGCGCCCCAGATCAGCAGCACGGCGAGGTCGTCGAGATGGTCGGCGAACGCGGCGCCGGTGACCATCGCCGCCGACAGGCCGTCGATCAGATGCGTGAGCGGTAGCGCCTGCGCGATGTCGCGCAGGAACGTCGGCGCCGCCTCGGCGTCGTAGAAGACGCCGCTGAGGACGATCACGGGCAGGAAGATCGCGTTGACGTAGGCCGGTGCCGAGTCGAAGTTCGGGATCGCGTGCGAGAGCGCGACGCCGAGCGACGCCAGGCAGGCGACGCCCGCGCCGACGAACACCGCCAGCATGAGCCAGTCCGACGGCAGGCCGACGCCGAACAGCAGCGCGCCGGCGCCGATGACGACCGTCAGCTGGATCGTCGTGTTCGTGACGGCGTGCAGGGCGAGGCTCGCGAGATACGCGCCGCTGGGCAGCGGTGTCCCGCGCAGGCGCTTGAGGACGCCCTGTTCGCGCAGGAAGACGAGGTTCATCGCGAGCGCGACGAAGGTCGTCGTCATGATGCTCATCCCGGCGATCCCGGGGACGATGATGTCGAGGTCCTGCTGGCTGCCCGAGAAGATCGCCCCGAACAGCGCGAGGAACAGCAGCGGCAGCACGAAGTTGAAGAACGCCGCGCTGGGGTTGCGCCAGAACATCCTGCGCTCGAGGCGGTACTGGCGCCAGGTCAGCGCGACGGCGGCGGTCATCGGGTCGGTTCCTCGTCGATCTCGGCGGTCAGCTCGAGGTAGACGTCCTCCAGCGAGGGCCTGCTGACGCTGAGGTCCTCCAGACCGGTCCCGCGGGCGAGCGCGGCGCTCGTGAGCTGGTGCAGGAGCGCGGTCGGGTCGTCGGTCTCGCGGCTGACCATGTCGCCGTCCTCGTCGCGCCAGCTCACGCGGTAGCGCGAGGACGCGCCGACGCCGAGCTGGGCGGGTGCGCCGACGGCGAGGATGCGGCCGTCCTTGACGATCGCGACGCGGTCGCACAGCGCCTGCGCCTCGTCGAGGTAGTGCGTCGTCAGCAGGACGGTCTTGCCGAGCTCGGCGAGCGCGCGGATCGTGTCCCAGGCCGCGCGCCGGGCGGCGGGATCGAAGCCGGTCGTCGGCTCGTCGAGGAAGACGAGCTCGGGATCGCCGACGAGCGCGAGCGCGAAGTCCAGCCGCCGCGCCTGGCCGCCGGAGAGCTTGCGCGTGAGGACGTGCTCGGACTCGCGCAGGCCCGCGAGGTCGATGACCTCCTCGACGTCGCGCGGGTGCGGATAGAAGCCGGCCCAGTGCGTGATCAGCTCGCGCGGCGTCGCGTGGCGGTAGATGCCGCTTGACTGCAGGACGATCCCGACGCGCTCGCGCAGCGCCCGCGGGCGGCCGCCCGGGTCGTGGCCGAGGACGGAGACGATCCCGCGCGTGCGCTCGCGATAGCCCTCGAGCACCTCGACCGTCGTCGTCTTGCCGGCGCCGTTGGGACCGAGCAGGCCGAAGACCTCACCGCGCGCGACCTCGAAGTCGATGCCCTGGACGGCGTGCACCGTCCCGTAGGACTTGTGCAGGTCGCGTACGAGAATGGCGGGGGCTTCTGAATCCACGGCGCGAAATCATGACAACATCGACTGCGGCGACTCCCTTGCCTCGCTGCGCCTGCATCGATATCGGGTCAAACACCACTCGGCTGCTCGTCGCCGAGGCCGCTGGGTCGCGCCTGCGCGAGCTCATCTCCGAGCGCGCCTTCACGCATCTGGGGGCGACCGGAGCCGGCGAGGTCGGGCCGCACAAGATCGCCGAGGTGGCGTCGATCGTCGCCCGCCAGCTGCGCCTCGCCGATGAGCTCGGCGTCCGTTCGACGCGCGTCATCGCGACGGCGGCGGTGCGCGACGCGCTCGACAAGCGCGCGCTCGCGGCGGCGATCGAGGCGGCCTGCGGCGCGACGATGGAGATCCTCAGCAGCGAGGACGAGGCGCGGCTGGCGTTCGCGGGCGCGATCGGCGCGCTCGTCGCGCCGCCCGCGGGCCTGCTCGGCGTCGTCGACGTCGGCGGCGGCTCGACCGAGCTCGTCGTCGGGACCGCCACGGGCGGCGTCGTCTGGTCGATCTCGCTGCCGGTCGGCTCGTCGGGGCTGACGCACGCCGAGCTGCCGTCCGACCCGCCCACGCCGGCCGAGCTCGCCGCCCTGCGCGCGAGGCTCGGCGAGCTGTTCGGCGACGTCGACGCGCCGCAGCCGGCCGCGGCCTACGCCGTCGGCGGCAGCGCCACCTCGATGCAGCGGCTGCTGGGCGTCGCGCTGGACTGTGACGCGCTGACGCGCGGGCTGCAGGCGCTCGTCGCGCGTCCGTCGCAGGAGGTCGCGCTGCGCCTCGGTCTGCACGCCGACCGCGCGCGGCTGCTGCCCGCCGGGATCCTGCTGCTGGACGCCGCCTCGCGTGCGCTCGGCGCGCCGCTGCTGCTGGCGGGCGGCGGGCTGCGCGAGGGGGTGGTGCTCGAGCAGCTGGCGGCGCTGAAGTGATCGCTCGGGAGGGTTCGCGTGGTCGTCGGTGTCGGCGAACGGCGGCGTTGACGGGATCGGGTTGCAACACGACCTTCACAACCCGTTCACCCGCCTCACCGCCGGGGCTACTCTGATCTGAGCGACATGACGCCCTCCGACGCCGAGATCACGCTGCAGGATTCGATCAGCGACATCGAGCGTGCACCCGAGCCGCCGCCGCCGGCCGACATCGACCTGCACGACACGTCGCTGTACTTCGGTCGGGAGCTGTCGTGGCTGGACTTCAACGACCGCGTCCTGAAGCTCGTCGCCGACGAGGCGATGGCGCTGCTGGAGCGCGTCAAGCTCGCGGCGATCTGGAGCTCCAACAACGACGAGTTCTTCCAGATCCGCGTCGCCGGCGTGCACGACCAGATCGACGCCGGGCTGTCGGCGACCGGGCCCGACGGGCTGACGCCGTCCGAGACGATCGACGCGATCCGCGAGCGCGTGCTGGGCCAGCAGCAGCGCCTCGAGGAGATCGTCCTCGGCGACCTGTACCCGGCGCTCGCCGAGGCCGGCATCCGCATCCTCGCGCTCGACGACCTCTCCAAGTCCCAGCGCAAGGCGCTCGCCAAGCGCTTCCGGCGCCAGATCTTCCCCGTGCTGACGCCGCTCGCGGTCGGCCAGGGCAGGCCGTTTCCGTACATCTCCAGCCTCTCGCTCTCGCTCGCCGCGCTCGTCCGCGATCCCGTCAGCGACGAGCAGACCTTCGCCCGCATCAAGGTGCCGACCGAGATGCTCGACCGCTTCGTCGAGGTCGCCGACGAGCCGCACACGTTCGTCGCGCTCGAAGAGGTCATCGCGGCCAACCTCCAGTCGCTCTTCCCGGGCATGGAGGTCGTCAGCCACGGCTTCTTCCGCGTCACGCGCGACGCCGACTTCGAGGTCTCCGACGAGGCCGACGACCTGCTGCAGGCCGTCGAGGCCGAGCTGCGCCGGCGGCGCATGGGCGAGGCCGTCCGCCTCGAGGTCGACGTCGACATCGACCCGAGCGTGCGCGAGCTGCTGCGCGAGGCGCTGGACCTCGAGCAGCGCCAGGTCTACGACGTCGACGGCATCCTCGGCCTCAACGACCTCTGGCAGATCTACGGTCTGCAGGGCTTCGCCGAGCTGCGCGACCTGCCCTGGACGCCGGTCACGCAGCCGCGCCTGCAGGGCAACGACTCCGAGCCGGCCAACATCCTCTCCGAGATGCGGCGCGGGGACGTCCTCGTGCACCACCCGTTCGACTCGTTCGCCACCTCGGTCGAGCGCTTCGTCGAGCAGGCGGTCTCCGATCCCGAGGTCCTGGCGATCAAGCAGACCGTGTACCGCACGTCCGACGACTCGCGCCTCGTGCAGGCGCTGATCCGCGCGACGGAGGCCGGCAAGCAGGCGGTCTGCATGGTCGAGCTGAAGGCGCGCTTCGACGAGCGCGCGAACATCAGCTGGGCGCGCTCGCTCGAGCAGGCGGGCGTGCACGTCGTCTACGGCTATCCGGGCCTGAAGACGCACGCCAAGTGCATCCTCGTCGTGCGCCGCGAGGGCAAGGGCGTGCGCCACTACGTCCACATCGGGACGGGCAACTACCACCCCAAGACCGCGCGGCTGTACACCGACATCGGCCTGTTCACGTGCGACGAGGAGATCGGCAACGACGTCGCCGACATGTTCAACTTCCTCACCGGCCTCGGGCGCCCGAGCGAGTACCGCAAGGTGCTGATCGCGCCGCGCGGCATGCGCGAGGGAATCCTCGAGGAGATCGACCGCACGATCGCCTCGCACGAGGCCGGCGAGAGCGCCCGCATCCGCCTGAAGATGAACTCGCTCGTCGACCGCCGCTGCATCCGCGCGCTGTACCGCGCGTCGCAGGCCGGCGTGCCCGTCGAGCTCAACGTGCGCGGCATCTGCTGCCTGCGCCCCGGCGTTGAAGGCATCTCGGACAACATCACCGTGACGAGCGTGCTCGGCCGCTTCCTCGAGCACTCGCGCATCTACAGCTTCGACCGCGACGGCGACACGCGCGTGCTGATCGGCTCCGCCGACCTCATGCCGCGCAACCTCGACACGCGCGTGGAGCTCATCACGCCCGTCGAGGACCCGTCGGCGAAGGCCGACCTGCTCGACACGCTCGAGCGCTCGCTGGCGACGACCGAGTGGGCGTGGGACCTTGGCTCCGACGGCACATGGTGCAAGCGCGAGCCGGGCGAGAAGCCGCGCTCCGTGCAGCGCGAGCTTATGTTCCTGCACGCCGCGCGGGCCAGCGAAGGCTCGCACGCGGACGACGAGTGACCGACCCCGACCGCCCGGCGATCGCGCGCGCGGCACCGCAGGACGCGCAGGTGCACGCGCCGGCGCGCGGCAACAAGCGCCTGAAGAAGCTGCTCGCGGCCGTCGACGGCGACCTCCAGGTGAAGGGCTGGTGGCACGCCGCGGCGGTCAACGCCGAGCGGCTGAACATGTCCGACCACTCGTGGGTGCACATCCAGATCGTGCTGAACATCGCGCTGCGCCTGTCGCGCCTGCTGTTCGCACGCGGCGTGACGCCGAGCATCGTCGCCGACCACGGCCTCGAGGTGCGCGACGCGGAGGTCGTGATCGCGGGCGCGGCGCTGCTGCATTGCGTCGGGATGTCGATCCACCGCACCGACCACGAGGCCTACTCGCTGTTTCTCACCGCCGACAAGCTCGGCACGCTGCTGGAGGACGTCTACGACGAGCCGACGCGGTCGATCGTCGTGGCCGAGACGATGCACGCGATCATCTCGCATCGCTCCAAGGGCGACCCGTTCACGATCGAGGGCTCGATCCTGCGCGTCGCCGATGCGCTCGACATGGCCCGCGGTCGCTCGCGCGTGCCGTTCGAGGCGGGGCACACGAACATCCACTCGCTGTCGGCCTACGCGATCGAGAAGGTGAAGATCGGCGCCGGCGAGGACAAGGCCGTCCGCGTCGAGATCGCGATGTCCAACTCGGCCGGGATCTTCCAGGTCGACGAGGGCCTCGGGACGAAGCTGCGCGGCACGCTGCTGGAGGCGCACATCGAGGTCGTCGCGCGCATCGAGGCCGAGCACGAGCAGCGCCTCGTGCCGATCTTCCGTCTGTAGAGCGCGGTCGATTCAGCGAAGTCAAGACCGCGAACGCGCCAGCTCATGATCTGACAGCCCGTCGGTTCCGCTAACAGCGTGCAATGTCAAACTTCGAGTCCGGAGGCACGTTTTCGTGACCGACTCAGCACTGCGTGAGCTTGCAGACGACCCATCGTCTCGCAAGCGCTTTTTCAAGATGCTCGGCGGCGCCGGCGCGGTCAGCGCCGCCACCGTCATTCTCGCCGCCTGCGGCGATGACGACGACGATTCGTCGTCGAGCGGCAGCAGCGGCTCGACGTCGAACGCCGATTCCTCGGCGAAGGACATGGAGGGCGATCTCAAGGTCCTCAACTACGCCCTGACGCTCGAGTTCCTGGAGGCCGACTTCTACAAGCAGGTGATCGCCAGCGGCCTCGTCAAGGACGCCAAGGTCGCCACGATCGCCAAGAAGTTCGGCGAGTCCGAGCAGGAGCACGTCGACGCGCTCATCGCGACGATCAAGAAGCTCGGCGGCAAGCCGGTCGCGGCCCCGAAGACGAACTTCGGCCCGACGCTCGACAAGGGCCTGATGGCCGTTCTCGAGACCGCCGCGGACGTCGAGAACCTCGGTGCCGCCGCGTACCTCGGCCAGGCGGGCAACATCAAGAACAAGGAAGTTCTCGCCGCCGCACTGGCGATCCACACCGTCGAGGCGCGTCACGCTGCGGCGCTGAACATCCTCGTCGGCCGTGGCTTCGGCGACGGCAAGGGCGGCCTTTCGGGCGCGCTCCCCGACGGCGCCTTCGCCAAGCCGATGGACGACACCGCGGTCCTCGCGGCCGTCAAGCCGTTCCTGGCATAACAACCACCACGATCACGAAAGCGAGAATGCATATGGCTACATCGCGACTGGTGGCTCCCGAGCTTGCCACCATCAAGGTTCACGGTATGACGCGTGAGGCGTTCCTCATGCGCTCCACCCTCGCCGCGGGCGCCGCCTACGGCGCAATGTCGGCGACCGGTCTGGTCTCGGCCGCGCTGGCCGAGTCCGGCGGCGGCGACGTCGACATCCTCAACTACGCGCTCACGCTCGAGTACCTCGAGACGGAGTTCTACGTTCAGGCGGCCAAGCAGGTGAAGGGGCTGTCGAAGTACGAGAGCGACCTCACCAAGGAGCTGCGCGACAACGAGTCCGAGCACGTCGACGCGCTCGCCGCGACGATCAAGCAGCTCGGCGGCAAGCCCGTCGCCAAGCCGACGTTCGCCTTCGGCGGCGCGTTCGCCAGCCGTGCGGCGTACCTCAAGACGGCGAACACGCTCGAGGACACCGGCGTCAGCGCCTACAACGGCGCCGCTCCGATGATCGAGTCGATCGACGTGCTCGCGGCCGCGGGCGGCATCGTCCAGGTCGAGGCCCGCCACGCGGCGATGATCCGCCTCGTGCGCAACGTCGCTCCGGCACCGCTGGCCTTCGACAAGGCCAGCGACATGGACGCGGTGCTCGCGGCGGTCAAGCCGTTCATCAAGGCCTGACCCGCTTCACCGTCCAAACGATGCTCGTACAGGGGGCCCGGCATACGCCGGGCCCTCTCTACGTCTGGGCGCAGACGACCGCGGCGCAGTGCCGAAGCTCCTCGGCCAGCTGCCTGATGAGCGGATGCTCCGGCACGACGTGCTCGAGCATCGCGAGGCACTCGCGGTAGTGCTCCAGGCGCATCGCGTGGTGGTTCTCGAGATAGCGCCGCGTGCGGTTGTCGGGCGACAGTCCCTCGATCCGCCCGCGCTCCCGGACGATGCGCCGGGGGAGGTCGCGGACGTTGGCGATCTTGTCGGCGGCGAACAGCAGCGCGACGTCAGCGCCGGCGAAGCGCACCTGGTCGCGCAGGACCTGCTTGCGCAGGCGGTAGCCCTCGATGCATGAGTCCTGGGTCACGCCGTGCACGAGCGCGGCGATCTCCGCGCCGAAGCGCGCCGAGATCTCGGCAAAGTCCACGTCGGTGTCCTCGACGACGTCGTGCAGCAGGCCGGCGGCGACGACGTGCTCCGAGCAGCCCGCGTCGCGCAGCAGCCGCGCGACCTCGACCGGGTGCTTGATGAACGGCTCCCCATCGCTGTCGCGGCGCTGGCCGGCGTGACAGCGGACGGCGAACGCCATCGCCCGCGGGGCGAGGTCCTCCAATGGCGAAGACACTGGTCTCCCTTCGCGCCCGCCGCCGGTCCAACCCTTCTGTCACGTCTGCGGTCGCCAGGTGAAGCGGGTTTCGGTGCGTGCCTGCGACGCGCACCGCGTTCGCCTTGTATAGCACCGCTCGCCAGATAGTCCAGGGACGTCAGTCGCAGTTGCCCGGCGACGTTCGCAGACGAGTCACGCGCTGAGTGGGGCGCGGGCGGCGGGGGTCGATGCCGATGAGCTCGAACATCTCCGCGCCGACCCGCCCCGCCCGGATGTCGAGCCGGCAGCGGCGCTGCTCGGCCGCTCGCACGAGCGCCAGCAGCACGCGGACGCCGCCGACGTCGATGAAGCTCATCGCGCTCAGGTCCAGCACCACCCGGTCGCGCGCGCCCAGCGCGTTCTCGACGACGGCCGTCAGCCGCGGCCCGGTCGACCGGTCCAGCTCGCCAGTGACGATGACGAGGTCGGTCGCCCCGAGGTGCCGGACGGTGACCGAGAACGGCGGGTACGGCGTTGTGGTCTGCATCGGACGACCTCCCTGTCGGTTCGCTTGCGGGAGATCATGTCCGCGGGCGGGGCCTGCCGCTGCCCCGCAACACGCACATCCACTGCGACGTTAGTCGCAGCCGATCGCCTACCAGTGCACGCCCTTCATGATATTCGCCATCGCGATCTGCTCGACGTTGGCACGCTCCGATCCGGCCGGCGCCTGCTCGCCCTTCGAGGCCGCCGAGTCCGGGAAGACCTTGTAGGCCATGTGCAGGATCTGGTCCATGATCTTCGGCGCGACGGCGTGCAGCACCTCGCCGGCGGTTCCGAGGCGCGTGTTGATCTGCGTCGGGCGTGCGCGCATCGCCTCGCAGATGAGGTCGGCAGCCTCCTCGGGGCTGATCGTGGGGAAGTGGTCGTAGAGCTTCGTCGGCGCGATCATCGCCGTGCGGACGAGCGGCATGTGGATCGTCGTGAACGTGATTCCGTCGCCGACGACCTCCGACGAGACGACGCGGGTCCACGCGTCCAGCGCCGACTTGGACGCGACGTACGCGCTGAAGCGCGGCGGGTTGGTCTGCACGCCGATCGAGGAGACGTTGACGACGTGGCCGAAGCGGCGCTCGCGCATATGCGGCAGCAGCGCCATGATCATCTTGATCGCGCCGAAGTAGTTCAGCTGGACCGTGCGCTCGAAGTCGTGGAAGCGATCCTCGGACAGCTTGATCGAGCGGCGGATCGAGCGGCCGGCGTTGTTGACGAGGAAGTCGACGGCGGGATGCTCGGCGAGGATCCGCGCGATCACGCCGTCGATCGCGTCCATGTCCGACAGATCGGCGCTGTAGACGTGTGCCGTGCCGCCGGCGGCCGCGATCTCGTCGCGCAGCGCCTCGAGCTTCTCGATCCCGCGCGCGACGAGCAGCGGCACACCGCCCGCGGCGGCGACCTTCAGCGCCGTCGCGCGGCCGATGCCGCTCGAGGCGCCGGTGATGATCACCGTGCGGCCCTTGATGATGTGCGCGAACGAGCGGTCCTTGAAGAGGTCGGGATCGAGGTTGCGCTCCCAGTAGTCCCACAGCTTGTCGGCGTAGGTGCCCAGCTCGGGCACCTCGATCCCCGAGCCCGCCAGCGCGCGCTCGGTGTCGCGCGTGTCGAACTGCGGCTTGAGCGCCATGTGGTCGACGACCTCCTCGGGGATCCCGAAGTCGGCCAGCACGGTGCGGCGGATGTCGCGCAGCTGCGGCAGCTTCATGAGCATCGACAGCGTGCCCTTGGGCAGCGCGTCGGTCAGGCGCTTGTCGACGCGGATCGCGAGCTTCGGCGCGTGCGCGGCGCCGGCGAAGGCGTTCAGCGACTCGCCGACGCGCATCGCCGTGGGGTTCGTCAGGTGGAAGGCCTGGAAGTTCATCCCCGGCTGGTGGGCGATGTGGTCGATCGCGTTCGCGACGAAGTCGACCGGCACGATGTTCGTGTAGCCGAGCTCGGGGCCGATCAGCGGAAACCACTCGGGCAGCGCGAAGCGCGCCTTCTGGATCGCCTTGAAGAAGTAGTAGGGCCCGTCGATCTTGTCCATCTCGCCGGTCTGCGAGTGGCCGACGACGATCGCCGGGCGGTACACGCGCCACGGCACCTTCGCCTGCTCGCGCACGAGCTTCTCGGACTCGAACTTCGTGCGGTGGTAGGCCGACGGCAGCCGCTGGCCCTCGTCGAACATGTCCTCGCGAAACAGGCCCTTGAACTCGCCGGCGGCGGCGACCGACGAGACGTGGTGCAGGTGCCCGACGGAGAGGGCGTTGGCGACGTCGACGGCGTTGCGCGTGCCGTCGACGTTGAGGCGCTCGTTGGCCTCGTCGGGCGCGGTCATGTCGTAGATCGCGGCGAGGTGGAAGAAGTGCTCGACCGCGCCGCGCAGCGCGGCGATCTGCTCGCCGGACAGGCCGAGGCTCGGCTCGGCGAGGTCGCCGACGACGGGCTTGATGCGCTGCGCCGCGTCCGCTCCCCAGCGCTCGACGAGTCCGTTCAAGCGATCCTGCGACCCCGCGCGGACGAGCACGTGGATGTCGCCGTCGCGCTCGAGCAGCCGCTCGACGAGATGACGTCCGATGAAGCCGGTCGCGCCCGTCACGAAATACGCCATTGCTCTCCTCTTCGGTATCGCCGCCTACCTGCGGCCAAGCCTATTGGTCCGCGGTCGCGCGGCTGACCGGCTACTGCCCGGCGCGCGCCTTGCGGTGCGCGTGCTTCTGGGCGTACATGCGCCGGTCGGCCTGCGCGAGCGCGTCGGCGATCGTGATCTGGGCGGTCGTCTGGGCGTAGCCGACGGAGATCGTCAGGCGCCCACCTGCGGGCTGCTGCACGTCGAGACGCCGGCTCAGGCGCCCGCACCAGGCGGCGGCGGCGCGCTCGTCGGTGTAGCGCAGCAGCGCGGCGAACTCGTCGCCCCCGATCCGCGCGACGACGTCGGTGGCGCGCGTGTTGTCGCAGAGCAGGCGCGCGCACGTGCGCAGCAGTTCGTCGCCGGCGGCGTGGCCTTCGCAGTCGTTGACCGGCTTGAGGCCGTCGATGTCGACGATCACGAGCGAGCTGGTGCTGCCGCTGCGGCCGCGGTGCAGCTCCTCGACGGCGAGCACCTCCTCCCAGGCGGCGCGGCTGGCGACGCCGGTGAGCGCGTCGGTGTGCAGGCGCTCGGCGAGGCGCGCGTTCTCCGCCGAGAGACGCTCCTGGGCGAGCGCGCGGCGCACGACGACGTCGGCGCCGTCGCTGATCCCGCGCGCGACGCGCTGGCACAGGGCGGTGAAGCCGCGCAGGCGCGGCTCGGCGTGGACGACGAGCAGCGCTCCGACCGGCGGCGAGCCGACGAAGCGGGCGTACAGCGCGCTGACGCCGTCGCTGCGGGTGAAGCCGCGCGGCAGGTCGATCGCCGCGGCGGCGTCCTGGTAGAGGAGCGGGAACTGGTCGGCGCGCGCGGTCAGCGCGAGCATCGCCTGCACGAGCAGCTCCTCGCCCGCGGGCTCCCATCCGTGGCCCGACCAGCCGATGACGCCCTCGTGGTCGTCGGTGGGGAAGGTCATCGCGGCGCCGAACTCGCATGACAGCGCCTGCGCCGCGCGGTCAGCGAGCGCGGCGAGCGTCGCCGAGACGCTGTCGGCGCTGACGGTGGTGACGCTGCGCACGGCCTCGAGCACCTCCAGCTCGTCGGCGAGGCGCTTGGCGGGGGAGACGTCGCGCACGAGCGCCGCGGCGCGGGGGGCGAGCACGGCCGCCGCGTCGGTGCAGCGCTCGTCGAGCACGTCGTCGGGGGCGCCGAAGACGACGATCGTCTCGTCGGGGCACGGCACGATGACCGCGCTGCCGGCGTAGTAGGGACCGACGACGCGGCCCGTGCCGGTCAGCGGCACGCACAGCGGCCGGCCCGCCGCGACGGCGGTGCGCAGGTGCGTCTCGTCGGCGGAGTCGAGCTCGATGTTGCCGGCCCAGCCGTCGCCGCGGCCGACGCCGGCGAGGTGCACGTAGTGACGCGTGCTCGCACGCCGCAGGACGAAGACGTCGACGGCGCCGATCTCGGCGGCGATCGCCTCCAGCGCCTGCGCCTGCGCGCGCTCACGGGTCTCGCGGGGCGGCCAGCTGACCTCCTCCTCGTCTTCGCCGAGCGCTTCGAGCAGGCTCTGCACGACCTGCGGGTCGAACTGCGTCCCGGCGGCGGCGCGCAGCTCGCGGATCGCCTCCGCGGGATCCATCGCGGGCCGGTAGGGACGGTCGGAGGTCATCGCGTCGTAGGCGTCGCAGATGAAGACGATGCGGCTCGTGAGCGGGATCTCCTCGCCGGCCAGGTGATCGGGGTAGCCGGCGCCATCCCAGCGCTCGTGGCCGTGGCGGACGGCGCGCGCGACGCCGGCGAGGTCGGCCACGCCCTTGAGGATGCGCTCGCCGATCTCGGAGTGCTCGCGCATGAGCCTCCACTCCTCGTCGTCGAGCGGGCCGGGCTTGCGAATGATGTCCGTCGGGACGCCGAGCTTGCCGATGTCGTGCAGCGCGGCGATCTGGGCGAGCTCGGCGAGCGCGGCGCCGTCGAGGCCCAGCCGTGTGCCGACCTGCTGCGTCAGCGCGACGGTTGCGCAGGAGTGCTCGCAGGTGTAGCCGTCGCGGGCGTCGAGCGCCGCGGTGAGCGCCGCGACGACCGCCTGCGCCGCTGTCGCGCCGTCGGGTTGCGGTCCTGCAGCCGGAACTGGTCGCATCAAGACCCCATCGACACACGAAGCCCGACGCTTGAGCGCACGCCGGCGTTCAGGCGTGTCGGCGGCGCTACCAGCCGCCGGCGCTGGCGGCGCGGCGCTTGGCCTCGGCCTTGCGCCGGTCCTTGCGCAGCTCCAGCCGCCACTGCAGGATCGACATCAGGAAGATGAACAGCGGGAAGAAGATGATCAGGATGAAGCCCGCGTTCGTGATGACGATGTCGTTGGTCTCGCCCCACCAGCCCTCGCCGTTGTCGTGCGCCATCACGGGGGCCGCCACGACGAGCAGCGTGGTGACGGCGATCAGGCTGGCGGCGGGCAGGCGGCGAAGCACGTCGCGGAGTTTATTGACGTCGGCGATCGATCGCGCTGTGATTGGGGTAGCCATGTCGTCATGAAGTTCAACGAACCCCCCGAAGACGAGCCCGACTTCGCCACGCGCCAGGAATTGGAGGCGGCTGCGGAGGCGCGCGCGATCGGCGGCACCGGCCCGAGCGTCGGCGGCGTCGACCCCGAGGAGGAGATCGACCCCGCGCTGATCCCGGTCTACGAGGCCGGTGGCGGCGAGGCCGAGGGCTTCGAGCTGGCCGAGCGCGATCTCGTGCGCAACGCCTCGCACGACGACGGCGCAGCGGCCCCCGAGCTCGATGCCTTCACGCCCGAGGTCGAGTCCGATCGGTCGACGGCCGAGTACGGCGAGGCCGACGAGGAGGAGCCGCCGGACCGGTAGGTGACGGCGGCGCCCGGCCGGCGCCGGGTCCGCACCGTCGGCCTCGCTCGCACCGCGCGGTGATCTTCAACGGCGTCGCTGTGCGCCCTGTGCCGCGATCTCGTCTCGCATCATCAGCTGCGACGTGCAGGCGCACGTCGTGGCGGCGCATCACGCGACCGCGGCGACCGCCCGCTCGCGCGCCGCGTCGACCGGCGCGCCCGCCAGCTGACCGCCCGCGCAGCCGGCGCAGTCGACCTCGCGGCGTGGGTTGCGCACGAACGCGATCCCGAGCACGCCGCCGAGGGCGACGAGCGCGGCGCTGATCGCCATGCCCTTGTGGAAGGCCGACACCGAGGCGGTCTCGGCGGCGCGCGCGACGGTCGCCGCCTCGGCGGCGGGCAGGCCCGAGACGTCCGCGCGGGCGAGCACGCGGTCCTCCGCGCCACGTACCACGGCCTGCCCCGCCGGTGACAGCGCCGCCGTGTCGATCTCAGCGCGCAGCGTGCCCGCGAACTGCGCCGCGATGACGGCGCCCAGTGCCGCCACGCCGAGCAGGCCGCCGGCGCGCGCGATCGCGTTGTTGACGCCCGATGCGATGCCCGCCTGGTGCTCGTCGGCGTCCGACAGCACGGTCGCCGTCAGCGGCGCGACCGTCGCCGACAGGCCGAGCGAGAAGACGACGAGCGCGGGCAGGAGCTCGGTCAGGTAGTCGACGTCGGCATCGACGCGCAGCAGCAGCAGCATGCCGGCGCCGGCCACCAGCGGCCCGCCGCCCATGAACCAGCGCGGCCCGATCCGGTCGGCGAGCATGCCCGCGCGCTTGGACAGCGCGAACATCACGAGCGTCGTCGGCAGCGTCGCCAGGCCGGCCTGCGTCGCGCTGAAGCCGCCGACCTGCTGCAGGAACAGCACGAGGTAGAAGAACAGGATCGACAGGCCGGCGTACATCGCCAGCGTCTGCGCGTTGCCGGCCGCGAAGTTGCGCCGGCTGAAGAGCTCCAGCGGCAGCATCGGGTATGCCGTCGTGCGCTCGCGCGCGAGGAACAGCGCCAGGAAGAGCGCGCCCGCGATCCCCGGCCCGACGACGTCGACCGCGCCCCAGCCCGACTCGGGCTGGCGGATCAGCGCGAGCGTCGGGCCCGCCAGGCCGAGGAACGAGAGCACGCCCCCGGGCCAGTCGACCGGCGGCCGCAACGCCGCCCGCGGCCGCTGCGGCACCGCGGCGTAGACGATCACGACCGTCAGCACGACGAACGGCACGTTGATCGCGAAGATCCAGCGCCACGACGCCGCGTCGATGAGCTGGCCGCCGACGAGCGGGCCGAGCACCGCCGCGATCCCCGACCACGCCGTCCACGAGCCGACCGCCCCGCCGCGCCGCGCGGGCGGGAACGCCGCCACGATCACCGCCAGCGCGCTCGGCGTCAGCAGCGCCCCGAACACGCCCTGCGCGACCCGCCCCGCGACGAGCACCTCGATGCTCGGCGCGAGCGCGCAGACCAGCGAGGAGGCGCCGAAGCCGAGCACGCCGGCGCTGAACACGCGCCGCTCGCCGAACACGTCGCCCAGCGACCCGCCGACGAGGATCAGCGCCGCGAGCGCCAGCAGGTAGCCGTTGGAGACCCACTGCTGGCCGGCCAGCCCGCCGCCGAGGTCCTCCTCGATCGCCGGCAGCGCGACGTTGACGACCGTCGCGTCGAGCCCCACCACGAACGACCCCATGATCGCGGCGAGGAGGCTCAGCCGCTGCGTACGCGTCATGTCAGCGGCAGGCGCACGCGGAAGCTGGTGTCGCCGGGCTCGGAGTGCACGGTCAGCGAGCCGTCGTGGCGGTCGACGACGATCCGCCGCGCGGTCGCCAGGCCGAGGCCGGTGCCGCTGCCGATCTCCTTCGTCGTGAAGAACGGGTCGAAGACGCGCTGCAGGATCTTCCGCGGGATGCCCGGGCCGTCGTCGCCGATCGCGATCTCGGCGCAGTCGCCGTCGCGCCGTGTCGTGACCGTGATCGTGCCGCGCTCGCCGAGCGCGTCGATCGCGTTGTCGAGCAGGTTCGTCCAGACCTGGTTGAGCTCGCCCGCGTTGACCGTGACGTGCGGCAGGCCGCGGTCGTAGTCGCGCACGACCGCGATCGACGTCTGCTTGAGCTTGTGAGCGAGGATCACGAGCGTCGACTCGAGGCCCTCGTGCAGGTCGATCGCGTCGACCCCGCCGCGGTCCATGGCGGCGTAGCTCTTGACGGCGCCGACGAGCCTGGAGATGCGCTGCGTCGAGTCCTGCAGCTCCGCCGCGAGGCGCCCGGCGGTCAGCGTCGCCGCGACCCAGCGCAGTGCGGCGCCGGTCGCCGGGCCGGCGAGCGCCGCGACCTCGTCCAGCCAGGCGGCGTCGATCCGCGCCGCCGACAGCGGCTCGGCGATCCGCCACGGCTCCTCGACGCCGAGCGCCTCCAGCCGCTCGAGCAGCTCGTCCTCGGCGTCGGCCGCGTCGAGCGCGTCGAGCGCCGTGCAGGTCGCCGCGCGCGCGACCACCTCCTGCTGCAGCGCGACGAGCCTGGCCGCCTCCTGGCGCTCGACGCCCGACTCGACGAACTTCGCCATCGCGGAGCTGATGATGTCGAGCATCTCCGCCATCTCGGCGGCCGTCCGGTGCGCGGCGGCGGCGGGGTTGTTGAGCTCGTGGGTGAGCCCCGCGGCCATCGTGCCGAGCGCCTCGAGGCGCTCGCGATGTGCTTCGGTGTCGGCCATGCGCCGCATGACCGGCGCCACCTTCGCCATCACGCGCTGGTGGACCTCCGGGTTGGCGAAGACGAGCCGGCGAAACGCGTCCGGTTCGATGACCGCGAGGCGGCAGGCGGTGTCGGCGCTGAGGCGCACCTTCAGCTCGTCGCCGGTCAGCACCGAGATCGCGCCCATCCAGGTCGGCGCGTGCTGGCGCCCGACGGGCTCGGTGCGATCCTGGTCGACGAGCAGCGACTGCACGATGCCGTCGAGCAGCAGCAGCAGCCCGAGCGGGGTCGTGCCGGAGTCCGCGAGGACCGTGCCCTGCGGCACGCGCAGCTCGCGCGCGGCGGCGACCCAGTCGTCGAGGCGGTCGTCGTCGAGGTCGTCGAAGAGATCGATCGGGCGCAGGTCGGCCGCGGTGACGGGTCCGGCGGGGATCATGCGTCGACGAGGTACTCGTGGATGAGCGAGACCGCCATCGAGCCCTCGCCGACGGCGCTCGCCACGCGCTTGATCGAGCGCGCGCGCACATCGCCGGCGACGAACACGCCGGGGACGGTCGTCTCGAGCAGGTAGGGGTCGCGCTTCAGCGGCCAGCCGGCGGTGAGCGCGTCGGCGCCGGCGAGGATGAAGCCGCGCTCGTCGCGCGCGACGACGCCCTCGAGCCAGTCCGTCCGCGGCGAGGCGCCGATGAAGACGAAGCAGGCGTCGACGTCGAGAAGCTCCTCCTCGCCCTCGGGCCCGCGGACCTGCAGCCGGCGCAGGCGGCCGTCCTCGCCCTCGGCGGCGACCGCCGAGCTGCCCGTGCGCACGGCGACGTTGTCGAGCTTCGCGATCTGCTCGACGAGGTAGTGCGACATCGACTTCTGCAGCGTCGAGCGCACGAGCATCGTCACCTGCCGCGCGTAGCCGCTGAAGTGGACCGCCGCCTGGCCGGCCGAGTTGGCCCCGCCGATCACGACCACGTGCTGGTCTGAGCACGAGCGCGCCTCGGTCATCGCCGCGCCGTAGTACACGCCGGCGCCCGTCAGCTCGGCGAAGCCGGGGGCGTCGATCTGGCGATACGAGACGCCCGACGCGATCAGCACGGTGTTCGCGCTCAGCACGCCGCCGCCGCTCAGCTCGACGAGCCGGCCGGCGCCCTCCGCGCGCAGGCCGACGACGTCCTGCACGGTGAGCAGCTCGGCACCGAGGCGGCGCGCCTGGTCGGTGGCGCGGCGCGCGAGGTCCGAGCCGCTGAGCCCGGCCGGGAAGCCGAGGTAGTTCTCGATCCGAGAGGACTGGCCGGCCTGGCCGCCGGGCGCCTCGCGTTCCACCATCACCGTGCGCAGTCCCTCCGAGGCGCCGTAGACCGCCGCGCCGAGGCCGGCCGGGCCGCCGCCGATGACGACGAGGTCGTAGTGCTCCTGCGCGGGCGCCCCGGCGACGCCGAGGCGCTGGGCGAGCTCGAGCACCGTCGGGCGCTCGAGCACGCTGCCGTCCTCGAGCAGCGCGACCGGCAGGCGGTCGGCGGGGACGCCCGCGATCTGCAGCAGCTCGCGCGCCTCGCCCTCGCGCTCGACGTCCAGCCAGCGCGCGGGGACGCGGTTGCGGGCGAGGAAGTCGCGCAGGTCGTGGGAGTCCTTGGAGAAGCGGTGGCCGATGATCCGCACGCCGCCGGCCTCGAGCGCCGCGCCCGACTCCCACCTCGGTGTCGGCGTAGGCGGTCAGCAGCACGCGCTTGGCGTCGGGGACGATCTTGCGCGCCTCGACGAGATAGTCCGTGCCCGCCATGCCGGGCATGCGCTGGTCGGCGATCAGCAGCGCGACCTGGTCGCCGCGCGTGCGCAGCTGGCGCAGGATCTCCAGCGCCTCGGCAGCGGACGTCGCGCGCAGCACGCGGTAGCGCTCGCCGAACCCGCGCCGCAGGTCGCGTGCGACGGCGGCGAGCACCGCCGGCTCGTCGTCGACCGCGAGGATCGCCGGCCGGCGCTCGTGGGCCTCGCGCTGCGTGGCTGCTTCGGGCATGCCGCCAAACCGTAGGGGTTCGCGGCGGCGGCGGCCGGCCGTGGCGTCGCAGCCGCGTCGGACCGGCGTCCGGATCGGCCGGCCGGTGTCGGACGCGGGTCGCCGGGCGGCCCGGCGGACGCCGCCTGCGACGCGTAGTCAGAACTCGCCGCTGCGCGGATCCTTCACCGCAATTCGGGTTCTCCCAGCAACTGTGGAGGTGAGGGCAATGCTCGCTCGCATGTCAGGCGCACTCAGCAGGCTCACGCGGGGACAGATCGGCGGCGTCGCAGGCGGCTGCGGCGTCCTGATCGTGATCGCCGCGTTCGTCGTGCTCGGCTCGTTCAAGGCCGTCGCTCCGAGCGACGTCTGCGTCGTCCAGGAGGGCGGGCCGCTCGACGGGCGCGGGATCGCGCAGGTGCGCCAGCCGTCGGGCAGCGTGGCGTTCATCGGCGTGTTCAACTCGCAGCGCTGCTTTCCGGCGACGCAGCGCAACTACGTCATCTCGCCGGAGCCCGCGCATCGCGAGCAGGGCGACACGCTGAGCTTCTTCGAGACCCCGACGTCCGACGCGATCCAGGTGCGGATCGAGGGCCAGGCGCTGTTTCGCTTCAACACCGATCCGGCGACCGTGCGCTCCTTCTACACGAAGTACGGCGTGCGCACGTTCGACGGAAGTCATCCCTACGAGGGCTCCGAAGGCTGGCGCAAATTCCTCTCCGTCCAGTTCCGGCCGGTGCTCGACAACGCGCTGCGCGAGGCCGTCGGCAGGTACCGCTGCGTGCAGCTCAACAACACCTGCGCCTACGTGCAGGACTCGGCGGCCGCGGCGACCGGCAAGGTCGACGTCGACCAGGACAACGCGCAGAACCTCAGCAAGGTCCAGGAGGAGATCGGGCGCACGCTCGAGGCCGATCTGGAGTCGACGCTCGGCGGCCGCTACTTCGAGAACGTGCAATTTCGCCTCGTCCAGGTGAAGTTCGACGCCGAGGTGCAGAAGAGCATCACCGCTGCGACCGCCGCGCGCGCCGACGTCGCGACGAAGCGCCTGGAGGCGCAGCAGCGCGTCGAGACGGCGATCGGCGACCGCCGCGCGGCGCAGGAGAAGTCGCGCGCGATCCGCTCGACGCGACGTGCCTACCGCGAGAACCCGTCGCAGGCGCGCATCGACGCGATCCGCGCGCTGCCCAGCGGCCTGCAGGCGCTCGGCGGCAACCTCAGCTCGATCGTCGGCCCCGCGGCGCCATGAGGGCCGTCGTCGCCCTCGTCTGCGTGATCGCGGTCGCGGTCCTGCTGTACGTCCTGCTGTCCGCCTGGCTTGCGAGCCGGGCGCGACGGCAGGGCCCCTGGCACGTGGACACCGTGACCCGTCCCTGCGGCGCGCTCGCCATCGTCCTGCGGCGCGACGACTCCGACAACGAGCGCACGGTGCGCGGGCTGCCGGCGGGCATGGACACGGTCGAGCTCGCCAGCGAGCTGCGTCTCGCGCTCGAGGACGCGCGGGCGCAGGCCGAGGAGCTCAACCGGTCAGCCTGAATCGCTCCTACCATGGGGGTATGGCCGTCCTGATCGCATCCGACCTGTCCAAGGACATGGCCGGCAACCCGCTGCTGCGGGGCGTCTCGTTCAAGCTCGAGCGCCGCGACCGGCTGACGATCGCCGGACGCAACGGCGCGGGCAAGACGACGCTGCTGCGGATGCTCGCGGGCGAGACGTCGGTCGACGGCGGCGAGCTGAGCTTCGAGAAGGGCTGCAAGGTCGCCCTGCACGACCAGCGCCCGCCGCGCGACCGCGAGTTGAGCCTGCGCGACTACATCCTCAGCGGCTGCAAGGACCTGATCGAGGTCGAGCACGACCTCTCCCGCCTGGCGCAGGAGATGGCCGACGGCAACGCGGCGGCGTTCGACCAGTACTCGCGCGCCGAGGCGCGCCTGGAGCACGCCGGCGGCTGGACCTGGCGCGACCGCGCGACGGCGATGGTGCGCGGCCTGGGCTTCTCCGAGGACGACCTCGACCGCCAGCTCAAGACGTTCTCCGGCGGCGAGCTGACGCGCGCCTCGCTGGCCCGCGCGCTGGCCGGCGATCCCGATCTGCTGCTGCTCGACGAGCCGACGAACCACCTCGACATCGAGTCGCTGGAGTGGCTGGAGAAGACGCTCGTCGGGCTCGACACGGCGATCGTCCTCGTCGCCCACGACCGCTGGTTCCTGGAGGCTGTCGGCACGGCGGTGCTCGAGCTCGAGGCCGGCCGCTCGCGCTTCTTCCCCGGCACCTGGACGCGGTGGCGCACCGAGCAGGCCGCGCGCGAGATCGCGCTCGGGCGCTCGATCGACAAGCAGCAGGCGGAGATCGCGCGCCTGGAGAAGTTCGTCGAGCGCTTCCGCGCGAAGGCGACGAAGGCCAAGCAGGCGCAGTCGCGCGTCAAGCGGCTGGACAAGATCGAGCGCATCGAGCGCGACCCGCGCGACCGCGAGGCGCTGAAGTTCGACTTCAAGGCGCCCGAGCGGTCCGGGCGCATCGTGTTCGAGATGACCGGCGCGCGCGTCGAGGTCGGCGCCGATCCGCCGAAGGTCCTGCTCGACAACGCCGAGATCTGGCTCGAGCGCGGCGAGCACGTGTCGCTCGTCGGCCCCAACGGCGCCGGCAAGACGACGCTGATCGACACCCTCGCCGGCGTGCGCCCGCTCGCCGCGGGGCGGCTGTCGACGGGCCACAACGTCAAGCTCGGCCACCTCTCCCAGCACGCCGACGAGCTGTCGAAGGGGGTGGGTGGGGACGGGTTCCGTGCCCGCACCGTCATCGAGGCCTGCGGGATCCACACCGGGCTACCGCCGCAGAAGGCGCGCGCGCTGCTGGGCCGCTTCCTGTTCAGCGGCGAGGAGGCCGAGAAGCCGCTGGAGGGGCTGAGCGGCGGCGAGCGGCGGCGGCTGTCGCTGGCGATCCTCGTCGCGTCGGGCGCCAACGTGCTGATCCTCGACGAGCCGACGAACCACCTCGACATCGAGAGCCGCGAGGCGCTCGAGGACGCGCTGCTGGCGTTCGAGGGCGCATTGCTGCTCGTCTCGCACGACCGCGCCCTGCTCGAGGCCGTGGGCACGCGCACGGTCGCCGTGCTCGACGGGACGCTGCGCTCCTACGACGGTGGCTGGCAGGAGTTCCTGCGCGTGCGCGAGGAGAAGCGCCTGGCGGAGCGGGCGCCGAAGAAGGCGGCTGCGCCGAAGCAGGCCGCCGCGCCCGCGAAGCCATCCACGCCGCCCACGCCGCCCAAGCCCAAGCCCAAGCCCGCCGGCAGAAAGGCGACCGCCGCGGAGTGCGCGAGCGAGAAGCTCGCCGCGGCGACCGCGCAGTCGCTCTCCAACGGCAACGGCGCGCCCGCCGGCACGCCGCCTTCGAAGAACGCCCGCCGCCGCGTCCGCGAGCTCGAGCGCGAGATCGAGCAGGCCGAGGCGGCGCTGAAGCAGCTCGAGGCGCAGCTCGCCGAGCCGGACGCCTGGTCGACGCCGCAGCGCACGGCGCAGTCGACGCAGCGCCACGCCGCCGCAAAGCGTGCGGTCGAGGAGGCGTTCGCCCGCTGGGAGCTCGCGGTCGGCTGAAACGCTTCAGTTCCTGGCGCACCGGCGCTATCGTCGAACCCATCCCATGCAGCATGCTGCCCTGATGCGATTCTTCACGCGCGCCCTCGCGGTCATCCTCGTCGTCGTGGCCCACGGGTTCCTGCTCAATCTCGGCCATCCCGCGACGACGGCGCTGGGTTTCGCATACGGCGCCAGCATCATCTGCCTCGGCGTCGCCGCCGCGCTGCTGTGGCGCAAGTCGATGGAGCCCGACCCGTAGACGGGAGTTGTGACCGGCGCGGCGCCGAGCACGCGCGCCAAGCACGCCCACGCACCAGGCTTGTGGGAGTGCCGACCGCGCGGCGCCTCCAGGCGCGCGATCGGCATGGCTCGGGCGACCGTCGCCGGACGCGTGGCCCGATGTCATCCGATGTTCACAACATCGGCCCGGCGCAAGCTGGTAGAACGAGGCATGTCGGCCGATCGGGACGATCGCGTTCTCAAGCAGACCCATGTCCTGGGTGCCGTCATCGTGCCGTTCCTGCTCGTCGCGTTCGTGGCGCTGTACTTCTGGCCCGCCAGCACGAAGGACTACTTCGCGTGGGAGATCCATCCCGACATCACCCCGATGATCATGGGCGCGGGCTACATCGCGGGCGCCTACTTCTTCGCGCGGGTCGTGCTGGAGCAGCGGTTTCACCGCATCCACGTCGGCTTCCTGCCGGTGACGTCGTTCACGGTCTTCATGGCGATCGCGTCGTTCTCACACCTCGATCGCTTCATCACCGAGAACGTCGCGTTCTGGATCTGGATGGGCCTCTACGTCACGACGCCGATCCTCGTGCCGCTGGCCTGGATCGTCAATCGCCGCACCGATCCCGGCACGCCCGAGCCGGGTGAGAAACGGCTCTCGTCCGGTGTGCGCGGCGCGCTGCTCGGCGCCGGCGCGTTGCAGACGGGCGTCGCGCTGTTCCTGCTCGTCTCGCCCTCGACGATGATCGACATCTGGCCCTGGATGCTGACGCCGCTGACGGCGCAGACGCTCGGCGGCTGGTTCGCGCTGCCCGGCATCACGGCGATCATGATGGGCCTCGACGGCCGCCCGAGCGCGATCCACATCACGCTGCAGAGCCAGGTCATCGGCCTGGCGCTGATCCTGCTCGCCGCCGCCCGCGACTGGGGCAGCTTCGACACCTCCAACGAGCTGTCCTACGTCTTCGTCGCCGGCCTCGGCGGCCTGCTCGCCGGGCTGCTCGCGCTCGAGCTGTACATGCGCCGGCTGGAGGCGTCAGCGCCGCCGTCGTCGGCGCCCGCGTAGCCGCGGGCACGGGCCAGCCGCATGCACCGGGCACGGCCCGCCCGGCACGGACGGTGGGCCGAATCTATGGCGCCGGCCGGGGGTGATTCGGCCCAGCCCTGAGGCTGAGCCGGGTGATCCGGCCTACGCCGAGCCGGGGTCATCCGGTCCGGCCCGAGCTGGCGCGGCTCGGCCCGGGTGGTGCTGTGATTTCAGATTCGGCTGCTGTGGGGGCGACAGAACGCATGAAACAGACGTCTGGACTCGATAAACGACAGAATCCGTCGCTCACGCGCAAGGCGTGCCCCTTGGAATGCGAGGCGGCGGACGCCACCATCCACTCATGACCCGAGACCTCACCTGGGGCCGGCGCTACCTCATGTGCCCGCCCACCCACTTCGACGTCAGCTACGCGATCAATCCGTGGATGGACGTCGCCGTGACGGTCGACCGCGATCTCGCCCAGCGCCAGTGGGACGCGCTCGTCGCGACCCTGCGCGCGGCCGGCGCGCAGATCGAGACGCTGGCGGCGCACCCGGACCTTCCCGACCTCGTCTTCACCGCCAACCTCGGCCTCGTCGACGGCGACACGTTCGTCGCCGCGCGCATGCGCCATCCCGAGCGCCAGGCCGAGCCCGCCCATGCCGAGGGCTGGTTTCGCGACCGCGGCTACAGCGTCCGCCACCTGAGCGAGGACGTCGTGCAGGAGGGCGCCGGCGACGGCCTGCCCTTCGAGGGCACGCTGGTCGCCGGCTACCGCACGCGCTCCTCGGCCTCCTCGTACGTCGACCTCGCGCGCCTCACCGCGGCGCGGATCCTGCCCGTCGAGCTCGTCGACGAGCGCTTCTACCACGTCGACATCGTCTTCTGCCCGCTCGACGCGAGCTGCGCGCTGTTCGCGCCGACGAAGGTCGACGCCGAGAGCGCACGGCTCGTCGAGCAGCTCGTGCCGGACGCGATCCTGCTCACCGACGAGGAGGCGGGCGCGTTCAGCGCGAACGCCGTCGTCGTCGGGCGCACGGTCGTCATGCCCGCCTGTTCGCCGCGCCTGGACGGCGAGCTGCGCGCCCGCGGCTTCACGCCGGTCGTCGTCGACGTCTCGGAGTTCCTCAAGGCCGGCGGCGGGCCGCGCTGCCTGACGCTGGCGCTCGACGTGACGCTCGCGCGCCGGGACAGCGCCGCGCTCGCCGACCGCTACACGGCCCACAACTACCACCCGCTGCCCGTGACCGTGACCGACGCCGAGGGCTCGTGGGTGCGTGACGATCGCGGCCGGCGCTACCTCGACGCGCTGAGCGCCTACAGCGCGCTGAACTTCGGCCACCGCCACCCGCGCCTGATCGCCGCGGCGCAGGAGCAGCTCGGCCGCGTGACGCTCACGAGCCGCGCGTTCTCCAACGACCAGCTCGGCCCGTTCGCCCGCGACCTGTCGGCGCTCACCCGCAAGGACCGCGTGCTGCCGATGAACACCGGCGCCGAGGCCGTCGAGACGGCGATCAAGGCCGCGCGCAAGTGGGGCTATGACGTCAAGGGCGTCGCGCCGGAGCGCGCGACGGTCATCGTCTGCGACGGCAACTTCCACGGCCGCACGACGACGATCGTCTCGTTCTCGGACGATCCGGTCGCGCGCGACGGCTTCGGCCCGTTCGCGCCGGGCTTCGTGCGCGTCCCGTTCGGCGACGAGGCCGCGCTGGCCGCGGCGCTCGCGGCCGGGGGAGACGACGTCGTCGGCTTCCTCGTCGAGCCGATCCAGGGTGAGGCCGGCGTGATCGTGCCGCCGGCCGGCTACCTCGCCGCGGCGCGGCGCCTGTGCAGCGAGCACGGCGTGCTGTTGATCGCCGACGAGATCCAGTCCGGGCTGGGCCGCACCGGGCGCACGTTCGCCTGCGACCACGACGGCGTCGAGCCGGACATCTACGTGCTCGGCAAGGCGCTCGGCGGCGGCATCGTCGCGCTGTCGGCGATCGCCGGCGGCGACGATGTCCTCGGTGTCTTCACGCCCGGCACGCACGGCTCGACGTTCGGCGGCAACCCGCTCGCCTGCGCCGTCGGCCGCGCGGTGCTCGATCTGCTCGCCTCCGGCGAGCCGCAGGCCAACGCGGCGCGCCAGGGCGCGAGGCTGCGCGCGGCGCTCGACGGCGCTGCCCCGGCGGCGCTGGACGCGATCCGCTCGCGCGGGCTGTGGTTCGGGCTGGACCTGCATCCGCGCCACGGCAGCGCGCGCGAAGCCTGCGAGCGGCTGCTCGCCGCCGGCGTGCTCGCCAAGGACACGCACGAGCAGACGGTGCGGCTCGCGCCGCCGCTGACGATCAGCGACGCCGACACCGACTGGCTGGCCGAGCGGCTGCTCGAGACGCTCGCGGTCGGCGCACCGTTGCGGCTCGCCGCGCCGCGACAACCGTCATCGTTCGCGGCATAGACGACACCGACCGCAAGATCGTCGCCGAGCTGCTGGCGGACGGCAGGCTGAGCCTGGCCGAGCTCGGCGCGCGCATCAACCTGTCCTCGCCGGCGGTCAAGCGCCGCGTCGACCGGCTGCGCTCAAGCGGCGTCATCACGGGCTTCACCGCGATCGTCGACCCTGCCGCGCTCGGCCAGCGAACCGAGGCCTTCGTCGAGATCCACTGCGTCGCGAACATGAGCCCGATGGCGCTGCGCGAGACGCTCGCCGGCGAGCCGGAGATCGTCGCGGCGTACACGGTCACGGGCGAGGCCGACGCGCTCGTGCAGGTGCGCGCCGACGACGTCGCCCATCTCGAGGCCGCGCTCGAGCGGATCCGGACCAACCCGGGCATCGCCCGGACGAAGACGATCATCGTCCTCAGCCGCCTGATCGCGCGCGGCGAGCCGTAGGCGGCGGTGGCCCATCCGTACGCACTGTGCACGTTCACGCTCATCGTCGGCCCGAAAGGGGAGAATGCACCCGTGAGCGCACAGCTACTCCGGTCGATGGTCGCCGTACCCGCCTCGGTGCCCGTGCTGCGCAGCGACATCGCGGCCTTCGCGCGCAAGGCCGGCGTGACCGAGCCGCTGCTGTCCTCGGTCAAGCTCGCCGTCTCCGAGGCGGTGACGAACGCGGTCCTGCACGCCTACGTCGGGCGCCGCACCGGCCAGGTCCACGTCGCGGCCCGGATCGAGCACGGCTGCCTGATGGTCGAAGTCTCCGACGACGGCACCGGGATGATGCCGCGGCTCGACAGCCCCGGGCTCGGTGTCGGGCTGCCGTTCATCGCCGACACGGCCGATGCGCTGGACATCTCGTCGTCGCCCCGCGGGGGCGCGCAGCTGATCATGACGTTCGAGCTGCGCCAGGCCGCGCGGCGGTTTGCGTGATGGCGGGTTGAGCCCGCGCCGCCTGCCCATGTAACTTTGCGCGTTCCGATGTCCCGCCGACTCCTCCTTTGCGGTGCCCTGCTGCTCGCCGCGCTCGTCGCAGTCCTGCCGACGGCGCCGTCGGGCGCGCATCCCGGCGAGGCGCACGGTCTCGCCGTCGAGCCCGCCGCGATCGGCGGCAAGGGCCTGTTCGCGAACCTCGCCCGCGCGCCGCAGGCACAGGCCGCCGACGCGCTGTCGCGGTTCGGGACGGCGCGCCAGGCGCCGACGCCGGCGGGGCCCTGCACGGAGGCCGCCACGAAGGCGATGCCGCTCGGCGACGGCCACCGTCACGACGACATCGCCGGGCACGACTTCGCCTGCCGGATGGAGCAGGCGGCGTTCATCCCCCTGACCGAGCAGCTCAAGGACCGGCCCAACGTGATCCTCGGCGAGATGGACGTCAAGGCCGGCATCGCCGCGGTCGAGATCACGTTCCCGCAGGCGGGCGTCCTGTTCTTCGACGTGTCCGACCCGTCGCAGCCGAGGTTCCTCTCGCGCTACGACGCGACGGAGTGCGACCAGCTGCTGATGGACATCAACTGCGGCGCCTTCGTCGACCTCGCCGCGGACGGCAGGACGGCGTACCTGTCGATCCAGAAGCTGACGCTGCTGCCGTCGCTGCCGCTGAACCCCAACTCGCTCAACCAGGCCGGGCCCGGCGTCGACGTGATCGACCTGGCCGACCCGCGCAAGCCCGTCCGCACCCAGTTCTATCCGATCCTCGGGCTCGGCGGGGTGCACACCGTGCGCTCGCACACGATCCCGACCGGACCCGCCAGCGCCGACAGGCCGCGCGCGGCGGGCGAGTACGTCATCTCCAACCAGAACGGCGTCGGGATCGACATCGCGAAGGTGACGATGGTCGCCGGCAAGCGCTTCCTCACGCCGGTCCGCCAGGTCCTCAGCCGCGACCTGACCGCGACGATCGTCAACAACGAGGTCCACGACACGTTCATCCAGAACGATCCGCTCGACGGGCGCACGTACCTCTACAACGCGGCCGGCTTCTCGACGGGGTTCAGCGTCTACGACATCACCGATCCGCAGCGCCTCAAGCAGGTCGCCGAGTGGGATCTCACGCCCGAGTGCGAGCAGGACTGGTACGCGCACACGATCGACGTCACGCACGCAGGCGGCCGGCGCTACGTGACGATGCCCGCCGAGATGCTGCTGCTCGTCGACAAGAACACGCCGACGGGCCTGGCCGAGAACAGCGCCGAGGACCAGGCCGCCGGCTGCGGCACGTTCGTCGGCAACGGCGACAAGCCGGGCCCGCTGTGGATCGTCGACGCGACCGACTTCTCCAAGCTCGGCCCGGCGAACGACCGCAAGACGTCGACGGAGGCCGAGGCGACCGACGCGGCGCTGAAGAAGGCCTCGCAGGACGCACTCGTCGCGACGTGGACGAACCCCGGCGGCCGGGCCGGCGGCTCGCTGACGTTCTCACCGCACAACCAGCAGATCGTCGGCGACAAGATCTACCTGTCGCACTACCACGGTGGCGTCTACGTGCTCGACGCGTCGGCGGCGTTCGCCGGCCGGCGCGAGCGGCCCAAGGAGCTCGGCTTCATCGTCCCGCACGACAAGCGCACGCGGCCGCTGTTCGGCCAGCCGCCGCTGACGGGCCTGCTCGGGCGCTTCTTCACCGACTTCCCGCTCGGCCGCCCCGAGATCTGGGACATGGTCGTCTACAAGGGCTACGTGCTGGCGTCCGACATGACCGGCGGCCTGTACTCGCTGAAGTACGACGACGGCCCGCTGGCGCTGTGCACCGACGCCAAGCGCCCCGTGTCGGTGCTGAGCCGCAAGCGCTCGAGCCTGCGCGCCGGCCGCATCCTGCTGCGCGGGACGGCGCGCGACAGGGGCTGCTCGGCGACCGCCGCGACACGCAGGCGCGCCGGTTCGGTGAGCAAGATCAGCGTCGCCGTGGCGCGCAGGGCCGGCACGCGCTGTCGCTTCCTCAGCACGCGCGGGACGCTTGGCAGGGCGCGCTCGTGCGCGCGGCCCGTCTTCCTGAAGGCCAAGGGCACGAAGAGCTGGCGCCTGGACCTCAAGGGCAGGTTCGCCGCGGGCTCATACCGGATCAGCGTCCGTGCCCGCGACGGAGCGGGCAACCGCGAGCGCGTCAAGACGACGACGCTGCGGCTGCGCGCGACGACGAAACGTTAACGAGACGGACGCATAACGTTCGCGCTTTGCGCATAGCCTCACGGCGTGCGGATAGCGCGGAGGCCGGGGCCGTCTGTCGCAGCGCCGGCGGGCCGGCGCGCGCGACGCATGGCGCTCGTCGCGTTCGCGCTCTCCTGCGCCTTCGTCGTCCAGTCGCCGGGCTGGGCGCAGACCTCGTACATGGCGCTCTCCAGGGCGCTGTCGACGGGCACCGCGCAGATCGACCGCTGGCACCGGGAGACGCACGACGTCGCCTACACGAACGGGCACTACCACTCGGTCAAGCCGCCGGGGCTCGTGCTCGCGACGTTGCCGCTGTACCGCGCGCTCGACGCCGCCGGCGCCGAGCGACTGGCGCGTGACGCGCGCGTGCGCGCCGAGACCGACGGCGGCGCGCCGTGGGCGGCGCGCACGCTGCCGACCGCGCAATACGGCTACAGCAGCGCGCGCGCGATCGCCGCGCGCGCGGCGATCGCCGACGACGCGCCGCTGACGTGGGCGCTCGGGCTGCTGGGCGTGATCGCGCCCGCGCTCGTGCTGCGCGTGCCCGTCCCACGCGACCTGCCACGCCTGGACGAGCGGGTCGCCGAGGTCCTGCGCGATGTCGCGGCCATGTGCAGCGGCAGCGGCCAGTGCAGCGCGAGCGCGAGCACGATCCCCAGCAGCGCGACGCCGAGCAGCTCGCGGACGGTGATCGGCGAAGCGGCTACCACGCGGGTGCGGCGAGGAGCACGAGACGGCGCATCAGCGCGCGAGCATACGGCGGATCCGGCCCTACGATGCAGTCGTGTTGGAGGTCAGCCTGTTCGGCGAGCTCGAGGCGCAGGCGCGTGGCGTGGTGCTCCCGGCGCCGGCCCACCCGCAGGGTCGCGCGCTGCTCGGCTGGCTGGCGCTGCACCCCGGTGAACACGAGCGCGGGCCGATCGCCGAGCTGCTGTGGCCGGACCTGCCGCGCGCCAACGCGCGCAGCGAGCTGCGCAGCGCCGCCTGGGCGATCCGCCGGATGCTCGGCCCCGACGAGCGGCTCGTGCTCGACGGCCGCACGACGCTCGGGTTGCGGTGCGACACCGACCGGCGGGCCTTCGAGCGCCTCGCCGCCGCGGGTGACCCGGCGGCGGCGCTTGCGCTCTGCCGCGGCGAGCTGCTGGCGGACCTCGGGGACGAGCACGGCTGGGTGCTCGCCGCCCGCGCGGAGCACGCCGTGCTGGTCGCCGAGCTCGGGCTCAGACGCCGACGTTGAGCTGCATCGCCAAACCATCGGCAACGCTGCCCGAGGCGGTCGCGAGCTGGCCGGCGTAGCCATCGGCGAACACCATGCTGAAGACCTCACAGCTCGCGCTGCCGCTGGAGGCCTGCGAGAAGGTGTATGCGACGGAGGGCTACGAGCAGAGCGTGCAGAACCTCGCCCAGACCTCGCTCGACGGCGACCGCTCGGCCACGAGTAGGACGCCCAGGACCGCCTGCTGCGGCGCGGTGCCCGCCTCTAGACTCGCCGTCATGTCAGACCCGGCCGTCCTGCTGGTCGACGACGACGCTCCGATCCGGCGGATGCTCGCGCGGACGCTCGTCGCGGAGGGCTATGCGGTGGCGGCGGTCGCCGACGGCGGCGCGGCGCTGGCGCAGGTCGAGCGCTCGCTGCCCGACCTGATCGTGCTCGACGTCGCGATGCCCGGGATGGACGGCCTCGCCGTCACCCGGCGGCTGCGGGCGAAGGGCAACGCTGTCCCGATCCTGCTGCTGACCGCGCGCGACGCGCTCGCCGAGCGCGTCGCCGGCCTCGACGCGGGCGCCGACGACTACCTCGTCAAGCCGTTCGAGGTCGAGGAGCTGACCGCGCGCGTGCGGGCGCTGCTGCGCCGCAACCAGCCGCCCGGCGGCGACCAGCTCGCGTTCGCCGACCTCACGCTGGACGGCGACGCGCTGACCGCCCGCCGCAACGGCCGCGACCTGGAGCTGACGCGGCGCGAGGCGCAACTGCTCGAGCTGCTGCTGCGCAACGCGCGCACGGTCGTGACGCGCGAGCATGCGCTCGGCGAGATCTGGGGCACCGCCGGCGAGGCGGGGACGAACGTCGTCGACCGCTACGTCGCCTATCTGCGCCGCAAGCTCGGCCAGCCGGCGCTGATCCACACGGTGCGGGGAGTCGGCTTCCGGCTGGACACGTGACCCGCCTGAGGCTGAGCCTGCGGGCACGCGTCGCGGCGGCGGCTGCGGTCGCGATCGTCGTCGCGGTCGGGCTGCTCGCGATCGCCGTCCCGGCGCTGCTCGAGCGCCAGCTCACCGGCGAGCTCGACCGCTCGCTGCGCGGGCGCGCCGTCGAGGTCGCGCGGCTGGCGTCATCGACGCCCGCGCTGCTCACCGCGCCGGGCGCGCTCGAGGGCCGCCTCACCGGCGGCGCGCTGTTCGTGCAGGTCGTCGACCGCCGCGCGCGGATCGTCGCGCGCTCCGGCGCGCTCGGCGGGCGCCTGCTGCCGCAGGGCGGCGCGTTGCGCGCGGCGCTGTCGCAGCGGCGCAGCACGGGCTACGAGGACGCGGCGCTCGGCGCCGAGCCGATCCGCCTCTACGCGGCGCCGCTGGGGGAGTTGGGCGGCGGCGCGGCGCGCGGCGGCGCGGTGCTCGTCGCCGCGACGACGTCGGACATCGACGAGACGCTCGCCCGCGCGCGCCGGCTCGTGTTGCTCTGCGCGCTCGCCGCGGCCGCGCTCGCGGCGCTGACGGCGACGCTGCTCACGCGCCGCGCGCTCGGGCCGCTCGCGCGCCTGTCCTCCGGCGCGCGCCGGATCGAGCGCACCGGCGACGCCGCCGACCGGCTGCCGCTGCCCGCCACCCGCGACGAGGTCGGCGAGCTCGCGACGACGCTCAACGCGATGCTCGCCTCGCTGCAGCGCGCGCGCGAAGCCGAGCAGCGCTTCGTCGCCGACGCCTCCCATGAGCTGCGCACGCCGCTGACCGCGCTGCGCGGCAACGCCGCCTACGTCGCGCGCCACGGCGCCGATCCCGCCGTGCTCGCCGACATCGAGGCCGACGCGGCGCGGCTGGCGAGCCTGCTCGACGACCTGCTCGCGCTCGCCCGCGAGGACGCCGCCGCACCGGCGGCGGCGGCGCACGCCGAGGCGGTCGCGCTGGTCGAGCTGGCGCACGCGGTCGCCGCGACCGACGACGACACGCGGGTCGTCGTCGAGCCCGGCGCCGCCGGCGCGACGGTGCAGGCAGACCCGGTCGCGCTCGAGCGCGCGCTCGCCAACCTCGTCCGCAACGCCCGCACGCACGGGCCGCGCGACGGCGCGATCACGATCACGGTCGCCTTGACGAACGACGGCGAGCGGGCGCGCGTCACCGTCGCCGACGAGGGCCCCGGCCTCGGTCCCGACGAGGCACGCCACGCCTTCGAGCGCTTCTGGCGCGGGCCGCGGGCGAAGGCCGGCGGCTCGGGACTGGGCCTCGCGATCGTGCGCGCCACCGCCGAGCGTCACGGCGGCAGCGTCGGCGCCGACGGGCCGCGCTTCACGATCGAGCTGCCGGCTGTCAGAGATCTCTCAGAGTCGGGGCGTACAACGACACCATGAGACGACTTCGCACCATCTCCGCCGGCCGCCTGGCCGCCGTCGTCGCGCTCGCGTCGGCGATCGCGCTCACCGCCGCCGTCGCCCAGGGCGCGCTCGGCGGCGGCGGCCCGACGCCGCCGCCCAAGGCGCTCGCCGACGCGATCCTCGCGGCGTTCAGGGCACCCGCTCCGGAGGGTGTGACCGCGAAGATCGCGTTCACCAACGACCTGCTGCCGTCCGGCTCGCTGCCCGGTCACGGCGCGTCGCCGCTCGTCGCCGGCGCCGACGGCCGCCTCTGGATCCAGCGCGACGGCGACTTCCGGATCGAGCTGCAGTCCAGCGCCGGCGACGTGCAGATCGTCGCCGTCGGCGATCGCGTCACGGTCTACGACGCAAGCTCGCAGACGCTGTATCGCGCGACGCTGCCCGACGAGGGCGAGCGCGTGACGAAGCGCCGCGAGCACGAGGGCGCGAAGCTCACGCTGGCGAGGGTTCAGCAGGCGCTCGACCGGCTCGCGAAGACCTGGACGGTCTCCGGCGCGCAGCCGACCTCGACCGCCGGACAGCCGACGTACACGGTGAAGGTCTCGCCGAAGGACGACGGCGGCCTGCTCGGCGCCGCCGAGCTGGCGTGGGACGCCGTCCGCGGCGCGCCGCTGCGTGCCGCCGTCTACGCGCAGGGCACGTCCAAGCCCGTGCTCGAGCTCGAGGCGACAGAGGTCTCCTACGAGGCCGTGCCCGACGCGGCGATCGCGGTCGCGCCGCCGGCCGGGGCCGAGGTCGTCGACCTCAGCCCCGACGCCGACAGGCCCGCGCGGCGCAGCTCGAAGGGCAGGCGGCACGATGCGGTCCGCGGTGCTGCCGCGGTCCAGCGCGAGCTCGGCTTCGACCTCGCCGCGCCCGCCACGCTCGCGGGCCTGCCGCGCAAGCAGGTCCGCCTCGTCACGTTCGACGGCGAGAAGGGCGCGCTCGCGATCTACGGCGAGGGCTTCGGCGCGATCGCCGTCCTGCAGCGCAAGGCGCAGGACGCGGCCGGCGAGCGCAAGGACCAGCCGGACCGCGGCGAGCTGCGCCTGCCGGAGATCAACATCGACGGCGCGACCGGCTCCGAGCTGGCCACGGCGCTCGGCACGATCGTGACGTTCCAGCGCGGCGGCGTGGCGTACGTCGTCGCTGGCTCGGTGCCCCCGGTCGCGGCCGAGAACGCCGCCCGAGGGCTGCGGTGAGCGCGGCGATCGAGGCCCGCGGCCTCGTCAAGCGCTACGGGCGCATCACCGCCGTCGACGAGGTCGACCTGACCGTCGAGGCAGGCGACGTCTACGGCTACCTCGGCCCCAACGGCGCGGGCAAGACGACGACGCTGCGCATGGCGCTCGGGCTGATCCGGCCCGACGCCGGCGCCGTCAAGCTCTTCGGACGCGACCCGCTCGTCGAGGGCGTGCGCGCGCTCGAGGGCGTCGCCGGCTTCGTCGAGGCGCCGCGCTTCTATCCGTACCTGACGGGCCGCGGGAACCTCGAGCTCGCCGCGGCGCTCGACGGCGGCGACGCGGCCACGCGGATCGACGCGGCGCTCGACACGGTCGAGCTCGCCGACCGCGCGCGCGACAAGGTCGGCGGCTACTCGCACGGCATGCGCCAGCGCCTCGGCCTCGCCGGCGCGCTGCTGCGCGACCCGCGCCTGCTGATCCTCGACGAGCCCGCCACCGGCCTCGATCCGGGCGGCATGCGCGACATGCGCCTGCTGATCCGCCGGCTCGCCGACGAGGGCATGACCGTCCTGCTGTCGTCGCACCTGATGGCGGAGGTCGAGGAGTTGTGCGACCGCGTCGTGATCATCGCGAGCGGGCGCGTGCGCTACGAGGGCGCGCTGCACGACCTGATCGCGACGACCGCCGGGCGCTACGAGCTGCGCACGACCGACGACGACCGCGCGCGCCAGATCGCCGCCGCGCAGCGCGGCGTCGAGGACGTCGCGGGCGACGGCCGCGGGCTGACCTTCGCCGCCGACGAGCGCGCCGCGACCGCGCTGTCGATCGCGCTCGGCGAGGCGGGCGTCGGGATCGCCGCGCTCGTGCCGCGCACCGCGACGCTCGAGGAGCTGTTCTTCCGCATGACCGAGTCGGGGGATGCGGCGGCCGGCGCGGCGACCGCTGAGCCCGATGGGGGCGACCGTGACGGCGCGGCTGGGCCGAATGCGTCTCGCTCCGCGGGCGAGATTCGGCCCGCCCCCGATGGGGGCGACCGTGACGGCGCGGCTGGGCCGAATGCGTCTCGCTCCGCGGGCGAGATTCGGCCCGCCCCCGTCGTCGACGAGGCGGAGCTGCGGGCATGAGCGCCGTCGCGGCCGCCCGCGCCGGGCGCCGCGCGCACGGGCACCCCGGCGTGCGCACCGTCTACGCCTGGGAGCTGCGCAAGCTGCGCGCCCAGAAGCGCACCTACATCGGCCTCGGCGCCGCCGCGCTCGTGCCGATCATCTTCGTCGTCGCGCTGCTGTCGAGCAGCGGCGGGCCCGACGAGGTGCCGTTCGGGCGCTTCGTCAAGGAGACCGGCCTGGCGGTGCCGCTCGTCGGCCTGCTGTTCAGCTCGGTCTGGCTGTTCCCGCTCATCACGTCCCTCGTCGCCGGCGACATCGTCTCCTCGGAGGACAACCACGGCACGCTGAAGACGATCCTCACCCGCTCGACCGAGCGCTGGCAGATCTTCGTCGCCAAGCTGCTGGCGGCGCTGAGCTACGTCTTCGCCGCGCTCGTCGTGTTCGTCACGGTCGGGCTCGTGCTCGGCGGCGTCTTCTGGGGCTTCGATCCACTGACGTCGCTGTCGGGAACGCAGATCCCGGCGGGGCGGGGGATGGCGCTGATCGGCGCAGCGGGCCTGGCGTACTTCATCCCGCTGGTCGCGATCGCGGCGATCGCCTTCCTGCTCTCGACGGTCACCCACAACTCCGCGGCGGCCGTCGTCGGGACGCTGATCCTGTCCTTCGTGATGCAGCTGCTGGCGATCATCTCGGGGCTGGACTTCATGGCGCCCTACCTGCTGTCGGAGCAGTTCGACGCCTGGCAGGGGCTGCTGCGCGACCCGACGGACTGGGCGCCGATCACCCACGCGGCGTGGGTCTCGGCGTGCTACGCGGTGCCCGCTGTGCTGTGGGCGCTCGTCGCGTTCCTGCGCCGCGACGTCGCCGGCTGACCTCACCTCGTTAGGGTGACGCCGTGGCCGTCCCGATCGACGAGATCCTGCGTCCCTGGTTCGAGGTGCTCATGGATGAGGCGGGGCGCCCGGCGCTCTTCGACGCGCACACGCACTTCGGCCAGAACGACCCGGACACGTTCCGCCAGACGCCCGCGGAGCTGCTGGCGGCCCTGGAGCGCGTCGACGCGCGCGGCCTCGTCTTCGCGATGCACGAGCCCGACGGCTACCGCGCCGCCAACAGGGCGGTACTCGAGCAGGTCGCGCGGTCCGGCGGCAGGCTGCACGCGCTGTGCCGCGTCCAGCCGCGCGACCCGGGCGCGCTGGAGGAGGCGCGGCGCTGCATGGACGCGGGCGCGGCCGGGATCAAGCTGCACCCGCGGGCGGAGGCGTTCGGGATGGACGAGCCGGCCGTGCGCGACCTCGTCGCGCTCGCGCACGAGCGGCGGGCGATCGTGCTCATGCACGCCGGGCGCGGGATCCCCGCGCTGGGCGCCAACACGATCGCCTACTCGAGGCAGTTCCCCGACGCGAAGCTGATCCTCGCGCACTGCGCGATCTCCGACCTGGCGTGGCTGGCGGCCGAGCTGCCGGCACACCCCAACGTGTACGTCGACACCTCGTGGTGGCACCCGACGGACATCCTCGCCGCGTTCTGCCTCGTCGCGCCGGGGCAGCTGCTCTGGGCGAGCGACTCGCCCTACGGTCAGCCGCTTGCGAGTGCGCTGCAGGCGCTGCGTTGCGCGCTGGAGGCGGGCCTGACGCACGAGCAGATCGCGGGCGTGTTCGGCGGCCAGATCGAGCGGCTCGTCGACGGGCGCGAGCCGCTCGCGCTCGGGCCGGCGCCCGGCCCGGCCGGCCCGCTGGACCCGATGCTCGAGCGCGTCGTCGTGCACCTGACGACCGCGATGGGGCGCGCGTTCGCCGGCGGCGACCCGGCCGAGTCGCTCGGCCTCGCGCGCCTGGCGGCGGGCGTCGGCGACGCCCATCCGCAGGCCGCCGTCTGCGCGGCGATCGTCTGGCTGCTCGACCTCATGGAGGAGCACATCGCGCCGCCGCCGCCCGGGCGCGCCTTCCCCGAGGCGGGCCGCTTCATGGTCGCGGCGCTCGTGCTCGCGCGGACGCCGAGATCGGCGCTGCCGCCGCACATCGCCTCACGGCGCTAGGGCTTGCGCGCGCGGACGATCGCGGCGCCGGCGTGCTCGTGGACGCGGTGCGTCGCTTCGATCTCGACGTCGACGAAGCCGGCGCCGGCGAGCGCGCGTTCGAACTCGGCGCGCGTGAGCGCGCCGGCGATGCAGCCCGTCCACTGCGCCATGTCGGCGCGCGTGGCCGCGTCCATGTCCTCGTCGGCGATCACGTCGGAGACCGCGAACCGCCCGCCGCGACGCAGCACCCGCGCGGCCTCGCGCAGGACGGCGTGCTTGTCGCCGGCGAGGTTGATGACGCAGTTGGAGATGACGACGTCGACGCTCGCGTCGGCGAGCGGCAGCTGCTCGAGGTAGCCCTTGAGGAACTCGACGTTCTCGACGCCGGCGTCGGCGGCGTTGCGGCGCGCGAGGTCGAGCATCTCGTCGGTCATGTCGACGCCGATCGCGCGGCCGCTCGGGGCGACGCGGCGAGCGCTGATCAGCACGTCGGCGCCGGCGCCGGAGCCCAGGTCGAGGACGGTGTCGCCGTCGTGCAGCGCGGCGACGGCGGTCGGCACGCCGCACCCCAGCGATGCGGCGAGGGCGGGCTCGGCGGCGGCGCTGTCGTAGAGCGCGCCGCCGAACACGACCTCGCCGCCGGCGTCGGTCAGGCTGACGGCCGGCCCGCAGCAGCTGCTGCCGACGTCCTGGCCCTGCGCGGCGGAGCGGGCCGCCGCGGCGTACCGCTCGCGCACGGTCTCGCGGATGTCGGGCTCGGCGGGCTCGGGTTCGGTGGTCAGCTCAGCCATGCGGACAGCTCCTTCAGTGCATCGGGACGGACGTAGTAGTAGGCCCACAGGCCGCGGCGCTCGGAGTCGACGATCCCGGCCGCGCGCAGCTTGCCGAGGTGGTGCGACAGCGTCGACTGCGAGATGTCGAAGAGCGGCACGAGCTCGCAGACGCAGACCTCGCCGGCATGCCGGCGCAGGACGTCGACGAGCTGCAAGCGGATCGGATCGCCGAGCGCCTTGGCGACCGTGGCGATGCGGGCGGCCTGTTCGCGCTGGACGTCGGGATGGACGATCGGCTCGCAGCAGCGCTCGCCGGCGGCGCGCTTGACCTTCGGGGTCAGCTCCAGAACGATGCTCATCGATCTACAAATATCGATTGAAGTCACGAATGTCAATCGATAGGTTGGCGCAGCCATGGACCGCCCCGATCTGCTGCGCCGCTCGTGCGCCGAAGCGCTGGCGGCGTTCGCGCTCGTCTTCGCCGGGTGCGGTGCGATCGTCACCGACGCCACGCGCGACGGCGTGCTGGGCGCCACCGGCGTGGCGGCCGTCTTCGGCCTGGTCGTGATGGCGATGATCTACGCCACGGGCCACCTCTCCGGCGCGCACATCAACCCCGCCGTGACGATCGCGTTCACGCTCACGCGGCACTTCCCGATCCGCGACGCGGTCGCCTACGTGCTCGCGCAGCTTGCCGGAGCGACCGCCGGCGCGCTGCTGCTGCTCGCCGCCTGGCGCGACAAGCCGGCGGCGTTGGGCTCCACAGTTCCATCCGTGGGCGCGGGCACGGCGCTCGTCTACGAGATCGTGCTGACCGCGCTGCTGATGTTCGTCATCGTCGCGGTCGCGACCGACACGCGCGCCGTCGGCGCCGCCGCCGCGATCGCGATCGGCGGGACCGTCGCGCTCGACGCGCTCTTCGGCGGCCCGCTCACCGGCGCCTCGATGAACCCCGCCCGCTCGTTCGGCCCTGCGCTCGCCGCGGGGGAGTGGAGCGACTTCTGGGTCTACGCCGTCGGCCCGGTGACGGGTGCTGCGCTCGGCGCCGGCGCGTACCAGCTCGTCCGCGCGCCGCAGGTCGCGTGATGGCCAACGTCCTGTTCGTCTGCCTGCACAACGCCGGCCGCTCGCAGATGAGCCAGGCGCTGTTCGAGCGGGCGGCTGTCGGCACCGATCACGAGGCGGCGTCGGCGGGCACGACACCCGCCGAGCGCGTCCATCCCGCGGTCGCGACGGCGATGGCGCAGCTCGGAGTCGACGTCGCCGGCCGCGTCCCGCAACTCCTCACCGACGAGCTGGCGAGCTGGGCCGACGTCGTCGTGACGATGGGCTGCGGCGATGCGTGCCCGTATGTGCCCGGCACGCGCTACGTCGACTGGGACCTGCGCGACCCCAAGGGCCTGCCGCTCGACGAGGTCCGGGCGATCCGCGACGACATCGCGGGACGGATCCGCGCGCTGATCGCCGAGCTGTAGCGCCCCGATACCGCATCGAAGCGGACGCTCCCGCCGCGCGCGACGTGCGCGGCGACGCTCGCCCCGGGCGCAGCGATCCGGCACGGTGCATTCGCGGGATACAGGCGGCGGACATGGGTACCTCGATACGGAGCCCCCACCCGACCAGAGGACGAGTGATGTTCGACGCCGACGACCGTTCAGAGGCTCCGCCGCACGACAGCGAATCCAGCGAGCCGCTCGGGCCGCTGACGCCCGACGAGGAGTCCCCGCTGGGCGACACGCCCGAGGCGCACGACGAGATCTCGCCGCACGACCTGCCGCCCGATCACCCCGGGCGGCGGGAGGCCGAGCGCGCGGCCGGCGAGCGCGGCACGACGCGCGGCAACGTGTAAGCAGACGGACGCCCGGGCGCGTCGCTGCGGCGGCGCTGCGGCGCTGGCAGACTTGCGCAGCATGGACGCTCGCTCCAGCGCACTGCTGCTCCCGGACGGCCTCAGCGCCTCCGGCACCGCCGATCGGCTCGCCGCGCTCGTGCCGGTCGTGACGCAGCGCGCGCACGCGATCGAGCGCACGTTCTGGGACACGTTCGACGGCCGCCTGCACCGCGCCGGCGTCGCGCTCGCCGAGGCGGGTGGGCGCCTCGTCCTGATCGACGCGACGACGTACGCCGAGCGCGCGAGCGCCCAGCACCCGAAGCGCGCGCGGGCGCTGCTCGCCGAGCAGCTCCCCGAGGGCGCGCTGCGCGACGCGCTCGCGCCGATCATCGAGATGCGGGCCCTGACGCCGATCGCCCGCGTGCGCAGCCGCCAGCTGCCGATCAACGTGTTCGACGAGCTCGGCAAGATCGTCGTGCGCCTGCGCGCCGAGGAGCCGACCGCGCTGCCGGGCGGCGACGAGAAGCTCGCGCTGCGTCCGCGCCTGCACGTCGCCGGCGTACGCGGCTACGACGCCGACTACGACCGCGTGCTCACGATCCTCCGCGGCGACGTCGGCCTCGTCGACGCGCCGCGGCCCGTACTCGACGACGCCCTGACGGCGCTCGGCACGCCCGTCGGCGGCACCTCGTCGAAGCTGCGCATCGAACTGGACCCGAGCGAGCGCGCCGACGCCGCCGCGGTGACGATCCTGCGCCGCCTGGCCGCGGTCATCGCCGACAACACGCCCGGCACGCTGGCCGACGTCGACTCGGAGTTCCTGCACGATCTGCGCGTCGCCGTGCGCCGCTCACGGGCGCTGCAGCGCGAGCTGCGCGGCGTCTTCGCGTCCGAGCCGCTGCGCGTCTTTCGCGACGGCTTCCGCGAGCTGCAGGTGCTGACCGGGCCGACGCGCGACCTCGACGTGCAACTGCTCGAGTTCGGCGAGCTCGCGGCGGGGCTGGGGGAGGCGGCCGCCGCGGACGTCGCGCCGCTGCGGCGGCTGCTCGAGCAGCGGCTCGCGGTCGAGCGGCGCACGATGGTCGCCGGCCTGCGCTCGGATCGCACGCGCGCCCTGCTGGAGAACTGGCAGGAGTTCCTCGACGGGCTCGTCGCCGCCCCCGAGGACGACCGCCCGGACGCCGCGCGCCCGGTCGCCGACGTCGCCGCGGAGCGGATCTGCACCGTCTACATGCGGATGGTGAAGATGGGCAACGCGATCGACGACGACAGCCCGCACGAGGCGCTGCACGACCTGCGCAAGAAGGGCAAGGAGCTGCGCTATCTGCTCGAGTTCTTCGCCTCGCTGTACCCGCCGGAGGTCGTCAAGCCGATGGTCGCCACGCTCAAGGCGCTGCAGGACGTGCTCGGGCGCTTCCAGGACCGCGAGGTGCAGGCCGACCTGCTGCGCGCGCTCGGCGTCGACATCGCCGCGATGGAGGGCGGCGCCGCTGCGCTCATGGCGATGGGCGTGCTCGTCGAGCGGCTGACCGAGCAGCAGGAGCAGGCGCGGGCGCAGTTCGACACGACCTTCGCGCAGTTCGCCGCCAAGCCGCAGCGCAAGATCGTCAAGGCGGCGTTCGGATGACGAAGGTCGTCGCGCTCTACAACATCAAGGGCGGCGTCGGCAAGACGTCGGCCGCGGTGAACCTCGCCTGGATCGCGGCGCAGCGGGGATCGCGCGTGCTGCTGTGGGACCTCGACCCGCAGGGCGCCGCGAGCTACCTGCTGCGGATCAGGCCGAAGGTGCGCGGCGGCGGCTCCAAGCTCGTGCGCGGCAAGACCGACCCGGCGGCGGCGCTGAAGGGATCCGACCACGAGCTGCTGGACCTGCTGCCGGCGGACTTCTCGTATCGCAACATGGACCTCGTGCTCGACGCGACGAAGCGCCCGACGCAGGGGCTGCGGCGCGTGATCGAACCGCTCGCCGACGACTACGACTACGTCTTCCTGGACTGCCCGCCGGCGATCTCGCTGGCCTCCGAGAGCATCTTCGCCGCCGCCGACGTCCTGCTCGTGCCGCTGATCCCGACGCCGCTGTCGGTGCGCACGTTCGAGCAGCTGCGGCGCTTCGTCGCCGACGAGGTACCCAAGCCGCGCCCGCGGATCGTCGCGTTCTTCTCGATGGCCGACGGCCGCAAGACCATCCACCGCGAGATCATGAGCACGCTCTCGGCGACCGCCGACGGCGCTCTCCTGGAGGCGGCGATCCCCGCCGCCACCGACGTCGAGAAGATGGCGGTGCAGCGCCGCGCGCTCGCCGGCTTCGCGCCCAGCGGCCGCGCCGCGCGCGCCTACGCCGCGCTGTGGGACGAGCTCGAGCCGCGGTTGTAGCCAGATGTGGGGGCTCCGAGGGTGATCGTAGGTGACTCTCGGCTCGGTTTGCTGGCCTGAGCAGGCGATCTTCGTGGTCTGACGCGCTGTCGTTGTCGAGCCTGGGCCGCGAGGGCAGTTTGCGCGCGGCGCAAGCCTTGAGAGCCACA
>JBBSLI010000018.1:0-95090 GCA_038255395.1 Solirubrobacterales bacterium
CGCCACATCCGCTTGGGCTCGATCGCCAGGCGGAAGATCCACTCCAGGCCGTTGTCCGACAGCGACGCCGGCGCGCGCGGCACCCGGCCCGAGACGAAGTCGAACAGCGCCCCGACGCTCCACAGCACGTCGCAGTCGACGCGGTCGACCGTGCGCTGGGCCCAGATCTCCTGCTTCGGCGTGCCCATGCCGACGAGCAGGATGTCGGGCTTGCACGCGTTGATGTCCTCGATGACGCGCTCGTCGTGGCCCGAGCCGATCTCGAAGTAGCCGTGGTGCGTGCCGACGACGCGCAGCTTGGGGTGCGCGCGGCGCAGGCGCTGGCCGGCCTGGGCGGCGACGCCGGGGTCGCAGCCCAGCAGGTACACGGAGCGGTCCTGCGCCTCGCAGAGCGCCGCGAGGTCCCAGATCCAGTCCGCGCCCGTCATGCGGTGCGGGATCTCGGCGCTCAGCGCCTTCGCGGCGAGGCGCACGCCGTAGCCGTCGCAGTAGACGAGGTCGGCGCCTTCCAGCGCCACGCGCAGCGCGGGGTCCTCGCGCGACTGGTTGAGAACGTGCGCGTTGACGTACATCACGCGCCGTGTCGGCTTGCCGCTGCCGACCCAGCCGACGATCCGCTGCAGCAGCTCGTCGGGATGGCCGAGCTCGATCGGGAGCTCGAAGATCCTCGACTGGCGAGCTTCCGTGGTTTCGATGGCGGCTTCCGTTGCCTCAGGCACGACCCGACGGATCCTACCGGCCGCCCTTGCGCCACACGAACAGGTGCCCGCGGCCCTCGCCGGCGAGGCCGAGGTCGCGGACGGCCGCCGTGACGCCGGGGTAGGCGTCGTCCTGCCAGTCGTGGAAGGCGACGATCCCGCCCGGCGCGACCGCCGGCTCCCAGGTACGGAATGTCGCGACGGTCTCGTCGTACTCGTGCGAGGAGTCGATGAAGACCGCGTCGACGGGCGGCGGGTCGGCCGGGCCGAGGCCGCCGGGACGGTCGTGCAGGTGCACTCGCGCGCGGTCGGCGGGCGACAGCAGGCCGAGATAGCGCTCACGCTCGGGGTGCGCCTCGACGTCCCACGAGTGGATCTCGCGATCCGGCCGGGCGAGCGCGAGACAGGACGTCGTCCAGCCCGCGGCGGTGCCGATCTCGGCGACGCGCTGCGCGCCGGCGAGCGTGTCGAGCAGGACGCGCAGCTCGGCCGGCCGGCAGGCGACGTCGATGCTCCACGTGTCCCGCTCGGACTGCGCGCGGCGCATCGCACGCAGCCAGAACCCGGCGACCGGCCGCGGCAGCTGCGCGAGGCTGCGCGCCTGCAGTGCGAGGCGCCGGCCGCGCTCGACGGGGGAGCGGCGGTCGTCGGAGCGAAACAGGTGCAGGCGACCGCCGGAGCCGCTCATGTCTGCCCGTCGGTCCCGGTCGCCCAGCGCGCGACACCGCCCTGGTAGATGACGACGTTGCCGTCGCTCTGCACGACGAGCGTCCCGCCGGGGTAGCCGTCGGTGTTGCTCTGCCAGATCGCCGTGCTCGCGCGGTAGAGCACGAGGTTGCCGTCGTGCTGCATGACCGCGCGATCGGCGCCGGTGCCGTCCGTGTTGGACTGCCAGACGGCGTGGAAGGGGTTGACCGCGCGGTAATAGAGCACGAGGTTGCCGTCGGGCTGCATGCGCAGCTCGTAGCGGTCGCTCGCGGAGATGATCTTGTCGGCCGCCGCGCCGCGGAGCGTTGCGCCGCAGCAGATCCGGTCCGGCGGCGGTGCCGGTGGCGCCGGCGGTGGCGGTGGCGGTGGCGGTGGCGGTGGTGGTGGCGGCGCGGCGGGCAGCGGAGCAGGAGCGGGCGCAACCGGCGTGGTCGGCACCGGGCTGTCGCTCGCCGGCAGCGTCGTGCCGGCGGGGCACCTGATCCGCCTGAACCTGATCGGCCTGCGCTGCAGCGACCCGTTCGAGCGCAGGCAGCCCGAGCCCTTGAAGACGAGCCTGCCGGGCTGCCTGCGTCCCGGGCCGAGGATCGTCCAGCGGCCCAGCGTGCCGGCGTCGATCGCGTCGACGGAGATCCCGCGCCCGCGGGGGAGCACCCAGTTCACGCCCGTGTAGCGCCGTGACGTCGCCGTCTTCTTGAAGCGGGTCTTCGAGCCGCGCAGCCGCGGGCAGCGCCTGCAGCGGATCCCCAGCTGTACCGAGCGGCGCACGCCGGTCACCGTCACGCTGCGCACGACCAGGGCGCGCCTGCCGCGCACCTTCATCGTCCGCACGTCGGTGGAGACCGAGTACGACGCCATCACCGCCGGCGACGTCTGCGCCACGGCGCGATCGTCAGGCCGCGCGTGTTGCAGTGTCGCAACGGCGAGAACCGCGACCGCGAGCGTGAGGTTCCGGCGGCGCATGCCGGCGGAGGGTAACGGCGCAGGAGCCGCGCCGCGACGCCACCGGCGTGCGCGCGCGCCGCGTTGGACCGGCAGCCGCGTCGCGCCTCACCACGCGATCTGGTTGGAGCTCACTCCGTCGACGGTGACCCACACGGTCTGTCCGCCAAAGCCGTGGTAGCACGCCGCCGAGCTGCCGTGGATGAGCCGCTGCGCATAGAGGTGAACCGAGATCGGGGGGATCGGTCGAGGTGACGACCGCGCGGTGGCGGGAGCGTCCGGGGCGGCCGACTGGGCCGCCACGGCGAGCAGGCCGATCGTCGGCGTTCGCAGCCACATACGTCGCGGAGACCAACGACAATCGCCCGCTTGCGATCGTCGTTGCGCAGCACGTGCGCACCCCAGTTTTCTGGCCGTTGGGCACCACGGTTTCACAGGCACCGCTCCGCGTCCGCGCACCCCAGCGTGAGAAGGTTCCTCGGTGCCGATCGTCGCCATCGATGCGCGCGACGCGTTCGACCCGCAGCTGCGCGGATGGGGCCGCTACGTGCGCGAGCTCGTCGATGCGCTGCCCGCCCACCCCGATCTGGACTTCCACGTGATCAAGCAGGGGGGGCGTGGGCCCGAGGTCCTCTTCGAGCAGATCGAGCTGCCGATCCGGCTGCGGCGCGAGCAGGCCGACCTCGTCCACGCACCCAACTGCTTCCTGCCGCTGGCGCGCCCCTGCATGGGCGTCGTGACGGTCCACGACCTCGCGTTCGAGGTCTTTCCCGACGACTTCTCCAGGCGCACGGGCTGGAAGTACCGCACGTTCACGCGTCGCGCGGCACGCTCGGCGCAACGCGTGATCTGCGTCTCGGGCTACACCGCGGCCGACGTCGTGCGCCGCTACGGCGTCGACGAGGCGCGCGTGCGGATCATCCCCAACGCCCCGTCGCTGCCGATCGGCGCGGAGGCGATGCCCGACGACGGTCCCTACCTGCTCGCCGTCGGCGACCTGCGGCCGAAGAAGAACCTCATGCGGCTGGTGCACGCGTTTCGCCAGCTGCGCAAGGAGGGACTCGAGCACCGGCTCGTGCTGGCGGGCGTCGACAGCGGGCCCGAGGCCGAGCGGGTGCGCGAGGCGGCCGGCGGCGAGCCGGTGCGGCTGACGGGCTATCTCTCCGACGCGCGCCTGGACGCGTTGATGCGTGGTGCGGACGCATTGGTCCACCCGTCGCTGTACGAGGGCTTCGGGCTCGTGATCGTGGAGGCGATGGCGCGCGGCGTGCCGGTCGTCGCGGCGCGCGCGACGGCGCTGCCCGAGACCGGCGGCGACGCGGCGGCGTACTTCGACCCGCTCGACGTCGGCGAGATGGCGGCGGCGATCCGCGGCGTCGTCGGCGATCGTGCGCGCCATGCGGAGCTGGCGAAGCTCGGGCTGGCGCGGGCCGCGCGGTTGTCGTGGGAGGGCACCGCGGCGCTGACCGTCGCGGTCTACGAGGAGCTGCTGACGTGAGGGTTCCGGCCGGCGCCCGTCGGCGATGAGCGAGCCGCTGCAGCGCACGACGGTGCTCGTGCTGAGCGTCGACGAGGCCGCGTTGCTCGAGCACTCGCTGCCGGCGGCGGTGGCGCAGCCCGGTGCCGACGTCGTCGTCATCGACAACGCGTGTACGGATCTGACGCGGTCGGTGGCTGAGGCCTGCGGGGCGCGCGTGCTCGGGCTGCGCGCGCGGGTCTCCTACGCGGCGGCGATCAACGCGGGGATCGTCGCGACGGAGGGCGACGCGGTGCTGCTGCTCAACGCCGACTGCGTGCTGGATTCCGGCTTCCTGGCGGCCGCGCGGCCACGGCTGTCGCAGCGCGGGGTGGGATCGGTCGCGCCGCGGCTCGTGCGGGCGACGGGGATGGAGGCCGGCGATCGGCTCGACCGGCTCGACGCGGTCGGCATGGTGATCGACCGGCGCCGCAAGAACGGGCTCGTCGGTCACGACGAGCCCGCCAGTGGATATCTGGAGGCGGCGGAGGTGTTCGGCGGCGACGGCGCGTGTGTGCTGTACCGCCGCGAGGTGCTCGACGCGTGCGCCGTCGGCGGTGAGGTGCTCGACGAGGACCTCGAGCTGTGGGCCTCCGACGTCGACCTCGCGTGGCGGGCACGGCTGCTCGGCTGGCGCTCGATGTACGAGCCGCGCGCCGTGGCCTGGCACATGCGCTTCTACTCGCCGACGACGCGCGACGGGCTGCCGGAGGCGCACCGGCGACTGCAGTTCCGCAACCGGCTGCTGATGATGGTCAAGAACGACTCGTGGGCGGACGTGCGCGGCGACCTGCACCGGATCGTCCTGTACGAGGTGCTCGCGCTGGGACACGTGCTGCTGCGCGAGCGCCATCTGCTGCGCGCCTATTGGGGTGCCGCGCGCGGCGTGCCGGCGGCGCGGCGCCGGCGGGCGGTGGTGCAGGCCAAGCGCACGCGCGGGGTGCGGGCGCCGTTCGGGTTGCGCGCGCGGCGGTGAGCGTCAGCGCTCCTGCTCGGTGGGGCGGATCAGCAGCTCGTTGATCGACGTGCGCCGGTGCCGCGTGACGATGTAGGCGATCGCGTCGGCGATGTCCTCGGACTCGAGGCGCTCGATGTCGCCGATGCGGCCGAGCAGCATGTCCTGGATCTCGGGCCGGTTGTGGCCGGGCAGCTCGGTGTCGACGGCGCCGGGCTCGACGAGCGAGACGCGCACGTGGCGGCCCGTCACCTCCTGGCGCAGCGACTCGCTGAACGCGCCGACGCCGAACTTCGTGAGGTTGTACACGCCGGCGTTCCTGCCCGCGACACGGCCCGCGACGGAGCTGATGTTGACGATGTCGGCGACGTGGCGAGGCGCCTGCTCCGCGGCCTGGAGAAGGTGCGGCAGCGCGGCGTGCGCGACGTAGAGCAGGCCCTTGAGGTTGAGGTCGATCATCCGATCCCATTCCTGCGTGGGCGCGTCCTCGATCGGGCCGAGCAGCATCAGGCCGGCGTTGTTGATCACGATGTCCAGGCGGCCGAGGCTGTCGACGGTGTGCTTCACCATCGCCTCGACCTGCTCCTGGTCGGTGACGTCGGTCTGGATCGAGATCGCGGTACCGCCCGTCTCCCGGATCTCCTGCTCGAGCGCGCCGAGCCGGTCGCTGCGCCGCGCGGCGATGGCGACGGCCGCGCCACGGGCGGCAAGCTCACGCGCGGTCGCCTCGCCGATCCCGCTGCTGGCGCCGGTGATGAGGGCGACGGTGCTGTCGAGTCGTTGGGTCATGCCGTGCAGGGTGCCCGATCAGCGCCCCGGCGACCCGCGCGGCAGGGTCATGGCACCGCAGGTGCGGTATCCGCCCCGGCGGTGCCACGCTGTCGTAGGGCGGGGGCGAACTCCGGGGTCGCGGCACCTCAAGGGTCATATGCGCCCCTCAGCTGCCAGAGTCGCGCAGGTCGCCGGCGGGCAGTACGGCCGGATCACGTTCGACCAGTTGAGGGCGGCCGGTGTCGATCCGGATCGAGTCAAGCGCTGGGTGGTCGACGGGCGCCTGCGACGTGAGCACAGAGGGGTGTTCACGCTCGGTCATCCCGACGCATCGCCGCGTGGCCGCTACCTGTCTGCCGTGCTCGCGGCCGGCGACGGCGCGGTTCTCAGCCATCGAGCCGCCGCGTACGCGCTCGGCATCTGGCCGTGGCGAATGTCGCCGTCGCCCGAGGTGACCGTCCCGACGACCGCCCATCGCCGTCGCCCGGGCATCATCATCCACCGCGTCCACACGCTGCACGTGCTCGACCACTCCACACTCGACGACATCCCGATCACGACGATCCCGCGGATCCTGCTCGACCTCGCCCGCGCGACGAAGCCCAAGGAGCTCGCCCGCATGTGTCACGAGGCCTGGGTGCGCCACGAGTGCGGCCCCGACCGCATCGAGCAATGCATCGCCCGCAACCCGCACAAGCCCGGTGCGAACAGGCTGCGCCGCGCGCTCGGATCGGACATCACGCTCTCGATGCTCGAGGACGCCTTCCTCGTCCTGCTGACGACGCACGACCTCCCCTTGCCGCGCACGAACATCAACCTCGAAGAACACAAGGTCGACTGCCACTGGCCGCAGTTCGACCTCACGATCGAGCTGCTCGGCTACCGCTACCACGCCACCCGCCAGGCCTTCGAGACCGACATCGCCCGGCAACGGCGCACCAGGCATCTCGCCTTCACCTACGGCGACGTCGTCGAGCGCCCCGCCGCCACGGCTGCCGAGTTGCGCCCGCTGCTGACCTACCCCGCCGTCCTCTGCGCGGCCGCGAACAGCTCGGCGACGGCGGGCTCCATGAAGTAGTCGGTTCCGCCGTCCTCGCGGCCCTCGGTGGCGAGCGGCAGCTGGCGGCCGAGCTTGCGCGAGTAGCGCCCCGGCCAGGCGAGGATGCCGGCGACGCCGTGCGCCCCCTTCTCCAGCCCGAGCCGGGCGGCGATGTCGTTGCCCGACATCCGCTCGCCGGGCGCGTCGATCAGCAGGTCGAACAGCGCGCGGGCGGGCGGGGCGAGCTTGCCGTACAGCCAGGCCGCGGGCTCGGCGTCGGCGGCCGACCAGGCGGCCGGCTCGCCGAAGCCGTGATGCCGTGGGCCCATGCCGCCGGGCCCGCGGCCGCGACCGCGGCGGCCGCCCCAGGGCGGCGCGCCGGGCTCGCCGGCCAGGAAGCTCGCGAACCAGACGTAGAACTCCGGCACGCGCTCCTGCGGCACGGCGACCGTGATCTGCTTGTCGGCCATCAGGCCGTCTGCGTCCCGGTCTCGGGCACGGCGGTCTCGTCGGCCGGCCTGTGGTGGTGCCCGCCGCAGCGATGGCCACGGTGGTGGGGTCCGCCGCGGCGGCCGCCGCGGCGGCCGGGTCCGGCGAGGAAGCGCCCGTAGAACGCGTAGAACTCCGCGACACGCTCCTCGGGGACCTCGATGGTGATCTGCTTGTCCTTCGATGTGGGCTCGGTGGTCATGACCAGCCCTCCTTTCCTTGCTTACGAGGAGGGGAGTATAGACAAGTAAATACTTAAGTAGCGGTCTCTTGGCGCGAGAGCTCGTGGCCGTCCCTCTACCAGGAGCGCGTGAGCCCGCCGTCGACGAGCAGCGACTGGCCCGTCACGTAGCTCGCCCGCGCCGAGCAGAGGAATACCGCGGCGGCGGCGACCTCCTCCGGCGTGCCGAGCCGCGCCGCCGGCACCTCCGTGCGCGCGACCTCCTGCGCGACGTCCAGACCGCCGTAGCCCGACGCCAGCCGGTCGGTCGCGATCCGCCCCGGCAGGACGGCGTTGAACGTCACCCCGTGCGCGGCGTGCTCGCGCGCCAGCTGCTTGAACGCCGCCAGCAGGCCCGGCCGGTTGGCGGTCGAGAGCTGCAGGCCCGGGATCGGCTCGCGCGCGGTGCTCGACGACACCGCGAGCACGCGGCCGAAGCCGCGCTCGCACATGCCCGGTACGAGCCGCGCCAGGATCAACATCGGCGAGACCACGAGCGCGCGGTGCGCCGCCTCCCACTCCTGCACCGGGATCGACAGCGCGTCTTGCGAGCGTGGCGGCCCGCCGGTGTTCGAGACGTAGACGTCGATCGGGCCGAGGTCGCTCTCGACCGCGTCGACGAGCCCGTCGACGCCGTCGAGGTCGGCGCTGTCCAAGCCGTAGGCGGAGCTTCGCGACGCGCGCGCCACGAGCGCACCCTCGGCCTCGAGCGCGTCGGCGATCGCGCGGCCGATCCCACGCGACGCGCCGGTGACGAGCGCTACGCGGCCGTCGAGCCCGAGGTCCACGACCTTACGCCTCCTCGGAGTCGGAGGCGGGGTCCGACGGCGCCTCCGGCGCCCGCGCGATCACCGCCATCCGGTCGTGGAAGTCCGGCGCCCACATCCGGTCGGCCAGCCGCACCGCCCGCGCGCCGCGCACGAGCAGCCGCGCCAGCCCGGGCGAGTAGCCGCCCACGCGCTCGAGGTAGTAGCGCACGCTGAAGGCCTTCGGCGAGCTGGAGATCTCCAGCACCGTCCAGCCGTGGCGCTCCAGCAGTGTGCGCAGCGAGTTGCGCGTGAAGAACTGCACGTGCGTCGGGATCACCGACCACCAGCGCGCCCGCATGCCGCGCGCGACGACGCTGCCCGCGTCGGGCAGCGCCATCCAGGCGATCCCGCCGGGCCGCAGCAGCTCGGCCATCCGGTCCAGCGCCTCGCCCGGGCGCGGCAGGTGCTCGATGACGTCGCCCATGACGATCGCGTCGTAGTGGTGCAGCGGCAGGTCGGTCGTGAAGAGGTCGCCCGTGCGCACGTCGAGGCCGAGCTCGTCGCGGGCGTACGCCGACGCGTACCCCGACGGCTCGACGCCGGCGGCATCCCAGCCGCGCGCGACGGCCTCGGACAGCAGGAAGCCGACCCAGCAGCCGAGGTCGAGCAGCGTGCGGTGGCGCGGGCCGCCGTTGGTGGGCGGGATCGGGACCGGCGTCAGCAGCGCCTCGATGCGCCGCAGCGCGCGCCGCGCGGTCTCGCGCTGGCCGGCCTGCTCGGCGACGTAGTCCTCCGAGGCGGCGTCGGCGTAGGCGCTCTCGAGCACCGCGTCGGCGGGCATCGGCTCGGTCTGGCGGTGCCCGCAGGCGGTGCAGCGCACGATGTCGGCGAGCGCCGTGCCGAACCTGTCGGTCGTCGGGATCAGGCCGTCCGGGCCGGCGTCGCCGGCCACCTTGAGGTGTGCAACGAGGTCGGCGGCGTCGCATGCTGCACAGCGGGTCACGCGCCGCAGCCTAGGCGAGTGCTCTGCCCTGTGAATCCACGGCCCGAACCACACGACTACGATCAACGCCGTGGCCGAACGGCATCTGGGCCTGCTGAGCATCGTCGCGCCGATGCTCGACGAGGAGGGCACGGCGCAAGCGTTCATCGATCGCGTTCGTGCGGCGCTCGACGGCCTGCCGTGGGAGCTCGTCGTCGTCGACGACGGATCTCAGGACGGCACCGGCGCGATCCTCGCCGCCGCGGCGCGCGCCGACGAGCGTGTGAAGATCGTGACGCTGTCGCGCAACTTCGGCCATCAGACGGCGATCACAGCGGGCCTCGACCACGCCTCCGGCGACGTCGTCGTGATGATCGACTCCGACCTGCAGGACCCGCCCGAGCTCGTCCCGACGATGCTCGAGCACTGGCGCGCGGGCTCTGACGTCGTCTACGCCACGCGCACCGACCGCGAGGGCGAGTCGCGCTTCAAGCTCAAGACCGCGGACTGGTTCTACCGCATCATGGGCAAGGTCTCCGACGTCCCGCTGGCGGCGAACTCCGGCGACTTTCGCCTGCTCGACCGGCGCGCTCTCGACGCGCTGCTGACGATGCGCGAGCGCAACCGCTATCTGCGCGGGATGACGTCCTGGGTCGGCTTCACCCAGACCTCGGTGCCCTACAGCCGCGAGGCGCGCCAGGCCGGCAAGACAAAGTACCCGATCCGCAAGATGGTCCACTTCGCGCTCGATGCGATCGCGTCGTTCTCCAACGTCCCGCTGCAGCTCGCGACCGTGATCGGCTTCGCGATCGCGATGCTCGCGTTCCTCGCGGTCCCGGTCGCGATCATCTTCCGCATCTTCGGAGAGTTCGTCCCCGGCGTGACGACGACCGTCGTCGCCGTCCTGCTGCTCGGCGGCATCCAGCTGATGGCGATCGGCATGATCGGCGAGTACGTCGGGCGCATCTACGACGAGGTCAAGCGGCGGCCGCTGTACGTCGTGCGCGAGCGGACCAACGTGACCGCGGCCGAGGATGAGCGCCAGCGCACCCCCGCCTAGCGGCATCCGGCGGCAGCGAGCGCTGACGGCGCTCGGAGCGACGATCTCGATCGCGGCACTCGCCGGGGTCGTCCTCTGGGCGCTGCAGCAGGAGCAGCCCGCGCTGCCGGACTCGCCGGGCCGGATCGCCGAGTTCGGGGGCGCGATCGCGTTCTACCTCGCGGGCTACGCCGTGCGCGCCGAGCGCTGGTATGAGCTGCTGCGCTACAACGGCGCCGCGCCGCGCCGCCGGGACGCCTACGGTCTCGTCGCTGTGGCGAACTTCGGCAACAACGTCCTGCCCGCGCGCGCCGGCGACGCCCTGCGCGTCGTCCTCGTCGCGCCGCGCGCGCAGACCGACGCGCGCACCGCGATCGGCACGGTCGTCGCCGAGCGCGTGCTCGACGTCGTCGTGCTGCTCGGGCTGTTCGTCGTGCTCGCCTACGGTGTGCTCGGCGGGATCGACACGCCGTCCGCCGGGCGGCTCGTGTTCGCGGCGCTGCTCGTCGCCGGCCTCGTCGTCGTCGCTGCCGCGGGCGGCTGGATCCTGCACCGCCGCGGCCACCTCACGCGCGTGCTGGCCTTCCTCGCGCCGATGGCCGAGGCGACGCGCAACCTGCGCTCCAACCACGGCATGCAGCTGCTCGCGATCACGTTCGTCGTCTGGGCGCTGGAGTGGGTCGCGTGGTGGCTGACGGCGCGTGCGGTCGGCCTCGACCTCGGGGTGCTCGAGGTCGGCTACCTGATGGGCCTGGCGTCGATGTTCGCGCTCGTGCCCAGCGGGCCGGGCTACGTCGGGACGTTCGACGCGGCGGTCGTCTTCGGCGTGCGGGCGCTGAGCTACAGCGGCGCGCAGGCGCTCTCCTACGTGCTGCTGCTGCGCTTCGTCGTGACCGTTCCGATCACGCTGATCGGCCTCGTCGTGCTGATCGCCGGCTACGGCGGCCTGCATCGCATGCGCGCCCTGGTGCGCGCGGCATGAGGGTCGCGGTCCTCGGCGCGGGGGTGGCCGGGCTTGTCTGCGCGTACCGCCTCACGCAGGAGGGCCACGTCTGCGACGTCTACGAGCGCTGGCCCGGCCTCGGCGGCCAGGCCGCGACGCTCGACGTCGGCGGCGGCGACCTGCTCGAGCGCTACTACCACCATCTCTTCACGAGCGACCGGCACATCGTGGCGCTCTACGAGGAGCTCGGCATGGGCGACGAGCTCGAGTGGCATCCGTCGTCGATGGCGTTCTTCGTCGACGGGCGCCAGTGGGCGTTCAACACGCCGCTGGACCTGCTGCGCTTCGGCCCGCTGTCGCCGCCCGCGCGCCTGCGCATGGGCCTCGCGGTGCTGCTGCTGCAGAAGCGCGCCAAGCACGTGGCGCCGTTCGAGTCGATCACCGCGCGCGAGTGGATCGAGAAGCGGATGGGGCGCGGGCCGTGGCGCAAGATCTGGGGGCCGCTGCTGCGCGGCAAGTTCGGCGAGCGCGCGGAGGACATCTCGATGGCGTGGCTGTGGAGCAAGCTGACGCTGCGCCGCCAGCTGGAGGGCGACGAGGCGCGCCACGAGCAGCTCGGCTACCCGTCGCACTCCTGGGAGCTGCTGTTCGACGCCCTGCGCGACGCGATCGTGGCGGGCGGCGGGCGCGTGCTGATCGACCGCCCGGCGATGGCGCTGCGGCGCGCGGGCGAGGACGGCACGTTTCACGTCACCGGCGGGGCGCCCGGCTCGTTTCGCGCGGGCCATGACCCGCGCGCGTTCGCCGCAGCGCCCGATCGCGGTCGCGAGGACCGCTACGACGCCGTCGTCGCCACCGTCCCCAGCGATGTCTTCGGCGCGCTGCTCGACGACGACCTGCGCAACGCGATCGGGGACGACTACCTCGGTCGGCTGCAGGCGACCGAGTACCACACCGCGCTGTGCCTGCTGCTCGAGCTCGACCGCCGCTTCTCGCCGTTCTACTGGACGAACATCGCCGATCCCGAAGTGCCGTTCGTCGGCCTCGTCGAGCACACGAACTTCATCTCGCCCAAGCGCTACGGCGGGCGCCGCTTCCTCTACGTCGCCAACTACCTCGCGCCGGGCGATCCGCTGCTCGCGCTCAGCCCCGAGGAGCTGCTCGCCGCCTACCTGCCGGGCCTGCGCAAGGTCCAGCCGGAGTTCTCACCGGATTGGATCACGGCCCGCTGGCTGCATCGCGAGCCGGCCGCGCAGCCGATCGTGACCGTCGGCTACCACCGCCGCATCCCGCCGCTGCAGACCGGCGTCCCGGGGCTCGTGCTCGCGAACACCACGCAGATCTATCCCGAGGACCGGGGGACGAACTACAGCGTGCGGCTCGGCACCGACGCCGCGCGGGCGCTGCTGGACGACCTGTCCTGACGGCCGCGCGCGATTGCATCCCGATGTCCCTGTTGCCCGCCGTTATGGCTATGCCAGACTTTCTGGGTAGCAGGGGGGCAAACACGACAGGGGAAATCGCTTATGGACGGCTTTGCTGTACCGCTGGTCCTCTTCGCCGCCGGTCTGACCTGGTTGCTGGTGGAGATGATCCGAGGATCGTTCGACGATCCCTATCCGCTGCGGGCCGGCGTGACGTGGGCCGTCACCTGCCCGGCCTCCGGGCTGCTGTTCGGCCTCGGCCTGGGGCCGATCGCCCTGGTCGTGGGCGTCGTCAGCATGCTCGCGCTGGGATCGCTGGGCTATTGGTTCCTCGCGACCGAGCCTGACGACGACGACCCGGCCGACGAGTTCGTCGAGCCTGACCCGACCCCGAGCGACGACGAGCCGTTCGAGATCCCGGCCTGGGCTCGCCGCGTCGAGCAGCAGCCCGAGCCCAAGGGCGACCTCGACTGGGACCTCTTCGACCGCCTCCGCGAGGAGTGGGAGAAGGAGATCACGCTGCCGGCCACCGAGCCGGAACGCGAGCGGGTTCCCGCCGGCGTCTGACGCAGCTCCTGGAGACGGCGCGCGGCACGGGTCGCGCGCCGTATCCGGGCCTGGTCGTCGCGCCGGGTCAGCCGGCGACGTCGCGGTAGACCTGCCACGTCGCGCGCGCGGCGTCCGCCCAACTCCACCCGGGCGCCGCCGGCGCCGGCCGCGCCGCCGCGGCGCCGGCCGCGAGCAGGCCCTCGAGGTCGCCCGCGTCGACGAACGTCGCGCGGTCGCCGAGCACCTCGCGCAGCACCGGGATGTCCGTCGCCACGACGGGCGTGCCGCAGGCCAGCGCCTCGACCGTCGGCAGGCCGAAGCCCTCGTCGTCGGAGGGGAAGACGAGCGCGCGTGCGCCCGAGTAGATCGCCGCCAGGTCGTCGTCTGGGACGTAGCCGGTGAGCGTGACGCCGGGCAACTCGTGCGCCCACGGCTTCGTCGCGCCGACGAGCACGAGCGGCAGCTCGTGCGGCGTGCGGGCGAGCGCGGCGACGCGCTTGCGCGGGTCGGGCGTCTGCAGCCCGCCGACCCAGAGCAGATAGTCGTCGGGAAGCTCGTAGCGCGTGCGCGCGGCGGCGATCTCCTCCGCGCCGCGTTCGTACATCGCGGGCGCGGGCGCCTCGTGGATGACGACGATGCGCTCGGGGTCGATCCCGACGTGCTCGGCGACCTCGTCGGCGACGACCGCGGTCGGCACGATCACGCGCGCCGAGCGCTGGACGGCGAGGTAGCGCATGCGAAAGCGGATCCCGGTGCGCAGGTACTCGCTGCGGCGCTTGAGCGGGACGACGTCGTGCAACGTCACGACCTGCGGGCCGGGCGGGCGCAGCAGCGCGCCGTCGATCCAGGGTGCGTGGTAGGGCTCGCCACGACGCGGGCGATGGCCCTCGACGATCTCGTCGTCGCCTGCCGCGGTCTCGCGCAGCCCGGCGAGCAGGCAGCTCGCGTAGCGGCCGATGCCGCGCGGGTCCTGCGCCGGGCGGCTGTCGAACGTGACCCTCATGCGCGCGCCGACGGCATCCTGGCGGCCGCGAGCAGGATCGCCTCGACGCGGTCGGCGTAGGCGTCGGCGCCGAAGCGCTGGGCGTGCTCGCGCGCCGCGGCGCCCATGCGCTCGCGCGCGGCGAGCACCTCGAGCACGGCCGCCGCCAGCTCCTGCGGGCGCCCGGGCGACACGAGCCGCCCCGTCACCCCGTCGACGACGACCTCGGCGAGGCCGCCGACGCGCGTCGCGACGACCGGGGTGCCCGCCGCCATCGCCTCGGCGAGCACGGTGCCGAAGGGCTCCTGGCGCGAGGGCGCGACGAGCACGTCGAGGTGGCGCATGACCGCCGCGCCGTCGGGCACCCACGGGATGTGCTCGACGGCGGGCGACTCGCGCACCTCGCGGGCGTACTCCGGCGCGCTGTCGTAGGGGTCCTCGCCGACGAGGACGATCCGGGCGTCCGGCGCGACCGCGCGGATCGCGGGGGCTGCGCGGACGAGGTCGAGCGGGCCCTTGCGCGGCTCGATCCGGCCGACGAAGCCGACGACCGGGCGGCGCGGGGCGCCCTCGGCGTCGGGCGACCACGGCGCCGGCGCGGGCGGCACCTCGAGCTCGACCGGGCAGTAGACGACGTGCGCGGGCAGGCCCGGCAGGCGCTCGGCGACCGCGCCGGAGTCCGCGAGGACGGCGCTTGCCAGCGACCAGAAGCGCGGCACGCGGTCGACGATGTCGTGCACGTGCAGCACGCTGCGATGACCGCGCAGCGCCGGCAGCAGGCGCCCGGCGACCGTGCCGTTGAGGTAGACGAGGTCGTACTGCGCGGCCAGGCGGCGCGCGCGCGGGAAGCTCGCCGCGGCGCGCGCGCCGGCGCCGCGGTCCAGTCCGCCGAGCGCGAGCCGCACGATCGGCAGGCCGGCGTCGTCGAGCGGCCCGGCGGCGGGCGTCGCGAGCGTCACGGTGTGCCCGCGGGCGAGCAGCCGCTTGGCCAGCCGCAGCAGCCCGATCTCCGCGCCGCCGGGGTGGGCGACGGCGCATATGGCAAGGATCCTCACACCGCGATCCTCGCAGGGAGCGGGCCGCTGCGAGACTTGGGTTCGTGGTGAGCCCCCTGCACGACGCGATCTGGGAGGCCGTGCCGGACGAGGCGGTGCCGGAGGAGCTCGCGCTGCGGCTCGGCTGGCTGCTGCCCCAGGTGCCGCGCGGCGCGACGGTGCTGGACCTGGGCTGCGGCGCGGGCGAGTTCAGCGCGGCGCTCGAGAAGCGGGGGGCGCACATGATCGCGGTCGACGTCGCCGCCGAGGCGCTGCGCCGGGCGCGCGAGCGGGTGCCGGACCTCGACGCCCGCCTGTGGCGCGCAGGCGAGCCACTGCCGGTCCAGGACAATGCCGTCGACCTCGTCTGGGCGGGCGAGGTCGTCGAGCACGTGGCCGACGTCGCGCCGTGGCTGTCGGAGGTGCGGCGGGTGCTGCGCCCGCGCGGCGTGCTGCTGCTCTCCACGCCCCACCACGGCCCGCTGACGATGCTGCGCCTCGCGCTCAGCCCGCGCTCCTTCCAGCGTCATTTCGACCCGCGCAGTGACCATCTGCGCTTCTTCTCGCCGGTGACGCTCGGGCGGCTGCTCGACGACCTGGGCTTCGATGTCGCCCAGGTGGCCCCGGCCGGTGGGCGGTTCGGGATCCGCAGCACGATCCTCGCGCGCGCGGTCCGCGGCTGACCCTTCGGCATGCGCGTCCTGCTCGACATGACCTATGCGCTGCGCGGACCGAGCGGCACCGCCGTCTACCTCGAGCGCCTGAGCGGCGCGCTGCGCGAGGAGGGCGTCGACGTCGTCGAGGCGGCGGACGAGCGCCGCCCGCCGCCCGCGGGCGGCGGTGTCGGCAGCGCGCGCAACCTCGCGCACGACGCGTGGTGGACGCAGGTCGCGCTGCCGCGCGCAGCTCGCGAGGCGAACGCCGACGTGCTGCACCATCCGCTGCCGGCGCTCGCCCGCCGCGCGCCCTGCCCGCAGGTCGTCACGGTCCACGACCTCGCCTTCGAGCGGCTGCCCGAGCACTTCACGCCCGCGTTCCGGCGCTGGTCGTCGCTCACCCACCGCCGCGCCGCGCGCGCGGCCGACGCCGTGGTCTGCGTGTCGCACACGACGCGACGCGACGCGCTGGCGCGCTGGGGCGTGGACGGTGGCCGGGTCGTCGTCGCCGCGCACGGACCGGGCCAGGAGCTCGACGTGCGCGCCGAGCGCGCCGAGCACTTCGTCTACGTCGGCGACGACGAGCCGCGCAAGAACCTCGCGCTCCTGCTCGATGCGCACGCGCGCTACCGGGTGCAGGCCGGCGAAGGCGCGCTCGACCTCGTCCTCGCGGGCAGTGCGCAGGCGCAGCAGGACGGAGTGCGCTGCGAGCCGCGGCCAGATCTCGCCGCGCTGCTCGGCGGCGCGGCGGCGCTCGTGCACCCCGCGCTGCACGAGGGCTTCGGCCTGACGCCGCTGGAGGCGATGCAGGCCGGCGTGCCGGTCATCGCCGCCCGCTCCCCGGGGCTCGTGGAGACCTGCGCCGATGCGGTCCTGTACGTCGATCCCTACGACGCCGGCGCGCTCGCGCACGAGCTTGCTCGCGTCGCCGCCGAGCCCGCGCTGCGGGCGCAGCTCGCCGCGCTCGGGCGCGACCGCGCGGCGGCGTTCTCCTGGCGCGCCACGGCGCGCGCTCACATCGAGGCTTATACGCTGGCACAGGATGCCTGACCGCCGCGACCACGCCGCCGACCGATGAGGGTCGCGATCCTCGGCACGCGCGGCATCCCGGCGTCCTACAGCGGCTTCGAGACGGCCGCCGAGCAGCTCGCCAGCCGGCTCACCGATCGTGGCCACGAGGTCGTCGTCTACTGCCGCCCGCACGTCGTCGACCGGCGCCTGAAGGAGCACAAGGGCGCGCGCCTCGTGCACATCCCGGCGGTGCGCAACAAGTACCTCGACACGTTCACGCACACGTTCCTCTCGTCGCTGCACTGCGCCCGGCGGCTGCGGCCCGACGTCGCGCTGTTCTTCATCGCCGGCAACAGCCCGATGTGCCTCGTCACCCGCGGTGCCGGCATCCCGACGGTCATCAACGTCGACGGCCTGGACTCCGACCGCTCGAAGTGGCCCGCGCTCGCCAAGGCCTACCTGCGCTTCGCCGAGCGCAACGCGCCGCGCTGGGCCGACACGGCGATCACCGACTCGCACGCCGTCGCCGAGATCTTCGAGCAGCGCTACGGCCGCCGCATCGGCGTCGTCCCCTACGGCGTCGAGGATCCCGGCCACGAGGGCACCGACACGCTCGACCGGCTCGGCCTGCAGCCGCGCAAGTACGTCCTGTTCGTCGGGCGCCTGGAGCCCGAGAACAACCCGCACGTGCTCGTCGAGGCGTTCAGCCGCATCTCCAGCGAGCGCGCGAAGGGGATGAAGCTCGTCGTCGTCGGCGGCGCCCCGTACGCGCACGACTACATCAAGCAGGTCCAGCGCGCCGGCGATCCGCGCGTGATCTTCCCCGGCTACGTCTTCGGGCGCGGCTACTGGGAGCTGCAGCGCCACGCCTACGTCTTCTGCGCGCCGACCGAGGTCGGCGGCACCCATCCGGTCATCCTCGAGGCGCTCGCCGCCGGCAACTGCGTGCTCGTCAACGACCACGCCCCGAACGTCGAGACCGTCGGCGACGCCGGGCTGACGTTCTCGGGCAAGGAGGGCGTGGCGTCGCTGACGGCGCAGCTCGAGCGGCTCTTCGACGAGCCCGAGCTCGTCGAGCGCTTCCGCTCACGGGCGCGCGAGCGCGCGCGGCGCTACTCCTGGGACGCCGTCACCGACGAGTACGAGCAGCTGCTCATCAGCGTGCGCCAGATGGGCGGCCCCGGTGCGCTGCCGGCGGAGTTCGTCGACGGCGCGGGCACCCCCGTCGCGGCCGGATAGCCGAGCAACCGGCGTCCACGGTCACGATCGGCTCGCTGCGGCCGATGACCATCTGGTGCGCAACCATCCGGTGCCCCTCGGTCGGCGAGGCCGGCGACTCGCCCCGTTCGCCGCGGTGGGGTGTCTTCCGTACGCCCTGATCGCCCTGCCCGAGGCGCAGTGGCATGTGGACCAGCTCGTGCTCTCGATCGTGCTCACGGCGCTCGTCGGCGCCACCGCGATGTTCGCCGACTGGGCCCGGCTGCCGCGCTGGACGCGAATCCTGCCGCCGCTGCTGTACATGGTGGCGCTGGCGGTCCTGCGCAACGCGGCGGGCGGGACGAACCTCGGCGTCGGCGCCCTCGCCCTGCTGCCCGTCCTGTGGCTTGCGCTCTACGGCACGCGCCCCCAGCTCGTGATCGTGCTCGCCGCGCTGGTCGCGTTCTTCGTGGTGCCGGTGATCCTCGTCGGCGGGTCGGCCTATCCCGACGCCGGGCTGCTCGTCGTGATCCTCTTCGCATCCGTCGCCGGGGTCGTCGGCGTGACGGTGCACGACCTCGTCGACCGTATCCGCGCCCAGGCCCAGGAGCGCGCCGAGCTCATGGCGCGCCTGTCCGAGCTCGCGCACACCGACCCCCTCACCGGCCTGCCCAACAGGCGCGCCTGGGCCGACGAGCTCGAGCGTGCGCTGCAACGCGCGCGGCGGACCGGTGAGCCGCTGACCCTCGCGATGCTCGATCTCGACGACTTCAAGGCCTTCAACGACACGTTCGGTCACGCTGGCGGAGACCGTCTGCTCGAGCAGACGGCCGACGCGTTGCGCGCTCAGCTGCGCCCCGACGACGTCATCGCCCGGCTCGGCGGCGACGAGTTCGCGATCCTGCTGCCCGACTGCGACGCCGGCGGCGCGGCGGTGGTGCTGAAGCGGCTGCTCGCGGCCGCCCCGACGCGGCAGACGTACTCGATCGGCCTGGGCCACTTCGACGGCTCGCAGTCCGCGGCCGCCCTCCTGCACGAGGCCGACGTCGCCCTGTACGACGTCAAGCACGGCGCGCCCGCCGGGAGCGGGGTCAGCGCCCGCTGGAGCGCTACCGCCGCGTTGCGGTGACCGCGACGGGCCGGCTCGCGACGGACTTCGCGCCGTTGGCCCAGAGGATCCGCACGTAGCCGGTGCGCGTGATGCGCAGGCGCTTCTGGAAGTAGTGGCGCGGGCCCTTGACGGTGACCCGCTGCTTGGTCACCCAGCGCTTGGCGCCGCGCCCGCGGAACTGGATCTGCACGCGCACGCGCGCGTTCGGCGCTGCCGGGCGCGTCATCCCGAAGACCGTCGTCGAGCGCCCGCGCCGCACACGCGTCGACCGCAGGTGGATCGGCGTGATGTAGGCCTTGTAGGACGGCTTGCGCTTGCCGGTCAGCAGTTGCAGGCCGCTCTGGAACGTGCGGTAGGCGATGCGCGGGTTCTTCTCGCCCGGGACCGGCGCGTCGTCGACGAGCAGGAACTGGCTCAGCGTGCGGACGTTGGGGTTCTTGAAGGCGATGTACTCGGCCTGGTTGATCCACGCTGCCTGGCGCGCGAACGAGACGACGTTGGCGACGAACGGATCGGGCTTGGTCTGGTAGCCGTACTCGGTGAGGTACAGCGGCACGCCGCGCTTGGTCTGCGTCTTCTGGCCGTAGCGGCGGTAGATGCGCATGAGCTCGCGGCTGAGCACCTTGAGGTCGGACATCGAGACCCAGTCGGGCCATGACGAGCGCCGGCTCGGCGGCGTCAGCAGCGCGTAGGGGTGATGGGCGTAGCCGGTGGCGCGGAAGAGGGCCGGGTTCTGGGCGACGAAGCTCGCCGCATCGCCGGGGCAGTCACGGACCTGCGCCTCGGATCCCTTGAGGATGTTGAGGTTGTCGTCGAGGCAGTACATGCGGCGGATGAACGCCAGCGCGTCGATCGACTGCGTGATGTCCTTGTCACGCTTCTCGCCCTGCGGGGCGGTCTCGCCGATGAGGATCGTGTCCGTGCCGTGGCCGGTGTCGGCGAGTCCCTGCCAGGCGTGCTGGACGAGCTTGCGATACAGCGACGGCGCCGCCTCGACGAACTTCCTGGCGTTGCGGGGATCGGGCCCCCATTGCGGCGTCAGCCAGCCGGCCTGGTTGGGCTCGTTCCAGATCGACCAGTAGTCGACTCGTGGCAGCCCGTTGTACGTGCCGCTGTAGCGGGTCGCGACGGCGCGCACGAACTTCCCGAACTCCTCGGGGTTGGGCCCGAAGGTCTCCTGGATGTCGGCGCGCGGCGCCTCGCCCGCCGCCCAGCGCGGCACCGGCGACGTGATGTTCAGGTTCACGAGGATCCCGCGCGCCTGCGCCTTCTGGATCAGGCTGTCGTACTTCTCCCACTGCTCGGGGTTGTAGCCGATCGGGTCGGTCGCGTCGAAGGCCGGCTTCGTCGCCTGGTCGTTGGCCGGCGCGAGGCGGCGCCAGAAGACCGACACGCGGATGCGGTCGACGCCGAAGGCCTGCAGTTGGTCGAGCGTCGAATCGACCTGCGCCGGCTCGCCGAGCAGCATCGGGTCGTCCTGGAACGTCGACTCCTGCGTCTTGGACGCGAGCGCGAATGAGGGGAAGGCCGCCAGCACGAGGATGGCGGCGATGAGCGGGCGAAGTGATGTCACGGTGCGGTCTCGATCTGTCGTTGCGCTGCAAGGAACACGGCCACCGCGTCAGAAGAGCGGGGGTCGAGGTACAGCGCCGGCCGGATCGCCGTCAGGGCGACCTGCGGCCGCCGCAGCGTATTCAACTCGAATTGCGCAAGTCGCGTCCACGGGTCCGGATTGGAGGGCTGAAGGCGCACCGCCTGTTCCAACGCGCGGCGCGCCTCGGAATTGCGCCCGGCCGCCGCCTCGATCGTCCACAGCGCGTAGAGCGGGTCCAGCGAAAGCGGGTTGACGTCGCGTGCGTGCTGGGCCTGCTCGCGCGCTGAGTCGGCGTTGCCGGTGGCCAGCGTGTCCAGCGAGTTCTGCGCGATCGTGTCCGCGCGCTGGGGCTGGTAGACCGTCCACGCGGTCGCGAGCACGAGCAGCGCCGCGGCCGTCGCGCAGATGGCGCGCGGGCGCTCGCGCGCGCCGGCGCGCAGGCGCTCGACGAGCGTCGGGGCGCCCACCTCGTAGGCACGCTCGCCGCCATCGTCGCGGTCGCGTCCGCGCGCGCCGAGCGGTCCGCGCCCGGCGATCCAGCCGGCCGCGAGCAGCGCCACGGCGGCGTTGGCCGGCACGAACCACGTCCAGTCGACCGTCGAGGAGACGCCGAAGACGACCACGATCGCCACCAGCGTCAGCAGGCCGATCCGCTCCGGGGTGTGGGGCCGGCCGCGGTCGCGGCGGCGCAGGCCGGTCGCGCGCGCCGCGCCTGCCAGCCACGCGGCGAGCAACGCGAGGCTGACCGCGATCCCGGCCAGCCCGAGGTCGGCGAGCGTCTGCACGACATAGCCGTGCGCGTGGCGCACCGCCGGGTCGGCCGTGCGGTAGCGCTTGCGGACGGTCGCGTAGCCGCCCGCGCCGACGCCGACGCCGGGGTTGTCCTCGAAGATCCGCAGCGCCTCGTCCCAGTAGCGCGCGCGCACGCTGCCCGCGGACGTGAGGCGGCTGTTGTCGTTGCGCGGCAGCGGCGCGGAGGCGTCCGTGAGCTGATTCCAGCGGCCGGAGATCGAGCCCGTCAGGCCCTTGTCGCCGAGCGACAGCGCCACGATCCCGCCGACCCCGCAGAGGGCGAGCGCGGCGAGCAGCGCGACGCCGGCGCGGTCGCGTTGGGCGATCGTCGGCGCGCGCTGGGCGCGCGCGAAGCCGACGCCGAGGCCGATGAGCGCCAGCAGGCCGAGCATCACGACGACGAGCAGGCCGAGCTGCAGGCCTGCCGTGTTGCGCAGGTCGACGGGCACGCGGTCGTCGGTCAGCGCGCTCTGGCCGAAGGCCCAGGCGGCGATCAGGCCGCCGCCGCCGGTGCCCGCGATCGCCAGCGCGGCCGCGCGCAGGCGGCGCGGCACCGTCACGATCCAGAAGGCGGCGCCGAGCAGCGCCGCCAGCACCGCGCCGCGCGAGAACGACAGCAGCATCGTCAGCACGAGCAGACCGAGCGCGGGATAGGCGAGCGCGGTGAGCGCCTGGTGTCCCGCCCGCCGGGTGCCGAGCCACAGACAGCCGGGCACGCCCAGCGCCGCTGCGAGACCGACGCTGTTCCAGTAGCCGAAGGGCTCGCGCAGGCGGGCGTAGATCTCGTCGGGGTTGAGCGCGCCGGGGAGGATCTTCGTCAGCACGGCGTAGGCGCTGATCACGACGGCCGACAGCGTGATCGCGCCGACGACGGCGCTCCAGCGGCCCGGCACGCTGTGCGCGAGCGCGACGGCGGCGGCGAAGACGGCGGTGTAGGCGAGCGTGCGGTTGGCCTCCAGCCAGGCCTCGGACGGGTTGGCCGCCCACGTGATCGAGAGCGCCGTCAGCACCGCCAGCGCGAGCAGCAGCGCCAGCGGCCCGAGCCCGTCGATGCGCTCGCGGCGCGGGGCCAGCAGCAGCGCGCCGCAGACGGCGACGCCGCCGCCCAGGATCAGGCCGATCTCGGCCGGCGTCGTGCGCCCGACGCGCAGCCCGCCGTCGGCGACGAAGGCGACCGCGCAGATGATCGCCGCGAGGCCCGCCGTCAGCAGCGTGTGGACGGCGGGCGTCGGGACGCTCAGCGCGCCGGCACGCCCATGGTCCTCAAGCGCGACGTGCGTTGACAAGGCGTCTTACGCGGAGGCTGCCGATCGCGAGGGTCCCGGCCAGCAGCAGCGCGAGCAGCACGGCCAGCGGCGCCGGCAGGTCGGCGACCTGGCCGATGCCGGGAACCGTGCCGACCTTCGCCGTATCGACGCTCGCGTCGTCGAGCTGCACCGGCCCGCTCTGCGTCACGCGCGCCCGCTCGAGCGCCTGGCGCTCGGTGGCGGTGGCCTTGCCGAGCTGCTCGGCCGCCGGGGCGCTGCCGATCGCGCCTGCGCCGCCGTCGCTGTCGGGGCCCGTGCCCGCGGCCGGGCCGCCGGCGCTGTCCTTCTTCCTGCCCGCCGCGAGCGCCGCCTGCTGGGCGCGCAGGATGACGTCGCGGCAGTTGCCGTACTGGTCGGCGTCGGCCGCGAGCTGCTTCAGCGCGTCGCGGTACTCCTTCTGCGTGTAGGTCTTCGACATCACCTCGTCGTCGGTGCAGTCGCGGATGACGTCCTTGCCGGAGGCGTGCGCGGTGCTCGCCGCGAGCAGCACGGCGAGGGTCGTCGAGAGGGCGATCAGGAGGCGCATCGTGCGCTTGACGGTAGCGAGGCGATGGCGGTCTCGAAGCCGCTGGCCCAGGCCTGGAAGGTGTAGGCGGCGACGTCGCGGCGGGCGTTCGCGCCGAGCTCGGCGCGCAGCCGCGCGTCGTCGTGCAGGCGCCGCAGCGCGCCGGCCAGGGCTCGTGCATCGCCGGCGGGGACGACGAGGCCGTTGCGCTCGTGACGGACGAGTCCGCCGGCGACGGCGCCGACCTCGTCGCTGGCGATGACTGGAGTGGACTGGTTCATGGCCTCGTTGGCGACGAGTCCCCAGGGCTCGCGGAACTCCCGCGTGCGGAGGGACGGTAGGACACAGACGTCCGCGGCTGCCAGGAAGTTGCGGACCTCCTGCGCCGGCTGCCGGCCGACGAACACCACCGCGCCGCCGGCGGGGTTCCGAGGGGGCCCGGATCCCACACCGACGAGGACGAGCGCGGCGGCTGATGCACCGATGCCTGACTGTCGCCAGGCATCAAGTAGCACCGTTGCGCCTTTTGCCCGCGATGGCCTTCCAAGAAACACCGCGAGGAACGGCGCGGTCCGTTCTGAGACCACGTCCGCGCCCCAGAACGCGTTGTCGACGGCCTGCGGCGCGATGTGGATGTTGGACGCGCCGCGGGCCTTCGCGAAGGCCGCGACGTGCGGGCCGTAGACGACGACCGCGTCGGCGCCGCGGTACAGCGCGGCCATCAGCGGCGCGCCCCCGACGAGGTGCGCGGGGGTGCGCGGATGGGCCCACAGCGCGCTCCACAGCACGAACGGGGTGCGGCCCGCGCGCGCGCCCTGCCAGGCGGCCGGCAGCGCGACGCGCCCGGCGGTTCCACAGACGACGGCGCGGTAGCGGCCCGAGCCCGCGATGCGGGCGACGGTGCGCTGCTGCACGTGGCGGTGCGGGACGCCGGGGTCCTCGACGCCGGCGCTCGCATGCGTCGAGCGACCGCCGAAGATCGCCAGCTCGATCGGCAGCCGCCGGTGCAGCGCGGCGAACGCGCCGACGCGCTCGGGCGGGACGTGGTTGGTGACGAAGAGGACGGGCTTCATGCGAGCGCCGCTTCGTAGGCGGCGAGCGTGGCGGCGCCGCAGCGCTCCCAGGAGAAGGCGCGCTCGACGGTCGCGCGGGCGTCGTCGCCGGCCGCCTGCAGCGCGGCCTCGTCGTGCAGCAGGCGCTCGAGCTCGCTCGCCAGTGCGGCGCCGTCGCCGGGCGGCACGAGCGTCAGCCCGCCGCCCTGCGCGCGGATCTCCTGCGGCCCGGGTTCGCCCTGCGCCGCGATCGCGGGCAGCCAGCCGGCCATCGCCTCGACGTAGGCGACGCCGAACGCCTCGTCGGTGGACGGCATCGCGAACACGGTCGCGCGGCGCGTGCGGGCGAGCGCCTCGTCGCCGGGCAGTTGCCCGGCGAACTCGACGCGGTCGTCGATGCCGAGGTCGGTGGCGAGCCGGCGCAGCGGCTCGCGCTCGGGGCCGTCGCCGACGATCAGGTAGCGCAGCGGCGACGGGCGGCCGTCGGTGATCGAGGCGACCGCGCGCAGCACGTCGGCATGGCGCTTGCGCGCGACGAGATGGCCGGTCGTGACGATCGTCGGCACGGCGTAGGGCTGCGCGCGCTGGGCCGGCAGGTCGGTGCCCAGCCGCACGACCCGCGTCGCGCGCGCGCCGAGGACGCGGCAGCGCTGCTCGATCCCGGCACTGTTGGCGATCACGAGGCGCGCGCGGCCGAGCGCGGCGCGCACCGCCTCGGCGCCCGCGGGCGAGCCGGGCACCGTGTGGAAGACGTCGCCGCCGTGGACGGAGACGACGAACGGCGTCGGCAGGCCGGCACGGCGCACGGCCTCGCCGGCGGGGACGGCGTTGTGGGCGTGGATCAGGTCGAAGGGGAAGCGCCTGCGCAGCGCGCGCAGCGCGAACGCCAGCGGCGGGGCGGCCCAGCGACCCCAGCTGCCATACGTCCTCGGCCGCGGCGGCGCGAGGAACGGCACGTAGCCGACCTCGATGCCGTCGAGCGTCGCGTGCGCGGGCTGGGCGAGCGCGTGCGCGGTCGCGCGCACGGCGCTGCGCGCGCCGCCGCGCGCCTGCGCCAGCGACGGCAGCGGGCGGTACAGGACGAGCACGCGCACGTCGGCGCCGGCGTCGCGGGCGGCGATCGCCTGGCGATGGGCCCAGAGGCCGAGCACGGGATCGGCGGCGCGCGGGTAGAACTCCGCGACGATCGCGATCTTGGGACTCATGCGATGCGCCGCGTCCAGCGTGCCTGCGCGCGCGTGACGTACGGGCGCGTGGCGAGGAACGCGCGCGCCTCGGCGACGGCAGCGGCGCGCTCGTAGCCGCCGCCGACCGGCGTCGTGTGGAGGATCGGCGTGGCGTCGACGATCCCCGCGCGCCAGCCGCGCTCCTGCGCGACCGCGCCCCAGTGCGCGTCCAGGCCCCAGCCCATGCGCAGGGCCGGAAATGGCAGCAAAGCCTCGAACACGGGCGCCGCGAACGCCGTGACGGGCCCGATCTCGACAAAGCGCGACTCGCGCACCGCGCCGCCGGGCAGGCGCCGGGTCGCCGCCCATGCGGCGTGCGAATGGCGGCGGTGGGCGGGCTGGGCGAGCAGCAGGCCGGCGTCCTCGGCGCAGTGGATGAAGCGGTCGAGGAAGCGCGCGCCGACGACGACGTCGTCGTCGACGACGAGCAGCCAGTCGTGGCCGCCGGCCGGGTGCTCGGCGAGCAGCGCGTTGAGGTGCTCGAACTTGCCCGTGCCCGGGGCCATCGGCGTCGTGTGCATCTCGATCTTGTGGCGCGTGCGGTGAAGCTCGGCGCGCAGCGCGTCCATCAGCCGTCCCGGGCGCTCGACGCCGATCACGAGCACGCGGCGGCGCGGCGGGCTGTCCTGGGAGGCGCGCTCGACGCGGCGCGCGCGTCGGCTCGCCTCGAGGTCCAGGACGGCGTCGGCGGCGCGCATGACCGGTCGGCGCAGCCCGCGGACCGTGCCGCTCTCGCCGGAGAGGAAGTCGGGGTCGTCGTCGCGGGCGGCCGCGTTGCGCCGCTTCGACGGGGCGCTCGGGAGGGCGGCACGCAGGCGCCCGAGCGAGTGCGCGGTCAGGACGATGCCGTTCGGGCAGGCGAAGCGGACCGTGTGTGCGGCGCAGCCGGCGAGGACGCGCACCTCGCGCGGCAGCGACGGCGCGCGGTCCTTGAAGACGTCGAAGCGCCGGCTCGAGGCGCCGCGCCGGTAGGCGGCGGCGGCGAGCGCGCGCAGGCGGGCGTCGTCGCCGGCGCGGCGGTGGTGCAGCGCGGCGGCCGCGACGTAGCGGATGCGCCCGCCCGCGGCGAGCAGGCGGCCCTGCCACTCCTGCTCGTCGCCGTACAGCTCGCGCGCCTCGTCGAAGCGCCCCGCGCGCGCGATCGCGGTGCGCCGGACGGTCATGTTGGCGCCCCACGCGGTCGCCACGTCGCGGTCGGCGGGCCCGTGGTCCTGGGTCGTGATCGGCGGGTCCTCGCGGCCGCAGCTTCGCAGGCGATGGTCCTCCAGGCGGGCGCGGATCGGGCCGGTCAGGACACCGACGTCGGGCTCGGCGCTCTTGTCGGCGGCGATCAGCGCGTTCAGCCAGCCGGGCTGCACCTGGACGTCGTCGTCGACGAACACGAGCAGGTCGGCGGCGGCGGCGTCGATGCCGGTGTTGCGCGCGGCGTTCAGGCCTTTGGACGCGGGATGGGCGACGTAGCGGGCGCCATGGCGGGCGGCGGTCGCCTTCGTGTCCCCGTCGGGCCCGTCGTCGACGACGATCAGCTCGGCGCCGGCCGCGGCCGCCTGCGGTGCGATCGACGCCAGCGCGACCTCGAGGTAGTCCGCTCGCAGCCGCGTCGGCACGATGATGCTCGCCGTCGGGGCCATTGGGCCGGAGTCTAGGGTCGGTTGTGGTGTGCGGCGGCATGGTGGTGGCCGTGGCGCCGGGAAACAGCGTCAGCGAGGGGCGTGACGTGACGGGAGTGGCGCAGGGTCGCGGGACCGCGAGGGCGGGGTGAGGTGTGTGGAGTCTCGTGCCGCCTTACGTGAACACGGACGCGACGCGGCTGGTGATGCATGGCGGTCGCGCTTCCTCGGCGTGGCGGATCTGCCGCGCTTGGCGCTGCACAGGCGCCACGCGCAACGTGCCGGCGGCCGCCCCGCGCTCGCCGCGATCGACGCCCCTACAGCGCCAGCTCCATCACCTCGGCCTCGCGCCGCAGTCGCTCCAGACAGCGTGCCCGCGTCGGCCCGACCGAGCCGACCGGCATCCCCATCGCGGCGCCGATCTCCACGTAGCTGGGCATCGGGTCGCTGACGAGCAGCCGCAGCAGCGCCTGGTCGCGAGCGGGCAGGCGGGAGAACGCCCGCCAGAGCAGGGTGTCGCGCTCGCTGCGCAGCAGCTCCTCGTCGATCCCGGGATCCGCGCACTCTGGCTCGGGCAGGGCGTCGCCCATCGGGATCTGGCGGCCCGCGCCGCGCAGCACGCGCAGCGACTCGTGGCGCGCCGTCGTGGCGAGCCAGCCGCCGACCTTCGACGGGTCCTGGAGGCGGTCGATGTGCTCGGCGAGCCGCAGCCAGGTGGTCTGGGAGACCTCGGCGGCGTCATCCGGGCACAGCCGGTGGTTACGGGCGATCGCCCATACGAGCTTGGAGAAACGGTCGACGAGCACGCTCCAGGCGCGCTGGTCGCCGTCGGCCGCGGCACGCACGAGCGCGCCGACCTCGGTGGTTGGGATCAGTGTTTGAGTCAACATCGCGAGCCGACGTTCGTCCACCTGCATTGATGTGACCCTGCAGAAACCTTGCGGTGCACCTTGCGGCTCTGCAAGATTGGACCTGCCTACCGTGTGGCACCGAACGCGGGACGGTCCTCAAGTGGTTTTTGGTAGGGGTCTCGAGAGGACGCAGATGCCTGTTCAGCCCAAGGAGCACGCCGTCGTCGCGCCGCGCGCGCGGATCGCCCTTTCCGGCACGCTGCGCGTCGAGATCGCCGGCCGCGACGTCACGTCTCGCCTGCCCGGCAAGCAGGGCCGCGCGCTGTTCGCCTTCCTCGTCCTGCACCGCCACCGGCCCGTTCCCCGCGCCGAGCTGATCGGCGTGCTCTGGCCGCACGAGCCGCCGGCCGACCCCGAGGCCGGCCTCGCGACCGTGCTCGCCCGTTCCCGCCGCGCGCTCGGCGAGGGCGTCGTGCGCGGCCGAGCCGAGCTGCAGATCGTGCTCGACCCGGCGACCGAGATCGACATCGAACGCGCCGCGGCCGCCGGGGAGGCCGCCGAGCGCGCGCTCGCCGCTGACCCGCGGGCCGCGCGGACGTTCGCCGAGGCGGCGTTGGGGGTCATCTCCCAGCCGTTGTTGCCCGGACTCGAGGGCGACTGGGTCGAGGGCCGCCGCGCCGAGCTCGCCGCGCTGGAACCCGGTCTGCTCGAGATCCTCGGCCGTGCGGCGCTCGCCGTCGGCGACGGCGAGCACCTCGCGATCGCCGAGCGCGTCGCGCGCACGCTCGTCGAGCGCCATCCGTTTCGCGAGTCCGGCCACGCGCTGCTGATCGAGGTCCACGGCCGCCGCGGCAACGCCGCCGAGGCGACGCTCGCCTACGACCGCCTGCGCGTGTTCCTGCGCGACGAGCTCGGAACCGTCCCCTCGAGCGCCATCTCGGCGCTGCACGAGGAGCTCCTGCGCGAGGGGAGCCTCGGTCCGCCCGCCCCGCTCGCGGACACGCCCGTAGCCACCGCGGCCGCCACGGAGGCCGCTCAGCTGCCGCTGCCGGTCATCGGCGGCGCCCCCGCCGCGACGCCGTTCGTGGGCCGCGAGGACGAGCTCCAGCGCCTGCGCGTGCCGTGGCTGGAGGCGAGCATGAGCCAGCGGCGCCTGGCGCTGCTCGTCGGCGAGGCCGGCGTCGGCAAGACCCGCCTCGTCACCCAGTTCGCGGCCGAGGTGCACCGTGCCGGCGCCGCGGTCCTCTACGGCCGCTGCGAGGAGGAGCCGCTGCGCTCCTACCAGCCGTTCATCGAGGCGCTGCGCCACGAGCTGCGTTACGGCGGGCTGCTGGCCGATGCCGGCGCGGCGAGCGATCTCGAGGAGCTCGCCCGCATCATGCCCGAGGCGCGCCCGCCGACCGCGGACGGTGTGTCGCCGGTGGCGCAGGACCCCGAGACGGAGCGCTATCGCCTGTTCGAGGCGATCGCCGGCATCGTGCGGCGCACGACCCGGCGCGCGCCGCTGCTGCTCGTGATCGACGACCTGCACTGGGCCGACAAGCCGACGCTGCTGCTGCTGCGCCACCTCCTGCGCCATGCCGACCCGGCGCGCCTGATGGTGCTCGGCCTCGTCCGCGACGTCGAGGTCCGCGACGACCACCCGTTGACCGAGCTGATCGCCGACCTGCGCCGCGAGCGGCGCTTCAACCGCCTCGTGCTCGACGGCCTGAGCGAGAGCGAGGCCGACGCGCTCGTCGCCGCGCGCCTGGATGCGCGGCCGAGCGCGGAGTTCGTGCGCGGGCTGCTCGAGCAGACGCAGGGCAACGCGTTCTTCATGGAGGAGGCGCTGCGCGCGCTGCTCGAGGCGCGGGTGCTCGAGCCCGGCGCCGAGGCGCAGGCCGGCGCGCTCGAGTCGATCGGCGTCCCCGACAGCGTCGCCGACGTCATCCTGCGGCGCCTGACGCGCGTCTCGGAGCTGACCCGCGAAGCGCTCACCGTCGCCGCGACGATCGGCCCCGAGTTCGACCTCGAGGTCGTCCAGGCGCTCGTCTCCGCGCCGCCTGAGCAGCTCATCGAGGCGCTCGAGGAGGCGATCGACGCGGGGCTCATCGCCGAGATCGCCGAGGCCGTCGATCGCTTCACGTTCTGCCACGCGCTCGCGCGTGAGGCGATCTACGGCCGGCTGTCGCGGACGCGGCGGCTGCGCCTGCACCTGCGCGTCGCGCAGGCGCTCGAGGCCGGCGGCGCGCGGCCGGTCGCGCTCGCGAGCCACTTCTTCGCCGCGCGCGAGATCGGCGCCGCCCAGCATGCGGTGCACCACTGCGTGCTCGCCGGCGACGAGGCGGCCGAGTCGCTGGCATACGAGGACGCCGTCGAGCACTACCGCCGCGCGCTGACGGCGACCGCCTCCGATCCCGCCGCCCACGAGGGCCATCGCTGCGACCTGCTGCTCGCGCTCGGGCGTGTGCAGTGGCGCGCGGGCGACGCCGCGGCACGGGCGACGTACCTCGAGGCGGCCGCCAGCGCGCAGCAGCGCGGCGCCGCCGACCAGCTCGGGCGCGCGGCGCTCGGCCTGGGCGAGCGCTACTGGGAGGCCAACGCGGCCAACAAGCGCCACGCGGGCCTGATCGCCGAGGCGGTGCGCGGGCTGCCCGCGCATGACAGCACGCTGCGCGCACGGCTGATGGGGCGGATGGCCGAGAACCTGCACTTCAGCGCCGAGCAGGGCTACGGGATCGCGATGAGCGCCGAGGCGCTCGCGATGGCGCGGCGCCTGGGCGACGCCGAGACGACGGCGATGGCGCTCATGAGCCGCCACGTGACGCTGCTGCACATCGAGCACCTCGACGAGCGCGTGGCGCTCAGCGACGAGATCGTCGCGCTGACCGGCGAGCACCGCGCGCTGCGCGCCGAGGCGGTGCACTGGCGCCTGCTCGACGTCTGCGAGATCGGCGCCCCCGACCAGGCGCGCCGCGACCACGCCGAGCTCAAGGCGCTTGCGAGCCAGCTGCGCCAGCCGCTGCTCGAGCACCTCGCGACGGGCTGGGAGGGCGTCTTCGCACACCTCGCGGGCGACATCGTGGCGGCCGAGCGCTTCGCCGGCCAGGCCTTCAAGGAGGCCGGCCGCGCCCAGGTCGGCCATGCCAACAGCTACCTCGCCGGGATGCTCTACACCGTGCGCCGCCAGCAGGGCCGCGTCGGCGAGCTGTTGGCGTCGATGCAGGCGCTGCTCGGCGGCGGCTCGGCGAACATCACCTGGATCGCCGCGCTCGCGCTCGCCGAGGTCGAGACCGGCGCCGTCGCCGAGGGCCGCGCGCGCTACGCCGAGCTGGCCGCCGACGGCGCGCGCGCCGTGCCCGGCGACTGGTACTGGTTTCTCACGATCGTGCTGCTCGCCGAGGCCGCCTGCGCGCTCGACGACGCCGACGGCGCGCAGCAGCTCTACGACCTGCTCGCGCCCCACTCCGGACGCTTCGTGCAGGTCATCTTCACCGCCAACTGGGGCTCGGTACAGCGCCAGCTCGGCATGCTCGCCGCCACGCTGGAGCGCTTCGACGCCGCGCAGGAGCACTTCCGCGCCGCGCTCGCCGCCAACGCGCGTATCGGCGCGGTCCTGATGACCGCCGAGACGCAGGTGCAGTACGCCGCGCTGCTGGCCCGCCGCGGCGCCAGGAGCGACCGCGACCGCGTCGCGGCGCTCGCCGGGCTCGTCGAGCACGCCGCCGCGCCGCGCGGCCTGAACGGGCTGCGCGACAGGGCGCGGGCACTCACCAGGGGCGGGCCGTCGTGATGCTCGCGTGACGTGTATCTCAGCGCCCGCGGCGTGCTCTCACTGCTCATGACACCGCTCGCGAAGGCTCCCGCGCCCAACGCCGTCCGTCGCCCCCGCCTCACGCTGACCGAGCGGATCGCGGAGTGGCGCCGCACCCTGCCCAACACGGCCCGCCCGCTCTGGCTGTTGGTCCAGCGCGTGCCGTTGCTCGAGCGGCGCATCAACCGCGTGCTCATCAACCAGGGCATCAACGTCCTGCCGCCGCGCCCGTACCGGCTCAGCACGAAGCTGGACTTCACGACGCAGGACACGCTCGTCGACAAGACCTACAACTGCCGCCAGCTTCCGCCGACGCCGGCCGAGGACGGCGAGCGCACGACGCCCGGCGCGGCGCAGGTCGCAGAGCTGTTCCGTCGCGAGGAGTTCCTCGAGTGCGAGAAGTCGACGGTGCTGTTCGCCTACTTCGCGCAGTGGTTCACCGACGGCTTCCTGCGCAGCGACCGCTCCGCCGGCGGCGACAACCGCGACATCAGGCGCAACGAGTCCACGCACGAGATCGATCTCGCCCAGCTCTACGGCCTCAACGACGCCGAGACCGAGATGCTGCGCGACAGGCGCCGGCCGATCCTGCTCGCCCACCAGGGCGAGCTGGGAGAGGAGCTGCCGCCCGACCTCTACGACGACGGCGGGGCGCGGATCGAGCAGTTCGCCCGCCTGCGCGTGATCGGCCCCAAGCACACGACGGTCGACAACACGCAGCTGCTGGCGATGGGCAGCGACGTGTCCAACTCGCAGATCGGCTACTCGCTGCTCAACACGCTGTTCCTGCGCGAGCACAACCGCCTCGCGGTCGAGCTCGCCGAGGCCAACCCGACGTGGCACGAGGACCGCATCTTCGCGGCGACCCGCAGCGTCCTCACGGTGCTGCTGATCAAGGCCGCGATCGAGGACTACATCAACCACATCCACCCGTACCACTTCCGCTTCAAGCTCGATCCGCGCGGCTTCGACAAGCAGCCCTGGATGCGGCCCAACTGGGTCGCGGTGGAGTTCAACCTGCTCTACCGCTGGCACAGCCTGATCCCCGACGAGCTGCACGTCGGCACCCAGCAGATGGCCGCCCCGGCCTCGATGTTCCGCACGAAGGACCTACTCGTGCAGGAGGGGCTGGGCCGGCTCGTCGACTCCGCCTCGCGCCAGCCCGCCGGCCGCCTCGGGCTGCGCAACACGCCGCAGTTCCTGCTCGGCGCGGAGCTGAGCAGCATCGACGCCGGCCGCGCGGTGCGGCTGCAGGGCTACAACGCCTACCGCGCGGCGTGCAGGTTCCAGCCCGCCGAGCGGATCCAGGACATCTCGTCGGACCCGGCGGTCTGCGATGCCCTGCGCGAGGTCTATGGCGACGACGTCGAGGCGATCGACTTCTACGTCGGCCTGTTCGCCGAGACGCGGCGCAAGAACTCGGTGCTGCCGCCGCTGATCGGCCGGCTCGTCGGGCTGCACGCGTTCTCACAGCTCATCACGAATCCGCTGTTCTCCCGCGAGCTGTGGGGCGAGGAGACGTTCTCGCCGCGGGGCTTTGAGATCGTCAACGAGCCGCAGAGCCTGGCGCAGATGGTGAAGCGCAACACCCGCCGCGAGGAGCAGCCGCTCGTCGCGCTCACACGGACGGACTGGAGGCGCGCGTAGCGGTCACCCGCCTGCGCGGGCCGAACCTAGACTCTCGCGGAGAATGTCCGCGTGATCCTGTTCCTGCACAACCGCTACCGGACCACCGGCGGCGAGGAACGGGCGGTCGAGGATCTGCTGTGGCTCGTGCGCGAGCACCTCGGCGAGGACGCGCAGCTCCTGACCCGCGACAGCGCGTCGATCGGCCGCGCCCGCGCGGCGGCCGGACTGCTCGGCGGCGGGCTCGCGCCGCAGCAGGTCGCCGACGCGGTGCGGCGCACGGGCGCGCGCATCGTCCACGCGCACAATCTGCACCCGTCGCTGGGCTGGCGTGCCCTGGCGGCGGCGCGCGCGGCGGGCGCGCGGACGGTGCTGCACCTGCACAACTACCGGCTCGTCTGCGCGGTCGGCACGTGCTTCACGCGCGGCGCCGAGTGCATGCGCTGCCACGGTCGCGACACCGTGCCGGGGATCCGCCTGAACTGCCGCGGCACCGGCCGCGAGGCGGCGGTCTACGGCACCGCGCTCGCGCTCTGGCAGCGGCGGATCGTCGAGCATGCCGACGCCGTGATCGTGCCGAGCGCCTTCGCGCTGGAGCGGCTGCGCGTGCTCGGCGCGCCGCTTGACGGCACCGCGGTGCACATCCTCGGCCACGTCGTGCGCGACATCGTCGAGCGCTCGTCGGCGGCGCAGGGCGAGCACGCGCTCGTCGTGTCGCGGCTCGCGCCGGAGAAGGGCGTCGGCACCGCGATCGCGGCCTGCGCCGCGGCGGGGCTGGCGCTCGTCATCGCGGGTGACGGGCCGCAGCGCGCGGCGCTGGAGCAGCACGCGCTGGGCACGCGGACGACGTTCGCGGGACGCGTCGGTCAGCGCGAGCTCGGCGCGCTGCGCGCGCGCGCGGGCCTGGCGATCGTGCCGTCGCGCTCGGCGGAGACGTTCGGCCTCGCCGCCGCGGAGGCGATGGCCGCCGGGCTGCCGGTCGTCGCCAGCGCGATCGGTGCGCTGCCGGAGCTGTGCGACCCGGCGGGGCTCGTCGAGCCCGGTGACGCGGCCGCGCTCGCGCTCGCGGCGCGTGCGCGCTTCGGCGATGCGCAGGTGGGCGAAGCCGGGCGCCGGCGCGTGCTCGAGGTCGCCGCGCCGGCGGCGATCGCGCCCGCGCTGGGCGCGATCTACGACGCCCTGTAGCGACATGTTCGTGCTGAGCGCGATGACGACACGGCGTGCCGGTCGCGGGGGCGTGCCTGGGGCGTGTCGTCTCCGTGTTCAGGACGAACATCGTCGCGACACGGCGACGAGGTTGGGGGGCGAATCCGCGGGCCTTGTCGCCTCCCTGTTCACATGGAACATGTACGCGACACGGCTCATCCGGACGCGCTGATCGCGCGCATCGCCGCGAGGCAGCACGGCGTCGTCCACCTCGATCAGTTGCTCGATGCCGGCCTCGGGATCGGCGCGATCAACTTCCGCGTTCGCGCAGGCCGGTTGCACAGGCTGCACCGGAAGGTGTTCGCCGTCGGCCACAGGCGCATCTCACAGCAGGGCCGTTGGCTGGCCGCGGTGTTCGCGCTCGGCGACGGCGCCGTGCTCAGCCATGTCAGCGCGGCTGCCCTGTGGGGGCTGCGGCCCAGCAGATCGGATCGCATCCACGTGACGGTGCCCACCGCTGTGGGGCGCCCGCATCGGGGCCGGATCGTCGTGCACCGCTCGCGCACGCTCACCCCCGCAGACGTGGACCGCCACGAGGTGATCCCGGTGACCTCGGTCGCCCGCACGCTGCTCGACGTCGCGGGCATGCTCGCGCCGGGGCCGCTCGAGCGCGCCGTCGAGCAGTCGCTCATCCTGCGGCTGTTCGATCTCGTCGCCGTGGATGCGGTCATCGAAGCCGGAGCGACGCGCCCCGGGGCGACGACCCTCGCCACGATCGTCGCGACGATCCACCACGATCCGCCGCTCACGCGCTCCGACCTCGAGGGGCTGATCCGCGACCTCTGCGACGCGCACGGGCTCCCACGGCCGGAGGTGAACGTGTTCGTCGAAGGCGTGGAGGTCGACTTCCTGTGGCGCGCACAGCGGCTGATCGTCGAGACCGACGGCCACGAGACGCACGGAACGCGCGTCGCGTTCGAGAACGACCGCGCCAAGGACGCGCGGCTGACGATGCTCGGCTACCGCGTGGTGCGGTTCACGCATCGCCAGCTCACACGCGAGCCGCAGACCGTCGCGGCGACGCTGCAAGCGCTGCTCGGGCGGGCCTAGCTGCGCTTGGTCGTCAGAAGCTGCACAAACGCGTCATCGTTCGTGCCACAGCGCGGCCCGGGCGTTGGCGCACCCGCCGGCCGGGCAGATCGCGATCGTCTGGCGCAGGCAGGACAGCATCATCGAGAGGATCGCTGGACGCTCGCGGCCGATCACGCGCGCTGGCGCGCCAGGGTGCTCGGCGCATGCGCGGTCCGCAGACGTGCAGCAGTGACGGACACACCACGCCGCAGTTGCGGCGTTTGCTGTTGCAGGCACAAACGCGCTGCTACGGCTCGGCGTGCCCGCTGGCTGCGCAGCCGTGTCGCGAAGGTGTTCGCATAGAACACCTTCACGACACGCCACCCCCGCGGCCGGCCCCGGCGCGACGGCCGCCAGCACGAACGCCCACCCACTCATCGATGCAGGTGCTGGCTGCGTGACGGTGATCGGCGCCCCTCACCGATGCGTCACATCGGCCGCGGCCGATGCTCACACAAGACCTCCTACGACCGCGCCCGATGCTCGGCGGTATCAGGCTCGCTCGTCAGACCTTGTCCTCGTCGTCCTCGTCGTCGGCCGCGTCCTCGGCCGGGATCGCCACCGGCTCGTCTGCCGCCGGCGGCGTTCCGTCGGCCTCGGCCTCAGCCTCGGCCGCGGCGGACTCGTCGCCGACGAGATCCTCAAGGACGACCGGCGTCGGGTCCTGCTCGGGGATCTCCGTCGAGGCGGTGTGCGCGGGCTCGACCGTCGGCGGGGGCGCGGGCAGGTCCGAGGGCGGCGTGCCATCGGCGAGGTCGCCGACGGCGACGGGCGACGGCGGCGGCGGGGTCATGTCCGGCGCGGGGCCGGGCGGCGTGTAGAGCGGCTCGGCCTTGCCGCCGGAGAACTTCTTCGCGACGGCAGCGGCGATCCCGCCCACCAGCGCGATCGCGCCCGCGATCTTCAGCTTGCCCGGACCGCCCGACGAAGACTTGGCCTTCTTGGCCTTCTTGGTCGCCTTGGCGGTCGTCTTGGCCGCCTTGGAGGCGGTCTTCGTCGCGGTCTTGGCGACCTTGTCTCCCAGCCGCCATTCAGACCAGGTCTTCGCAACGGATGCGGCGGCGTCGAGCGTCTGGTCGCGCTTGCTCTTCTGGCGCAGCTTCATAAGTGCTCCCGGTCGTGTTGGCCTCGATTTCGCGCCTACCCCAGGTCCCCCCGGACGCAAAACGAGGGTACCCCACGGGCGGCCTACGCAGACGCGCGGCGTGCGAGGCCTCTACACTCCGCGACCGCATGCGGACGCTCGTGACCGGAGGGGCAGGGTTCATCGGCTCGCACCTCGTGGACGCGCTCGTCGCCCGTGGCGACAGCGTCACGATCGTCGACGACCTGTCCAGCGGCAAGCGGTCCAACGTCGCCGCCGCGCTCGCCGCGGGCGCGCGACTGGAGCGCTGCGACATCCGCGACGGCGCGGCGCTCGCGCAGGTCGTGGCCGGCGCGCAGCCCGAAGCGATCTTCCACCTCGCCGCGCAGGTCGACGTGCGCATCTCGCTCGCCGACCCGGCGTTCGACGCGCGCACGAACGTCGAGGGCACGGTCCACGTGCTCGAGGCGGCCCGCCTGGCCGGCGCCGAGCGCGTCGTCTTCTCCTCGACCGGCGGCGCGATGTACGGCGATACGGACGTCCTGCCGACGCCCGAGTCGGTCGACGCACTGCCGATGGCCGCCTACGGGCAGAGTAAGTTCTGCGCCGAGCGCTACCTCGGCCTGTACGAGCGCCTCTACGGGCTCTCGACGATCGCCCTGCGCTTCGGCAACGTCTACGGGCCGCGGCAGGACCCGCACGGCGAGGCCGGCGTGATCGCGATCTTCTGCGGCAAGCTGCGCGACGGCGTGCGGCCGAAGATCTTCGGTGACGGCACGCAGACGCGCGACTACATCTACGTCGGCGATCTCGTCGAGGCGATCCTGCGCGCGGGCGACGCGCGCGCCGTCGGCGCGATCAACGTCGGCACCGAGGAGGAGACCTCCGTGCTCGACATCGCGCGGACGCTGTCGCAGCTCAGCGGGTCGCGATCGCCCGAGCCCGAATTCGCCCCCGCGCGGCTGGGCGAGATCGACCGCTCGTGCCTGGATGCGACGCGGGCGCGCGAGCAGCTCGACTGGAGCGCGACCACACCGATTCACGAAGGGCTGCGCTTGACCTGGGAGTCATCGAGCCAGAGCTGACAATGTTTAGTTGCCGCTCGCGCGCCCTCGCGTTAGGGTCCGCCTCGGCTGGGGGAGAGGCGCGGTGCTGCGGGCGCCGGCGGCGCGACCACGCGCCCCGGCGCCCCGCGCGTGTTCAGGGCATCGGGCCGCTACGCCGAGGCGAGCCGCTCGCGCAGCCACTGCGTCGTCTGCTCGATGCCGTCGCGGACGTCGATCTGCGACTCCCAGCCGAGCAGGTTCTTCGCCTTGCCGACGTCCGGCCAGCGGCGCTGCACGTCGACGGTGAACGACGGCAGGTGGCTGAGCTCGAAGGCTTCCGGGTCGCGCCCGCAGACCTCCCAGATGATCCGCGCGATCTGCGCCACGGTCAGCTCCTCTGACGCCGAGATGTTGAAGTCCTCGTGCAGTCCGGCGGGCGAGGACATCGCGGTGACGACGCCGTCGGCGATGTCGTCGACGTGCGTCAGCGTGCGCGTCTGCTCGCCCGAGCCGAAGATCTCCAGCGGGTGCTGGCCGGCCAGGCACTTGCGGATGAGGTCCGGGACGGCGTGCGCGATGCCGGGCTCGTCGTCGGGCATCTCGCCCGGGCCGTAGGCGTTGAACGGCCGGCAGATGGTGAACGGCAGGCCGTGCTCGTCATGGGCGGCGCGGCACCAGACCTCGCCCGCGAGCTTGGAGAAGCCGTACGCCGACTGCGGCATCGCGACCTCCCAGACGTGCTCCTCGGTCGTCGGAAACTGCGTCGCACGCTCGAAGACCATCGACGAGGAGACGTAGACGAAGCGCGCCACGTCGTGGTCCAGCGACGCCTGGATGACGGCGTCGTAGAGCGCGCTGTTGACCGCGGTCAGCGTGTGCGGGAGGCGGTGGAAGTTCGCGATCCCGCCGACGATCGCGGCGAGGTGGATGACGTGCGAGCAGCCCGCAGCGGCTTCGCGCGCCTGGGCGAGGTCGCGCAGGTCGCCGGTGTGGACCTCGCAGCCCTCGCGCATCCACTGCGGCGCCGGGCGCTGGTCGGACACCCTGACCTCGTAGTCCGGATCGCGCAGCAGGCGCCGGACGACCGCGGCGCCGATCGTGCCGGCGCCGCCCGTCACGAGAACCCGGCTCACGGCAGCGTCACCTGCCCGTTCGTCAGCGCGCTCAGCTCGCGAGAGTAGGCGAACACCTGCGCCGAGCCGAAGCAGTTCCAGGGATCGACGATCAGCGCGTCCTCGAGCGCGAGCGTGGTGACGGCGCGCAGCACGTCGGGACCGGTGAACTCGTCGTGGTTGGCGGCGACGACGACCGCGTCGGCGCTTGTGACGGTCTCCTCGAACGGCGGCGTCGGCGTCGCGACGCGCGGGTCGTGGACGGCGACGTCGGCCAGCTCGCGCTCGAGCAGGCGCACGAGCTTGTAGGCCAGCGAGTCGCGCTCGTCGTCGGTGTTGCCCTTGAAGGCGAGGCCGAGGACCGCGATCTTGCGCCCGTTCAGCGAGCCGAGCCGGCGCTTCATCCCCTCGACGAGAAACAGCGGCACGGACTCGTTGACGCGCGAGACGGCGAGCAGCATGCCGGGCGCGTTGGAGCGCTCCTCGCTGAACGCGAAGTCCTTGCGCAGGCACGTCCCGGCCGTCAGCCCCGGCTTGGCGATGCCGCCGCGCGGATAGTCGCGGTTGATCAGCTCGATGACGTCGAAGACGTTCGCGCCGTGCTGCTCGCAATCCATCATCAGCAGGTTGGGCAGCGCGAAGTTCGCGTAGCGCAGGATGTTCGTCCAGATCTTCGCGAGCTCCGCCTGCACGGGCGTCGTCTGCACGATCGGCGCGTCGAAGATCGAGAACAGCGCGCCGACGCGCTCGCCCGACTGCATGCCGACGCCGCCGACGATGCACGGCAGCGTGCCGATCTCCTCGAAGAAGCGCCCGGCGGCGATCCGCTCGGGCGCGTGCGCGACGAAGACGTCCTCGCCGATCGTGAAGCCGCGGTGCTTGGTGAGGTAGCCGGCGACGAACTCGGTCGTGCCGGGGGCGATCGTCGAGCGCAGGACGATCGTGTGGCCGTCGCGCAGGTGGCCGAGCAGGTCGTCGAGCGCCGAGCGGATGTCGGAGATGTCGATCTCGACGTGCGAGAAGGACGGCGTGCCGAGCGTGATGACGATGTGCTCGGCCGTCGCGGCGTCGGCGACGCGGTCTGAGACCGTCAGCGTGCCGGCGGCGTGGACGCGATCCAGCGCCTCCTGCGCGCCGGGCTCGTGAAACGGCATCCGCGCGTCGCGGACGGCCTGCAGGCGGTCGGCGTCCTTGTCGATTCCGAGCACGGTGAGCCCGCGCTCGGCGAACGAAATGGCGAGCGGGAGCCCGATCCGGCCGAGCCCGATGACGGCGACCTCAGGCATCGAGGCTTGAAACCTACTGATCGCTGGTGTTGCCAAGCAGCCGGTGCCGTGCGTACTGCCGCGCGAAGCCCGTGATGAAGCGCGGGTTGTAGCGCACGTAGCGCGGCGCGAGGCGGCGCGGCTCCTGGGCCATGCGGAACAGCCACTCCAGGCCCGCGGACTGCATCCAGTCGGGTGCCTGGGGCACGAGACCGGCATGGAAGTCGAACGCGGCGCCGACGCCGACGAGCACCGGGGCGTCGAGCCGGTCGCGCATCGCGGCCATCCACTTCTCCTGCTTGGGCGCGCCGACACCGACCCAGACGACGTCCGCCCTGCAGCTGTTCATCTCGTCGACGATCGCGCCCTCCTCCTCGGCGGAGAGGTCGCGGAAGGGGGGCGAGTAGCCGCCGACGATCTTCACGCCGGGGAAGCGCTGGCGCAGGTTGAGCGCGAGCTGCACGAGCGCGCCCTGGTTGCGGCCGCCGTAGAGGTACATCCGGGTGCCCGTCTCGGCGGCGTGCTCGCAGTAGCGGGCCATCAGCTCCGGACCGTAGACACGATCGTCGAGGTCGCTGCCGAGGGCGTTCATCGCCCACACGAGCGGCTGCCCGTCGGGCACCGTGATCGAGGAGTTCAGCACCGCTTCGCGCAGCTCCGGATCCTCGTCGCAGACCATGATCGTGTGCGTCGCGGCGACGCAGATGTAGCCCTTCTCGCGATGCGCGATCGTGCCGTCCATCCACGCGATCGTCGCGTCGTAGTCGGTCGCCGCCAGGGGAACGCCGAGCACGTTGACGGCGCTGGGAGTGATGGGCGCGGGCGCGGTCGTGATGGTCACGGGCGGCCCGCTGGTGAGGGGGCGGGGAGGGGTCATCGAGGGTTTCGACACAAACGTGTCGGCTTCAGGGTACGAACGAGAACGCGTGGGGGGCCGAAAGGTTGCGTTCTTGCATGACGCCCCTGACCTGGTCCCTACCCGTGGCTCGTTCGAGGAAACGGCGATATACCCTGCTGGGGTGCCCCGCGCCCTCATCACCGGCATCACCGGGCAGGACGGCGGCTATCTCACCGAGCTGCTGCTGGACGAGGGCTACGACGTCGTCGGACTCGTCCGGCCCGGCTCCGAGGCTGCGGTTCCGGCAGGCGTCACGACGGTCAGCGGCGACCTCGCCGACGCCGAGTCGCTGCGCGCCGCCGTCCTCGACACGACGCCCGACGAGCTCTACCACCTGGCGGCGCCGACCTTCGTCCCCGCCTCCTGGAAGGACCCGGCGGGAACGCTCGAGCTCGTCGCCGGCGCGACGGCCACGCTGCTGCAGGCGACGCGCGAGATCGAGCGCGGCGTCCGCGTGCTCGTCGCCAACTCGGGCGAGATCTTCGGCGCCGCGTCGGTGTCGCCGCAGAACGAGGACACGGCGATGCGCCCACGCTCGCCCTACGGCGTCGCGAAGCTCGCCGCCTACGGCCTCGTCGACACGATGCGCCACAAGCACGGCCTGCACGCGTCGAGCGCGATCGCCTACAACCACGAGTCGCCGCGCCGGCCGGAGCGATTCCTGCCGCGCAAGGTCGCCAAGGCTGCCGCGTCGATCAAGCTCGGCCTCCAGGAGGAGGTGCAGCTCGGCGACCTCGGCGCGGTCCGCGACTGGTGCCACGCGCGCGATGTCGTGCGCGGCTACTGGCTCATGCTCCAGCAGGACGAGCCGGGCGACTACATCCTCGCCGGCGGCGTCGGGCGGACCGTCGGCGAGCTCGTCGACGCGGCGTTCGGCTGCGTCGGCCTGGACCCGCGGCAGTACGTGCGCGTCGAGCAGAAGTTCGTGCGCGGCGTCGAGCGCACGCCGCCCGTCGGCGACACAACGCGCGCGCGCGAAGTGCTCGGCTGGGAGCCGCAGACGAGCTTCGAGGCGATGATCGAGGAGATGGTGCAGGCCGACCTGGCCGCGCTCGGCGCGGCGGCGTAGGCCCCGGCCGATCGCCTCCCGGCGGCCGCGCTGAGCTCGCGGCCGCGCGTGCCGGCGTCGGGAGGTTCCCGATCTGGGCGTCGATCACCCGAGTCTGGGCGACCGCGCCCGACGCCGCTGCGGGAGCGGTCGGCGCGGCCGCCACCAGCGCGGACACGATCCTCAGCATCCGCCAACCCCACGCCCGTGCGACGCGGCCGTGGGCGTTGCGCTGCCCTAGACTCGCGCCACTATGGCCGTCGGCATCATCGGCATGGGCTACGTGGGCCTGCCCCTCGCCGTCGCCTTCGCGGCGGAGGGCCGCGCCGTCGTCGCCGTCGACATCGATCGCCGCAAGATCGACGCGCTGCGCGCGGGCGACTCCTACATCGAGGACGTCTCCGACGATGTGCTCGCCGCCGCCCAGCCGCAGATCGAGGCCACGACGCGCTTCGCCGCGCTCGCGCGCTGCGACGCGATCCTGATCTGCGTCCCGACGCCGCTGACGGCCAATCGCGAGCCGGACCTCGGACCGCTCGTCGGCGCGGCCCGCGCGCTCGCCGACGTGCTGCAGGCCGGTCAGCTCGTCGTGCTGGAGTCCACGACCTATCCCGGCACGACGCGCGAGCGCCTCGCGCCGATCCTCGCCGAGTCGGGCCTCGTCGCCGGCACGGACTTCAACCTCGCCTTCTCACCGGAGCGCGTCGATCCGGGCCGCACGGACTACACGCTGCGCACGACGCCGAAGGTCGTCGGCGGGCTGACCGAGGCCTGCGGCGACCGCGCCGCCGCGCTCTACGGCGAGGTCTGCGACCACATCGTCCGCGTCTCGACGCCGGAGGCCGCCGAGCTGACGAAGCTGCTGGAGAACATCTTCCGCTCGGTGAACATCGCCCTCGTCAACGAGCTGGCGATGCTCTGCGACCGGATGGACATCGACATCTGGGAGGTCGTCGACGCGGCGTCGACGAAGCCCTACGGCTTCATGCGCTTCGAGCCCGGGCCCGGGATGGGCGGCCACTGCCTGCCCGTCGACCCGTTCTACCTCTCCTGGCGGGCGCGCGAGTTCGACATGGCGACGGAGTTCATCGAGCTCGCCGGGAAGGTCAACCAGCAGATGCCCTACCACTGCGTGGCGAAGGTCGAGCGCTTGCTCAACGGGGCCAGCAAGCCGGTGCGGGGGTCGAAGATCGCCGTCCTCGGCGTGTCCTACAAGCCCGGCGTCGGCGACGTGCGCGAGTCGCCCGGCCTGAAGATCGTGACGCTGCTCGCCGCGCTCGGCGCGCAGCTGCGCTACCACGACGCGTTCGTGCCCGAGCTGCCCGAGCACGGCCTGCGCAGCGAGCCGCTCGACGAGGTGCTCGACGGCACCGACCTCGCGCTGATCGTCACCGCGCACCCGGGCGTCGATCATGACGCCGCCGTCGCGCAGGTGCCGCTCGCGCTCGACCTGCGCGGGGTCACGCGCCGCTCCGGCGGCCCGGCCGTGTTGCTGTGAGCAGCGCCGAGCAGCCGGTCAACGTCGGCGTCGTCGGCCTCGGCTACTGGGGACCGAACCTCGCCCGCAACATCGACCAGGTCGCCGGCGCGCGTCTGGCGTGGTGCTGCGACGCCCGCGACGAGGTCCGCGAGCGTCTCGCGGCCAAGCACCCCGACGCGCGCTTCACGGCGCAGCTCGACGACCTGCTCGCCGACGACGAGCTCGACGCGATCGTGATCGCGACGCCCGTCCGGTCGCACGCCGAGCTCGCCGTGCGCGTGCTCGAGGCCGGCAAGCACTGCTTCGTCGAGAAGCCGCTCGCGCAGTCGGCCGCCGACGCCGAGCGCGCCGTCGCCGCGGCGCGCGCCGCCGACCGCCTGCTGATGGTCGGCCACCTGCTCGAGTACCACCCCGGCGTGCGCAAGCTCAAGCAGATCGCCGACTCGGGCGAGCTCGGCGAGATCCACTACATCTACTCCAACCGCCTGAACCTCGGCCAGCTGCGGGCCGACGAGAACGCGCTCTGGTCGCTCGGCGCACACGACATCTCGGTGATCCTGCACCTCGCCGGCGAGGATCCGTCCGAGCTGCATGCGCACGGCGAATCGTACATGCGCGCCGGCGTCGAGGACGTCGTGTTCGCGTTTCTGCGCTTTCCCTCGGGCCTCGCGGCGCACCTGCATCTGTCGTGGCTGGATCCGCACAAGGAACGGCGCTTCACCGTCGTCGGCTCGCAGCGGATGGCGACGTTCGACGACATGGACCTCGAGCGCAAGGTGACCGTCTACGACAAGGGCTTCGATCAGTCGGCGAGCTCCTACGGTGAGTACATCACCCGCGCGGGTGACATCTACTCACCGCGGATCTCCAACGCCGAGCCGCTGCGCCTGGAGGTCGAGCATTTCGTGCAGTGCGTGCGCACCGGCGAGCAACCGCGCTCGGACGGCGCGAGCGGGCTGCGCGTCGTGCGCGTGCTCGAGCGCCTGCAGGACGAGCTTGACCGCTCGCGCCGCAACGCCTGACACGCACCGTCAGCGCAACGGCGTAGAAACGTATCGAGTGACGACATTTCGGTGGCCGGTTGCACTAGCGTCGCGCGATGAGGACGGGCGCGGCACGGATCGCCGTCATCTGGTGCATCGCAATCGGGCTCCTCACGGTGACTCCTGCGGCGCAGGCGGCGGATCCGTTCTTCGGGATGTTCACCACGAACCTCGATCGTCCCGCCGCGCAACTGGACGCTGATCTGGACGCCCACGCCCGTACCGGTGTGGGCCTGCTGCGCGAGCACGTCTACTGGGACCGCATCGAGCGCGCGCCGGGCGTCTTTGACTTCAACGGCGCGGAGGTCGTGCTCGGCGGCCTGTCGCTGCGCGCGCTGCTGCCCGGCGGCTTTCTCGAGCAGCTCTACGACCGCGGCGCGGCAACGTTCTTCGACACGCTCGCGCTGCACCCGTACGGCGAGAACGTCGGCACCGTCGTGCTGCACATCCAGCGCGCGCGGGCGATCGCGACGGCGAAGAACGACGCCAACGTCCCCCTGCGCGTGACCGAGTACGGCTTCGCCACCGGCGGCGCGAGCGGCTGGACGACGACGCCCGCCTGCCAGGCGGCCCTGATCGCCGCGACGACGCGCGAGCTGTCGGCGCGGCGGGCCGAGTTCTTGCTGCGCGGGATCATCCAGCTGCAGTGGCAGGACCGTGCCGGGCCGCCGAACCCGTGGCCGAACTTCACCGGCCTCGTCAACGTCGACGGGTCGCCGAAGCCGGCGCTCGCGGCGTTCACCGACGCGGTTGCGGGGCGGCCGGCGGCGTCGGGGACGAGCGTGGCGGAGGTCTGCCCGCCGCAGTACCGGGGCTGAACGCCGGGCGTCAGCCGAGCACGGCCCGCACGGCCGCCACGACCGCGCCCGCCTGCTCGGCGCTGAGCACTGGGCTGATCGGCAGCGCGAGGTGCGTGCGCGCGACCTCGTCGGTGCCCGGCAGCGCGACATCGCCCGCGAACGGGAGCATCGCCGGCTGGCGGTGCACGGGCGTGCGGTAGTAGGCCTTGCAGCCGATGCCGTGCTCGCCCAGCCCGGCGGCGAGCTCGTCGGCGCGCTCGCAGCGCACGACGTAGAGATGCCATGCCGGGTCGCTGCCCGGCGTCGCGACGGGCAGCGTCACGAGCTCGCCCAGGCCGGCCTGCTCGTAGTGGCGCGCCGCGGCCCGGCGGCCGTCGGCCCATGCGTCCAGCGCCGGCAGCTGTACGCGCAGGATCGCCGCCTGCAGCTCGTCGAGGCGCGAGTTGTAGCCGATGTGCTCGTAGGTGACCTTGTCGTGCGAGCCGTGGAAGCGCAGCATCCGCGCGAACGCGGCGACCTCGTCGTCGTCGGTCGTGATCGCGCCGCCGTCGCCGAAGCAGGCGAGGTTCTTGGACGGAAAGAAGCTCCACGTCGCGGCGCCGCCGAGCGCGCCCGGCCGGCGCCCGCCGGCCGCGGTCGTCCCGGCGGCCTGGGCGGCGTCCTCGAGCACCGGCACGCCGAGCGCCTCGATCTCCGCGACGGGCGCGAGGTTGCCGAACAGATGGACCGCGACGACGGCCTTCGTCGCCGGCGTCAGCGCCGCCGCGACGGTGCCGGCGGTGATGCAGAACGTGTCGGGATCGACGTCGCAGAAGACCGGCCGCGCGCCCGTCGCCGGGACCGCCTCGGCGGTTGCGTAGAACGTGAACGAGGGCACGATCACCTCGTCGCCGGGGCCGACGCCCAGCGCCCGCAGCGCGATCGTCAGCGCATCCGTGCCGTTCGCCACGCCGACCGCGTGCCGCGCCCCGCAGTACGCGGCGAACTCCTGCTCGAACGATGCGACCTCGGGGCCGAGGATGAAGCGCCGCGCGGCGACGACGGCGGCGATCGCGGCGTCGATCTGCTCGCGCAGGGGTTCGAGGACGGTGGTGGTGTCGAAGAGCGGGACGGGCATCGGCGCCCGTCAGGCTATTGCGAGCGCGAGATCTCCCGGGCCGTGGAATCGATCACGTCACCGCTCGACGGCGCCGCGGGCCTGCGCCTGAGAGGCGAGCGGTCGCTCGCGTCCGGTCCGCGCGGCAGCTCCGCGACGGGACCGGGGCCCCACGTGCTGAGGTCGGGGTAGCGGGCGATGACCTCCCTGCCGGGATCGGCGAACTGGGGACGATCGATGTGGTACCAGGTCGTGAACAGCGCGCCGGCGACGATGATCGCTCCCGTCGCGCTGAGGATCCGGCCAGCACGAGGGCTGAGCACGAATAACCACCTCCGAGTTCGGTGGTCACGTGAAGCCCTACCCGGTCGTGCTGGCAACTAGCATCAGCACGCAATGGCGCGCCTCGTGGACCCGGACTTCTGGCGCGGCCGCTCGGTGCTCGTCACCGGCCACACCGGGTTCAAGGGCGCGTGGCTGTCGCTGTGGCTGCAGTCGATGGGCGCGCACGTGACCGGCTACGCCGACACCGTGCCGACGCAGCCGTCGCTGTTCGAGCTCGCGCGCGTCGGCGACGGGTTGGACGACGTGCGCGCGGACATCCGCGACCACCGCGCCGTCCTCGACGCGGTCGCCCGCCACGCGCCGGAGATCGTCATCCACATGGCGGCGCAGGCGTTCGTCCGGCGCTCGTTCCTCGATCCTCGCACGACGTACGAGACGAACGTCATGGGGACGGTGAACCTGCTCGAGGCGGTGCGCGCGACGCCGTCCGTGCGCGTCGTCGTGAACGTGACCTCGGACAAGTGCTACGACAACGATCGATCCCGCCCGCCCCGCCCGTTCGTCGAGGACGACCCGAAGGGCGGCCACGACCCGTACTCGAACTCCAAGGGCTGCGCCGAGCTCGTCGCCGACGCCTACCTGCGCTCGTTCTTCGGGGCGGGCGGGACCCAATCAGACGGGCCGCGGCTGGGCTCGGTCCGTGCCGGCAACGTCATCGGCGGCGGCGACTGGGGCGAGGACCGGCTGATCCCCGACATCATGCGCGGCGCCCTCGACGGCGCGGCGATCGCCGTGCGCAACCCCGAGGCGGTGCGGCCCTGGCAGCACGTGCTCAACCCGCTGTCGGGCTACCTGCGCCTCGCCCGGGCGCTGTACGACGATCCGGCGCTGCAGGGTGGCTGGAACTTCGGCCCGGCACTGCACGACGCCCAGCCCGTGCGCGCGATCGCCGACCGCCTGACCGAGCTGTGGCCGGGCGCGCTGCGCTGGGACCTCGACGGCGGTGACCACCCGCACGAGGCGCACTTCCTCGCGCTGGACTCCACGAAGGCGCGCGAGCAGCTCGGCTGGCAGCCGACATGGGACCTCGACGATGCGCTCACGGGGATCGTCGAGTGGTACACCGCGCTGCGCGATGGTGAGGACATGCGGGCGATGACGCTGGCGCAGATCGGCGCATTCGCAGACGCGGCGCGTGGTGCCGACGGGTGACACGACAGGCCGGCCGCGTCACCTACCAGGAGCACCACGGCGCGCTGCCGGACTCCCACATCGCCTGCAGCTCGTTGCGCTCGCGGAGCGTGTCCATCGCCTGCCAGAAGCCGTGATGCTCGTACACGGTCAGCTCGCTGCGGGCAGCCAGATCGCGCAGCGGCTCCTCCTCCCATTTCGTCTGATCACTCGCGATCAGGTCCCCGACAGCGGGCTCGCACACGAAGAAGCCGCCGTTGATCCAGGCGCCGTCGCCGCGCGGCTTCTCCGCGAAACGGCTGACCGTCCCGTTCGCGATCTCCAGCGCCCCGAAGCGTCCGGCCGTCTGGACCGCCGTCACCGTCGCGAGCCGGCCCTCGTCGCGGTGGTGGGCGATGAGCGCGCCGATGTCGACGTCGGCCACGCCGTCGCCGTAGGTCAGGCAGAACGTCTCGTCGCCGACGTATGGCAGCACGCGCTTCAGGCGCCCGCCGGTCATCGTCTCGGCCCCGGTGTCCACGAGCGTCACGCGCCACGGCTCGGTCGTGGAACGATGGACCTGCGTATCGCCGGAGCGCATGTCAAACGTCACGTCCGAGGTGTGCAGCGCGTAGTTGGCGAACCACTCCTTGATGACGTAGCCGCGGTACCCCAGGCACACGATGAAGTCCTCCACGCCGTGCGCTGCGTACAGCTTCATGATGTGCCAGAGGATCGGCTTGGCTCCGATCTCGACCATCGGCTTGGGCTTCACCGTGGTCTCCTCGCTGAGGCGCAGGCCGAGACCGCCGGCCAGGATGACGGCCTTCACGCTCAGACCGGCCGCAGGGCGTTCGTCTGCGCGCGGCCGGCGCCGGCGGCCTGGTGCCACGCGAGCGTGCGGCGGATCGCCGTGTCCAGGTCGACGGTCTCGCGTACGCCAAGATCCGACTGTGCCGCGGACACGTCGGGAACGAACCGCGAGGCCTCCGTGCGGCGCTGACCGCGCCCGCCTTCGGTGACGTCGACGCGGCCTTCGGCGTGGGCCGCGATCCTGTTGGCCAGCTCGCGCAGCGTCACGCCGTTCGCGCTGCCGAGGTTGTACGCCGCACCGTTGCGTCCACGCACGAGCGCGACCAGCAGCCAGACCGCCATGTCGGTGGGATACAGGTAGGAGCGCACCGTCTCCGGGTTGCCGAGGATGCGGATCGGCCCGCCGTGCAGCGCGTCGCGGAGGAAGTTGTTGACGGCCCACGGCGCAGTGAGCGCCTGGACGGGACCCATGAACGCGAACGGCCGCACCGTGACCGTGTTCAGGCGGTTGGCGCTTCGGTGCGCCGCGACGACCGTCTCGGCTGCGCGCTTGGCCTCCGGGTAGGCCGCGACGACTGCGTCGAACTGCGCGGGTCCGACATGGTCCTCGCGGATCGCGTCGAGGCCGAGCGGCTGCGGCCCGTAGACCATGCCGGAGGAGAGGTGCAGGACGCGGCGCAGGCGCTCGAGGCGCGCCGCAGTGCGCATGACGGTGTCTGTGCCGTGGATGAACGTCTGTAGCGTGCGCACGGGGTCGGACGCGTGGAAGCGGTTGTCCGGCGTGCCCGCCGCGTGCACGAGCCAGCCCGTGTCGGCGGGCAGTTCGACGAGGTCGCGGACGTCGTGCTCGACGAGTTCGACGTCGTCACGTGACGCCAGCTGCGCCGAGCGGTCGCGGAAGCCGTCCGTGCTGCGGGCGATGAGGTGCAGCCGCGTGCGAAAGGCGTGCGCGTCGTTGAGGTGGGCGACCAGCTCGGTCAGCCATGTCCCGACGAAGCCCGTGCCACCCGTCACGACCAGCAACTCGTCGCGCAGCGGCGCGAGCGCTTCGACGACGTCCGGCGTGCTCACCGCAGCACATTCGCGCGCGAGCTGCGCGGCGGCGGGCTCGAGGACGCCGCTCACGCCACCGTCTCCTTGCTGCGCGCCAGCTCGGCGGCCACTTCGATGATGAGGTCCTCCTGACCGGCCACGACCTTGCGTCGCCCGAGCTCGAAGAAGACGTCACGCGGGTCGACGTCGTACTCGGCCGAGATGCGCTTGACCGGCGCCGAGAAGCCGGAGAACACGCCGGCCAGCCCGCTGACGACGCTGACGGAGTCGATGCTCGGTACCTTCGGCATGAGCTCGGCCTCGGCGACGTCGGAGGCCTCGAGGACCTTGTAGAGGTCCACCCCGGTCGGGTAGCCGAGCTTCTCGAGTACGGCGACGAGCACCTCCAGCTGCGCGTTGCCGGCGCCCGCGCCGAAGCCGCGGGCGGTCCCGTCGACGATGGTCGCGCCGGCCTGCACGGCTGCCACGGAGTTGGCGATGGCCGACCCGAGGTTGTTGTGGGCGTGGAAGCCGATCGGAATGTCGAGGTGCTCGACGAGGTCGCTGATCCGCCGGGTCACGTCCGGAGGAAGGAAGGCCCCGGCGGAGTCCATCAGGACGACCCCTTCGGCGCCGTAGGACGCCATCTTCAGCGCCTCTTCGCGCAGGGTCTCCGGGGTGGCCATGTGGCTCATCATCAGCACGCCGTAGACCTCGCGGCTCTGCTCGCGCACGTAGGTGATGTGGCGCTGGGTGAGGTCGGCCTCCGTGCAATGCGAGGCGATGCGGAACACGTCGACGCCGATGTCGACGGCCATCGCAAGGTCGCGACGGATCGTCGCGAACCCCGGGATCACGTGGACGGCGAGCTTGGTACCGGCGAGCTCGGCCCGGGTGACGGTGAGCATCTGCTCGTCGGAGATGGCGGCCAATCCGACCTGCAGTGACGACGCGCCGAGGCCGTTGCCGTGGCCGACCTCCAGGATCGGCAGCGCGGCCGCCTCCGCAGCCGCGGCGTAGCGGCGCATCTGCTCGGCGGTCAGACCGTGCTTGACCGCGTGGTTGCCGTCGCGCAGCGTCGGGTCGGAGACCAGCACCGAGGGCGTCGGGAGCGTGCTCATGCCGGCGGACCGATCTCGGCCGCGGCCGTCCGCGTGTGTGCGAGTTGCTCTGCGGCCGCGATCGCGGCGCAGTTGATGATGTCCAGGTTGCCGGCGTAGCGCGGGAGGTAGTCCCCCAGACCCTGGACCTTGACCATGATCGCGATCCGGCCGTTCTCGTAGGTCGGATTCACCACCATGCTGTAGCCGGGGACGTAGCGCTGGATCTGCGCGACCATGGCGTCGATCCCCGCCTGCAGCGCGGGCATGTCCGGTTCGGACGCCAGGTGTGCGAAGAGCGTCGTCTGCATGTTCACGCACGGCTCCGCCGGGTTCAGGATCAGGATCGCCTTCGTCCGCTGCGCGCCCGAGAAGCGCTGCAGCGCCAGCTCGGTCGTATCGATGTACTCATCGAGGTTCGCGCGGGTGGCCGGCCCGCCCGAGCGCGAGGCGATGCTGGAGACGACCTCGATGTACTCGATCTCGCTCTGGGTCTGCCCGACGACGTGCGCCAGCGGCACGGACGCCTGACCGCCGCAGGTGACCATGTTCAGGTTCCGCGCCGCGCCCAGGCCGGTGAGGTTGACCGCCGGGACGCACATGATCCCGACGTTGGCCGGCGTCATGTCGATCACCGTCTTGCCCAGCGGTTCGAGCAGCTCCCAGTGCCTGACGGCGTCGCGCGCGCTCGTGGCGTCGAAGACGAGGTCGTACTGCTCGTGGGCGTCCTGCAACGCGGCGATCGAGCGGTCGGAGACCGGCACGCCCAGCGCAATGGCCTTGGCCATGCCCGCCGACTGCAGCGAGCGCCCGACGAACATCGTGGGCTCGAGGACGGGCGAACGCTGCGCCTTGACCAGCAGGTCGGTGCCGATGTTGCCCGACCCGATGATCGCCACACGCAGGCGGTCCTCGATGGGCTCGCTGACTGCGCTCATACCTCGAGCAGCCGTGACTTGTCGTGCAGCCCGACGGTCATCATCGCTTCGAGGTCGCCGCGCGGCAGCAGCGGCGACAGGTCCTCCAGCGGCGGCGACACGAGCGAGCCATCCGGCTGGATGGCGACGGACAGCTTCGGCGCGAAGAGCTGCTCGGGATGGGTGAAGACCTCGCAGATGGCGGGCCCGGCGTGCGCATGGAGCGCGGGGATGACCGTCTCGGCATCCTCGGAGGAGCGGATCGTGAACGCCCGGAAGCCGAACGCCGTGGCGAGCGCGGAGAAGTCCGGACAGGACACGCCGGACCGCTCGTCGGTGCCCGCGTACCGGCCCTTGAACAACGACTTCTGCGTGTGCTTGATCATGAGATAGCCGTCGTTGTTGAAGACGACGATCTTGATCGGCAGATCGTGGTGGGCGATGGTCTGCAGCTCCTGCAGGTTCATCATCATCCCGCCGTCGCAGTTGAGGCAGAGCACCTCGCCGCGTTCCCGGGCGAACGACGCGCCGATCGCGCCCGGCAGTCCGAAGCCCATCTCGCCGAGCCCCGTCGAGGTCATGAGCCGCTGGCCGTCGCGGAAGCGCATCACCTGGTGGCCCGACAGCAGCGCGGTGCCCATGTCGGTGACCACGACCGCGTCGTCGGGGAGCAGCTGCGACCACCGCTCGAGCAGCGGATAGGAGTTGATGTAGCCGTCGCGCTCGTCGTGCTCGGGCCCGGTCCACGGGAAGCGCTCCTGCGCGGCGGCGTTGTAGGCCAGCCAGTCCTCCCGCGGCGCGATCGGCGCTCCGTCGAGGGCGCACAGCAGCTCCTCGATGAAATCCCCGGCGTCTGCCACGATCGGCAGCTCGACGCGGGGCGTCAGCTTGGTCGCCTCGACCGGATCGATGTCCACGGCGGCGATCCGCGCTGCGCGCGCGAACTCGGTGAGGTCATAGCCGACCTGCGGGATCGCCATCCGCGTTCCGATGCAGACGAGCGCGTCGCAGTTCTGCAGCGCGAAGTTCGCCGCGCGCTGCCCGTAGACGCCGGCACGGCCGAGGATACGCGGGTCGTCGGAGTCGACCATGTCGATCCCGGCCCAGGTGACCAGCGCCGGCGCGCCTGTCGCGTCCAGGAGCGGCTCGATCTGGCCGACCGCGCCCGCGAGGCGGATGCCGTGGCCCAGCCAGAGCAGCGGACGCTCCGCGGAGCGCAGCAGCTCCGCCACGACCCCAGCCTCGTCCCGCGGCCGCGATGGCGCGGGCTCGGCGGGCGCGGACGCGACGCCCGACGGCTCGGCGATCGTCGCCTGGATATCCATCGGTACCTCGACCCAGCACGGCCCTGGCCGCCCCGAGGTCGTGAGCTCGAAGGCCGACTCGAGCTCGGCACGCACCGCGCTGGGATCGGTCACACGGATCGAGCGCTTGGTGACGCCGGCCATCATGCCGCTGGCGTCGTAGCCCTGGACGCCCCACATGCGCAGCGGGTTGTCCGGGCGCGCGTGGCGCGAGTGCTCGTTGCCCGAGATGACGAGCGCGGGAATCGAGTCCGCCCAGGCGCCGACGACCCCGGTCGTGGCGTTGGTCGACCCGCCACCGGTCGTGAGGACGGCGGCGGTGACCGTACCGCTCGTGCGGTAGTACGTCTGCGCCGCCATGACGGCGGCCTGCTCGTGGTATACGCAGACGATCTGCGTCTCACCGAGGGAGGCGATCGAGTCGAAGATGTGGGCGTTGCCGGCGCCGATGATGCCGAACACGTGGCGGATGCCGCGGGACGCGAGCAGCTCTGCGATCTGGTCGGCGACCTTGCTCTGGCTCCCCATCGCGGTGATCATAGCCCGCCCCATGGCCGCTGACTCCCCTGCTCCGGACACCCGCTCCGGCCCGCTCCGACGGCTCGCCACGTCGACCGAGCGGGTCGCGGTGACGGGCGCGACGGGGTGGTTCGGGCGCGTCACGCTCGACCTCCTGGCGGCCGCATTCGGGCCCGACGCCTTCCGTTCGCGCGTCTCGATCTACGCGAGCCGGGAACGCCTGGTCGACGTGACGGGCGTCGGCGAGGTGCAGGCGCGCCCGCTCGCCGAGCTCGAGCCCGCCGACGTCCTGCTGCACTACGCGTTCGTCACGCGGACGCGTATCGCCGAGGACGAGTTCGACGCCTTCGTGGCCGCGAACGTCGCGATCACGGTGCGGGTCCTGCAGGCTGTCCGCTCGGGCGCCGTCCGTCGCCTCTTCGTGACGTCGAGCGGTGCCGCGCTGAAGCCGTCCCTCCAGACGAACCCCTACGGCGCACTGAAGGCGCTCGACGAGCTCGCGTTCGCAGAGGCGTGCCGCCGGGTCGGCGCCACCTGCGTCGTGGCTCGGGTCTTCAACGTCGCGGGGGCCCACATGACCCAGCCCGCTGCGTACGCGCTCGGAGACCTCATCCGCCAGGTCCGGGCGGGAGGGGTGGTGCGGATCGGCGCGGCGGGCAAGGTCGTGCGGTCCTTCGCCGGAGTCGACGAGGTCGTCGCGACCGCCCTGGGAGAGCTGCTCGATGGCCGCGACGGCTGCTTCGAGACCGGTGGCGATGAGCCCGTCGAGATCGGCGAGCTCGCCGCGGTCGTCCGGCGGGCGCTCGGTCGCGAGGAGCTGCCCGTCGAGCGACAGTGCGATCCGGACGCGCCCGACAGCGTGTACGTCGGCGACCCGCTGCGGATGCAGGAGTTCGCCGCACGGCACGGGGTGCGACTGCGCGGCCTGGAAGAGCTCGTGATCGCGACCGCGGAGGGGCTCGATCGGTCCGCGGCGGTGGGCCGCGCCTGAGTCCTACTCGCTAGTGCCGCGGTGCGAGCGCGGCGAGGTCTGACCGCGTCATCAGCCGGATGAGCTCCTCGAAGCTCGTCTTCGGCTCCCAGCCGAGCCTCTCCTTCGCCTTCGCCGGGTTGCCGATCAGCTGATCGACCTCTGCAGGCCGCAGAAACGCGGGATCGATCCGCACGTGGTTCTCCCAGTCGGGCAGGCCCGCCTCGTCGAACGCGATCTGCACACATTCGCGCACGGTGTGTGTCTCGTTCGTCGCGATGACGTAGTCCTCGGGCGTGTCCTGCTGGAGCATGAGGTACATCGCCTCGACGTAGTCCTTGGCGTAGCCCCAGTCGCGCTCGGCGTCGAGGTTGCCGAGCGCGATCTCGTCGCGCAGGCCGTGCTTGATCGCGGCGGCGTGCCACGTGATCTTGCGCGTGACGAACTCCAGGCCGCGGCGCTCGGACTCGTGGTTGAAGAGGATCCCCGAGCAGGCGAAGAGGTCGTAGGACTCGCGGTAGTTGACCGTGATGAAGTGGCCGTAGGCCTTCGCCACGCCGTAGGGCGAGCGCGGGTAGAACGGGGTCGACTCGGTCTGCGGGACCTCGAGCACCTTGCCGAACATCTCCGAGCTCGACGCCTGGTAGAAACGCGCTTCGGGACACGCCTCGCGGAAGGCCTCGAGCATCCGCGTCACGCCGACCCCGGTGAACTCGGCGGTCAGCGTCGGCTGGATCCAGGAGACGGCGACGAAGCTCATCGCGGCGAGGTTGTAGACCTCCTCGGGCTTGGACGCGCGCAGCGTGTCGACGAGCGAGCGCTGGTCGAGCAGGTCGCCCTGGTGCAGGGTGATCCGGTCGCGCAGGTGCTCGATGCGGTCGAACTTCTCGGTCGAGGCGCGGCGCACCATGCCGTGCACGTCATAGCCGCGATCGAGCAGCAGCTCTGCCAGGTATGAGCCGTCCTGACCTGTGATTCCGGTGATGAGTGCCGAGGGCGCCACGCGGCCGGGCACGTTACAGAGTCCCTCGCAGGATCCGCCCTACGCCGACGATCTGAGTACCTTTGGCGCCATGAAGAGTGAGGTCGAGGGCGTTCGCGTGACATGAAGCTCATCTCCGTCATCGTCCCGGCCTACAACGAGACCGACTGCGTCGACGAGCTCTCGCTCCGCCTCGGCGCCGTCTTCGACGCCCTGCCCGCCTACGAGTTCGAGGCGATCATCATCGAGAACGGGTCGGTCGACGACACGTACGAGAAGCTGATCGTGATCAGCGATCGCGACCCGCGCTTCAACGTCGTCCAGCTCGCGCGCAACTTCGGCATGGACGGCGGCATCACCGCTGGGCTGTCGTTCGCCTCCGGCGACGCCGCGGTGATCATGACGGCCGACCTACAGGACCCTCCGGAGCTCATCCCGCAGTTCGTCGCCAAGTGGGAGGAGGGCTACGAGAACATCTACGGGATCGTCACCGAGCGCCAGGGCACCGGGCCGCTGCGCACGTTCAACAGCAAGGCCTTCTACTGGCTCGCCGGCAAGCTCACGAGCGATCGGATCCCTCGTAACGCCTCGGATTTCCGCCTCGTCGATCGCCGTGTCTACGAGACGGTGCGCGGGATGGAGGAGCGCAACCGCTTCATCCGCGGGCTGTTCGCCTGGAGCGGGTTTCGCTCGATCGGCGTGCCGCACAAGCGCGAGCCGCGCTTCGGCGGCGTCTCCAACGCGCACTCGTTCAGGGTCATCGACCTCGCGCTGAAGGGCATCTTCGCGCACTCCTACGTGCCGCTGAAGATCATCTCGCTGTTCGGCGCGGGGCTATCGCTGCTGTCGTTCGTCGTGCTCGTCGCGCTGAGCCTGCGCTTCGTCTTCCTCGGGGTCCCGTTCGCAGGATTCGGGACGATCGTCGGCCTCATCCTGCTGCTGTTCGGCTTTCTGTTCACGATGCTCGGCATCGTCAGCGAGTACGTCGGGCTGATCTACGAGGAGGTCAAGCAGCGCCCGAACTACGTCGTGCGCGAGACGCGCGGATTCGCGGGACCGCGCCGCAGCGATCCCGATCTGACGCGCCGCCCGTGACAGCGCCGTGGTGGCGCCGCGCGCTCGCCGGCGAGCTGGCACTCGCCGGCGCCGCGGGGGTGCTGGCGGTCGTCGCCGCGGCGATCGTGCTGCAGCTGTGGGACGCGCGGTTGAGCCTGCCGATGGCCTACGGCGGCAACGGGCTCGGCGGCGACGGGCTCTGGGGCGAGCAGATCGTCAAGGGCATCGCCGACCACGGCTGGCTGTTGACCAACCCGGACGTCGGAGCGCCCTTCGGGCAGGAGTTGCACGACGTCACCGGGGTGCTCGGCGACAGCCTGCACTACCTCGTCATCCGGGTGATGAGCGTCGTCTCGCAGGACCCCATCCGTCTCGTCGATGCGTACTTCCTGCTCGGCTTCGCGCTGTGCGCGGCATCGGCCTGCCTCGTGCTGCGCAGGCTCGGAGCGTCGCGCGGCGCCGCCGTCGTCGCGGCGATCCTCTTCTCGCTGCTGCCGCTGCACGTCGGCGGTGGGGTCGGGCGGCTCACGCTGGGTGCGTACTGGTCGCTCCCGCTGACCGCGCTGCTCGTCATCCGCGTGTTCGGGGGCGAGCCGCTGTGCGCCCGACGGCCGTCCGGCGGTCGAGCGACCCGGTGGGCCGCCAGGCGCAGCCTGGCGACCGCGGCGCTGTGCTTCCTCATCGCCGGCAGCGCGCTGTACGACGCGCTGTTGCGGCTGCGCTTCAGCTACGGCGGGGTGAAGGGCCGGCTCGCCGGCGACTGGCCCCGCCTGATCGCCGCGCTGCCGTACTACGTGGCCGCGGGCTTTCGCGGGATCTGGGTGGACCGGCGCGGCTGCGCCGATCGCGGCGTGGCGCTCGATGTCGAGCTGCGAACGCTGCTGAAGCGTGCGCCACTGCTCAGCGACGACGGCCAGCCGCGCTTCTGTTCGCTCGTCGACGAGGCGCGCGAGTGGGCGGCGGGTCGCACGGCCCAGGCGCTGCGCATCGCGCGCAACTCGGTCCTCTGTCTCAGCGCCGTGCGACTGGCCCCCGGCGCGCTGGAGGTCGTCAACCCGGGGAGCTTCGAGCGGACCGTCGTCGTGCGCGGGCGCCTGCGCGTCGCTCGTGGCGGCGACGTCGCGGTCACCGCTGAGCTGCCGGACGGAGGCCGGGCCTCGCTCCGTCCCGCAGGGCGCCCGCGCGCCTTCGTGCTGCGTGTGCCGGTGGCGCCCGGCGCGACCGCGCAGGTGCGCCTGCGCGCGGCCGGCGGACGGGGTCCGCTGGAGCTGCTCGACGTTTCTGGTGCTGACGCAGCGCTCCGCTCGAAGTGAGCGGCCGCGATCAGGGCATCCGCTTCGTGGCGGTGGGCGCGCTGAACACCGTCTTCGGGTTCGTCCTGTTCGCACTGGCGCTGGCGCTCGCAGGCGACCACGTGCACTACCTCGTGGTCCTCGTCGCCGCGACGGTCGTCGCCGTCCTCGTGGCGTTCGCGGGCTACCGCACGTTCGTCTTCAAGGTGCGCGGCAGCGTGCTGAAGGACCTGGCGCGCTTCTCGCTCGTCTACCTCGTCGGCCTGGCGGTCAACGTCGTTGCGCTACCCGTGCTTGTGGAGGTGTTCGGCGTCCCCGTGCTGCCGGCGCAGGCGGCGTTCCTCGCCGTGACGGCGGCTATGAGCTTCGTCGCGCACCGATCGTTCTCGTTCCGGCGGTGACCCGCTCGCCGACATCGTGCAGCGCCTCGATGACGAAGTCGATCTGGCTCGGCCCGAGGCCCGGGTAGACGCCGATCCAGAACACGTTGTCCATCACGAAATCGGCGTTGTGCAGATCGCCGACGACGCGGTGGGGGATGTCGCGGTAGGCGGGCTGGCGCAGGAGGTTGCCGCCGAACAGCAGCCGCGTGTGGATGTTGCGCGCGTCGAGGTGGGCGACGACCTCGGGCCGGGAGAGCGGTCCGTCGGGGCGCACGGCGATCGGGAAACCGAACCAGCTCGGGTCCGATCGCGGCGTCGGCTCGGGCAGCAGGTAGACCTCCTCGAGGTCGGCGAGCCCGGCGTGCAGTCGGGCGAAGTTCGCCCGCCGGGCGGCGACGAAGTCGTCGAGCTTGTCGAGTTGCGCGACGCCGACGGCGGCCTGCATGTCGGTCAGCTTGAGGTTGTAGCCGATGTGCGAGTAGACGTACTTGTGGTCGTAGCCGTGCGGCAGCGATCCGAACTGCTGGTCGAAGCGCTTGCCGCAGGTGTTCTCCTTGCCCGGATCGCACCAGCAGTCGCGGCCCCAGTCGCGAAACGACTCGGCGAGCACCTTCAGCCGGCCCTTGTTGGTGATGACGCAGCCGCCCTCGCCCATCGTGATGTGGTGGGCGGGATAGAAGCTCGTCGTCGCGAACTCGCCGAAGGACCCGACGTGGCGACCGTCGTAGGTCGCCCCGACGGCGTCGCAGCAGTCCTCGACGAGGAACAGGTCGTGCTCCTCGCAGAACGCGGTGACCGTCGCGAGGTCGAAGGGATTGCCGAGCGTGTGGGCCATCATCACCGCGCGCGTCTTGGGCGACAACGCGTCCTCGAGGTGCGTGATGTCGACGTTGTACGTCGGCACCGCGACGTCGAGGAAGACCGGTACGGCGCCGTTCTGGATGATCGGGTTGACCGTCGTCGGGAAGCCGGTGGCGACCGTGATCACCTCGTCGCCGGGCGCGATGCGCCGCTTGCCGAGCTTCTTGGAGGTCAGCGCCGAACACGCGACGAGGTTGGCCGACGAGCCGGAGTTGACGAGGATCGCGTGGCGCCGGCCGAAGACCTTCGCGAAGCGTTTCTCGAACGTGGCGGCGAAGCGGCCGGTCGTCAGCCAGAAGTCCAGTGACGCGTCGACGAGGTGCTCGACCTCGTCGGCGTCGAAGACGCGCCCGGCGACCGGTACGGGCGATTCGCCGGCGACGAACTCGCGCGCCGGAAAGGCGGCGGCGTGGTACTCGCGGGTCAGCTCGAGGATCTGAGTACGCAGCTCGTCCGCCCGGCTGGGCGAGTCTGGGGCGGCATCGGGCAAGGTCAAGACGGTAGCGGAGGCTGTGAGGGCTCCACGCGCCCGGCGCGCTGCCGTCACGGCCGGTGACTACGCTGGCGGCGTGGAGGCAGTCATCCGGCGGCTACTCGATCCCAAGCTCCGACAGGACTGGATCAGGCGCATCACGAATCCCGAGCGCTTCGACCTTCGCCCGAGCGGGCCCGGCCGCGTGCTCGACGTCGGCTGCGGTTCGGCGAAGTACCCGGGCGCCGTCGGCCTCGACATCTCGTCCGGCGCGCAGGCCGACGTCGTCCATGACCTCGACGTCTTCCCGTATCCGTTCGAGGACGACACCTTCGACCAGGTGCTGATGCAGGACGTGCTCGAGCATCTCGCCGAGCCGATCAAGGTCATCGAGGAGCTGCACCGCATCTGCCGGCCGGGTGGGCGGATCCACCTGCGCACGCCGCATTTCTCGTCCGTGCTCGCCTACAGCGACCCGACGCATCGCCATTACTTCTCGGCGGAGGCGATCCGCACGCTCGCGAGCCCGCGTTTTGCGCACTACACGCCCGTGCGCCTGCGGGTCGTGCACGTCACGATCGACCTCTGGTTTCCCTTTCGCGCGCTGGGCATCGGCCGCTTCGCCAACCGCTTCACGATGCCCTACGAGGCCTACCTCGCATTTCGCTTCCCCGCGATGAACATCCGCGCAGAGCTCGAACTGCTGGACGCCTGACGATGATGGCCTGGAGCTTTCGCCACGTCGGCATCAACGCCGTGTTCCTGCAGCCGCGCTTCGGCGGACTCGAGACCCAGACGCGATCGATCATCCCGCAGCTCATCCGGCTGGCCCCCGACGTGCGCTTCAGCGTGTTCCTCAACCCGAGTGGCCGCGAGCTGCTCGCGCGCGAGGACTGGGCCGGCGACGTCGCGCTCGTCACCCACCCATTACTCGGCCGCCGCGGTCTGCGGGCGGCGTCGGAGCTGACGATCCTCGGCGCCATGGCCACGCGCCGCGGCGTCGACACGCTGTACAGCCTCGCGCTGACCGCGCCGCTGCGCACGCGGGCGGTGAACATCGTCTCGCTCGCCGACGTCACCTGGATCGTGGCACCGGACCCCGCCGTCGGCGCGACGATGCGCCTGTGGCGCACGGTCGTCCCGACGGTGGCGCGCCGCGCCGACCGCGTGATCGCGATCTCCAACGACGGCGCGCGCGCGATCGCCGAGCACCTGCGGGTACCGCGGTCGCGGATCGATGTCGTCTATCCGGGCCACGGGCTCGAGCAGCTCGCGGCGCCGGCCGCCGAGGTCGATCTGCGCCGGCGCCACGCGCTCGGCGACGGGCCGATCGTGCTCAGCCTGTCGCAGAAGCGCCCGCACAAGAACCTGCTGCGGCTCGTGTCGGCGATGGTGGCCGTCCGTCAGCGTGCGCCGGGTGCCGTGCTCGTGCTGCCCGGCAACCCGACCGAGCACGAGCAGGACCTGCGTGCACACGCCGCCGCGCTCGGGCTCGGCGACGCCGTGAGGTTTCTCGGCTACGTCGACAGCACCGACCTGGAGGGCCTGTATGCGGCGTCGAGCTGCTTCGTCATCGCGTCGATCAACGAGGGGTTCGGGCTGCCGATCCTCGACGCACAGCGCCGCGGCGTGCCGGTCGCGTGCTCGAACGCCTCCGCGCTGCCCGAAGCTGCCGGCCCCGGCGCGCACTACTTCGATCCGTACGACGAGACCGACATCGCGCGGGCGATCGCAGACCTGCTGACCGACCGCACGCTTGCGGGCCGGCTCGTCACCGCCGGCCGCGAGCACCAGGCGGCGTTCACCTGGGAGCGCTCGGCGCAGGGCACGCTGGAGAGCTTCGAGCGCGCGTGGGCGGGGCCTGGGCGGTGAGGGCCGCTTTGCAGCGTGCCGGCGCATCGCCGTGGCTGGAGCCGGCCGTGGCGCTCGCCCTGCGCGCCCGCTGTGTGCGCGAGAGCGGGCGCTTCGTCGCACGCGAGCTGCTGCGCTCCCGCGCCCTCGGTACGTACCACGCGCGCAGCAGCGGGCGGCCGTTGCTGATCCGTCACCGCTCGCCGGACGTCGTCACGCTCGGCGAGGTCTTCCACCGGCCCGACTACGAGCCCCCACCGGAGGTTGCCGCGCTGCTCGCGGCGCGCGGCGACGCATTGCGGATGCTCGACCTCGGAGCGAACATCGGGCTGTTCGGCGTCTACGCGGCAGGCCGCTGGCCACAGGCGTCCGTGATCGCGCTTGAACCGGATCCTGCGAACCTCGCGGTGCTGCGGCGCTGCGTGGAACTCGGACGCCGCGGCGACGCCTGGCAGGTCGTCGCCGCGGCCGCCGCCGCGCACACCGGGACCGTGGCCTTCGAGGGCGGCGGAGCATCGCTCTCGCGGATCGATCCCGGTGCCGCCGGGAACGTTCCAGCCGTCGACGTGCTGGCGCTGCTGGCGGACGTTGACCTGCTGAAGATGGACATCGAGGGCGGCGAGTGGGCGATCCTCGACGACCCGCGCTTCGTCGCCGCCGCGCCGTTGGTCACGGTCATGGAGTACCACCCCCATCTGTGCCCCCACCCGGACCCGCGGACCGCGGCTGAGGCCGTCTTCGCGCGCGCGGGACACCGTGTCCAGACGATCTTCGCGCGCGACGACGGTCACGGGATGCTGTGGGCATGGCACGGCTGAACGGCCTCGCGCGTCCGGCACGAGTGCCGGGAATGGCATCCTGCGGGTCATGAGGCTGCCCTCGCCATCGCGCATCCCGCTCGAGATACGGACGCGCAGGTACATCATGCGCCACGTCCGAACCGTGCGGTCCGCACTCGCCGATCCCGGGCTGATCAGCGCGGTTCGAGAGGGCGGGGCACTGCCGCGCGGCTACGCTCCCAAGCTCGACGAACGGGTTGTCGAGTTCCCCTGGCTGCTGGCGATGGCGCCGTCTGGCAACGTGCTCGATGCCGGCTCGACGCTGAACCACGCGCACGTCCTCGATGCGTTTCTGCCCGGCGTCGACACGCTGCAGATCGCGACGCTCGAGCCCGAGCTGCACTCGTTCACGCAGCGCGGTGTCTCCTACACGTTCTGTGACCTGCGCGAGCTGCCGTTTCGCGACGACCTGTTCGACACGATCGTGTCCAGCTCGACGCTCGAGCACATCGGCATGGACAACGAGCGCTACGGCGTTGCCGTCGCGCGCGCGGCCGATCCCGACGTGGAACTGCAGCGCACGCTGACCGAACTCCGGCGCGTGCTCAAGCCCGGCGGGCGCCTGCTCGTCACCGTGCCCTACGGCCGTGCCGAGGACCACGGCTGGATGCGCCAGTTCGACCGCACCGGGATCGAGCGCATTGTGCAGGCCGCGGGGGCCGGTTCGGCTCAGGTCGCGGTCTACGCCTATGACGCTCGGGGCTGGCGGACGAGCAGTCTCGAGGACGCGTCGGAGGCGCGCTTTCGCGACGACGCACGCGACACCGTCGCCGACGGCGTGGCGGCCGCGCGGGCCATCGCATGCCTGGCGCTCAGCGACATCGCGTGAGCGCGGGCATGCCGGACGCGGCCAGCACGATCGCGGGCGATGACATCCTCGACCTGCCGACGGCTGGTCCGACGATCATCCGCGGCGGCCTGTTGCGCGTCGTCGGCTTCGGCGTCGGGCTGCTCGTCAGCGTCGGGTCCGCCGCCCTCCTGCTGCGCTACCTGTCGATCGCGGACTTCGGCCGCTACACCCAGGTCGTCGCGCTCCTGACGATCGTCGCCGGTCTGACGGAGGCCGGCATGACGAGCATCGGCGTGCGCGAGTACTCGGTGCGCAAAGACGACGATGCCGCTGCGCTGATGCGCAACCTGCTCGGGATCCGCCTCGTCCTGACGACCGCCGGCGTCGCGATCGCGCTCGCCTTCGGGTTGGTGGCCGGGTACACGTCCGTGATGATGATCGGGGCGGCGCTCGTGGGCGCCGCGCTGATCGTGCAGGTCGTACAGGGCACGATCGGCGTGCCACTGCAATCCGGGCTGCGCCTGGGGTGGGTGACGGCGCTGGATCTGCTGCGCCAGGGCGGCATGGCGCTCGTGCTCGTCGCGGGTGTCGGCGGCGGCGCAGGTCTCGCGGTCCTGCTGGCCGCGCCGCTGCCGGTGGCGCTCGTGCTCCTGGCGATCACGGTCTGGCTCGTGCGGGGGCAACTGACGCTCGCTCCCGCGTTCGACCGCCAGACGTGGCGCCGGCTGCTCGCCCTGACGCTGCCGTTCGCGGCGGCGACGGCCGTCGGCGTCATCTACGCCTACGTGACGGTCGTGCTGATGTCGCTTGTCTCGACCGAGGAGGAGACGGGCATCTTCGGCGCGTCCTTCCGGGTGTTCGCGGTGCTCGTGACGATTCCCGGACTGCTCGTGATGACGGCGTTCCCGCTATTGGCGCGGGCGGCCCGCGATGATCACGCGCGCCTGGGCTACGCCGTCCAGCGGCTGTTCGAGGTCTGCGTCATCCTCGGCGTGGGCGTCGCCCTCGTCACGATCGCGGGCGCTCCCACGATCATCGACCTGCTCGCGGGCCCGAAGTACGCGGGCGCGGTGCCGGTCTTGCGCGTGCAGGGCGTCGCGCTGCTGGCGAGCTTCCTTGTCGCGCTGGGCGGCTACGCGCTGCTGTCGCTGCGCCGTCACCGGGCACTGCTGATCGCCAACGCCCTGGCGCTCGTGGCCGCGGTGGCGCTGACGCTGGGGCTGGCGCCGGCGCATGGCGCGATCGGCACCGCCTACGCGAACCTGGCCGGCGAGGCGGTGCTCGTCAGCGGCTACTTCCTCGCGCTGGTGCGCGGCGAGGGCGGCACGCGGATCTCGCTCGAGCTGCTACCGCGGATCGCGCTCGCGTCCGCGGCCGGCGTCACCGTGGCCGTCCTGGTGGACCTCCAGCCGCTGCTCGTGGCGGCGCTCGCGGGCGCGGTCTACACGGCCGCGATCGTGCTGCTGCGCGTCGTCCCGGACGAGATCCGCGAGGCGCTGCGCCCGCGATGAGGGTCGCGCTGAACATGATCTGGTTCGGCCCCGCCGCCGGTGGCGTCGGCCGCTACGGGCGCGAGCTCGTCGGCGCGCTGCTGGCGGCGCGGCCGGACCTGCGCCTGCACCTCGTCGTCAGCCGCGACGTGCCCGACGACCTGCGCGCCGAGCCGTGGGCGCAGGACGTGCGCTGGGAGGTCATGCCGGTGCGCCTCGGCGGGCCGCCGTTTCACCTCGCGGCGCAGTTCGCGGGACTGCCGGCGCTGGCGATCGCGCGGCGGGTCGCGCTCGTGCACGGGCTGGCGAACGTCGTGCCCCTGCGGATCCCGCGCGTGCGCTCGGTCGTGACGGTGCTGGACCTCACCTGGCTGCACGAGGGAGCCGAGTGGGGGGATGCGCGCGCCGTGCGGGCGGTGCGCCGGCTGTCGCTGCGCAGCGCGCGCGGCGCCGATCGCGTGCTCGCCATCTCACACGACGCCGCGCGCGACCTCGGTGCGACGCTCGCCATCCCGGCGCAGCGCATCGACGTCGCCCCGCTCGGCGTCCGGACCGGACCGTTGGCCGCGGCGCAGGACGCGGCCGTGCTGCGCGCGCGCTACGAGCTCGGCGACGCGCCCGTCATCCTCTGCGTCGCGCAGAAGCGCCCGTACAAGAACCACGCCGCGCTGATCCGCGCGCTGCCCGAGCTGCCCGCGGCGGTGCTGATGGCGCCCGGCGCGCCGACCGCCCACGAGGCCGAGCTCAGGACGCTCGCCCAGCAGCTCGGCGTCGACGGGCGCGTGCGCTTCCCGGCGTACGTCGACGACGGCGAGCTCGAGGGGCTCTACGCGCTCGCGTCGTGCTTCGCGCTGGCGTCGCGCAGCGAGGGCTTCGGGCTGCCGGTGCTGGAGGCGATGGGCCGCGGCGTGCCGGTCGCCTGCGCCGATCGCGGCGCGCTGGCCGAGGTCGCCGGCGACGCCGCGCTGCTGTTCGATCCCGACGACCAGGACGCGGTGACCGCCGCGCTGCGCGTGCTGCTGCACGATCGTGCGCGCGCCGCGCAGCTCGTCGCGCGCGGCCACGAGCGCGTGCGGGCGTTCACCTGGGAGCGCACGGCGCAGCTGACGCTCGCTTCCTACGAGCGGGCGTTAGGGTCCTGAGGACGTGGCCGAGCGCAGCACCAGCGTCGTGGTCGTCCGCGGCAACCTCGCCACGCCGTGGGAGCTGCGCCAGTGGGTCGACCTGCCCGCGCGCTTCGACGTCTCCTACCTCAGCTCGGACAGCAACAACTACGACGTCGGCGACCTCGACCTGCGGCCCGTGCCGGTGCGCACGCTGCGCGCGAAGCTCCCGAAGGGGCGCGTCGGCGACGTGGCCGCGGGCGTGGCGGGCGATCGCTACCTCGGCCTCGACGCGGCCCTGCGCGGCGCCGACATCGTCCACGCCGAGGAGCTGTCGTTCTGGTTCAGCGCGGGCGCGGCGCGCGCCCGCGGCGACTTCAAGCTCGTGCAGACCGTCTGGGAGACGATCCCGTTCCTCGGCGCGTTCCGCAACCGCCACGCGCGCCAGTACCGCAAGCAGGTGCTCGCGCGCACCGACCTCTTCCTGCCGGTGACCGAGCGTGCCCGCCGCGCGCTGCTGCTGGAGGGCGTGCCCGAGGATCGCATCGAGGTCTGCGCGCCGGGCATCGACCTCGAGCGCTTCCGCGCCGCAGCCGCCGGCTCGGCGACCGCACCTGAAGAGCACGTGATCGTCTCGCCGGGACGGCTCGTCTGGGAGAAGGGCCATCAGGACGTCCTGCGCGCCGTCGCTGCGCTGCATCGCGGCCTCGACGGCCTCCCGCGGATGCGCCCGCGCGTGCTGATCGTCGGCTCCGGCCCCGAGCAGGGACGCCTCGCCGAGCACGCCGCCGAACTGGGGATCGGTGACGCGGTGACGTTCGGCTCGGTGCCCTACGCCGAGATGCCGTCGGTCTTCGCCGGCGCGTCGTGCATGGTGCTCGCCTCGCTGGCGACGGCGCAGGCCGCGCTGCATCTCTTCGACACGCCGCGCGCGTTCTGGGAGGAGCAGTTCGGCCTCGTGCTCGCCGAGGCGATGGCCTCCGGGCTGGCGATCGTCGCCTCGACGAGCGGCGCGATCCCGGAGGTCGTCGGCGACGGCGGGCGCTACTTCGCGGCCGGCGACTGGATGGCGATCGCCCGCGAGCTCGCCGCCGGGCCGCTGTCGCGCCCGCCGGGCGAGCGCGTCGCCCACGACCCCGCGCGCCTGGAGCATTACTCGACGACCGCCGCCGCCGCCCGCCTCGCGGCTGTCTACGACCGGCTGCTCTGAGCGGCGGGTTGATCGGAGCGGGCGTAGAGCAGGTCCAGCGGCGAGAGCTGCTCCACCGCGACGTAGCGATCGCCGAGCAGGTCCTCGATCGGCGCGCGCCCGCTGGCCATGTCGTGGATCTCGACGAGGATGAAGCGCGGCGCATGACGGGCGAGGTCCAGGCCGCGCAGCACCTGCGGCTCGAAGCCCTCGACGTCGAGCGACAGCAGATCGACCTCGGGCGCCCCGAGGTCGTCGAGCAGTGAGCTCAGCGTCCGCGCCGGGACGCTGAACGTGTACTCCTCCTCCAGGCCGAGCGCGAACGCCGGCGCGATGAAATCGCGGTCCGCCTGCTCGCTGCCGTGCGTTCCCGAGACGATCGACATCAGGCCGCCGTAGCGCATCTCGACCGCCGAGCCGTCGTGGTCGCCGGCGACGAGCGCGCAGTTGACGACATGCGCGCCGGGGCGCTCGAGCAGCGCCTCGCGGTGCAGCTCGGGCACCGGCTCGACGAGCAGCCCGCGCCAGCCGCGGAAGCGCTCGAGGTGGTAGGTGTTGGACTGGTCGAAGCCGTCGTTGGCGCCGGCCTCGACGAAGAAGCCGCCGTCGTGCGGGAGGTGGCGGTCCAGCGCGTCCGCCATGCCGTACAGCGCCGGCCGTGACAGCGAGCGGTCGCCGCGCGCCTCCGCCGCGCGGCGGCGCGCGCGCTGGCGCGCGCGGCGCGCGCGCAGCAGGCGGCTGCGAAACGCGGGGAAGCGATAGGGCGGCAGCCGCGCGAGCGCGCGCATGAGCGCGATCTTCCACGGCGCCACCGGCACGGGTGCGCGGTCGGAGAAGTCCGCCGCCTGCTCGCGCAGCGTCGCCACGGCCTCGACGTTCGTCGCCAGCGCGTTGACCAGCGGCACGCGCGCGAGGGCGCGGTTCGCCGTCCAGATCGTCCGTGCCGTCCGCGCGCCCTGCGCGAGCGCCATGTCGAGCGTCAGCGGCAGCATGTTCGCCAGCCGTAGCTCACCGACCTCGTAGCCGTGGCGCAGCAGGATGTCGCGCGTGCCGGCCGCCGTGTAGACGCGGTCGTTGGGCTCGGCGCCGTGGTAGTACAGGCCGGCCCTGCGGGCGATCCACTCCAGGTAGGAGCGGCGGTTGGGCAGCTTGTAGACGTACAGCGTCCCGCCAGGCCTGAGCACGCGGGCGAGCTCGTCGAGGCTCGCGTCGGGGTCGAGCACGTGCTCGAGCACGCCGCAGCTCAGCACCGCGTCGAACGCGTCGTCGGCGTAGGGGAGCGCGATCGGGTCGCTCGACAGGTGGGCTTGGACCTTGGGGTAGGCCGGCAGCCGTCGCATCGCGTCGGGCGCGTCGGAGCGGTAGTCGAACGACGTGACGTCGAGGCCGGCCCGCAGCAGCAGGTCGGAGAGCTGGCCCAGGCCGCAGCCCCAGTCGAGGATCGCGCCGGGGGCGTCCGCGACGATGCGCTCGACGATCGCGTCGTACTCGAGCATCTGGGGGGCGGAGCGGAGGTTGACGTCGATGCCGCGGTCCATGGGTCGCGCCACGCTACCGGCCGGCGATGCGGCGCAGCACGTCGCGCAGCCCCGCCGCGGTCCGCTCCCAGGAGAACTGCGCCGCCCGGGCGCGGCCCGCCGCGGCGAGCCGCGTGCGCTCGGCCGCGTCGGTCAGCAACGACGCGAGTCCGCGTGCGATCGCCTCGGACGACAGCGGATCGACGAGCAGCGCGGCACCGCCCGCGACCTCGGGCAGGCTCGAGATGTTCGATGTCACGACGGGCGCGCCGGCGCACATCGCCTCGAGCACCGGCAGCCCGAAGCCCTCGTAGAGCGACGGGTAGCAGAACACCGCACAGCCGGCGTACAGCGCGGCGAGCTCCTCGTCGGAGACGAAGCCCGCCACGCGCACGCCGGCGCTGCTCGCGCGAGCGAGGATCGCGTCGGCCTCCCAGCCCGTCGGGCCGACGAGCACGAGATCGTGCGCGTCGCGGACGCCCGGTTCGAGCGCATCCCAGGCAGCGAGCAGGCGCTCGAGGTTCTTGCGCGGCTCGAGCGTTCCGGCGGCGAGCACGTACGGGCGCTCGGTCGTGGCCCTCAGGGCGGCGGGCACCGCGAACTGCGGGGAGGCCGCGAGCGGCACGACGAGCGCGCGTGCCGCCGCCGACGGCACCCGCGAGACGAGGTCGCGCCGCGTGGCCTCGGAGATGCAGACGAGCGCCCTTGCGCGGCGCACGCCGACGTCGATCGTCCCGCGCTCGATGCGAGCGGCGCGCGCCTGCGCCTGCGCGCCGGAGATGAACGCCACGAGGTCGTAGACGATCACGGCGCACGGCACGCGGGTGAACCACGCCGTCAGGTAGGAGTTCGTCGAGAGGAACGCCGCGCACTCGCGCGAGGCGCGGCGGGCGACGTCGACGTGCCACAGCGGATCGGGCAGGCCGACCACGCGCCATTCGAAGCGCTCGTCGAGCTCGAGCTCGGCCGGCTCGCGGCAGTACAGCAGCCAGCGCTCGTCGCCGTCCAGGCGAGCCAGCGCGGTGAGCACCTCGCGCACGACGCGCCCGCGGCCTGCCGGGACCTCCGCGGCCGCCCGGGCGTCGATGCCGAAGGTCGTCGTCACGCCGGCGAGTCTATGCACGCGCTCCGACCCTGGAAGACTCCGCCGCCTTGCATGTCGGACTGAACCTCCTCTTCCTCGTGCCCGGTGAGTCGGGCGGCATGGAGGTCGCCGCGCGCGCGCTGCTGCCGGCGCTCGCGGACGCCGCTCCCGGTGCCCGCTTCACGGCGTTCGTCAATCGCGAGGCCGCCGGTGAGGACTGGGGCGCCGGCATCGGGTCGGTCGTGATCCCCGTCAACGCCACCAACCGCATCGAGTGGGTCCGCGGCGAGCAGGCGCTGCTGCCCAGCGCCGCCCAGCGCGCCGGCTGCGACCTCGTGCACTCACTCGGCAGCACGGCGCCCGCGCGCGGTCACTTCAAGCGGGTCGTGACGATCCACGACGTCATCCACCGGCGCTTTCCCGAAGCCCACGGCGGGATCAGGGCGCTGGGTATGCGTGCGCTGGTCCCGCTGGCGGCGCGCCGCTCGCACCGCATCGTCGCCGACTCGCGCGCGACCGCCGACGACCTCGTCGAGCTGCTGCACGTGCGCCGCGACAAGATCGACGTCGTCCCGCTGGCCGCCGCGCCGCCACGCGTCGCGCCGACGCCGCAGGCGCAGCTGCGCGCGCGGCTGCAGCTCGGCGACCGCGAACTGCTGCTGACGGCGTCCGCCAAGCGCCGTCACAAGAACCTCATGCGCCTGCTCGAGGCCCACGCGCTGCTCGAGCGACGGCCGCTGCTCGTGCTGCCCGGCTACCACACCGATCACGAGGCCGAGTTGCAGGCGCGGGCGGCGAAGCTCCGGATCACCGACGATGTGCGCTTTCTCGGTTGGGTCGCGGACGCCGACATGGAGGGGCTCTACGCGGCGGCGCGCGCGTTTGTCTTCCCGTCGCTGTACGAGGGCTTCGGGCTGCCGGTCCTCGAGGCGATGCAGCGCGGCGTCCCCGTCGCGTGCTCCGGGCGCTCGGCGCTGGCCGAGGTCGGCGGCGACGCGGCGCTGCTGTTCGACGCCGAGGACCCGCGCGCGATCGCGGACGCCGTGCGCTCGATCCTTTGTGACGACGCGCTCGCCGAGCGCCTGCGCACGCAGGGCCGCGCGCAGGCGGCCCGCTTCAGCTGGGGGGCGTCGGCGCGCGGTTGCCTCGACGTCTACGGGCGCGTGCTCGGCAGCCCGGTGGCATAGGCCGCGGTGAGCGTGCGCAGCGAGCTGTCGACCGACAGCCGCTCCGCGTTCTCGGCGAACCATGCCGCCGTCGACGCGCGCAGCGCCTCGCCCGCCGTGGCGACGCGCGTGATCGCGTCGGCCAGATCGGCGGGCGACGCCGACGCCGCGACCGTCCCGTTGACCCCCTCCTCGATCAGCTCGACGGCGGCGTTGTCCGGCCCGGCGACGAGCACGCTCGGCACGCCCGCCGCGGCAGCCTCGACGACGATGATGCCGTACCCCTCGCGGCTGGAGGGCAGGACCATGCACAGCGCACCGCGCAGCCCGGCGTCGAGCTGCTCGGCGGAGACGAAGCCTGGTGCGCGCAGCCATTCGCCCGCGCCGGCGGCGGCGATCCGGCGCAGCACCTCGGGGCGCTGCGGACCGTCGCCGAAGATCGTCGCGCGCAGCTCGGGCAGCCGCTCGCGGGCGGCGACGAGCGCGTCGACGAGCTCGGGCACGCGCTTCTCGGGGATGTGGCGGCCCGCGAAGACGACCTCGCCGGTACAGGCTGCGACCGCGGTCGCCGGCGGCCCGTCCGCGGGCTCGAACATCCCCTCGAGCACCTCGATGTCGCCGCGCAGCCCCGCTGCGCGCAGCCGCTCCGCGTGCAGGCGCGAGAAGCAGATCGCGCGCTGAGGGACGCGCGCGCACAGCCGCTGCACCGAGTTCCCGATCCGCCCGCCGGTGCGCCCGAGGTAGCTCTGCCAGTAGTCCAGCGTCCAGACCTCGTACCACTCGACGACGAGCGCAAAACGGTGCAGCGGGCGAGCGGCGGCCGCGGCGAGCAGCGAGAAGAACGGAAACGCCGCGGTGTGGACGATGTCGTAGCGGCGGCCGTGACGCAGGAGGTGCCACAGCGCGCCCGCGCCGAAGACGAGCGGCGGCGCGATCCGCCGCCGGCCGTCGACGTACAGCGCCATCCGCGGCCCCCCGGCGATGATGCGCACGCCCGGCAGGTCGGGCAGGACACCGCGGTTCCACTGGCGCAGCGTCAGGTAGCTGACATCGTGGCCCTCGGCGGCCAGCCGCTGCGCGACGCTGCGCAGCCAGCGCTCACCGCCGCCGACGGTGTAGGGGAACAGGCAGTCGTAGACGATCAGGATTCGCACGCGGGCGCAGCGTCGCAGACGCGGCTCTACGGTCGGGTGCGAGCCCCGCCGGCCGCGCGCGGCTGGAGGCGGACCAGCCGCAGGCCGTCGGGGGTGCGGTCGACGATGACGAATGCGAAGCGCCTGTGGAGCACGTCGAGCGCGACGAGCTCGAGGCCGACGAAGTTCGCCGGGTTGAGCGGTCCGGTCGGTGCCGTGGCGTTGGGCGGTGTCGAGGTGAGCAGCAGCGTGCCGGCGGGCACGCGCTCGGCGGCGTCGGTGATCAGCGCGTCGCTGGAGTCCAACAGGTCGTCCTCGAGCGGATGCGCGGTCGGCAGGAGGTTGCGGCGGTCCGCGCGGACGAGGATCTCGGTCGTCAGGTCCGGCTCGGTGAGCACCAGCGCCGGAGCTCCGGCCGGCAGGTGACGATCCAGCAGTGCCACGGCCCCCGGCGCCCGGGCATTGAGCACCGGCTGGCGCCACAGGAGCTTGGCCGACGTGATGATCGAACGGCCCTCGCCGCCCGGGCGCTTGCCGTCAGCGTAGGGGACGGCCTGCGCGAAGGCGGTGTCGGCCCAGCGGCCCTTCACCTTCGACCAGTCCATCACCGCGAGCATCGCCGTCGCGAGCAGGATCGCGCCGAGCGCGCCGACGCGGGCGGGCGCCGGCCGTGCCTGCAAGAGCAGCGACGCCCAGAGGCCGCCGACCGCGACGATCGGCATCAGGCAGGGCCGCAGGTTGGCCGGGATCGAGCTTCCGAGGTAATACGTATAGAACGCGACGGCCGCGCCGCCGAACCCCGCCAGCGCGACGAGTTGCTCCGGCGTCGCCATCGACGGGTGGGAGCGCGCGAGGTGGATGGTGCCGGCGATCGACAGGAAGATCGCGGCGCCCATCAGCGGGCCGGGGGAGATGAACGTCATCGGCGAGTGGCTGAACCCGTCGAGCGAATACAGCTTCACGTACTCGAGATACGGGCCCCAGTCGACGTTGCCGTGTGTCGCCAGGCTCCACCCGCTGTACGCGAGCACCGCGCCGACGACGGCGCCGGCGGCAATCAGGCCGGTGCGCACGACGCGCCGCACGGCGCCGGGCCCGGCGCCGAGCTCGGTGACGATCACGATCAGGCCGAACGCCGCGCCGGTGTAGATCAGCGCCTCGAAGCTCCAGACGGCGCTGACCCCGACGACCACGATCTGCAGGATGCGCAGCGCCCGCGCCCGTGTCGGGTAGTGGGCGGCGAGGACCGCGAGGGCGATCACGAGATACGTCAGGCCGAAGCGCAGCGCCGACGTGCTGGGAAGCGTGACGGCGGTGAAGTCCGGGCCCAGCAACTGGCTCACGATCGCGGTCCCGACGACCGCCGCGACGAGCACCTGCGAGCGAATCGCCAGGCGCAGCGTCGCGTAGATGAGCACGTACTGCGCGGCCGTCCAGGCGGCGACGATCAGCGACATCCCGCCGTAGCCCATCGGCACGACCGCGAACATCGTGCGCAGCGCGTCCATCACGCCCACGCCGTACTGCGACCACGTCCCGTCGAGCATCGGCTGCCCGTGCATCATCGCGTTGACCGGGCCGAGGTAGAAGCCCTGGTGGTGGATGAGCAGGTAGCCCGCGCTGCGGATGTCGGGCACCGCCATCGCGACGAGCCCCACGACGCCGGCGAGCACGATGTCGAGCGCGAATCGCAGGCGGGGCGCGGGCTCGCGGCCGGCGGTCAGCTGCAGGACGGCAAGGCAGATGCCCGCCATGACGAGGGCGAGCACCAGCCGGTTGCTGCGAAGCGCGGTGTCGGGGACGAACATCAGCGCGCAGACGAGCAGCGCGATCATGGCCGTCGCGTAGCCGGCCCTGGCGTTGGACGCAGTGAACCGCCGGACGAGCCATGGTGCCGCCAGCGCGCCCGCCCCTGCCAGCGCGAGGATCGCGTGGTGCAGCGCGTCGCCCGAGCCGAGACGCCGCAGCGAGAGGGCGGCCCAGATCGCCAGCGTGCCGGCTGCGAGCGCCCAGGCGATGTGCGCCTCGTCGAGGCCGCGGGCCTGCCGGCCCGCGATGACCATGCCGCCTGGCAGCGCGACCGCGAACGCGATCACCCACTGCTGGCTCTCGAAGTCGTCGGACGGACCGAGCACGACAAGCAGCGCGCAGATCAGCAGGATGTACAGCGCCGCGGGCGCGAGCATGTGCAGCGCCGCGATCGCTGCCGCTGGGGCCTCCACGGTCGCTGGCTCCGCGCTCGCATTGCGCACAGGCTGCCGCGCGGTGGCTTGCGGGACCGTCACGCCGTGATCGTAGCTGCGGTGTATGGATCGGCCCGCGCACCCATTAGGCTCTACCAGCCGCGCAACCTTTGCGCCCTCACGCGTTCTGACAGTTCGAGGGATACCCGAACCGGTCCCCGAACAGAACTCGCACCATGGCTTCGATCCAACGCACACCATCCGACGCGACGGGTTCCGCCGCGACCACGTGGGTCGAGGTCTCGGTCGTCATACCCTGCCTCAACGAGGCCGAGAACATCCAGGAGTGCGTGCACCGCTCGCTCGCGGCGCTGACCAGCGCCGGCATCTGCGGGGAGGTCGTCGTTGCCGACAACGATTCCGACGACGGCAGCGCCGAGCTGGCCGCGGCGGCGGGCGCGCGCGTCGTGCACGAGCCGCGTCGCGGCTACGGCTCGGCCTACCTCGCGGGCTTCGCCGCGGCGCGCGGCGAGTACGTCGTGATGCTCGACGCCGACATGACCTACCCCTTCAAGGACATCCCGCGGTTCGTCGAGGAGCTACGCGACGGCGCCCAGCTCGTCATGGGTGACCGGATGGACAACATCGAGCCGGGGGCGATGCACTGGATGCACCGCTACATCGGCAACCCGGTGCTCAGCGGCACGCTGAACCTCTTCTTCCGCACCGGGATCCGCGACGCGCACTGCGGCATGCGCGGCTTCCGCCGCGACATCCTGCCGACGCTGGACCTGCGCACGACCGGGATGGAGTTCGCCTCGGAGATGGTCATCCGCGCGTCGAAGGAGAAGCTCGACATCCGCGAGTTCCCGATCTCCTACGCGCCGCGCGGCGGCGAGTCCAAGCTCTCGCGCTTCCGCGACGGCTGGCGCCACCTGCGCTTCCTGCTCGTCCACAGCCCGACGCACCTGTTCATCGTGCCGGGTGCGGTGATGCTGTTGATCGGGTTGGTGATCGCCGGGATCTCGATCAGCCAGCTGCCGATCTTCGGCCGCGAGTGGAACCTCCACACCCTCGTCGCGGGTGAGTTGCTGTGCGTCATCGGCGTGCAGATCGTCGCGCTCGGCCTGTGCGCGCACGCCTACGGCACGTACTTCATGGCCGAGAAGGACCCGTGGTTCGACCGTATGCGAGCGCGCTACCGGCTCGAGCATGGGCTCATGCTGGGCGGTGCGATCGTGTTCGCGGGGTTCATCGCAGGCGCCGTCATCGTCGGGATCTGGATCGAGCGCGGCTTCGGCGCGCTGTCGGAGGAGCGGCTGGCGGTGACGGCGGCGGCGCTCGTCATCATCGGCCTGCAGATCTTCTTCTCGTCGTTCCTGCTGTCGATTCTGGGCCTGCGCAGGCGCGACTCGCCGAACCCCTAGGCTGCCGGCGCAATGGACCAGTTCATGGCGCTGGCGGGGCTGCCGCTCGCCCTCTTCGTGACGACGACCGGACTGGGTCTGCTTGTCGAGCGGATCGTCGGCGCCCGCCTGGCCAACGCACTGCTTGCGCCGCTTGGGTTCTGCGTCGCCACGACGCTGTCGCTGGCCTGCTTTGAGCTCGGCGCCGGGCTGACGGTCGCCGCGGGCGTCCTCGTGGCGGGGACGATCGTCGGTTGCGCACTCGCCGGCTCCGAGCTTCGTGCGCGTATGAACCCCGGCTGGCCGGGGCTGGCCGGGCTCGCCGTCTATGCGTTGTACGTGGCGCCCGTTCTGCTGTCGGGCGGCTGGACCTGGTCTGGCTACAACTTCCTCAACGACACGGCCGTGCAGTTTCTGCTGATCGACCACTTGAAGGAGGCGGGCGTCGACGCCGCGTCGTTGCCGGATACGACGGGCGGCGATGTCGTCGGCGCGTACCTGGGCTCGGGATATCCGCTCGGAACGCACGCGTTCGCCGCGACGTTGTCGGGGCTGCTGGGCAGCGGACCTGAGGTGATCTATCAGGCGTACGTCAGCTCGATGGCGGCGCTCGCCGGGATGGCGCTCGCGGTCCTCGCGTCGCGGACGGTCTTCACCGTGCGCGCCGGAGCGCTCGTCGGTGCTGTCGCGATGGCCGGGAACCTCACCTACAGCACCGGCCTACAGGGTTCGATCAAGGAGATCGGCGTCATCGCGGCGCTTGCGGCCGCAGCCGCGCTCGCGCGTGAGCTCGTCGCCAGCAAGCGGCCGCTGGGGATCGCCGTCTTGCTGGGGATCGCGCTGGCCGGGATCCTCAGCGTCTACAGCGCGGCCGGGATCCCGTACGTCGGCGCGATGCTTGCGACGGTTGCGCTTGTCGTGGTGCTCGCCCATGGTCGTGACAGCATCCGCCGACCTTGGATCGCGGCCGGCGCGGCCGCGTGCGCCGTCACTGCGGTCTTGGCCGCGCCCACGATCGCGTCGATCGTCGACTTCTACCGCGTCGCGTCGTCCGTCGTCGACGCAGCCGCGCCGTCGGGCTCGGCGCTCGGCCAGTTGGGCGCTCCATTGCCGCTGCTGCAGGTCGGCGGGATCTGGCTGGACGGCTCCTACCACACGCCGATCCCGTCGCAGCAGGCCGACAGCGTGACGTTCTTCGCGTTGTGGATCGTCGCGACCCTCGCGCTCGTGTCGTTCGCGGCGATCGCTCGGCGCCGTCAGCCCGAGGCGCTGCTCGTACTCGTGCCGACGAGTTTGACCGCCGCGCTCGTCGCGCCTGGCGTCGTGCCGTACGCGGACGCCAAGCTGATGGCGATCATGGGCCCGTCGGTCGTGTTCGCGGCCGCGATCGGCCTGCTCGCGATGAGTCGTGTCCGCCGGCCTGCCGGCTCCGTGCTCGCGACCGCGCTGGCGCTGGCGTTGACCGGCGCGATCGCGCTGTCGGATGTGTTCGCCCTGCACGACAGCAAGATCGCGCCGCGCGACCGCATGGTTGCGCTGCGCGAGGCCGGTGACCGGATGGCCGGGCGCGGTCTGGTCCTGTTCAACGAGTACGAGGAGTTCGCGAAGTACTTTGGCGATGGTGCCACCCTGAACGCGAGCACCGAGTCGATCACGCCTCGTCACGTTCAACTGCGCCGGCCCGACAACGTGTTCGGGCAGTTCTTCGACCTCGATCGGCAGACGCTCGACTTCGTCGAGAGCTTTCGCAGCATCATCACGCGCCGGTCGCCGGCCGCGAGTCGGCCGCCGGCGCGATACCGGCGCGTGTTCGGCAACCGCTTCTACGAGGCGTGGACGCGCGGTCCCGGCCCGCAGACGCTGGTGCACCTGCCGCTGCAGGATCTCGACGACGCCACGGACAGAGCCTCCTGCGCGGACGTGCGCGCGCTGGTGCGCCGCGCGCCCCGCGGCTCCGTGCTCGTGGCGGCCCACGTGCCCGCGGCCGCGCGCTTTGACGTGCTCGACGCAGCGCTCTCGCCGGGGCTGGCGCCCGCCGCGGTTGCAGGCAGCCTCACCACGATCACCCCAGCATCGGCGCGAGGGCGAGTCGTCGTCGAGCGCTCCGGGACCTACCGGGCGTGGGTTCGCGGCAGCTTCCCCCGCGCGACGCATGTGTTCGTCGACGGCGTCAAGCGGCTGACCGTCGAAGGCGCGAACACCCCCGGCCAGTGGCTCGGTGACGTCGCGTTGCGCCTGCAGGCCGGCGCGCACAAGATCGAGGTGCGTGTCCCGGGCGGCGCCCCCAAGCCCGGCGACGGCGCCGCCATCACGGTCGGCCCGGTCCTGTTCGTCGCCGACGAACCGCGCCGCCTGCAGACCGTGCCGCTCGCCCGCTGGCGGTCGCTCTGCGGGCGTGAGCTCGACTGGATCGAGCTCGTCCGGCCGACCGGACGGCAGTAGGGTCAGCGCGATGCGTACGGAGCTGCTCAGCGTGCTGCGCTGTCCGCGTTGCCGGGCCGAGCAGAGCTTCGACTGCAGCGTCAGCGCCGAGACCGAGGACGAGGTCCGCGAGGGCGAGCTGACGTGCCGCGCCTGCGGCGAGCGGCGTGCGGTCAGCGGCGGGATCGCGGACCTCATGATCGACGCGCCCGGCTTCGTGCTGCGCGAGCAGGCGGGCCTTGATCGCTTCGCGGACCTCATGCGCTCGGACGGCTGGGATCGAGAGCGCGTGCTGAGGCTTCCCGACGAGCCCAGCGGCTACTGGTCCGCCCAGGGCATCCTCATGGGCCAGGTGCTGCAGACCGTCGAGCTGAAGGCCGGCGACTGGATCCTCGACGTCGGCTCGAACACCTGCTGGGCGAGCGCCAAGTTCGCCGAGCGCGGGCTGCGGCCGATCGCGCTGGACATCAACGCCAACGAGATGCAGGGGCTGGCGACCGCCGACTGGTGGCACGAGGACAAGGGCCTGTACATGGAGCGGGTGCTCGGTCAGATGTTCGACCTGCCGCTGGCGAGCGACGCGCTGGACTGGGTCTGGTGCTGCGAGGTGCTGCACCACAACCACCGCAGCAACCTCTGGGCCACGATGCGCGAGATCTACCGCGTCCTCAAGCCGGGAGGGTCGTTGATCGTCGCCAACGAGACGCTGCGCAACGTGCGCGAGCCGAAGCTCGACCCCGGCAAGACCGTCGCCGAGTTCGAGGGTCACGAGCATGCCTACCTGCGCCGCAGCTATGTCAAGGCGGCGCGCGACGCGGGCTTTCATATCGACCTGCGCGGGCCCTGGTACCACACGATCTTCAGCGACGAGCAGATCGGGCTCAGCGCGCGGATGACCACGCTGCAGGGCTTCAGCGCCGCTGCCGCGCACGCGGTGCGGCGCAGCGACCGCGCGCGCCGCGCATACCTGGCGTGGAAGAGCTACATCGCCGGCGGCACGGCGCTGCACATGCTCGCGACGAAGGCGCCGTGAGTATGGCCACTACGATGGCGCCCGATGGCTGCCGATGAACCAACGCCAGACGGCGGGCAGGCGCAGGCGGGACCCGCCGCCCCGACAGCCGGACTCGAGGCGACCGGGGAGCGGCTGATTCCCGATGCCTACGCCGGCTCTCTGGTGCTCGCGGAGCACCTGGCCCGCTACCGGCTCGCCGCGCGACTGGCGGGCGGCGGCGACGTCCTGGACGCCGCCTGCGGGGAGGGCTACGGCAGCGCGATGCTCGCCGCCGCCGGTGCCGCGTCGGTGGTGGGCATCGACATCGATGCCGCCACCGTCGCCCATGCCCGTGCGACCCATGGCGTCGACGCGCGCGAGGGCGACGTCAGCCGGCTGCACTTCGACGACGGGACGTTCGACCTCGTCGTCTCGTTCGAGACGATCGAGCACGTCGCGGAGCCCGAGGCGGCGCTCGACGAGTTTCGCCGCGTGCTGTCGCCCGGCGGGATCCTCGTCGTGTCGACGCCGAACGCCGTCGAGTACCTCGAGGACAACCCCTACCACGAGCGCGAGCTGACGCTGGCCCAGTTCGCGCAGGCCCTGCAAGCGCGCTTCGATCATGTCGAGATGCGCTACCAGCAGAACTTCCTCACGACCGCGGTGATGCGCGAGCCGTCGCTCGTCAGCGACGACGCGCAGCCGCTGGAGGCGGAGTTCGGCAAGGTGGCGAGCGTTGCGCCCCAGCGGGCCCTGTACGGCGTGGCGATCTGCAGCGATGCGGCGATCCCGAGCGCGGGCGGCGATGTCGTCATCGCATCGGACATTCACGAGGCACACCACCAGGCCGAGCAGATGCGCGCATGGATCGAGCGCTCGCACAACGCCGAGCGCATCCAGAAGGCCTGGGAGGAGCGCGCCACCTTCGCCGAGCAGGTGCGCGACGACCTGCAGGAGCAGATCGTCGAGATCGACCGCCAGAAGCAGCAGCTCGTCAGCATGCTCGAGGTCGTCTACCAGTCCAGATCCTGGAAGCTCACGCGGCCATTGCGCGGGCTGCGGCGAAACGCATGACCGAGGACGCGCCGGATCCCGAGCGGCGAGGCGTCACCGAGCGCCTCCTGCTCACCTACCGCTACGCCGGCGGCCGCGAGCTGGTGCGGCGCGCAGCGACGTTCCCGCTGCGGTACACGCCGCTCGCCGACCGGTTCGCCCCCACCCCCCAGGCGCACACGAACCCCGACCAGGCCGTCGAGCCCGCGCACGTGCTGCGCTGGTACCGCAGACATGGCCGTCCGGTGACGGTCGTCATCCCGACGTACGGCGACCCCGCGCTCGTCGCCGCGGCGGTGCAGAGCGTCCGCCGCACGACGCAGCGCAGGCGCGTGCAGATCATCGTCTGCGACGACGCGAGCTCGGCCGAGCACGTCCAGGAGCTGCGGCGCGGGCGCGGGGCCAACCGTCTGATCCTCGGGCAGACGAACCTCGGATTTGCGGGCAACGTCAACCGCGGGCTGGCCGCCGCGAACCCGGCGCACGACGTCGTGCTGCTGAACTCCGACGTCGTCGCCCGCAACCCCGACTGGCTGGCCTTCCTGCAGCACGAGGCCTACTCCGCGCCGGACGTCGGCATCGTCGGCGCGCGGCTGCTGTACGCCGACGGTCGCATCCAGCACGCCGGCGTGCATCGCAACCTGGGCGCGCCGCAATGGTTCGACCACCGCTACCGCTTCCAGTCGGCACACCACGGCCCTGCGAACGTCGCCTGCGACGTGCTCGCCGTCACGGGTGCGTGCATGTACGTCCGCCGCGAGACGCTCGACGCGATCGGCCCGCTCGACAGGCGCTATCCGATGGCCTACGAGGACGTCGACTGGTGCCTGCGCTCCTGGCAGGCCGGCTACCGCGTCCGCTACCAGCCCAGGGCGGTGCTCGAACATCCCGAGTCGGCGACCCGGCCGACCGCGGTGGGCGAGCGCGAGCAGGAATCCCAGGATCAGTTCTGGAGCCGCTGGCGCGGGTTCTTCGAGGAGCGTCGCGCGACGACGCCCGACGGCCGCCTGCGCGTCATCTACGTCACCGAGGACACCGGCGTCGGCGGCGGGCACCGCGACATCTTCGAGCACCTCAACCGGCTCGCCGAACGCGGTCATGACGCCCAGCTCTACAGCCTCGCCGGCCCACCGGACTGGTTCGACCTCGCCGTGCCCGTCAGGACGTTCGACGACTACGGGGAGCTCGCCGTCGCGCTCGCCGGCGAGGACGCGATCAAGGTGGCCACCTGGTGGAGGACGGCCGCGGCGGTCTGGCGCGGATCGCTCGCGCGCGGCATCCCGGTCTACTTCGTCCAGGACATCGAGACCTCCTACTACCCGGACATGCCGGCGCTGCGCGAGGAGGTCCTCGCGTCATATCGCGAGGAGTTCAACTACATGACGATCTCCGGCACCAACGCCGAGGACCTGCGCGCGCTGGGCCGCGAGACGACGGTCATCCCGCCGGGCATCGACCTCGATGGATTTCGCCCGCTCGACGACGTCGAGCGTCGCAGCGACATGCTGCTCGCGCTCGGCCGCATGAACCCGCTGAAGAACCTTCCCCTGACGCTCGACGCGTGGAAGGCGCTTGGTCCGCAGCGGCCGGAGCTGTGCCTCTTCGGCGTGGAACCCCACCTGGGCCCGCTGCACGGGGCGCGTTACGTCGAACGCCCGTCCGACGAAGGCGTCAACAGGCTGTTCAACGAGGCCACGGTGTTCGTGCAGACCTCGACCCACGAGGGCTTCTGCCTGCCTGCGCTCGAGGCGATGGCGGCCGGGACCGCGGTCGTCTGCACCGACGCCCACGGCAACCGCGACTTCTGCGTCGACGGCGTGAACTGCCTCATGCCCGAACCGACCGTGGCGGCCGTGAGCGAGGCGATCACCCGCCTGCTGACGGATGCCGCGCTGCGAGAGCGGCTGACCGAGGCCGGCCTGCGCACCGCTGCCGAGTACGCGTGGGAGACGCGCATCGACGCGCTCGAGGCGTTCTATGCGGGCCTGGTGGATTGCGCCGCGGAGCGTGCCGATCAGAGATCTTCGGCGATGCGCGGCGCCTCGCGGCTGAACACCCAGTAGCCCAGCGCGAACATCCCGACGACGATCGCCGCGGGGATCAGCAGGTAGGTCGCGCCACCGATCGCCTCCGCCGCCGACGGCGCCGCAGGACTGATCACCGCGTGGCGAACCTGCTGCAGGATGGCTCCGAGCGGGTTGATCATCATGGCCGTCTGCACCCAGGGGACGCCGACGAGCTCGATGACGTAGATGATCGGGGTGCCGTAGAAGAGCACCTGCACGACGACCTCCCAGATCGGCGCCACGTCGCGCAGCCGCACGTAGAGCGCCGAGAGCAGCATCGCGAGGCCCGTCGCGAACACGACGAGCGCGGTGATCAGCAACGGCAGCAGCAGCCAGGTGAGCCGCACCTGGACGCCCGACGCGAAGACGAACACGGTCACCGCCACGAGGTTGAGGGCGAGGTTGAACATCGCCGTCAGTACGACTGCCGCCGGCACGACGAGGCGCGGGAAGTACACCTTGCGCACGAGGTTCTCGCGCTCGACGACCGACGCCACCGAACCGCCGGTCGCGTCGGCGAAGAACGTGAACAGCACGATGTTCATCAGCAGCGTCGGCGCGAAGTAGTCGATCCCGGCCCCGATCCTGATCGCCTGCGTGAAGACGAAGTACAGAACGCCGAACAGCATCAGCGGGCGCATGAGCTGCCACAGGTAGCCCAGCATCGAACCGAAGAAGCGCAGCTTGAAGTCCTGGACCGCGAGCGTCCACGTCAGGTGCAGGAAGCGCGGCAGGCTGCCGGCGAGCGCGGACGGACCCGTGATCTCGCGCGCCGGGGGCACGTGGTCGGGCACGACGCGCTCGACGACGCTCACGTCAGCGTCTCGGCGACCGTCGAGCGCTCGCCGGCAACGCGCTCGATGGTCATGTCGTAGGGCAGGTCGACGAGCCCGCCCGCCGCGCGCGAGGCCACGACGACGACCGAGGTCACGCGCTCCCAGCGGTCGATGATGTCCTCGCCGCCCCCGCGCCGGGCCATCTGGAAGGAGAGCTGGTAGCGCCCGGGTCCGAGCCGGTTGTCGAACGCCACCGAGAAGATCACGTCCTCACCGGCGTCGAATCGGCCGGTCCGCTCCTGCTCGATCGCGCTGGCGGCGACGAAGTGGTTCTGGCGTTGATCGTTCACGAAGGCGATCGCGAACGACGGATCCTCGACCGCCTGCGTGAATCGCACCCGCACGCGCACGACGCATGGCTCGCCCTGTTGCAATGCGCCCTTGCGTGTGCCCGAGCCGTCCTCGACCCAGATCTCCTGCGCGCGCGCCTCGCCCGAACCGCCACGCGCCTGCGGTTCGGCGACGGTCGCCGCCGCGCGGCTGAAGTTGATGTCGAGGTAGCGCGTCGCGACCTCGTGTGGATCGCCCGCCGCCACGAGCTCGCCGCGCTCGAGCAGGATCGCCCGGTGGCAGAAGCGCTCGACGCTGCCCATGTCGTGCGTGACGAGCAGGATCGTCTTGCCGCGGTCGCGCAGATCGTTGAAGACGTCGAAGCACTTCTGCTGAAACGAGGCGTCGCCGACCGCCAGCACCTCGTCGATGAGCAGGATGTCGGCCTCGACCTGGATCATGACGCTGAACGCGAGCCGGACGTGCATCCCCGACGAGTAGTTCTTGAGCTTCAGGTCGGCGAACTCCCCGAGCTCGGCGAAGTCGATCACGGCGTCGACTCGTCTGCGCGCCTCGGCAGCGGAGAGGCCGAGCAGGATGCCGTTGGCGATGATGTTGTCGCGAGCGGCGAGGTCAGGGTTGAAGCCGACCCCGAGCTCGATGAACGTCGACATGCGCCCGCGCACGTGGATCGTGCCGCGGTCGGCGCGGTAGATCCCGCCGAGGCATTTCAACAGCGTGGACTTGCCGGAGCCGTTGCGCCCGACGATCCCGCAGAACTCGCCGGCGGGGACGTTGAACGACACGCCGGTGAGCGCGTCGAGCTGGTCCGCCGAGCGACGCGCGAGCGGGTGCAGCACCCGCTCCTTGAGCGTATGCGAGCGCTCGCGCGGCAAGACGAAGCGCTTGGCGAGGTCGCTCACGGCGACGGCGTCAGGAACCGCGGAGTTCGTGGCGACCACGCGGTTAGGGTACCTGCGGCTGCCGCCGCGGCCGGAAAGGTAGCCTCGCTTGGTAGTGCCAGAACCCCTGCACGCACCGGGACTGCCGCTCGGCGTCAACCTCGCCGGCTACCTCGACGCGACGGTCGGCGTCGGGGAGGCGGCGCGCCACGTCGCGGGGGCGCTGCAGGCGGCGGGCGTCGCGGTCGCGCCGGCCGGGCTCTCCAGCCGCGGCGCGCCACGTTCGCAGGACGGCGCGCCGACCGAGCCTGCCGAGCATCAGATCACGCTCGTCTGCGCCAACCCCGACGCGATGACCGGCGCGCGCGAGGAGCTCGGGCCCGGCGCCTTCGAGGGGCGCCACGTGATCGGGATGTGGTGGTGGGAGGTCGCCGCGGTGCATGGGCGCTGGCTGCGCGCCTTCGACCTCGTCGACGAGGTCTGGGCCGGCTCGCGCTTCGTCGCCGACGTGTTCGCCGCGATCGCGCCCGTGCCGGTCGTCCACGTGCCGATGCCCGTGCCCGAGCCGGTCTGCTCGAGCCACGGGCGGGCGCAGCTCGGCCTGCCGCAGGACGCGTTCCTGTTCGGCTTCGCGCTGGACTACGCGAGCGTCGCGGCGCGCAAGAACCCGCTCGGCCTGATCGAGGCGTTCGCGCGGGCGTTCCCGCCCCATTCCGACGACGGCGCCGGTGCGGCCCTCGTCCTGAAGACCCTCGGCGGGGACCGCCACCCCGACGAGCACGCGGCGGTGCTTGCCGCGGCGGCCGCACATCCCGCCGTCACGGTGATCGACGCGCACTACGGCAGCGAGGACAAGAACGCGCTCATCCGCGCGCTGGACTGCTACGTCTCGCTGCACCGCTCCGAGGGCTTCGGCCTGACGATCGCGGAGGCGATGCTGCTCGGCACGCCGGTCGTGGCGACCGACTACGGCGGCTCGCGCGACTTCGTCACGCCGTTCAACGCGCTGCTCGTCGACTCGCGCCCCGTGCGGATCGGTGCCGGTCACGCGCCGTATCCGGCCGAGGGCGTGTGGGCCGAGCCCGACCTCGATCATGCTGCCGCGCAGATGCGCGCGGTGCGCGCAGCACCGCAGGCCGCGGCCGCGCGCGCCGTGCGCGCGCGCGCCGACGTCGCCGCCCGCCATGCGCCGGCGGTCGCCGGGCGGGCGATGGCCGACCGGCTCGCGCGCGTCCTGCACCATCCGTCGGATGCAAGCGGCGCCACCGCTGCCCTGGACCTGGAAGGCGTCCGCGAGCGAATGGCGACCGGTCCGCGCGCGGCGCCCGGCGGCGAGCACGGTGCGCGCGGCGCGCTGCGCGCGGCCGCCCTGCGCGCGATGGCGCCCTATACCGTCCACCAGCGCCTCGTCGACGAAGAGCTGTTGCGGGCGCTGCAGTCACTCGACGAGCGCGTACGGGGGATCGCCGCCGGCCAGCAGGCGCTGGCCGCGGAGCTCGCCCGGATGCGCCGTACCACCGAAGATCGGAGACCATGACCTACTCGACGGCCGACGCGCGGCGCGACATGCTCGACGCGATCGCCGACGCGATCGACGATCTGGGCCGCGCACTCGCCGCGCTCGGCGGGGCCTACGAGGCGCTCGACGAGCACAAGGCGGACCAGCTCGAGCAGACGCTCTTCGGGCCGGTCCAGCGTGCCTATGGGCGCGGGCGGCGCACCCACAGCGATTTCTGCGACCGCCACGGCTTTCCCGCGCGGACCTTCACGATGCCCTCACCCGGTGCGCCCTCGGGCGGCGTGAAGGGCTACCTGGAGGACGCGACCGGCGCCGTGACGAGCGCGGACGCCACGCTCGCGACGCTGCAGGACTCGATGATGCCCGTCGAGGTCGGCGACCCGCAGCTGCGCGCCGGCCTGGCGCAGGTGCGCGAGCTCGTCGACGAGGTGCCCCAGCGCGCGCGGGCGTTGACGAGGACGTTCGGTCGCTGACGCTGATGGCGCGCTACCCCGAGCTTGCGTCGATCGGCGTCAACGCGGTCGGCTATCTGCGTGGCGGCCTCGGCCTCGGGCAGGCGGCGCGGCTGTACGTGCAGGCGCTGCACGAGGCGGGCGTCCCCGTCCGCACGACGACCGTCGACGTCGAGCTGCCCGACGTCGTCACCTCCGACGGACGCCGCGCGCAGGTCAACACGACCGACTTCGCGGACCTGCACATCGACGGCGAGCTGCCGTTCAACCTCCTGTGCGTCAACGCGCCCGAGCTGCCGGGGCTGCACAAGAGTCTCGGGCCGGAGTTCTTCGCAGATCGCTACACGATCGGCGTCTGGGCGTGGGAGGTCGATGTCGTGCCGCCGAGCTGGGATCGCGCCTTCGGCCTCGTCGACGAGATCTGGGTCTATTCGCGCTACGTGCAGGAGATCATCTCCAAGGTCTCGCCGGTGCCGGTCGTGCGCATCCCGCTGCCGATCGTCGCGCCGCCGGCGGGTGGCGGCGTCGGCGGCCTGCACCTGCCCGACGGCTTCGCGTTCCTGTTTCTGTTCGACTTCTACTCCACGCTCGCTCGCAAGAACCCGCTCGGCCTCGTCGAGGCGTTCACGCGCGCCTTCGAGCCAGGCGAGGGCCCGCAGCTCGTGCTCAAGAGCCACAACGGCGATTTCAAGCCTGAGCGCCTGGCGCGGCTGCGCGACGCCGGCGGCGGCCGGCCCGACATCCACATCGTCGACAGGTTCCTGCCCGCCGCGGAGATGGCCGCGCTCATGCGGCGCGCCGACTGCTACGTCTCGTTGCACCGCGCCGAGGGCTTCGGCCTGACGCTCGGCGAGATGATGGCGCTGGGCAAGCCGGTGATCGCCACGGGCTTCAGCGCGAACCTCGACTTCATGACCGCCGAGAACTCGTACCTCGTTCGCCACCGCGAGGCGCTCGTCGGCTCGGCGGGAGAGAACTACCCCGCCGAGGGGACGTGGGCAGAGCCCGACATCGACCACGCTGCGCAGCTCATGCGCGAGGTCTGGGGCGACCAGGACGAGGCCCGGGCACGTGGCGCCCGCGCGGAGCGCGAGATCGCCGAGCGCTTCGGGCTGGAGGCAGTGGGGCAGCTGGCGCTGGATCGCCTCAAGCGCCTCGCGGCCGGTCACCGGCGCAGTCAGCGGGCGTCGGCGAGGGTCGCGGCGGCCGGCGACGACGACGGCCTCATGAACTCGTGGGTGCAGACAGCCGAGCTCAAGTCCTCGTTCAACCCGCTGCGCGATGCGCGTGAGACCGGTGGCGCGAAGGGCGCGATGCGGCGCACGGCGCTGCAGGCGATGCGCCCCTACACGCACCACCAGGACGAGCTGAGCAGGTTCACCGTCCGCGCGCTGCGCGAGATCGACGACCGGGTCGACGATCTGACGCTCGACACGCAGGCGCAGATCGCCCGTCTACAGGGGCTCTTGCACGCAGCGATCTCGCCGACCGACGAGCGCGGCCGCCGGAGCATGCGTTTCGACGGCGCCGCGAGCGACGAGCAGACGGTGCGCGAGCAGCTCGGCCACGCCGAGCTCTTCGCGCAGGCCGGCGGCGACTGGGTGCTCGATATCGGCTGCGGGGGCGGTGACCTGCTCTCCAACGGCGTCGGCGTCGAGCTCGCCGACGCGGCGTCGTACCTGCGCGCGCTCGACGACGGGACGGTTCCCGCGATGTTCGCCGCCGCGGTCGTCGAGCACCTGAGCGCCGATCGGCTCACGGAGCTGCTGGCGCTCATGCAGGCCAAGCTCGCGCCGGGCGGCATCGCGATGATCGAGGCCGTCAACCCGCACAACCCCGCCGCGCTGAAGGCGTTCTGGACCGACGCGACGCAGCACGACCCGCTCTTCCCCGAGGTCCTGCTGGCGCTCTGCCGGAGGGCCGGCTTCGCCTCCGGCGAGGTCCGCTTCGCGTTGCAGACCGGCAGCGTCGACGCTGACGTCCACGCCAACCGCGACTACACGGTCATCGTGCGCAACTAGAACGGCAGCGTGTCGTAGATCTCGCGCAGCAGCGGCGCCTCGACGTCGCGCTGGGAGACCAGCAGCCCCATGTCCTGGGGCCAGTCGATCGCGACGTCCGGATCGTTGTAGCGAAAGCCGCGCTCGAGCGCCGGGTCGTAGTAGGAGGAGCACTTGTAGGTGACGTCGGCGATGTCCGACAGCACGCAGAAGCCGTGCGCGAACCCGACCGGGATGTAGAGCTGGCGCGCGCGCTCGTCGTCGAGCTCGTGCGCCTCCCACTCCATCCAGGTCGGCGAGTCGCGGCGCAGGTCGACGACGATGTCGAGGATCCTGCCGCGCGCGCAGCGCACGAGCTTGGCCTGCCCGTCGCCGATCGAGATGTGCATCCCGCGCAGCACGCCGCGGCCAGAGCGCGAGTGGTTGTCCTGCACGAAGACGTCGCCGATGCCGTGTTCGGCCCAGACGTTCGCGCGGTAGCTCTCCAGGAAGAACCCGCGCGGATCGCCGTGGACTTCGGGCTCGACGAGGATCGGTCCGTGCAGTCGCGTGGGAATGAGCTTCATGATGTGGGTTTCGTCGTCCGGTCGCCGGTTCCGGCGTCGTCGTGGGCGGAGTCTCGTCGTGCCTCGCCGCAATCGGCGACCTCCCGACGACGTTACCGTCTGGGCGATGGACGAGGCCCGCTCCAGGCGGCTCACGCTGATCGCCTGCATCCTCGGCTCGGCGATCGTGTTCGTCGACGGGACCGTCGTGAACGTCGCGCTGCCGGCGCTGCGCGACGACCTCGGGGCCACGCTCGCCGGCCAGCAATGGGTCGTCGAGTCCTACCTGCTGCTGCTCGCCGCGCTGATCCTCCTCGGCGGCGCGCTCGGCGACGTCTACGGCCGGCGGCGGATCTTCGCGATCGGCGTCGCCGGCTTCGGCGCCGCCTCGCTGGCGTGCGCGGTCGCGCCGTCGATCGAGGTGCTGATCGCGGCGCGCGCGCTGCAGGGCGCGTTCGGGGCGCTGCTCGTCCCCAGCTCGCTGGCGATCATCACGACCGTCTTCCCGGCCGGCGAGCGCTCCGCCGCGATCGGCTCGTGGACGGCGGGCACGAGCGCCGCGATCGCCGTCGGCCCGCCGCTCGGCGGGCTGCTCGTCGATGCGATCTCCTGGCGCGTGATCTTCGCGATGAACGTTCCGCTCGTGCTCGTCTGCCTGTGGCTGATCGCGCGCGCCGTGCCGCAGTGCCCGGGCGACGGCCGGCACCGCATCGACGTCCCCGGCGCGGTGCTGTGCGTGCTCGGCCTCGCCGGCCCGACGTACGCGCTGATCCAGCAGCCGCTCGTGGGCTGGTCGGACCCGACCGTCTACGTGCCGCTGCTCGGCGGCCTCGGCGCGCTCGGCGCGTTCGTCGCCTACGAGCGCCGCGCGCCCGACCCGATGCTGCCGCCGTCGATCTTCGCCTCGCGCAACTTCGCCGTCGGCAACGTCGTCACGCTGACGTCGTACGCGGGGCTCGGCGCGGCCTCGTTCTTCATTGCGATCTTCCTGCAGCAGATCGCCGGCTACTCGGCGTTCGAGGCGGGCCTTGCGATGCTGCCGATCACGCTGCTGCTGATCTTCCTGTCGCGCCGCTTCGGTGCGCTTGCGACGCGCGTCGGGCCGCGGCTGCTGATGGCCGCCGGGCCGATCGTCGGCGGGCTCGGGCTGCTGGCGTTCGTGCGCGTCGACGAGCGCGCCGCGTACGTGAGCGATGTGCTGCCCGGGACCGTGCTGTTCGGCCTCGGCCTCGCGATGACCGTCGCGCCGCTGACGGCGACGGTCCTGCAGGCCGCCGACCGCCGTCACGCGGGGATCGCGTCGGGCGTCAACAACGCGATCGCCCGGATCGCGGCCCTGCTCGCCATCGCCGCCGTGGGCGCGGTCGTGGCGGCGCAGTTCGGCGGCGCCGTCGAGCGCCGGCTGGGCGAGGGCGCTGCGAGCCGCCCGTACGTGGCGCAGGCGCGGGAGCGCCCGCTCGCGATCCCCGACGGCCCGGCCGACGCGGCCACACGCGCAGCCGTGCGCGAGGCGAACGTCGAGGCCTTTCACCGCGGGATGATCGTCGCGGGGCTGCTGATGATCGCCGGCGGGCTGATCGCGCTCGCCGGGATCGAGAACCCGCGCCGCGAGCCGATCGAGCCGCAGCCGGTTGTGGCGACCGTCGCCTGAGGCGCCCGCACGGGCAGCGTGTCCAGCGGACGCTCCCTGGGGCAGCACTAGGCTTCCTCGCCGGATGCTGGAGCGCTTCGTCATCACCCCCGCCCGCTACGCGCTGATCGCGCGCGTGGCGCTCGTCGCGTTCGGTCTGATCGTCGTGACGGGCGTCGCGGTCCGCGTCACCGGATCGGGCCTCGGCTGCCCGACGTGGCCGAAGTGCACCGAGACGTCGCTCTACACCGAGCTCAACACGCACGGCGTGATCGAGTTCGGCAACCGCATGCTGACCGGCTTCGTCGGCTTCGCGGCGTTCGCCGCGCTGCTGGGCGCCTACCGCCGCCGGCCCTACCGCCGCGACCTCATGCGGATCTCGCTGCTGCTGCCGCTCGGCGTCGTCGCGCAGATCGTGCTCGGTGGCTTCACCGTCCTGTACGACCTCAGGCCCGGGTTCGTCATGAGCCACTTCATGCTCTCGATGCTGATCCTCGTGGCCTGCGTCGTGCTCGACCACCGCGCCCGTCACGAGCCCGAGCAGCCGGCCGCCCGCGCCGGCGCATCGTCCGGCGACCGGCTGCTGACGTGGGGGATCCGCGCGCTGGTCGCGCTCGGCGCGGTCGCGATCCTCGCCGGCACGGCCGCGACCGCCGCCGGCCCGCACACCGGCGGGACCGGCACCGACGACCTCGTCCCGCGGCTGACCTTCAAGGGCGCCGAGACGCTGAACTACATGATCGAGCAGCACGCGCGGATCGCGGCGCTGCTCGGGCTCCTCGCCGTCGGGCTGTGGATCCGCGCGCGCCGCCGCGGCGTGACGAGCGAGGGCCGCAGGCCGCTGACCTGGCTCTGCGTCCTGCTCGCGGCACAGGGCGTGATCGGCGGCGTGCAGTACCGGCTCGAGCTGCCCGCCGAGATCGTCTGGCTGCACGCCTCGCTGGCCGCCGCGACGTGGGTCGCGATCGTGGGGGTCGCCGTCGCCGCGGGGCAGCTGCAGGGCCGGCCGGTGACCGCGCCCGGCGCCGCGGGCGATGCCGCGCCGGCGCGCGCGCGCTAGCCACGTGCGCCGCGGCCGGCGGATCATCGTCGTGCTCGTCGCCGCACCATGGCTGCTGTGGGCGCTCGTCCGCACGCTCGCGCTCGACGGGGCGCACCCGCTCGTCGCGGCGATCTCGTTCACCCCGTACGCCGCGGCGACCGCGCTCGTCCCGCTCGTCGTCGCGCTGCTCGCGCGCGAGTGGATCGTGGCGCTGCTCGCGGCCGCCGCGGCGGCGCTGCTCGTCGTCGCGGTCGCGCCGCGGGTGCTCGACGGGCCGCAGCTTGCGGGCGCCGGCACGCCGGGTCGCCCGCTCGTCGTGATGACGGCGAACCTGCTCTTCGGCGAGGCCGACGCGCGCGACGTCGTGCGCCTGGCGCGCGAGCACGACGTCGACGTGCTGAGCCTGCAGGAGCTCACGCCCGCGGCGCTTGCGCGGCTGGACGAGGCCGGCCTGCGGCGGCTGCTGCCGGCACGGGTCGTGTACCCGGCGGCGCGCGCCGGCGGCACCGGGCTGATGGCGCGGCGAACGCTGCGATCCCTCGCGAAGCCGCGACCGGGCGAGCCCGGGCAGCTGCAGGCGGCGCTCGCGCTCCCCGGAGGCGAGCAGCTCGGCTTCGCCTCGGTGCATCCGTTCCCGCCGCTCTCGGCCGGCGCCGTCGACGCCTGGCAGGACGTCCTGCGAACGCTGCCGGGGCCGCTCGAGGACGGCCGGCCGACGATCCTCGCCGGCGACTTCAACGCGACGCTCGACCACCGCGACATGCGCCGCCTGCTCGCGCGCGGCTACACCGACGCCGCCGACGCCACCGGCGACGGCCTGCGCACGACGTTCCCGTCGATCCGCAACCTGCCGCCGATCACGATCGACCACGTGCTCGTGCCCGCCGGCGTCCTCGTGCGCCGCGTGCGTTCGTTGGAGCTCGACGGCAGCGACCACCGCGCGCTCGTCGTCGAGCTCGTGGTTGCGACGGGGTAGGTGGCGTGCCAGCGCGGCGAACCCGCCCGGCCGGCCCCGCGCGAGCGCTGACCTGACGCGAAACCCGGCGCGCAGCCGTCGATGCAGTATCAGGTCAGGCCGGGCGCCAGCGTGGCGAGCACGGTGATCGCGGCGACCAGCGTGGCGGACGTCAGCAGCACGAGGCCGAGCGCGCCGCGACCGCGCCGACGCGTCCAGCGCCGATCACGACGCGTGGCGGTGCTCGCGTAGATCTGCCGCGGCTGCACAACGCGATCTTCGTACATGCATCGGATGTCACAGGTGCACGGGCCGCGCAGTCAAGCCGCAGCGCCCTTCGTCCCCGCAACGTCCGCAAGGATTCCTCCACGTTCTAGCCTCACACCGCATGCGCCGCGCGCTGATCCTCCTGGTCGTCGTCGTGGCCACGCTGGCCGGCGCCGTCGTCGCGCTCGAAACGTTCACGCTCGAGCGGCGGCTGGACGTCGGCACCGTGCGCCTGTCCGTCGACCCCGGCCACGAGGGGGCGCTCGACCTCTACGTGCCGCTCGTCGACTGGGGGGTGCGCTTTCCCGTCGTGCGGCTGCCGGCGCGGGTCAACGTCGACGTGCGCTCCGTCGATCGCCGCGCCGTCGTCAAGCTCGCCGAGTCCGGCCGCCTCAACGCCGCCGTCGTGCGCTCGCAGGCGCGTGACGCGCTCGCCCACTACCTGCGCCTGGCGATCATCGTGTCGGTTCTCGGCGGCCTGGCCTTCGGCGTCCTCGTCGCGCTGGCCGTCCGCGGCGGCTCCGGGCCGCGGCTGCGCTTCACGACCGCGACCGCGCTCGTCACGGCGCTCGGCGCCGGCGCGGCGCTCGTCGTCACGCTGCCGCCACGCTCGAACGTCGACAGCCCCGAGTACTACGCCAACGGGCCCGAGGTCCCGACCGCGCTGCGGGCGCTCGAGTCGCTCGGCGCTTCATCGCAGACGCTCGACGACGAGATCGACGAGCAGCTCGTCGGCATCGCCCGGTTCGTCAGCGCGCCGGCCGGCCGCGAGCCGCTGGGCGGCGGCGTGCCGCGGCTGACGGTCGCGTCGGACCTGCACAACAACGTCATCGCGCTGCCCGCGCTGGAGCGCGCCGCCCGCGGCGGGCTGCTGCTGTTCACGGGCGACCTCACCGACCGCGGCTCGCCCGTCGAGCAGGCGCTCGTGCTGCGCGTCGCCCGCGCGGGAACGCGGCTGGTCTTCGTCTCGGGCAACCACGACTCCGACGTGCTCGAGCGCAAGCTCGCGCGGACGGGCGCGATCGTGCTGACCCGCAGCGGGCGGCTGCGCGGCGACGGGACGACCGACGGCGCCGTCGTGCAGCGCGTCGCCGGCCTGCGCGTCGCGGGCTACGACGATCCGCTCAAGCGCCTGGCTCGCGCGCGCTACGCCGACAACGGCGCGACCTACACGCCCGCGGAGCAGGAGCGCTTCGCGGAGTGGCTGACGCCGCTGCTCGGCAAGGTCGACGTCGTCGTCGTGCATGCTCCGGGCCTCGCCCAGCTCGCCGTCACGAGCCTGCGCGAGGCGCCGCCGAACCGCCCGCTGCTGATCGTCCAGGGCCACACGCACAGCCAGTCGCTCGCCCGTGCCGGGACCCTCACCGTCCTCAACTCGGGCTCCGTCGGCGGCGGCGGCACCGGCAACCTCACCGAGGACGGCGGCGACATCGGGCTGGCCCGCGTCACGTACACGCGGCTGCCCGCGTTCGTGCCCCGGGCGGCCGACCTCGTGCAGATCGACCCGGGCGACGGCGAGGCCCAGGCGCGGCGTCTGCGGCTCGACGAGACCCCGGATCCGTAGGTCCAGGCCGCAACCTTCGCGGCTCGGCGAGGTTGAGACGGGTATATGCCACGACTGCTACTTTTCTGCGCCCTCGCCGTGATCGCCCTGGTGCCCGCCTCGCCGGCGGCGGCCAAGAGCTCGATCCGCGTGGGCGTCGCCGACCAGAGCCCGGCGATGTTCGACTCGCCCCACTTCAAGCAGCTGAAGATCAGGCGCACGCGCTACTTCGTGCCGTCGGATGTCATGCGGGACAGGGCCGAGCGCGCGAAGGCGAGGGCCTTCGTCATCGCCGCGCGCCGCAACAAGGTCTCGACGCTGCTGCACATCTCGACGACCGACCTGCGCTCCAAGCGCGGCCGAGTCGTCTCGACCACGAAGTACCGCCGCGACGTCGGCCGCATGGTCGCCTACTTCCGCAAGCTCGGCGTGCGCGACTTCGGCGCCTGGAACGAGGTCAACCACAAGACGCAGGAGACCTGGAACCGCGTCGGCAACGCCGTCTCGTACTACAAGAGCATGTACTCGGCCGTCAAGCGGCGCTGCCGGACGTGCAACGTCGTCGGCCTCGACATCCTCGACCAGGCCGGCTCGGATCGCTACATCCGCAGCTTCTACGCACGCCTGAGCCCGACTTGGCGCAAGCGCCTGAAGGTCGTCGGGATCCACAACTACTCCGACGTCAACCGCAGCCGCTCGACCGGCACCGCGAAGATCATCAACACCGTGCGCCGCTACAACAAGCGCACGAAGTTCTGGTTCACGGAGACCGGCGCGCTGGCGAGCTTCGGGCGCTCGTTCAAGTACAACGAGGCGCGTCAGGCGTCGCGGATGCGCAACATGTTCACGTACGCCAACCGCTACCGGTCACGAGGCGTCGAGCGCGTGTACTCCTACAACTTCTTCGGGATCGAGGACGCGGCCTACGGATGCGGCACGAGGTGTCGCTTCGACGCCGGCCTCGTCGATCCCGACGGGACGCCGCGGCCGGTCTTCGCGGTCTTCAAGTCCAAGCTGGCGCGCTACTCGCGCTAGTACATCCATCCGCAAGTTCTGCGCGTTTCCCGGGCGCCCGAACCGTGCCTGACGCCCGCCGGCGCCCGCCCCGTGCCACCAGCACGAAGGCGGGTCACCGCCGACCGTCAGATCCCGGCCGGGCATCCCGGGA
>JBBSLI010000019.1:0-81544 GCA_038255395.1 Solirubrobacterales bacterium
GCCGCGTCGCCGAGCACATCTCCGTGCTGTGGAAGGGCCGCATCGTCGAGTCCGGCCCGGCCTCGGAGCTGTTTGAGTCCGACAACCAGTTCGTGCGCCAGTTCCTGGCCGGGGAGTCACAGGGCCCACTCGGCATGGAGTGACGCCACGTCGCCTCCCCGCCACGTAGCCTGACAGCGTGAAGGCCCCCCGCCCGCTGTACGGTGCCGCGTCCTTCGCGGCCAGGCGGCCCGCGCTCGTGCTCGCGCTGACCGCCCTGCTCGCCCTCGGCGCGCTCGCGCTCGCGTCCCAGCTCAAGCCCGACGCCGGGATCGACACGCTCGTCGGCACCGACAGCCCGGCCTACGAGGCGACGACGACGTACCGCGAGCAGTTCGGCGACGACCCGATCATCGTGCTCGTGCGCGGCCCGCTGACGAAGCTGCTGCTGACGCAGGATCTCGAGCGGGTGCTCGGCCTCGAGGGCTGCATCGCCGGCAACGTGCCGCAGGGCGTGACGCCGCGGGGCGGCGCGAACGGACCGTGCGGCCAGCTGGCGCGCACGAAGCCCGTCAAGGTCGTCTTCGGGCCCGGCACCTTCATCAACGAGGCCGTGCGCCAGCTCGGCGGCGGCTTCGCGCGCCGCGTCGCCGAGAACGCGCAGCGCGCGGCGGCGGCCGCCCGCACGGCGCGCCGCGCCGCGCGACGCCGGGGCCTGAGCGCCGCCGCCGCGCAGCGCGCGGCGGCCGCCGCCGGCGCGCGCGTGAACGCCGACTTCCAGAACGAGGTCGTCGACCTCGCCGTCCGCTACGGCCTCAGCGCGGTCCCGCGCCTGGACGACCCGAACTTCGTCTCGACGCTCGTCTTCGACCCGGCCAAGCCGGCGGGTACGCCGAAGCGCAAGTTCGCCTACCTCTTTCCCTCCAAGCGCGCCGGGCCGGGGCAGTCCGCGCTGATCCAGGTGCGCCTGAAGGCCGGGCTCAGCGAGGCGCGACGCGCCGACGCGCTGAGGCTCGTCCGCGCGGCGGTCGCGATGCAGGAGTGGAAGCCGCGCAACGGCGCGACGTACACGGTCACCGGCGCGCCCGTCGTCGTGTCCGATCTCTCGTCGTCGATCGCCGGCTCGATGTGGGTCCTGCTCGTCGCCGTGCTGCTCGTGATGGCGCTGACGCTCGCGTTCGTCTTCGCGGGCCGGCCGCGGCTGCTGCCGCTGGCGATCGCGCTCGCGGCGGCGGCGCTGACGTTCGGCGTGCTGTCGCTGCTCGGCGCGTCGCTGACGATGGCGTCGATCGCCGTGCTGCCCGTGCTGATCGGCCTCGCGGTCGACTACGCGATCCAGCTGCAGGCGCGCATCGAGGAGGAGCGCGGCTCGGGCGCGCTCGGCGCGGCCCCCGCCGCGCGGCGGGCGGCGCTGCTGGGCGCGCCGACGGTCGCGGTCGCGGCGACCGCGACGGCGGCCGGCTTCGCCGCGCTCGCGCTGTCGCCGGTCCCGATGGTGCGCGGCTTCGGGCTGCTGCTCGTCGCCGGTATCGCGATCGCCTTCGCGTGCGCGCTGCTGGCGGGCACGGCCGCGCTCGTGCTCGCCGAGCGCGCCGCGATGCCCGGCGCGCTGCGGCGCTCGAGCGCCGGCGCCGGCAACGCGATCGCCGCGCTGCGGGCCCGCGCCGCCGGGGGCTGGGTGGCCCGCCGCGCGCGCGGCGCCGCTCGCGCCGCGCTGGCGCGCGCCGTCGCGCAGCCGCGGCGCGTGCTGCTGATCGGGCTGGCGCTCGCCGCCGCCGGCTGGGCGCTCGACACGCAGACGCGCGTGGAGTCCGACATCCAGAAGCTCGTCCCGCAGGACCTCGGCGCGTTGCGTGACCTCGATGCGCTGCAGCGCTCGACCGGCGTCGGCGGCGAACTCGACGTTCTCGTCGAGGGCCGTGAGCTGACCGATCCGGCGGTGCTGAAGTGGATGATCGGCTACCAGACGAAGGTGCTCGAGCGTTTTGGCTATTCCGCCGAGCGCGGCTGCGGGACGGCCGAGCTGTGCCCGGCGTTCTCGCTGCCCGACCTCTTCACGACGCCCGCCTCGCGCCGCGACGCCGCCGGCATCCGCGGCCTGCTCGACGCGGTCCCGCCGTACTTCTCGCAGTCGGTCGTCTCGCCCGACCGGCGCACGGCGACGCTCGCGTTCGGCATCCGCCTGATGGAGCTCGACCGCCAGAAGGAGGTCGTCGACGAGATGCGCGCGCTCCTGCACGAAGGGCGCCCGCCCGGCGTGCGGGCGAGCCTTGCCGGCCTGCCGGTGCTGGCCGCCGACGCGAACGCCGAGGTCGCCTCCAATGTGCGCCGGATGCTGACGCTGCTGGCCGGCCTGCTCGCCGTCGCGATCGTCCTGCTGCTGGCGTTGCGGCGCGTCGAGCGGGTGCTCGTCCCGCTCATCCCGATCGTGCTGGCGACGGGCTGGTCGGCGCTCGTGCTGTTCGCGTTGCGCGTCCCCCTGAACCCGATGTCGGTGACGCTCGGCGCGCTCGTGATCGCGATCTCGACGGAGTTCAGCGTGCTGCTGTCCGAGCGCTACCGCCAGGAGCGCGCGCTCGGCCACGACCCGCAGGCCGCGCTCGCGCGCACGTACCGCTCGACGGGCGCCGCGGTGCTCGCCTCGGGCGCGACCGCGATCGCCGGCTTCGCCGTGCTCGTCGTCTCCGACATCCGGATGCTGCGCGACTTCGGCTTCGTCACCGTCATCGACCTGACGGTCTCGCTGCTGGGCGTGCTGCTCGTGCTGCCCGCCGTGCTGCTGCTCGCCGAGCGCCGTGCGGCCACCAGGGCCCCGCCGGCTCCGTCCGCCCCGCCGCGGACCGAGCCCGCGGCGGCGAGCGAAGCGCTCGCATGAGCGACGGCCGCCGGCCACTGCTGCCGACGCATCGCCACGCCTGGGTCGTCGGGATCGCGGCCGTGCTCGTCGGCGGCCTGCTCGTCATCAGCTCGACGCGCCCGGCCGGCCCCGGCGCCGCCGGACTGGCGACCGGAGCACAGGCGCCGGCGTTCGCCGTCGTCCTGGCGACCTCCGGCGTGGCGTGCGACAGCGGCGACGATCCCTGCGACGCGAACGTCGCCGCCTCCGGCGTCCGAGATCCCGGGGGCGCCGGCAGCCGCCCCGCCTGCGAGGTCCGCGGTCCGACGATCCTCAACCTCTGTGAGCTGACCGAGCGCGGCCCGGTCGTGATCGGGCTGATGGCGACGCGGGCTGCGGACTGCGCGGCGTCCTTCGACGGGCTGGCCGCGCTGCCGCGCCGTCATCGCGGGCTGCAGGTCGCCCTCGTCTCGATCCGCGGCGAGCTCGATGACCTGCGCGAGGTCCTCCAGGCGCGACGCTGGAGCTTCCCCGTCGGCTGGGATCGCGACGGCGTGCTGGCGGGCCTGTACGGCGTCGTGACGTGCCCGTACGTCGTCGCGCTGCGCTGGCGCGGGCGCGTCGGCGCGACGCTGCTGCGATCCTTCACGCCCGCCGACCTCGAACGCCACGTCGACCGCGTCGTTGCAGCATCGCGAGCGGCGGGCTGGAGACCGTAGCCTTAGCCTCCCATGGACTCACACGAGCCGCGCCGCATGGCGCTGCGGGGACTGCACCACCTCACGGCGATCTGTCAGGACCTCGAGCGCACGACCGCGTTCTATCGCGACGTCCTCGGCCTCACGCTCGTCAGCGATGCCGTCAACGACGACGACCCCGACGCGCGCCACTTCTGGTTCGGCTTCGGCGGCTCGGCGCGCACGACGCTGCTGTCGTTCCTGGAGTACCCCGAGATGGAGCCCGGGCAGATCGGCGTCGGCGCGACGCATCACTTCGCGTTCCTCGTCGACAGCGCCGAGGAACAGCAGGCGTGGCTGACATACCTGCGCGAATGCGACGTGCCCTGCAGCGAGATCTTCGATCGCGACGGCTTCCGCTCGGTCTACCTGCGCGATCCCGACGGCCACATCGTCGAGATCGCGACGCGCGGGTGGGACTTCGGCTGAGGGGGTGTCCTGCTCCATCGGCCGGCCATGGTCGGCACTCGTTCACCCCCCCGCGCATGGAAGATCGACCCACGGGCGCTACGACGCGGGGCCGAGGTCACTTCTCCATGAAATGCGTGGTGAATCGGCACGTCGACCCGCCGGGCGCCCGCGGGCGTCGATCCTCCATGACCGCCCGGCCTCCTCGACGATGCTGTTCGGCACGACTGCCGTGAGCGTCGTGTTCGCACCCGCAGCGCGCGGTCTGTCGCCGCGCCCCGCGGCGGCGCCGGGCGTCCGTGCCCGGCATGCGCGTCGAGGTCGCCGTCCGGCTAGACCAGCAGCGTGGCCAGCAGGCTGCGCTGGCGCTCGGTCATCGAGCCGACGGTCTTGGTCTCTGGCATCCCGATGCCGGCGAGGAATTTGCTGCAGCGCGTCGTGCCCCAGCGGCGCTGGCTTGTGAGCAGCTCGGCGATCGTCATGCTCGCCGCCTCCCACGGGCACGCCCGGACGATGTCCTGGACGGTGGCGGCGCCTTCGCCGACCTGGCGCTTGAGCTCGGCGCGTGCGAGGCGTACCTCGTTGGCGCGCTGAAGGGCCTGCATGTGCTGCGGCGGCGCAGGGGCCATCGTCGCTGTCGCGTCGTGCATTGGTCCTCCCCAGCTGCCCATCCGTGATGAGGCAGCGTCAGTGATTGTCGTTCTTGGTCAGGAGCGCGGGCGCGGTAACGACCGACAGCAGGACCCGTCCCCTAAACACGCCCTTCCCGGGTGCATCGGGGGCGGTTGACTGTCTCCACCGCTCGCCTGCGCTGAGCGCTCCGCGAACGTATGTCAGGGCCGGTGTCGACGCAAGGCGTCTGGACGCAATGCGCTCGCTCAGAGCGGGGTTTTTCTTCCGTGACGAGCTTGTGAATTTTTGGACAAGCAGATCGGTCGGTCAGACCGGCAGCGGTCCATGCTGGGCCTCGAAATCCGCCTTGACGGCCGCGAACGCGTCGAGCGCGCGGTCGAGCGTCGCGCGGTCGTGCGTGGCCATCACGCTCGTGCGCAGCAGCGCGCCGCCGGGCGGCACCGCGGGGTGGATCGCGACGTTCACGAAGACGCCCGCGTCGTAGAGCGCGCGCCACAGCAGCACGGCCCTCCAGTCGTCGCCGACGATCACCGGGACGATCGGCGTCATGTGGTCGTCCTCGTGCTCGACGACCTTGAAGCCGTGCTCGCGCAGTCCGGCGTGCAGGTAGGCGGCGTTCTCGAGCACGCGCGCCAGCAGCTGCGGCCCCTCGTCGGAGCGCACGATCCTCAGCGCGGCGAGCGCGGCGCCGACCGCGGCGGGAACGCCCGCCGCGGTGAAGAGAAAGGCGCGGCTCTGGACGCGCAGGTAGTCGATGACGTCGTGATCGCCCGCGAGAAAGCCGCCGCAGCTCGCCAGCGACTTGGAGAACGTGCCCATCCGCAGGTCGACGCGGTCCTCGACGCCGAGCAGCTCCGAGGCGCCCGCCCCGCGCGCCCCGAGCACGCCGGCGCCGTGCGCCTCGTCGACCATCAGCCGCGCACCGAAGCGCGCGCACAGCTCGGTGATCGGCCCCAGCGGCGCGACGTCGCCCTCCATCGAGAAGACGCCGTCGACGACGACGAGCACGCCGCCGCCGTCGTGGGCGACCGCCTTGTCGAGCGCCTTCTCGAGCTTCTCCATGCGGCTGTGGCGGAACGCGCGCAGCTTCGCCCGGCTGAGCAGGCAGCCGTCGAGGATCGAGGCGTGGTCGCCCGAGTCGGCGACGACCGTGTCACCCGGCGCCAGCAGCGTGCCGAGCGCGGCGAGGTTGGCCTGGTGGCCGGTCGTGAAGACGAGCGCCTCCTCGGTGCCCATCCACTCCGCGATCTCGTGCTCGAGCTCGAGGTGCAGCGCGATCGTCCCGTTGAGCAGGCGCGAGCCCGTCAGCCCGGTGCCGTATCTCGTCAGCGCGTCGTGCGCGCCCTGGATGACGCGCTCGTCGCCGGTCAGGCCGAGGTAGTTGTTGGAGCCGAGCATGATCCGCTCGGCACCCTCCATCTCGACGACCGGGCCGGCCGGGCCCTCGAGCGTGCGGAAGTAGGGCAGCACGTCGGCCTCGCGGGCGGCGCGCAGCTGATCGGCTCGCTCATGACCGCGGACCTTGGCGAAGACGTCGTGTGACAGGGAGGCCATGTAGCGTGGGAACCGTGAGCGTCGACGTCCGGGCAGTCTTGTCGCGCCGGGACCTGCGGGAGTTCATCGCGTTCCCGTTCCGGTTGCACTCTACTTCCCCGCAGTGGGTCCCCCCGCTGCGACTGGAGCGGCGCATCTTCCACAGCCGCCGCCTGAACGCGTACTTCAAGCACGCCGGGGCACAGGAGTTCCTGGCGCGCCGCGACGGTCGCGTCGTCGGGCGCATCTCGGCGCAGGTCGACGGCTCCTACGACGCTCAGCACGGCGCCGGCACGGGCATGTTCGGCTTCCTGGAGATGGAGGACGACCCGCAGACGACGCGGGCCCTGATCGACGCCGCGCAGAGCTGGCTCGCCGAGCGCGGCCGCCACCGCATGATCGGCCCGATGGACTACACGATGAACGACGAGTGCGGGATCCTCGTCGAGGGCTTCGAGCGCGAGCCGATGATCAAGCAGCCCTGGCACCCGCCGCATTACCAGCGGCTGTGCGAGGACGCCGGCCTGGACAAGGCGATCGACCTGTTGATGTGGGAGCTCGTGATCGACGACCGCGAGCAGATCCTGCCGATCATCTTCGAGCTCGCCGAGCAGTGCGAGACCAAGCACGGCGTGCAGCTGCGCCACATGCGCCGCCGCGACCTGTTCAAGGAGATCAAGGTCTTCGGCGAGGTCTACAACGCCGCCTGGAAGCGCAACTGGGGCTTCGTGCCCTACGGCGAGGCCGACCTCACGCAGTACGCCGCCGACCTGCAGCTCGTCTTCGACAAGCACTGGTTCATGCTCGCCGAGAAGGACGGCGAGACGATCGGGATCGCGATCACCGTGCCCGACGTCAACCAGGTGCTCAAGAAGATGCAGGGGCGCCTGCTGCCCTTCGGCTGGTGGCACTTCCTGCGCCGCGCGAAGACGATCGACCGCGTCCGCGTCGGCTTTCTGGGCGTCAAGCCGGAGTACCAGCACACGGGCACGGCGGCGCGGTTCTACGTCGAGCATTTCGACATGGCGAAGGTGCGACCCCAGAAATGGGGCGAGATGGGCTGGATCCTCGAGACCAACCGGGCCATGAACAGGGGGATGGAGGCGATGGGCGGCCGCGTCGTCAAGCGCTACCGGGTCTACGAATCGAGGTTCTGAGCCGTGTACGCCGTCGCGGGGTTCCGAACTCGTCCGCGCTCCGCGGGCACGACGCGTACGGCTGCCGGCGTCTGGCTGCGCTCGCCGGGCTGGGACCTGGCCTTTCTCATCCTCAGCGCGGCGCTCGTGCCGATCCCGCTGCTGCTCTTCCATGTCGGCGGCGTCTCGCAGACGGCGGTCAACCTCCTCGTCGCCGGCCTGATCGGCGGACCGCACCTCTACACGACGTTCACGTACACGTTCATGGAGCCCGGCTATCGCCGCCGCCACGGGCGCTTCCTCGCCGCGTCGCTGGCGCTGCCGGTGTTCGTGACGGTGCTGTCGTTCGTCAACCTCCAGGTCCTGCTGACGGTCTTCTTCCTGTGGGCGTCGATCCACGTGCTGCACCAGATCACGTACATCAACGACTGCTATGCGGCCAAGGGGCCCGTCGCACGGCCCCTGCGGGAGCGGGTCGTCGACTACGGCGTCGTGTTCCTGTGCCTGTATCCGATGGCGACGCCGCAGATCCTCGAAGGCTCGTTTCAGCTCGGCGGCACGGCGCTGTACGTGCCCGACTGGGCGACGCGCGGCCTCGTCGCCGACCTGCAGATCTACGGGATCGCGGCGCTGTTCGCGGTCTTCTTCGGGCTCTGGGTCGCCAAGTGCGTGCGCGACTGGCGGGCGGGCCGGCTGCTGCTTCCGAGCGTGCTGCTGATCGGCCTGACGATCGCCGTCGGCTTCACGTTGCCCCTGTTTCCCAACAGCGATGTCGCCTTCCAGGGCTTCAACGTCTGGCACTCCCTTCAGTATCTAGCCCTCGTGTGGTTCCTGATGGCAATGCGCAAGGAGCGCGGGGAGATCGACAATCGCTTTGTCGCCGAGATGAACGGGCCCGATCGGGTGTGGCGGTTCTACGCTCTGGCGGTCGCGCTGACCGCTGCGGCGGCCGTGCTCGTGCTCGTGCTCCACGGCGCCTTCGGGGTACCCCTGCAGCAGGCCTACTACATCGTCATCCTGTCCACCTTGCTCCAGCACTACTACCTCGACCACCTGCAGTTCACGAAGCTCGGCGACATGCTGGGCGGCGGCGACCGACTGCTGGCCGGACGACCGTGAGCGATCGGCCGCCAGAGGTGTTCGACCAGGCCGCCCACGCCGCGGACGAGGACGAGGTGCTCGACGGCGTCGCGGTGCTCGGTCCTGAGGCCCGCGTGCTGGAGCACCCGCGCGCCCCCGGCACGCTGAGCCCCGCCGTCGTGCAGACGGTCGTGGTCGTCGGCGCGAGCATGGTCGCGGGCGCCGCCACCGTCGCGATCGTCAGCCGGCGCCGTACGCGCCGGCTCGCCCGCCGCAGGCGCCGGGTGCTCGCCCCGGTGCTCGCCAGCCGCTCGTTCCTCGTGGACGTGCACGTGCTCGGCGAGCGCGGCAGCAAATAGCGCAGTCGCCCGGCGCGGGCGTCCTGCTCGCAACGTAGGTTCTGCGACGTGGTCGAGCTGCGCGTCGAGGTCGTCCCCCGCTGGCCGTTCCGGCTGCCCGCACGCGGCGGCGGCGACGGCGTGCTGCGCTGCCGCGGCGGCGTGCTCGAGCGCCTGCTGCACCTCGGCGCAGGCCCGGTCGTCGTGCGCGTCGCCCAGACGAGCGAGCGCAGCGTGCTGTTCGGCGCGTGGGCGCCCGACCGCGCGAGCGCCGACGCGGCGATCGCGCGCATGCGCTTCGCGCTCGGCGTCGACGACGACCTGCGCCCGTTCTGGGATCTGTACCGCGACGACCCGCTGATCGGGCCGTCGCTGCGGCACCGGCCGTGGCTGCGGGTCACGCGCCGGCCGGTCGCCTTCGAGGCGCTCGCCTGGGCGATCTGCGAGCAGCTGATCCAGACCACGCAGGCCCACAGGATCGAGCGCCGGATCGTGCGCGCGCTGGGCGGGCGCTGCGAGCAGACCGGCCTGCGCGACGTGCCCGCGGCAGCGGCGATCGCGGGCTGCTCACCGGCGCGCCTGGAGAGCTTCGAGCTCGCTGGGCGGCGGGCGATCGCGCTCGTGCGCGCTGGGCGCGAGGTCGCCCGCGGGCGGATCGACCTCGACGCGCCGGCGGGCGGCGAGCAGGAGCGTTGCCGGCGGCGGCTGCTGGCGATCCCGAACATCGGCCGCTGGACCGTCGAGATGACGGCCCTGCATGGGCAGGGGCGCTACGACGTCATCCCCGCGGGCGATCTCGGCTTCCTGAAGCTGCTCGGCCACGCGCGCGGCGGGGGGAACCCCGCTGCGCGCGCCGAGGAGGCCGAGGTGCGCGCGCTGTTCGAGCGCTTCGGCGAGTGGCGCGGCCTCGCGGGCTGGCACGCGCTGAGCGCGCCGGCGAGCGCGTTGCGCGCCGCCCAGCTCGCGTCGCGCGATCGGCCCCGTCGGCTGATCGCGGCGGCTGGACCGACCGCAGGACGCGGCCGTGGCTGACCGACCAGGGCCGCTTCCGCGTCCGGGCACGCGCGGAGTCGCCGAGTTGCTCGTCGAACGCCACCCGGCGCCAGGGCGGCTCGAACCTGTGGCGCTTCGCTTCTCGCGCGAGCCGAACCGGCGATGATCCGGGACGTCGACATCGTCCGAAAGCACGTTCGCACCCGGAGTCGTGGTGGAAGATACGCCGTGTCGCAACCATCGCCGTCGCCAACAGACTGGACCGCCGTATGTCGAGCTCCCGGAACCGATCGACAGCCGCCGTTCCCGCGCTCGAGCAGGCTCGTACGAACTACGAGCTGGCGCTTGCCTACGATCCCACGACCGCGGGCTGGCCGGGCCTGCATCTCGGCAGGCTGCTGTATCTCAGCGGCGACCTGCACGCCGCCGGCGACGCCTTCCGCGCCTCGATCGCGTCCGGACATGCCGCCTACGCACCGGTGGCGTCCTACCACCTCGGCCGGCTGCACGAGGATCTCGGCGACGCCGAGGCCGCGATCGCGGCGTATCGCCGGGCCGGCGAGTCCGCCGACCCCAAGCATGCATCGGCGGCGACCTACAAGCTCGGCTGCCTGCTCCAGTCCAGGGGTGACATCGAGGCCGCGCGCACTGCCTTCGAACGCGCCGCCGCGATGACGAACACCTGGTACGGCCATCTGGGCAGCCACGCGCTGCGGACGCTGGGCTGAACGCTTCAGCGAGCACGGCTGATGTGCATCAGCCCGCCCCGCGTGGCGGACGAGCCCGAGCACACCCATCAGGGCGTCGAAGGCGCCGAGCAGCTCGCGGTGGCGCCCCAGACGACGCCCAGGGCACGCGTCACCGTGACCCACTGCCGTCGCTGCTCGGAGAGGGCTGCGCGCCCCTCGTCGGTGATCGCGTAGTACCTGCGGCGCCGGCCCGCCGGCGGCGTCCGCCACTCCGTCGTCACGTACCCGAGCCGCAGGAGGCGATGCAGCAGCGGATAGAGCATCCCGTCGGTCCACTCGAGCTCACCCTGGGAAAGCTCACGCACCCGCCTGAGGATCGCGTAGCCGTAGCTCTCCTCCTCGCCCAGGATCGCCAGCACGAGCGGCGTCGCCGACGCCGCGACGAGGTCTTTGCCGATGTTCACGACCACCTCCTATGGATCGAGCCATATGCATAGTACGACTATGCATAGAGGTGCTGTCAGGATCGCCCTGCGCCGCCGCCGCGCACACGGGTGGCGCACCCGCGACGTAACCTGCGCGCGGTGACGACGCCCACCACGCCCAGCGCGGCGCTCACGATCCGCCCGGCGCCGCGCGGGGGAGGCCGGCGATGAGCGCCGGTCTCGCCGCGCTGCTCGACGACGTCGCGGTGCTCGCCCGCGCGGCCGCGGCCTCGGTCGACGACGTCGCCGCCGGTGCGGGTCGGGCGAGCGTGAAGGCCGCCGGTGTGATCGTCGACGACGCGGCGGTCACCCCGCGCTACGTCCAGGGGTTCCGACCCGAGCGCGAGCTGCCGATGATCAGGCGGATCGCGACCGGCTCGCTGCGCAACAAGCTGCTCTTCATCCTGCCCGCAGCGCTGCTTCTCAGCGAGCTGCTGCCCTGGCTGCTGACCCCGATCCTGATGGTCGGCGGCGCGTACCTCTGCTACGAGGGCGCCGAGAAGCTGTGGGAGAAGATCAGCCCGCACCACCAGCGCGCCGAGACGCCGGTCAGCGCGCAGGGACCGGAGCACGAGGAGCAGCTCGTCGGCGGGGCGATCCGCACGGACTTCATCCTCTCGGCGGAGATCATGGTGATCTCGCTCAACGAGGTGACCGACGAGCCGTTCATCTCACGCGCCCTGATCCTCGTGGTGGTCGCGCTCGCGATCACCGCGGTCGTCTATGGCGCCGTCGCCCTGATCGTGAAGATGGACGACCTCGGTCTCCGGCTCGCGCAGGAACGCAGCGGCGGCGCCGCATCGTTCGGCCGCGCGCTGGTCCGCGCCATGCCGGTCGTCCTGTCGGTGCTCGCGACGGTCGGGATCGCCGCGATGCTCTGGGTCGGCGGACACATCCTGCTCGTCGGCCTCGACGAACTCGGCCTCTCGATCCTGTACGACGCCGTCCACGACCTCGAGCAGGACGTCGAGCACGCGCTCGGCGCGGTCGGCGGTGTCGGCGCCTGGCTGACGAACACCGCCGCGTCGGCGGCCCTGGGGCTCGCCGTCGGCGCGATCGTCGTCGCGGTCGCGCACCGGCTCGGAGGCGGGAAGGGGCACTGACGCGCCGGCCGCGCTGCTGGCTCGTCCGGCCGATCGCATCACGGCCGCGAAGCGCCCCGCCGCTTGAGCCCCGTCCCGCTCGGCGCCGTGACAAGAGCGATGCGGTCGCCTACCGTCGCGCCGCGACCTCGACGCCGCGTGCCCCGCGCCACGCCGCCAGACGCTCGAGCGCGCGCATGACCGCGCGATCGAGCGCCGCCGAGCGCTTCACGTCGGGCTCGCGGTGCAGCGCGAGCACGCGCAGCACGCCGGCGTCGCGGTCGATCGCCATGTCGGCGCGCGCGACGAGCCGCTCGCGGTGCAGGATCGGCAGCACGTAGTAGCCCCAGCGCCGCCGGGCCGCCGGGACATAGATCTCGAGGCGATGGTCGAAGCCGAACAGCTCGGCCGTGCGGGCGCGGTCGCAGAGCAGGTTGTCGAACGGCGACAGCGCGGTCGTGCGGGCGCCCGGCGCGAGCTCGCCCGCACGATCGAGGTCCGCGGGCGCCGCGAGCCACTCGCCGCGCAGGCCCGCGATCGACACCTGCTCCAGCCGTCCGGCCGCGACGAGCCCGGCCAGCGTGTCGGGCAGCTGCCGGTAGCGGCGGCGCAGGAAGTGCGCGCGCACGTGGCCGCTGCGCGCGACGCCGAGCATCCGCACGGCGCGCAGCGCGGCCTCGCGCTCGGCCTCGTCGTCGGGCAGATCGACGACGGACTCCGCGCCGGGCGGCAGGCAGCGCTCGAAGACGTCCCACAGCCGCTCGCTGCCGAGCCGGCCGCCGACGCCGGCGCGGCCGGTGATCCAGAGCAGGTGCAGCATGCGCCCGATCGTCTGGCGACCGGAGACCTCGTCGGTCCACCAGCCGTGGCGCCAGGGCTCGCAGGAGCGGTCCTCGAGGTCGCGGGCCCGCAGCGGCCCGCGCTCGCGCAGCTCGTCGAGCAACTCCTCGGCGAAGCGCGCGTTGGCGGCGAGGAACGTGCGCGCGCGCTCGGCGCGCGGGCCGGACGCGCCGAGCCACGTGCGCATCGCCCAGCGGTGCAGCGGCAGGTCGGCCGTCGCGACGAGCGAGGCCTCGTGTGCCCAGGCGTCGAACAGCGTGCGCCGCTCGTAGGCGGCGCGGTCGAGCGCCTCGTCGCGGATCGGTCCCAGCCGGGCGAAGAGGACGAGCAGCGGGCTGCGCGCGACCGCGCTGACGGGATCGAGCTGCAGGCAGCCGATCCGCCGCGTCAGCGCGGCGATCGCATCCGGCCCGCGTGACCCGCCCGCGCCCACCCGCGCGCCGGCGAGCCCCTGCGCATGCAGGGCCAGCCGCCGCGCGTGCGCGAGCGAGACCGTGCGGCGCGCGGCGCTCAGATCAGATTCCCTCGCCCGGCAGGAACTCGTTCGTGAACGCCCGCTGCGAGCTCTGGGTGCTCGGCAGCAGGTCGTTCGCGGTCATCCACTCCGCGTACCTGCGCCACGCCGCGGGATCCTGGAAGCCGAACGGGCGATCCCTGCCGGCAGGGAAGAAGACCGGCAGCGTCGCCTGGATCTGCGCGCGCTGGAGCTTGCGATCGAGGTCCGGGTTGGCCTTGACGAGCGCGTCGACGCCGGTGTCCACGTCCTTGCGCACGGCCTCGTGGCCGCGGGCCAGCGCGCGCATGAAACGCCGCAGCAGCGGCCCGCGCGAGCGCACGTCGGCCGCGCGGGCGACGACGATCAGCTCGTTGTAGGTCGGCACGCCGATCTCGTCCATGCGCAGGATCACCGGGTCCTTCTTCTGGCGGCGCAGCTCGACGCCCTCGACGTTCCAGAACATCCCGAGCACCGCGTCGACGCGCTTGCTCACGAGCGTCGGGACGAGGTTGAAGCCGACGTCGATCGACTTGACGCGGCCGGGGTCGACGCCGGCCTGGTCGAGGATCGTCTTCAGGTAGGCGTCCTGGTAGGGGATACCGGCCGTCCCGACCTTCTTGCCCTCCAGCGACGCGGGGCTGCGAATCGGTCGCCTGCCCAGCGAGATGATCGACGTCAGCGGCTTCTGGACGAGCGCGCCGACCGACACGAGGTCGGCGCCCTTGGCGCGGGCGAGCAGCAGCTCGGGCTCGTAGGAGATCGCGAGATCCGCCCGGCCCGACGCGAGCAGCTTCAGCGGCGCCGACGGGTCGGACGGAGTGCGCGGCTTGACGTCGAGCTTGGCGGCCTCGAAGTCGCCTTCCTCGATTGCTGCGTAGATGCCCGCGTGGTCGGCGTTGGGCAGGTAGTCGAGCATGAGGTTGACGCGTTCGGCCGGCCCGCTGCCGGATGTCGTCTCCTCCTTCTCGCCGCAGGCCGCGAGTCCGAACGCGAGCAGTACGACGGGTAGGACGAGCACGCGGCGGCGGCGGATCACGGAGCGGTTCCTCTCGGTTGGTGGGCCCAGGGCACGAGCCGTCGCTCGGCGAAGGCGAGCAGCCCGAACAGGGCGACGGCGAAGGTGGACAGGATCAGCACGGCGGCGAACGCGCGCGGCGTCTCGAACTGCGGGATCGCCTTCATCATGAGGTTGCCGAGGCCGGACTCCGAGCCGGCGAGCTCGGCGAACACCGCGCCGATCGCGGCGACGGCGACGCTGAGCTTGGCTCCCGTCAGCAGGCCCGGCAGGGCGGCGGGCGCCTCGACCATCCGGAACGTCTGCCAGCGCGAGGCGCCGAACGTGCGCATGAGCTTGCGCAGGTCCGTGTCGACGCGCTCGAGCGCGTCCAGCGTCGGCACGACGATCGGAAAGAAGCAGACGAGCGCGACGATCGCGAGCTTGGGGAAGAGGCCGAAGCCCCACCAGGCGATCAGCAGCGGCGCGACGAGCACGACCGGGATCGTCTGCGAGCTCACGAGCAGCGGATAGAGCGCGCGCCGCAGCACGCTCGAGAAGTGGATCGCGACGGCGCAGGCGAGGCCGAGCGCGAGCGCCAGGACGATCCCCAGCCCCATCTCCGTCGCGGTGACCGTGAAGTTGCTCCACAGCAGGCCGCGGTCGTCGTGGAGCGCGGTCAGGACCGCGCTCGGCGCGGGCAGCACGATCTCCTCGACGCCGCTGAACTGCGCGTAGGCCTCCCACATGCCGACGAGGCCCAGGACGAAGACGGCGGCGATCACCGGCGCAGCTCCTGCAGCGCGCGCTCGCGCAGCGCGACGAGGCGCGGGTCGGTGCGCCGCCGCGGGCGCGGCACGCCGACCTCGAGCGTCGCGACGACCCGCGCCGGTCGCGGCGACAGGACGACGACGCGGTCGGCGAGCACGATCGCCTCCTCGACGTCGTGCGTCACGAGCACGACCGTGCGCGGCGCGACCGCCAGCGCGCCCGCCAGCCAGTCCTGCATCTCCTGGCGGGTGAGCGCGTCGAGCGCGGCGAACGGCTCGTCGAGGCACAGCACCGTGCGGCCCGACAGCAGCGTGCGCGCAAACGCCACGCGCTGGCGCATCCCGCCCGACAGCTCGTGCGGACGGGAGCGGCCGAAGCCGGCGAGGCCGAAGTCGTCAAGCAGCGCGGCGGCCTGCGCATGCGCCTCGTCGCGGCCGACCCCGGCGACGCGCAGCGCAAGCGCGGCATTGTCGACCGCCGAGCGCCACGGCAGCAGCAGGTCGCGCTGGGCCATGAGCGCGGCGGGGGCGGCGTCGACGCTGCCGCCATCGGGCGCGACCAGCCCGCAGACGAGCTCGAGCAGCGTCGTCTTGCCGCAGCCGCTCGGCCCGACGACGGCGACGATCTCGCCCGGCGCCGCCTGCAGCGAGACGCCGGCCAGCGCGGCGACCGGGTCGGCGCCGCGGCGCGCGGCTGCGAACGTCTTGCGGACATCGCGAAGCGCGACCGAGCCGAGCTCGGTCTGCGTTGCTGCCCGCGCCACCTCCGGCGCCCGGATCCGCGTCTGCATCGCTCCCTCCGCGGGCATTACCCCACAGGTTCGAAGGGTCAGCGCCGCACATGGCGCTATCTCAGCCGGCCTGCCGCCAGCCCCCCTGGTCGTCTTTGAGAGCAGCCTACTTCTTGCGGTCGACCGCCCGCTGAAGCTGCTCCTTGTTCATCTTCGAGCGCCCGTCGATGTTGAGCCTCTTGGCCTCGTTGTAGAGCTGGTCACGGGTGCGGCCCTTGTCGCGCTCGGAGCCCGAGCGCAACCCGCCGCGGCGGCCGGAGGAGATGTCGTTCGTCGACGACTTCGAGCGCTGGCGCGACTCGCCCGCGCGGGCGCGCTCCTTGTTGACCGTGCGCGCGGCGATCTCCTCGGCGCGGTCCTCGGAGGAGCCCTGCTCGAGCTGGCTGTCCTTGATGTGCTCGTACTGGCGGGCGCGCTTGGTGCCCTTCTTGACGCCTGCGGGTGGCATGGCGCTCCTTTCGGTCCGTTCGTCGCGGCTCGAGAGGGGGTACCCGCTTGCCGTGTTCGCGCTCCCACAGCCCCGCGGCGAGATCAGTGCAGCACTGGTCAGCGCCCTGCGCCGGCCGGTTCACCCGCTGCCTGCGCCCGTGTTCCGGGCGCCCGCCGACGCGCTCAGCGACCAGGACCTGCAGCTCGCGCTCTACCTCTGCTATGAGCTGCACTACCGCGGCCTGCCGGGCGTCGCGGACGAGTGGGAGTGGGAGCCGGCGCTGCTGGCGCTGCGCCGCGAGCTCGAGGCCGCATTCGAGGCGGCGCTGCTCGCGGCCGTGCCGCAACCGGCCGCGCCCGGGCGTCCCGAGCAGATGGACCTCGCGCTGCGCGCGGTCGCCGACGCGGACGACGGCCCGTCGCTGTCGCGCCACGTCGAGCGCCACGCGACGACCGTGCAGGTGCTCGAGTTCCTCGCGCAGCGCTCGGCCTACCAGCTCAAGGAGGCCGACCCGCACTCCTGGGCGCTGCCGCGGCTGTACGGCGCGCCGAAGGCCGCGCTCGTCCAGATCCAGGCCGACGAGTACGGCAACGGCGAGCCCGATCGCATCCACGCGCAGCTGTTCGCCGAGACGATGGACGAGGTCGGCCTGGACGCGCGCTACGGCGCCTACATCGACCACCTGCCCGGCGTGACGCTGGCGACGGTGAACCTCATGTCGATGTTCGGCCTGCACCGGCGCTGGCGCGGCGCGATCGTCGGCCACCTCGCCCTCTTCGAGATGGAGTCCTCGATCCCCAACCGCCGCTACGCGAGCGCGTTGAGGCGCCTCGGCTTCGGAGCGCGCGCAACGGCGTTCTTCGACGAGCACGTCACCGCCGACGCGATCCACGAGAACATCGCGGCGGTCGATCTGGCGGGCGGGCTGGCGCGCCAGCAGCCCGACCTCGTCGGCGACATCCTCTGGGGCGCGGCCTGCCTCGTCGCGCTCGACGCCAACCTCGCGCGCCACACGCTCGGCGCGTGGGAGGAGGGCGTCAGCTCGCTGCGGCGGCGGCTGCCCGCCGCGGTGCTCGATCGTGTGGCGGCCGCGCAAGCCGCGGCGGACGCGGCCGAGCCGCAGATCTCAGCCGCCGCGACCTGATTCTGCGCCGCTCGGCGCGCGGAAGCGCACGAGCTTGTGCGATCCGTCGCAGAACGGGCGCAGGCGCGACTTGCCGCAGCGGCACAGCGCGACCGTGCCGCGGCCGGCGTCGATCGCGTTGCCGTCCTGGTCCTCGAGGCGAAACGGGCCGCGCACGAGCAGCGGTCCGTCGCGGTAGCTCGTGATGCGGGCCTCGTCCATCGCGGTCCAGTCCTGCCCGTTGCGGCTGCGCGCAAACGGGTGCGCCGGCTCGGCAATCGCTCGCGGCGCCGCCAAACGCGCCCGCCCCGCAACTGCCGTTCGGCGAGCGGGGTGCGATGTTTGCCGACGCCCGCTGGCGTGTAGGACCTACCTGGTTGCGGATCGCGGCGCGCGAGATCGCAATTGACATGCACGACGCCGTGGGTCCCGCGACGGATGACGAGTGCTCAGCCTGCATGCCTCGACGACGGGGTCCGAGGCTGGAGTGAGAGGAGACTTGACCGTGCAGCATCCGTTCAACACCCTTCTGACCGGATTGCTCGTCAGCGCCCTCGCGGTGTTCGCGGGCGCCGCCCTCACGACGACCGCGCAGGGCGCGACACCGAGCACGACCTATGACGAGGTGGCGGTGGATGCACCGGACGGCCAGGCCACGGGTCGCTGGGCCGAACGGCTCGCGACGGCCGGCGACATCAACAACGACGGCGTGGCGGACTACTTCGTCGCCGCGCCCAGCCACACCCTCGGCGGCCTCAACAACGCCGGTCGGGTGTACCTCATGAACGGACGCACGCGCGACGTGCTGTACCGGATCGACTCCCCCGAGCCACAGGCCGACGCCCAGTTCGGCTTCTACATCGCCGCCTTCGGCGATGTCGACGGCGACGGCGAGACCGACATCGCGATCGGCACCGACGCCCAGAACGTGGGCCTCAACACGCGCCAGGGCCGGGCGTGGGTCTTCAGCGGCGCCAACGGCGGCCTGCTGCACACGCTCGACAACCCCGATCCGCAGTCCGACGGGCGCTTCGGATCGCGGATCGGCTCGGCCGGCGACGTCACCTCAGACGGCATCAACGACGTCCTCGTCGGCGCCTCGAACAACGACATCCCGGCCGGGTGCGCCGTCGGCACCACCGCCGCGACGATCCCTGCCGGCTGCTACCGCAACATCGGGCAGGCGTACATCTTCAGCGGCGCGACCGGCGCCCTCGTGCGGACGCTCGACGTCCCGGCGATCGACCGCGCGTTTCTCGGGCTGAGCTGCTTCACGGGCTGCGGCTCGTTCGGCATCGCCGTGCAGAGCCCCGGCGACACGAACGCCAACGGCGTCGGCGACCAGCTCGTCGGAGCGTCGAGCATGACGACTGCGGCCGGTTCCGCGGTCGGCCGCATGTACCTGTTCGAGGGCGCCACCGGCACCCTGCGGCTGCGGATCGATCCGCCCGATCCGCAGCCGGGCACCAATTGGAGCTTCCAGGACGCGGCGCCCGGCTCACCGGGCGACGTGACCGGGGATGGCCGCGCCGATCTGTACGCCAACGGCTTCACGCACAGTGGCCCTGCCGGCCCCGGTCAGGGCCGGGCCTGGATCTTCAGCGGCGCGAACGGGGCGCTGGTGCGGGCGCTCGACGATCCCGTTCCCACCGAGGGCGGGCAGTTCGGCTGGTCGGTGGCGGTGACCGACTACAACAAGGACGGCGTGCCCGACCAGTACGTCGGCCAGTCGCCGCACCACGTCGCGGATGCCCCGGACAACGGCGGCACGTACGTCCTCGACGGCCGCAACGGAGCGCTGCTGAAGGCGTTCGAGCTGCCGGCGGTCGACGCCGCGCAGGGCAGCACGACGCCGGCGGGGCCGCGTCTGGGGTGGACGGTCGCCGCTCCCGGCGACCTCAACGGCGACGGTGAGCCCGACTACCTCGGCGGGGCGCCGTTCACCGACGTCGGCGCCAACGCGGACCAGGGCCGCCTGTGGGCGTTCATGTCACGTCCGGCCGCAGCTGCGGCGCCGGCGCCGGCGCTGGCGCCGGCCCAGCCGCCCGCATCCGCTGCGGGCAAGGCCACCGCCAAGCTCGCGTTGGCGCGCGCGAGGATCATTCGTCGCGACCGGGTCCTCGATGTGCTGGCGCCGATCACGAGCCTGGCCTCGGGCAGGGTGAACGTGCAGCTGCATGCGGCGGGACGCCGCTATCGCTTCACGGTGGCGGTGAACTCGCGCGACGGCCGCATTCGATTCCGTCACCGGATCCCGAAGGCGCAGGCCGATCTGGGGACCGGGATCGTGACGATCACCTATCGCGGCGACGCCGACACGCGTCCGCAGACCGTCCGTCTGCGAGCCGCGTCGCAGCGCGCCGAGCTCGACCTGGGCCGTCCGACGATCAACGGCGGCCGCCTGCGGGCCTCGGGCACGGTCTCCAGCCGCGCCCGCGGGGTCGTGCGCGTCCAGCTCGAGTACGTCGTCGGCGACAGGACGACCACGCTGCAGTTCAAGCCGCGGATCGCCAACGGCCGGTGGTCGCTTGACCAGGCGCTGTCGCAGACCGTGCGCGACGCGATCGCGCAGCGGACCGGGACGGTGCACTCCTACACGCTGTTCACCGGCTACATGCCGCGCCGCGTGCGGGGCGAGATGCGCTCCTTCCAGGTCCTCGGACCACGCTGAACGGCGACGGCGACGCCGCGCGACGCGGCGTGCCGGATTGATCGGCGGGACCCGCCCGGCAGGTGCCGGGCGGGCCCCGCCGACCGCCGGACCCGCAGAACGGCCTGGCCGCGGTCACCACACGTCGCCGTCGCGCCACGCGCCCTGCCACGCCGCCGGGCTCAGGCGGCGTGGATCGGTTGTGTCAGCGCCTTGACGAAGTCCTCGAGCTGGCCCGTCGTCCAGCACTCGAAGGCCTGGCAGTGCTGCTCGTACGTCGCGATCACCGAGTCGCCGTAGTTCCAGTACAGCCGCGGCTCGGGGTTCAGCCAGAACGTGCGGCCCGCGCGCGCGGCGATCTGGCCGAAGATGTCCGCGCGCGGGTCGCGGCCGTTGGTGCGCGCGTCGCCGAGCACGATCACCGTCGCGCGCGGATGCAGGTCGTCCTCGACGAGCACGCGGAACTCCGACCAGACGCGCCCGTAATCGGTGTAGCCGCTGATGTCGGCGACGCCCGCGTCGCGCCCGATCGCCTCTGAGACGGCACGGAAGTCGCGCTCGCGATCGAAGACGTCGGTCACCTCGCTGATGCGCTCGATGAAGGCGAACGAGCGCATCTTGCGAAACGAGTCGTGCAATGCGTGCAGCACGCTGAGGAAGAACACGGAGGCGCTCGTCACGCTCGTCGAGACGTCGCACAGCACGTAGATCTCCGGTCGCCGCGGGCGCACGGGCTTGAAGCGCAGGTCGACGGGCACGCCGCCGGTCTGCAGCGACGCCCGCATCGTGCGGCGCACGTCGACGTGGGCGTGGCGTGCGTGGCCGCGCTGCTCCTGGCCCTGCGTCTTGAGCCTGCGCTTGAGCTGCGCGACGACGCGATGGACCGCCGCGAGATCCTGCAGCGGCCCGCTGGGCAGCGCGCGGTCGAGCTCGTTGAGCGGGCGCGACGGCGGCAGCTTCGCCGTGCGCTCGATCTGGCCGCGCTCGAGCTCGCGGCGCATGAGCGCCTCGAAGCGGCGCAGCGCGTCGCGCGGGACGCCCTCGCGGCGCGGGTCACCGGCGGGCAGCTCGTGCTGGGGCTCGACGCGCAGGCCGAGCGCGCGCCGGATGCGCTGCACGTCGACGCCGATGACGCCCGAGCCCTGGCCCTGGCGGCCGAACGTCGCGATCGCCAGGCGCGCGAGGTCGCGCATGAGCGACTCCTCGCCGGCCTGCAGCGCGGCCGCGATCTGGCGGCGCAGCTCGTCGAAGTCGACCTCGCCGCCGCCGTCGTCGTCGCGACCGGAACGCTCCTCGTCGACGTGCTCGCGCACGCTCTCCGCGATCGCGGCCGCCTCCGCCGCGCGAAAGAAGAAGCGCTCGAAGACGAGCTCGAAGATGCGCCGGTCCTCCTGGGACTTCGCGAGCGTCGCGGCGAGCGCCTCGCGGAAGTCCTCGGGCTGCGTCCACGGGACCTCGGCGAGCACCGCGAAGGCGTCGAGCAGCTGCGACGTGCCGCTGTTGACGCCCTCGGCACGCAGCTCCTCGGAGAACTCGATCAGGCGTGCCGCGATGCCCGGCGCGACGGCGGGTGCCTCGGCCATCGCTGACCTATGGCGCGGTGACGCCGGCGCCCGGGCCGATCTTCAAGCCGACGCGTTCGGCGACGATGTCGAGGTCCGTCCGGTGCTTGACGATGACCGACAGCGTCTCGCGGAACATCGCGGCGTCGATGTCCTGCGCGCCCAGCAGCAGCAGCGCCCGCGCCCAGTCGATCGACTCGGCGATCGACGGCGGCTTCTTGAGGTCGAGGTCGCGCACCATGCCGACGATCTCGACGAGCTTGCGCGTGACGGTGTCCTGCAGGTCGGGCACGTGCAGGCGGACGATCTGGAGCTCGTGCTCGAGCTCGGGGTAGTCGAGCCAGAGGTACAGGCAGCGGCGCTTGAGCGCCTCGGTCAGCTCGCGCGAGTTGTTCGAGGTCAGCAGCACGACGGGATGGGTGCGCGCCTCGACGAGGCCGAGCTCGGGAATCGAGATCTGGAAGTCCGACAGCAGCTCGAGCAGCATCGCCTCGAACTCCTGGTCGGTCTTGTCGATCTCGTCGATCAGCAGGACGACCGGCTGCTCGGACGTGATCGCGTCCATCAGCGGCCGCGAGAGCAGGAACTCCTCGCCGAAGATGTCGTCGTGGACGGCGTCCCAGGCGACGTGGTCGGGATCTGACTGGCCGGCCTGGATGCGCAGCAGCTGCTTGCGGTAGTTCCACTCGTACAGCGCCTTGGCCTCGTCGAGGCCCTCGTAGCACTGCAGCCGCACGAGCCGCCGGTCGAGGACCTTCGCCAGCGCTTTGGCGAGCTCGGTCTTGCCGACCCCGGCCGGGCCCTCGACGAGGATCGGCTTGCCGAGCTTGAACGCCAGGTAGGAGACCAGCGCGGTCGCCTCGCCGGGCAGGTAGCCGACCGCGCGCAGGCCACCGGCGATCTCGGCGACGGACTCGGGTGCGGCAGCGGCCATCGCCGGATGATAGGAACATCACCGTGCCCGCTCTGCCCATCGGCGCGTCGGACCTCTCCGCGACGCCGGTGGCGCTGCTGATCGCCTTCGGCGTGCTCGTCGGGATCGTCGGCCACGTCGCCGGCTCGCGCCGCACCGTCGTCGTCGGGATCGCGATCCTCTTCATCGCGACCGCGCTGCTGATGGTCGGCGGCTACATCGCCTACAACGACGACCCCGGCGACCCGCGCCCGTGCGACGCGCCGCGCGGCTGCTGATCAGCGCAGCCGCAGGCTCAGCCGGCTCGGGACGCAGCCGTCAGCTCCGCAGAGCACGACGCTCGCGGGATAGGAGCGCCCCGCGACGAACATCCGGCGCACGCCGCGGTCGCGGTCGTAGATGCCGGTGTAGCGCGGCCGGCGATCGGATCCGCCGCTGCGGCGCATGCGCACCTCGCGCCCCTGAAGGGTGACCTCGAAGCGCTTGGCGGGGAGCGTCAGCATGCTCGTGAGGACGAGCTTGGAGGGATCGCTGCGGCTCGTGCGCAGCCCGATCCTCGGCTCGGCGAGCCGCGGCTGCGCTGCGAGCGCGATCGCGTTCAGGCGCCGCGGCGCCCGCTGGCGCTCGACGGTGCCGTCGGCGAGCGTCAGCTCGAGCGTGACCTCCTGCGGGGAGACGCTCCCCGGGTAGACGGCGAGAAACGCGCGGCCGAGGGGGGACAGCGCCAGCCGCCGCGTTCCGTCCGGGCCGGCGATCCGCACCTCGCGCACGGAGCCGGCGACCGCGCCCCACACGATCAGCCGCTTCGGCGAGCGCGGCCCGGGACCGAAGCTGCCCTGCTGGGCGCGCGGCCCGTAGCGCGTGGCGTCGGCGAACAGCGGGTGCCGGGAGAGATCGCCGCACATCGGGGCGCCGAACTCCAGCGATGCGCGCCGGCCGGGAAGCATCGCCGATCCGAACTGCGCGCACGTCTGGCCCTTGCGCGCACCGCGAGCGCGCAGGCTGGCCGACACCTGCCACGGCGGCCGTCCACCGGGATCGCGCGCCTCGGCCTTGCCGCGCCCGAAGACGTCCGGCGGCAGCTTCGTCGCGAAGAAGCGCGTGCTGCCGTCGCGCAGGTGCGCGGTCAGGGTGGCCGTACCGCGCGCCTTGTCGCCGTAGAGCAGCACAAAAGCGCGGTGACGCGAGAGCGGGACCTCGTACGTGCCACCGGGTCCCGCGACAACGAGGCGCCGCACCTCGGCCGATGCCTGTCCGTGGATCATCACCTGGCGCTCGCGCATCGAGGTGACCCCGAAACCGAGCGGGGACGGGGGGATGCCCGGCTGGATCACGCGGCACGACCCGCCGTCCCGCACTGGATAGCGCCGCAGCTGCTGCTCGCCGCCGACCTCGGCGCAGACGTGACGCCGCGGCCGGCCGCCCAGGTTCCTCGTGAACGTGTGGTAGAGCACCGCCATCTGGCCCGGGCCGCCGAGGTTGCGCGCGCGCATCTCGATCCAGCCCTCGGCCGGGTCGCCCGCCCGGTACGGCGTGATCGGCTGCCCGATCGACAGCAGCGGCGACGTGCTGCTCGTCGGCTGGGTCGGGTCGCCTCCCGAGACCGCCGTTGCGAGGGCGACCGCCCCGAGCGTGAGCAGCGCCAGGCAGGCGACGCCCGCGACGATCCTCGCCCGGCGAACGCGCCTGATCCTCATGGTCTCTCCTCGGGGCTGATGGTCACCGGCGATTGCAGCAGCGGCGCGCTGGCAGGGACGCTGCGCGGACGGCCGCTGCGGGCAAGCTCCTCGCCCGCGTCGCCGCGCACGAGCACTCCGGCGAGCTGCACCCAGCCGAGGTCGGCGATCGCGACGACGAAATAGCGCAGCTGCGCGGGCAGGCCGCGGCGGCCGATAAGCGCGGCGTCGGGCGCCTGCGGCGCGACCGCCAGCCGGCGGCCGTCGCGCAGCGTCAGCTCGACACGTGCGGCCTGGGCGTTCACGACGCCCGCGAGCACGCCGGCCGAGTCGCCCGGCGAGGCGAGCAGCAGCGCCGGCGCGCGCGTGCCCTGCGCGGTGCAGCGACCGCTGCCGCTGACCGCCAGCGGCGGCGTGACGTAGCTGCACAGCCCGACCGGGCCGCCACCGTCGGCGGTGCCGATGCGCGCCTTGTAGACGACGAGCTGCCAGGCGCCGGGCTGGTGGCGGTTGCCGCTTGCGAGGACCGTCCTGACGTTCTGGCCGGCCTGCGTCGGCAGCGCGGTCTGCTCTGAGACCCCGAGCCGCGCGGCGACATCGGGGTAGGGGAGCTCCGCGACGACTCGCAGCGTGAGCGCCTCGCGATGCTCGGCCGACAGCGCGCGCAGCTCGCCGGCGATCAGGCCGCGCATCGTCGCCACGCCGGCGAGCCCTCGATCCGAGCGAGGCTGTCGTCGTCGAGCGCCGGGCGGGAGACGCCAAGCCGCTGCAGCGCGTCGCGCTCGGCGCGCCCGCGGCGGTAGTAGTGCGCCAGCAGCCGGCGCGCGACCGTGTACAGCAGCGCGACCTCGGCGTCGGTCGTCGTGCCCCGAAAGCGGCGGCGGCCGGTGAAGGCCTGGGCGAACGTCTCGCCGACGAGATCGACGGCCGCCTCGGCGTCGAAGGTCCGGCGCATGAAGAACGCCAGCAGCCCCTGCCGGTGGCGCTCGTAGAGCTCGGAGAACGTCGACGGCCCGAGGTACGGCTCGTCCGTGGGCTCGCTCATGCTGCTTCAGTGTCGGGCGCGCGGAAGCTGTGACCGTCAGACCGCCGCGCGCAGCCGCGCCTCGACGTCGCCGGTCAGCGGGCCGTAGTGCGCGGGCCAGCAGGTCGCCGGCGCCAGCGCCGCGAGCTTCGCGATCGACTCGGCACAGCGCTCGTCAGACCAGTTGAACGCGCTGTGTGGGACGCGCGGCCGCTTGCCGGGCAGCGGCAGCACGGGGTGAAACAGCGCGAAGCAGTCGTTCGTGATCGCCAGGCGGTCCGACGCGCGCCACAGCCCGATGCAGCCCGGCGAGTGGCCGGGCAGGTGGACGACCTCGAAGTCGCCGACGGGGTCGCCCTCGGCAAGCGTCGCGGCGACCTGCAGCGGGCCGCAGTCCCAGGACTCGAACGTCTTCCTCGTCAGCCCGCGCGCGCCGAGCGGCAGCTTGCCGAAGTCGAAGTCGTGCGCGGCACCGTCGCCCTCGACGTTCTCGCGGTCGTCGGCATGGCAGTGGATCGGCGCGCCGACCGCAATGGCTCCGCCGCGGTGGTCGGCGTGCGGGTTGCCGAGGATCACGCGGGTCGCGCCGCCCAGCGCGTCGGCGGCCTCGCGCACCGCCGCACCCATCTGCCTGCTGCCGGTATCGAACACGGCGACGCCGTCGCCCTCGCGGATGAAGAAGACGTTGATGCGCAGCGGCACGCCGCGGGTGATGCGCCAGGCGCCGTCCGCGATCTGGGTGGTCGAGGACGACATCTGCCGACATACTCCCACGGCATGGACACAGGGGAGCAGGGCCCACCGCAGGAAGCGCAGACCACCGGCCGTTCCGTCGTCGTCTTCGCCGACGGCGTGCGTGGCGACACGGAGGCGATCGCCGTCGCGCTGCGCGCGATCGCCGGGATCGCCACGGTCGTCGAGGCGACCGACGAGCGGGTCCTCGATCCCGACGAGCCGCCGAGCGAGGCGATCGCGTTCTCGGCGCTCGGCATCGCGGTCGTCGCGATCGATCCGAGCGTGCTGACGGCGACGCTGGCCGCAAACGGCGCGCCGACCGGGCCGATCGTGGCCGTCGAGCCCGAGCGCGTGCTGCACGCGATCGAGACCGAACAGCCGGCGTCGGAGGCCCTGTTCACCGACGACGACCTGTTCACCTGGGGTCTGCGCGCGACCGGCGCCGACACGACGGACGCGACCGGGAGCGCGATCCGCGTCGCGATCCTCGACACCGGCCTCGACCTCGATCACCCCGACTTCGCGGGGCGCGCGATCACGTCGCGCTCGTTCGTCGCAGGCCTGACGGCACGCGATGGGCAGGGTCACGGCACGCACTGCACCGGCAGCGCCTGCGGCTCGGCCAATCCTCCGCAGGGGCGCCGCTACGGCGTCGCCGGAGAGGCCGAGATCTTCGTGGGCAAGGTCCTCAACGACGGTGGGGCGGGGACGGACGCGAGCATCCTCGCCGGCATCGACTGGGCGATCACGAACGGCTGCCACATCATCTCGCTGTCGCTCGGCGCCGACGTCCGCACGGTCTCGATCGCCTACGAGACGGTCGGCCGCCGCGCGCTCGACGCGGGCACGCTGATCGTCGCCGCGGCCGGCAACAACGCCAACCGCCCGTTCGACGTCGGCTTCGTCGGCATGCCGGCGAACAGCCCCTCGATCATGGCGGTCGCCGCCGTCGACTCCGATCTGCAGATCGCCCCCTTCTCGGCGGCGAGCAACCCGGTCGAGGGCGGGCAGGTCGACATCGCGGGGCCGGGCGTCGGCGTGTACTCGTCGTGGCCGATGCCGCAGCGCGTCAACGTCATCTCCGGGACGAGCATGGCGACGCCGCATGTCGCGGGGATCGCGGCGCTGCTGTCGCAGACGACGGGAGCGCGCGGGCAGGCGCTGTGGGACGCGCTCGTCGCGGGCGCTCAGGCGCTCGACCTGCCGGCGTCCGATGTCGGCGCCGGCCTCGTGCGTGCTCCCGGCTGAGCGCCGGCCATGCGACGCGACGTGACCGTGACCGTCGCCGACTCGCACGTCGCTGCGGTCCAGGAGCTCGCCCAGCGACTGGCGCGGACCGGGATGCAGGTCGACCAGGTGCTCGCCGCGGCCGGTGTCATCACCGGCTCGGTGCAGGACGATCAGCTCGAAGCGATCGCGGCGCTCGATGGCGTCGCTGCCGTCGAAGGGCAGGTGCCGATCCAGCTCGCCCCGCCCGACGCAGACGTGCAGTGACGCTCCCCGAGGAAGCGTCCATCACCACGTTGCGTGTTTGGGCACCGTCTCGCGGCCCCGAGCATCCACGATCCGGCACCCAAACCCAGCACGTGTTCTCGGACGCCTCCTAACCCAAGCGTCTGTCGCCGGACTCCTGATCGCCGGCGCGCGGGATTTCGCCGGGCTGCAGCGGCGGCTCCTCCGAGGGATCGTCGAACGTCAGCTGGCGCGCGTCCTCACGCGTGACCGCGCGGCCGGAGGCGCGCCGGCGGCCAGACCTGGGCACGACCGCGGTCGCCGCCGTCTCGTCGGCGACACCGGCACCGGCGGGGGCGCGCCGCCGCGTCCGCGGCGGGGGATCGGGCTCGGCCGCCGGCAGCGGCGGCTCGGGCCGGTGCGCCGCGCGGATGCGCTGACCCGTGAACGCGAGCGCGCCCGCGGCGACGAACGCGACGAAGAAGCCCCACTGGATGCCGACCGTGCCGCCCTCGCCGCTGACGTCCGGGCGGTCGAACACGCGGTAGAAGATCAGTGCCGTCGCCCACAGGCCGGCGCCGAAGATCACGGTGCCGTCGCCACCCGGGAGATGAAACGGGCGCTCGTCGGCGCGCATGAGCAGCAGCACGAGCACACCCGCCGCGACGAGGAAGATCGCCGCCTCGACGAACGAGACCGCGCCGAAGGCGCTGATCGTGTCGGTGGCGAAGCTGCGCGTGCCGGCGATGACGACGTTCTTCTCATACCACGGCAGGAACATCGCCAGCAGCAGGCCGATCGCCGCGACGGCGGCGAAGCGCTGGTCGCGATCGAGCGCGTCCCAGGCGGTGCGCACTCGCTGCGCGGCCTGGTTCACGCCGCGACGCCGGCCGCCGCGTGCATGCGCTCCATGAGCAGCACGGCATCGGCGTCGCAGACCGCGCGCAGCTGTCCCTGGAAGGCGAGCTTCCAGTGCTCCGCCGGCCACTTGCGGATGTGCGCGAGGTCCTCCTTGACGGTCTCGGCGGGCAGCCACCGGGCATCCTCGAGGACGAGCTCGGGCTCGGTCTCAAAGCGCCACGGGTACGCGTCGGCCTTGCCCGGCTTGCCGGGCCAGATCTTCGTCCGGTCCTCGTACAGCTCGCCGGTGACCCGGATCGCCGCCGCGAAACGCATCACCCGCGTGAGGTACAGCACGATCCTGTCGCCCGGCTCGATCATCATCGCCTGGTTTCGCCGGCGCTCCTTGCAGCCGATGACGGTGAAGCCGTGATCGGCCGTCGCCGCATGGTTCTCGGGCGAGGCGGTGAGGATCCACGTCGTGGCGCCGTCCGCGGCCATGGCGCGATTGTACGCGCGGCGTCGGTGGGGACCCGCTGATGGACGTCGTGCCGAACGCCGATCGCGTCGCCCGCCGCTTCGATTACGGCGCCATGCGCGCGCAGTACGGGGTCCTCGAGTTGCCCAGCGGCGACGGACCGTTCGCGGTCGTCGTGCTCCTGCACGGCGGCTTCTGGCGCCTGGGGTTCAACCGGACGCTGATGAACCCGCTCGCGCACGACCTGCTCGGCCGCGGCTTCGCGGTGTGGAACGTCGAGTACCGGCGGCTGGGGGTCGGCTGGGGCGCAGGCGGCGGCTGGCCGCAGACGTTCGAGGACGTCGCCGCCGCGATCGACCTGCTCGCCGATCTCGACGCGCCGCTGGACCTGCGCCGCGTGGTCGCCGTCGGCCACTCCGCCGGCGGGCAGCTGGCGCTGTGGGCGGCGGCGCGCGCCGGCCTGCCGGCTGGCGCGCCCGGCGCGCAGCCACGCGTCGCGCTCGCCGGCGCCGTCGGCCAGGCCGCCGTCAGCGACCTGCGCGCGGCGCACGGGGCGCGGATCGGCAACGGCGTCGTGCGCCGGCTCATGGGCGGTTCGCCGCGCCGCCTGCCCGAGCGCTACGAGCTCGCCTCGCCGGCCGCGCGGCTACCGCTCGGCGTGCCGGTCCTGCTCGTCCACGGCGAGCGCGACAGGATCGTGGCGCCGTCGCAGTCACGCGACTACGCGGACGCGGCGCGGGCTGCGGGCGACGAGGTCACGCTGATCCTGCGCGCGGGGGAGGAGCACTTCGAGCACCTCGACGCAAGCTCGGGCGCGTGGGCGCAGGTGGTGGCGTGGCTGGAGCGCCTTCGCGTGGCCTGACGGGTCGCTGCGGGCTGACCCGTCGCTCGGTTCGCGCGATTGCGGGCGGGTTGGCTCCGAGCCGCATGTTGCGCTGCATGGGAAGGCAGCAGTTCGGCGGCTTCCGATCCAGCGGCGCTTTCTGACGGCTGGGCCGTCGAAATGCGCCACTCGACAGACCTCGTCGACCCGCTCGAAGAGCAGCACTCGCGCGCCGGCGATCCACGAGTTCGCCGTGACCCAGCGCGGTCACGGGGACGCTGACCGGACCGAGTCTGGGACGGGGTCTCGGACTTCGTGGACGACCTGGCGGCGTCCATGGACACGGTGGCGCTGGACGGGGCCGTGCTGTGTGCAAGTTCCAGCGCAGGCTTACGGTGCGCGGCTTCCTGGCCTCACGTCGCGTGCAGCGTCGCTGACTCGGGAGAGTCTGCCAAGGCAACGCAAAGGAGCGCCGCGGCTCAGGACCGTCGCGGGCCGGCGCCTAACGGGCGGGCGCGGGTTGTCTTGACGAACGCGGCCCAGTAGAGGAGAGTCGAAAGCGTTAGCGCGGTGGCGACGATCGCGCCGCGCACCCAGACGGAGCCGATCCCGGGGGTCCGTGAGCCGAGGAACGCGCCCAAGAGCGCGACGGCGACGGTGACGATCGTCAGGACGGTCAGGACGCCGAGGATGTCGCCGAGACGGCGGGCGCGATAGGCGCTTGCCTGCTCGACGCGGCGCTGCGCAAGCTTGTTGAGGACCTCGAGCTTGCGGTCGACGGCGTCTGCGACGGCGTCGAAGCGCTGGACTCGCGCGATCGTCTCCCAGATTGCGAGCTCGTCGCCGCCGAGGGCGCTGAGGTGACTGTCGAGCCGCGCGCGCGCGTCCATGACGCGCAGGTAGTGGGCGAATACGTCGTCGGCGTCGGCCTCGAGTTCCTTCAGCGACGCTCGCTGGGTCCAGCGCTGCTGGCTGAGGACGCCGAGCAGGCCGCGATCGATTTCCATGTACAGGGCGTAGTAGGCCCAGTGCAGCTCGGTGAGCCGGACAGGGGTGTCCTCGGCACGCGATCCCACGGAGGCGACGACGGCGCTCCATCCGATGCCGGCGGCGAAGACGCCGCCGTCGAGGGCGATCAGCCCGTGGAACGCCGGCGCGAGGTCCTGTGCCGAGGGCTCGGCGCGATCGGGCGCATGCAAGACGTGGATCGGGTGCAGCCAGAGTAGGCGTCCTCGCTCGTCGGGCGGCGGCGTTGCCGGATGGGGCGTGGGCGGCGTCGCACGGGACAGCCACGCCGCCTGGAGCTCCAGTGGTGCGGACGCCACGACGGCCTCGCCGTACTGGCCAGCCGCGTCGAACGCGATCCGCTGGAGTGCCGCTGCAAGCGGAGAGTGTCCGTGGTCGCCTTCTCGAAGCCGTACGAGCTGCTTGACGGCGCGCGCGGTCGCGTCGAGGTCGGTGCCCGTCGCCGTCACGTCGAACCACGCGGTCATGACGGCGACGCCGAGGTCGTAGATGTCGATGCCGAGACTGATCGGCATCGCTTCGAGGCGCAGAGCGGTCCGGTCCGGTCCACCCGCCCAGGCCCGCCGGAGTTCCTCGAGCGCCGCTGCCAGCCAAGGCAGCAGGTCGGCGCCGTCGCGCCGCGCGATAATCAATGGCGAGGCTTCGGTGAAGCCTCCACCGGACTCGTAGGTACCGTCTCGGACGCGTAGGCCGTCAACGCGCCATTGGGGTCCCTTCAGGCTGCGACCGAGCGCGCGCTGGAGGTCGCCGTAGCTCTCGGCGCGCACGGCGAGCGGATGGCCGGTGAGGAACGCGCCGGTGATAGCGACGCGTAGCCGCCGACCGTCCGGGCGCTCGGGTGCATCGGGGCTCGCCGTGTTGTCAGGTTGGCTTTCGGTCGGGTCGGCCTCGGCGCCGGCACGGGAACCCATGGCGAACGCGATGAGGCTGGGCTCGTACGGGTCGGGAGGAATTCCCTCCGCGCGGCGCCGTTGGATCTCGCGTTCGATGCCCTCGACGACGCGGCGAGCAGCGGCGTCGCGTTCGTCGGCGGTCTGGCACTGGGGGCAGACGTCCTGTCCTTCGAATGACGCCCACGGCGCACCCGACGCAACCCCGAGATGGTCTGCCGCTGCAGTTAACCGATTTGCGGAGGGTTGACCGTCGCGTCGGCGCTCGCGTCCACACCGCGCGCAGCGAATGTCGGTCATCGTTGAAGGCTACCCCGCAACGCAGCGTGCGGGTTTTGCATGAACCGCGCTGCTGTGGTGGCATCAGCCCTGTGAAGCGCAACGCGGAGATGGGCGAAAAGAGGCGGAGCCGTGCACGGCTATGACCCGGCCGCGTACGGCGAGCGATTGGGGGCCGACTACGACACCATCTATCCCGCCGACGGGCTGGAGACCGACGCCACCGTCGACTTCCTCGCTGAGCTGGCGGAACACGGCGCTGACCCCGCCGTGCTTGAGTTCGGGATCGGCACGGGACGCATCGCGCTCGAGCTGTACCGCCGCGGCCTCCGCGTCGCCGGGATCGATGCGTCCGCGCGCATGGTGGCGGCGCTGCGAGAAAAGGCGCCGACGGCGCAGATCGACGTCGCGATCGGCGACTACGTGTCCACCCGCGTAACGGGATCGTTCTCGGTCGTTGCGCTGGTGTTCAACAATATTCTGGACCCACGCGGTGTGACAGCACAGCTCGCGCTGTTCGAGAACGCCGCGCGGCACCTCGCGCCCGGCGGATGCTTCGTCATCGAGGCATTCGTCCTCGGAGATGACGCGCGCGACGGCAGTTGGACCGTGACGCCGCGATACGTCGGTGCCGACCACGTCGAACTCCAGCTTGCACGCTTCGACATCGACACCGGAAAGCTCGAGCGCACGCTCGTGCATCTCCGCCCTGAGGGGCCTGAGTTCGTGAGCGTCCGTGACTCCTACGCGGGTCCCGGCGAACTCGACGTCATGGCGCATGTACACGGCATGATCCGCATCGCCCGCTACGCCTCGTGGGCCCGCGCCGCCTTCACCGCGCACAGCCGGCGGCACATCTCCGTCTACCAGAGAAGCTGAGCACCGCCAACTACGAGACCACGCCGCAGCGACCGCAGGCACCTGAGCAGGCGGGTTTCATGTGAAAGCCGCAGGCATCGCGAAGACTGTCGCTGCCGACCACGACGGACGCGCGGCCCGGCATCAGCGAGAGTTTCGAAGTGCGCGAGAAGCGCCCCACGCCTGCCGGCGCCGAGAACGTTCCATGCGAGGGACGTTTGCGCGGGCCGCCGCAGTCCGCAGCGCAGCGGTGGTTCCGCATCGACTATCAGGTCAGACCGCGTCACAAGCGAGCTTCAGGCGACGTAGAGCGGCTCCGAGATCGCTCACGAACAGATTCAGGGAGGGTGCCACCCGGCCAGCTCGGTACAGGTCCATTGCCGCGACGATCTCGTCGGCAAACTCGGCACCCCCTTGAGTGACGATTTCTCCGCTGACCTCAAGCGCTGTGATCAAGCGATGCTTCCATGCGAGCCGATCGTTCACCGCACCGAGGTCCGGTTGCCGTCCGAAGAGCTCGGCGAAGGATGTTGGATCGGCGAGCATCCATCGCTCAACGTAAGGATCGGGCACGCCTATGACCCACGCGGGTAGCAGCGTGGGATCCAGCGCAGACTCAACCTCAGTCTTGCGCGAGCTGACCCCGACGTTGTTCGCGTCCACGAGGACAACGAGTAGGTCGGGTGTGCCGCCTGTTCTCTGAATCACGCTCTGGTAGGCCGCGATCTCTGCTTTGAGGCGCGGGATGCCAAAGCGTGCCGTAGGTACCGTCAGCGTGACCGATACCCCTGTGTCGGCTGCACAGCGTGAGATCAGCGCGCGTCCGAAGTTCTCGTGCGCAGCGTCCTCACAAAACAACGCGATCCGGCAGGCCATGCTCAAACGTCGAGCCAGCCGCGCCGCACGAGCGCAGCAATTCGGTCTGGCTCGTCCGGCTCCCTCAGCAACTCGCCAACGGCCTTGTCCTCCCATAGACCGAAGTCGCGTAGCGGCCGAACGACCGTCGCGTTTCCTCGGCGGCCCACACTGAACAACCCGATGTCCGTTTCGCCGGCCTCTCGGGCGCGCTCGAGGATCGCAGCAACGAAGCCCGGTGAATGGGTCGTTACGACGAGTTGCGCTGATCCCCGCCGGGTCACCGAAGCCAACAACTCCGCAATGCGATCAAGCCGTTGCGGCTGCACGCCGTTCTCGGGCTCCTCAAACGCAACCAAGCCAGATCGCGCCGTCACCGCAATCGCGCAAAGCGCCAATACCCGCAGCGTCCCCTCGGACACCACGCGGGAGGAAAAGAGCGTGCCATCTTGCTCGATCTGGATATCCAGCGTGCCGCGGGAGGTATCAAGCTCGACATCGAGCCGTCCTATTGCCGGGATCACCGACTTCAGGGCGCGTCGTACAGCCTTGAAGGCCGCCGTATCCCGCGTCTTCAGGCCGTAAAGGAAGGGCGCGAGGTGTTCGCCATTGACTCCGATGTCGTTGACCTCACGTGGCGGTGCGGCGGCGCGCATCGCCGTTCCGGGATCGAGGTAGTACGTGCGCCAGTGCTGGAACTCCGTGCGGAGCGCGTCGAACAGCGGATACGAAGGTCCTGAGAGCCGAGCGTCCGAGAGCCACGTGTGATTGGAACCGAGCGGCTCATGCGCTGGGCGTCCGCCGCCCGCTGACCGTCGGACCAGGATCTCGTTGTCGGCGGTCTCAATCCGAGGGTTGTCCTTGGACCGCCAGTCCTTCGTGGCCCTGGTCAGGTGTTCGTGGCCGAGCGACAGCACTCCCGCGTCAGGATCGATTTCGACACCGACGCGGTAGCGGGCACGCTCGCGTGGCTTGCCGTTTGACTGTCCCAGCTCAACGTCGGCCTCGAACGAGAATGCCGCTGACGGCTGGCTCAGCAACTCCCGGAGCCCCCCGGGCGGGAAGGTGAAGGCCTCCGCAGGAAATCCTCGGATTGGTGGCGCCAAGGCGTCGGCGAGGGTGCGTTGCGTTCCCGCTCGGGCGAGCATCTGGAACGCATCGAGAAGGTTGCTCTTGCCTGCCGCGTTCGGCCCGGCGAACACCGCCAGTCGCGGCAGCTCAAGCTGGACGTCGACGAGCGACTTGAACCCCTTGATCTCGATGCGCCGGAGCACGGACGTAGTATCTCGGTCGGCGAGGGCCGTGTCGCCTGCCTCCCAAGACGCTGGTCCCGAGGGCATCTGGGACGCGTCCCCCGGCGAGGTCAGCCGGGTTCTCACGCACAACGGCGCGACGCTGCTTGCTGAGCATGGCTGTGGCAGTCATATCCGCAGCACGCGCGTCGCCGAACCGTTCGCGCGCGTTTCGTCAGGGCGCGCGAGGTGTGATTGCGCAGCTACCGAGCCGGACTCGCCCCTCAGCGCTTCGCGCGCCGCGCCTTCAGCACCCGCAGCCGGCCCTTGCCGGAGCTGCGCCTGCCGGTGATGTCCTTCGCCGCGATCACGACGGTGTAGCGCCCGGCGCTGCGGGGCGGCCGGCGCCAGCGCAGCGCTCGCACCCCGCTGGAGACCTGCGCACCGAGCGTGGCGACGGTGCGGCCGCCGCGGCGCAGGCGCACCGTCACGTAGGACGGCTTGTTGACCGCGACCTTGACCGCAGCGGGCTTGCCACCGCGCACCTTCGTCGAGATGAGCGCCACAGCAGGCGGCTGCGTGAGGTAGGCCGTCCAGCGCTGCGCCGCCGCGCAGAACGGGGCCGGGTCGGCGGCGACGGGGGAGGCGGCGGGGATCGCGCCGCCCGTCGGCGCGCCGGGGGCGGGCGCGGCGTTCTCGGTCAGGCGCGTGCAGAGGCCGAGCAGGAAGTCGCGCGCGACCACGTGGTAGTGCACGTCGGCGTCGCGCACGGTCGAGTAGCGCGACCAGCCGCCGGTGTCGTAGGCCGGGATCTCGGCCCGCAGCTGCGCCTCGCCGGCGGCGAACATCGCCAGCCCCTCGGGGTCGGCGGTCAGCTCGGCGTAGTCGTGCAGCCCGTTGACCGCCTGGGTGAAGCCGTTGAGCACGCGCAGCCGCGGCGCGAACGAGTAGATGAGGTAGTGCGCGCCGGCCGGGGTCGCGACCCGCACGCCGCTCGGCGGCGCCTCCCGGAAGATGCCCAGGCCCGCCTTCGCGGCCGCGAGATAGGCAGGCTCGGCGAGCTTCGTCGCCGCTCGCGCGATCGCCTGGACCGCGGTGCCCTGCGCGAGGCCGCTGACCCACGGCGGCCGGCCGCCGTCGAAGTCGAAGAGGTACTCGAACGCGATCCCGCCCGCGCGCTGCGCCGCGAGCGCCAGCGACTCGTCGATCAGGGCGCGCAGCGAGGCGTCGAAGCCCCCGCTCCACAGGCCGTTGGCCTTGCCGAACGTGCCGAGCCACTGGATCTGCAGGCCCTCGCCCGCGTAGTACTGCCAGACGAGCTTGCTGCCCTGGAAGCTCACGCGGGCGCCGTTTCGCAGCAGCGGGCCGTTGGACCACCACTGCCGGTTGCGCTGCACGGTCTCCAACAGCGCCGGCAGGCGGCTCACCGTCAGCTCGCCGGCGGCCGCGACGTCCTCGAGGTTGGCGATCACGGCGCCCATGGCGGCCCTGCGCGCGCCGCGGAGCCTGCCGCGGAAGGCGATCGCGTCGACGTAGGTCGCGCGCCGTGCGTCGTGCGTCGCCTGGTCGATCGCGCCCGCGGCGAGCATCCGCGCGAGCTCGCCGCGGACGGTGCGCCTGCGCGCTGCGGCGGAGCGCGCCAGCAGCGTGCCGCGCGGCCGGGTGGCGTTGGCGGGCGCCCGATCGGCGGTCGCGGGCGGCAGGAAACGGTCCTCGCGAACGTAGGTGGTGCCGTCGTCGCGAAGCGTCAACAGCGGTGAGGCGACAGCGGGGGGAGCGAGGACAAGCGCGAGCAGGAACGCCAGCGCGAGCCCTGGCAATGAGGTCCAGCGCACGGGTCCGATGCTAGGTTGAACCCACCGCGCGGGCTGCAGTTGCCCTTGCAGGGAACCTTCCGACCATGATCTGCCCGGCGCGCCGCCTCCCGCTTCTGCTCGCGTTCCTCGCGCTGGCGGTCGTGCTGCTCGGCGCCTGCGGCGGCGGCGACGAGCAGCGCGGGCAGTCGCCCGCCGAGATCCTGAGCCAGACCGTTCGCAACAGCGCGTCGCAGATCGACGACGGCACGCAGGCGCTGAGCTTCCAGCTCGACCCCGAGGGCCTGCTCGCGGTCGGCGGGCCGGTCAAGCTGACGCTCGACGGGCCCTTCAGCGCGGCCCGCTCGGGCGAGCTCACCCGTTTCGACGTCGACTTCGTCGCGACCCTGGCCGAGAAGCCCTACAGCGGCAACCTGCTGTCGACGGGCAAGCGGGAGTTCCTGACGCTCGACGACGGCAGCTACGAGGTCGACGACGCGCTGGTGAAACGGCTGCGGCGGTCGTCGGACCGCGATGGCCTCCCCGTGACCGGCTTCGACCCAGGCCGCTGGATCAGCGCCCCGCGCGACAAGGGCGAGGAGCGCGTCGCCGGCGTGGACACGATCCGCCTCGGCGGCAAGCTCGACGTCGAGCGCCTGCTGGCCGACCTCGACGGCCTGCTGACGAAGGCCGGCGGCTCGGCATCGCGATCGACGTTGCTGGCGCCGAAGCTGCGCCGCCAGATCGCCGCCGCCGTCGACTCGTCCTCGGTCGACATCTGGACCGGAGCGCAGGACAGGCTGCTGCGCCAGTTGGCGGTCAAGATCGTCTTCTACTTCAAGGACGGCTCGTCGCCGCTGCAGGTGCTCAACGGCGGCACGATCAACCTGCGCCTGCGCCTCGACGACGTCAACCGCAAGGCGGCGCCGGCGTTCGCCGCGCCCAGCGGCCGCATGCGCCCGCTCGCGCAGCTCACCGGCGGCAGCGCGGCGAACGTCCTCGACGGCGTCGGCGCCGGCATCACCGGTGGCAAGGGCCGCGAGCTCTTCGCCTGCCTCACGGCGGCGGCCGGAAGCAGCTCCAAGCTCGTGCGCTGCGTCTCCAAGCTCGCTCCCTGAACGCGCCGGGGCGCCGCACCACGAGCCTCGCGGATCGCATGAGGCGGCAGGGCATCTACCCTTGTGGCCGATGCGCACGCCCTCCCATACCGCGATCGGTACCTGGAGCGGTGGGCGCTACCTGCATTTCGGCGATCCGATCGCCGAGGAGCGCCTCGAACGGCTGCTGACGCCCGGTGGCGGACTGGACACGCTGCTGACCGCCGACGCCTATGGCGCCGGCGAGGCCGACCGTGTCCTCGGCCGCGCGCTGGCCGGCACCGACCGCGACGCGGTCTGCGTCATCGGCGCGATCGGGCACGACTTCTACGAGGGCGAGCGCGAGGGCGCCAAGGGCTATCCGCGCTTCACCGATCCGCGCCTGCGCGGGCCGGAGGGCTACGCCGACTACGTGCGCAGGGCGACCGAGCGCAGCCTCGAGCGCCTCGGCATCGACGCCTTCGACCTGCTGCTGCTGCACAACCCCGACCGCACCGGCTACACGAGCGAGATCGTCTGGGAGGCGCTGCGCGCCGTCCGCGACGAGGGGCTCACCGGCAGCCTCGGCGTCGCGCCCGGCCCCGCCAACGGCTTCACGCTGGACATCATCGACTGCCTGGAGCGCTTCGGGGAGCTGATCGACTGGGCGATGGTGATCCTCAACCCGCTCGAGCCGTGGCCCGCCGAACTGTGCCTCGACGCCGCGCGCAGGCACGATGTCGACGTCATGACGCGCGTCATCGACTACGGCGGCCTGTTCTGGGACGACGTCCGCCCTGGCCACCGCTTCGCCCCGCGCGACCACCGCACGTTCCGGCCCGACGGCTGGGTCCAGGCCGGCAACCAGAAGCTCGCGAAGCTGCGCCCGATCGCCGAGCGCCACGAGCTGACGCTGCTGCAGCTCGCCGCGCAGTGGTGCCTCGCGCACGGGCCCGTCGCGAGCGTCGTCCCGACGCTGATCCAGGAGATCGGCGACGGCGCGCGGCCGATCGAGGACAAGCGCGCCGAACTGCTCGCCACCCCCGCCGAGATCGTGCTCGACGAAGCCGAGGTCGCGCAGATCCGCGCGATCGGCGACAACACCGGCAGCATGTCGCTGAAGGGCGCCGGCCCGCAGCACGAGGGTGAGCCGCGCCCTGACCGCTGGCCGCTGACGCCCGACCTCGACGCCGTCGCTCGGCGCTGGGGCATCGAGCCCGATCGCGATCTCGCGCACCTCACCGCGACGCGCGACTGATGACCAGCGCACGCCGCTTCCTCCTGTCCGGTTCGGGCTGGCCCTACCTGCTGATCCCGTTCATCCCGATCGCGATCGTCCTCGAGTTCAGCCACGCCGAGGCGGCGATCATCTTCGGCGCGGCCGCCGCGGGCGTGATCCCGACCGCGGCGCTGATGGGCCGCGCGACCGAGGAGCTCGCGCACCGTTCGGGTCCCGGCATCGGCGGCCTGCTGAACGTGACGTTCGGCAACGCGCCCGAGCTGATCATCGCCCTCTTCGCCCTCAACGCCGGCCTGCAGGAGGTCGTCAAGGCGTCGATCATCGGCTCGATCCTCGGCAACATCCTGCTCGTCATGGGCGCGGCGATGCTCGTCGGGGGACTCAAGCGCCCGTTTCAGACGTTCAACCCGACCGCCGCCGCCGTCCAGTCCTCGATGCTGCTGCTGGCCGCGGTCGCGCTCGTCATGCCGACGATCTTCCAGCTCGTCGCCGGCGGCGGGCTGCCGCAGGTCGGCGAGGAGCGCGTCGACTTCGGCGCCGACCTCGAGCGGATGTCGCTCATCGTCGCCTTCATCCTGCTCGGCTCGTACGTCGCCGGTCTGTTCTTCTCCCTGCGCTCGCACAAGGCGCTGTTCAACCCCACGGCCGAGTCCGAGGAGCACGTCGGCGAACCGTGGACGGTCAGGACATCGATCCTCGTGCTCGCCGGCGCCGGCGTCGCCGTCGGCGTCATGTCCGAGATCCTCGTCGGCTCGATCTCCGAGGCCTCGGAGGCGATCGGCCTGAGCGAGTTCTTCGTCGGCCTCATCGTCGTGGCGATCGTCGGCAACGCCGCCGAGCACTGGGTGGCGATCTACTTCGCCGCGCGCGACAAGATGGACCTCGCCGTGAACATCGCGATCGGCTCGAGCGCGCAGATCGCGCTCTTCGCGGCGCCCGTACTCGTGATCATCTCCTTCTTCGTCGGCCCCAACCCGATGGCCCTGGTCTTCAACGGCTTCGAGCTCGGCGCGGTGTTCCTGGCGATCCTGATCGCCAACCACGTCACGCACGACGGCGAATCGACCTGGTACGAAGGCCTCCAACTGCTCGCCGTGTACGCAGTCCTCGGCGTGGTCTTCTTCTACGCATAGGCGAGCTGCTGCATGGAACTGATCGAATTCGGTGGGCTCGTCGTCGTCCTGCTCCTGCTGTTGTGGGTCGACCTGCACTTCTTCGCCCGTGGCCGTGAGGCGACGTTCGCCGAGAGTGTGCGCTGGTCGATCGGCTGGCTCGTGCTCGGGCTCGCCGTCACGGGCGTCGTCGTCGCGCTCAACGGCAGCGAGGACGGCGTCAACTACGTCACCGTCTACCTCATCGAGCGCTCGCTGTCGCTCGACAACCTCTTCGTCTTCATCCTGCTGTTCGCGTACTTCGGCGTTCCGCACGAGCATCGGCCGCGGCTGCTGTTCTGGGGCATCATCGCCGCGCTGGTGCTGCGTGGCCTGGCGATCCTCGGAGGCACGGCGCTGATCGAGCAGTTCCACTTCGTCCTGTACGTGCTCGGCTTGTTGCTGCTCGTGCTGGCGTACCGGATCTACAAGGGCGTCGGAGAGAACGTCGATCCCGATCGCAACATCGTCGTGCGCGGGGTGCGCAAGGTCTTCCCGGTCACGGACGGCTTCCGCCACGGCCACTGGTTCGCGAAGGAGGACGGTCGCCGTCACGTCACGCCGATCTTCCTCTGCCTGACGGCGATCGTCGCGGCCGACATCGCCTTCGCCGTCGACTCGATCCCGGCGGCGTTCGCGATCACCCGCGACCCGCTGATCATCTGGGCGGGAAACGTCTTCGCGCTGCTCGGCCTGCGCGCGCTGTTCGTCCTCGTCGAGGGCCTGATCCGCCGCTTCCGCTACCTCGACGAGACGATCGCCGTCGTCCTGGGGATGATCGGCGTGAAGCTCCTGATCGAGGAATGGGTTCACATCGGTCCGGTCCTGAACCTCGTGCTCGTCGGGACGGCGTTCGCGGTCGGGATCGCCGCCTCGCTGGTCGGCGACAGGCGCGACCCCGAGGGCGCCGCGCGGCGCCGCGAGCAGCAGGCAGAGGGGCCGCCCTCCAGCACGGTCGACCACGAGCTGTAGCGCGCCTCGGCACGGCCACGCCGTTCGGCCGGTTCCGTCGAACGTCGGCTTGCGTAGGATCCGAGGAGCAGCTGGCCCGTCTGGCGGCCGCGTTCGTCGCCGAACACGCCGGCCTGCGCCCGCGCTCGTCCCCGTTGCGCGCCGTACCGGCGTCAGCCTGCCGCGCAGGCCGGCCGGCACGAAGCTCACGTTCAAGGCGCTGCAGACCTACAGCGGTGGCGAGGTCGTGCGCTGGATCGGGGCGCCGCAGAGCGACCACCCGGCGCCGCAGGTGACGCTCGCCCGATCAGGTCTCGGCGCGGCGGCCGCGACAACCCCGGCGGTCGCGGCCCCGGCCACCGGCGGCGACGGCGACGGCCTCGCGATCGTCGCGCTGGTCGTCGGCGGGCTGGGTCTGCTGGCGGGCGGCGGCGCGCTCGTCAAGGCGCGCGGCTGAGCCTGCATCCGCGCTGATGGCGCATGCCGGCGGGTGCGACCACGCGGTCGCGCCCGCCGCGTCGCGCCCGCGACTACTCGTCGTCGAGCTCGTCGGCCTCAGGCTCGGCGTTCTCGGCCTCGTCGACGATGTCGTCGCCGGCGCCGAGGCCGGCACCGAGCGTCGCGCCGTGGCGGACCTGGAAGGACTGCATGAGCTCGTCGCGCGTGTCGGTGTCGATCGGGACCTCGTCGGAGATCAGGACCCAGTCCGCGCCCTCGAAGTCCTCCATGTTGAAGATCTCCGTGTGGAGGTCGGGCGAGTCGTCGATGACGACGAGCACCTCGGTCTGCGGGTTGAAGTACGTCCCCGGGCGGTTGACGATGTCTTCCAAGTCGAACTGTCGCGGAGTGGCCATTGCCCTATCTCTATCAGGAAAGGTCGCGGATCCGCCGTTCGATCTCCTCGTCGACATCGACCGGCTCGCCGCCCGCCCGTACCCGCCGCGCGTTGCGGGCCACCACATGCTGGCGGATCTCCTCACGCAGCTCGTCGTCGACGACGGTCGCCGGCCGCGTCAGCGCGGCGAGCTCGGCCTCGACGTCCTGCTGCTCCTCGCCCCTGCGGGCGCGGCGCGCGTTGCGCGCCTCGAGCAGCTGGCGGATCTCCATGTCACGCTCGGCGTCGGCGCTCATTCCCGCGCCGCCCGCGCTGTCGTCCTCGTCCCGAACGATCCCGCCGCCGCCGATCTCGCGGTAGCTGCGGCCGGTCCCGATCAGCGTGTAGACGGCGACGAGCGCGCCGACGACGGCGACGACCCAGACGAGCGTGCCGAAGGCATCCTCCATGGCGCAGATGATCGCAGCAGCGCCCGCCGGGCCGACGCGCCGATCAGAGGCGGAGGGCGAGCAGCGCGAGGTCGTAGACGGCGACGAGCATCGCCGCGACGAGGAGCAACGTCACCAGCGCCGGCAGCCGCCTGCGCGGGCGGGGCTCGGGGCTGAACTCGCCGGAGGTGATGGTGAATGCGTGACGTTCGTTGCTCATCGCGATCACCTCGATAGTCGGCCGCAGGGCTCGCTCTCTGCAGCGTACTTTCTACGGAACGCGTCGCGGACAGCCTGCCGACCGCGCGCGCTGGCGCCATCCGTCGACAGCGCCTGTGACAACCGCTACCCTCCGGGGTACACGTTGACTGACCAGTCAATCTAGACGTCCCGATACCTTCCTCCAGGAGCCACCAATGGTCGATTTCACGCTGAGCGACGAGCAGAAGAACCTCCGCGAGCTGGCGCACGACTTCGCGGCGAAGGAGATCCGCCCGGTCGCCTGGGAGCTGGACCGCGACGGCGCCTGGCCGCAGGCGATCATCGACAAGGCCCACGAGGTCGGTCTGATGAACACGCACATCCCCGAGGAGTACGGCGGCGCGGGCCTGAACTACCTCGACGGCTGCATCATCGAGGAGGAGCTGTCGTGGGGCTGCTCGGGCGTGCAGACCTCGCTCGGCGCCAACGGCCTCGCCTCCGCGCCCGTCATGCTCGGCGGCTCGGAGGAGGTCAAGCGCGAGTTCGCCGAGGATCTCGTCAGCTCGCCGAAGCTCGCCTCCTTCTGCCTGACCGAGCCCGACGCCGGCTCCGACGTCTCGGGCATGCGCACGAAGGCCGTGCGCACGGGCGACACGTACGTCCTCAACGGCTCGAAGTGCTTCATCACCAACGGCAGCTACGCCGACTGGTTCGTCGTCTACGCCAAGACCGACCCGGAGGCCGGCCATCGCGGCATCTCCGCGTTCCTGGTCCGCAAGGACGACACGGTGATCGTGGACAAGAAGGAAGACAAGATGGGCCAGCGCGCCTCCAACACGGCGACGATCACGTTCAACGACACCGAGGTCGACGCGCGCTACCTGCTCGGCGAGGAGAACAAGGGCTTCAAGCTCGCGATGATGGTCCTCGACCGCACGCGCCCGGGTGTCGCCGCGATGGCCACGGGGATCTCGCGCGCCGCGTTCGAGTTCGCCACGACGTACTCCAAGGAGCGCGTCCAGTTCGGCGTGCCGATCGCGATGCACCAGGCGATCCAGTTCATGATCGCCGACATGGCGACGAAGGTGCACCTCTCGCGCCTGGCGACGTGGAACAGCGCCGTGCTGCTGGACCAGGGCAAGCGCAACACGCTGGAGTCCTCGCACGCCAAGCGCTTCGCTGCCGACTCGGCGATGGAGGTCGCGACCGACGCGGTCCAGGTCTACGGCGGCTACGGCTTCATCAAGGACTACCCCGTCGAGAAGCTCATGCGCGACGCGAAGATCATGCAGCTCTACGAAGGCACGTCGCAGATCCAGCGGCTCGTCATCGCCCGCGAGACGCTGCTGCCGCGGCGCATCGAAGAGCCCGCGAAGGTGACGGCCTGAGACGTCGCGACGGCGGCTGTGCGGGCGGTCCGACGGACCGCCCGCGGTCGTTCGCGCGAGGACGCAGGCAGACACCGGTGCGCAGGCGCAGGGCATACTGGAGTGATGGCCGCTCGGCATCCGTCGACGCAGGACGCCGTCGCGGACGCTGCCGCCCAGAGCGACGTGCGGACGGCCGCCGGCGCGCGGGCGGCGACCGGCGGAGGGCCGGGCTCAGGCGATCCGCTTGTCGCCGGGCTGCGCAAGGCCGGGCTGCTGCGGCTGCTCGTCCTGCACCTGCTCGGCTCCGGCCCGTCCTACGGCAACCAGCTGATGGATCGTGTCGGGGAGCTGACCGGCGGCCTGATCGCCGTCAACCCGAACACGATGTACCCGCTCCTGCGGGCGCTGGAGGCCGAGGGTCTCGTCGCCGGCAGGTGGGAGCACCCCGAGCGGCGCTCGCGGCGCTTCTACGAGCTCAGCGACGCCGGTGGCGCCGAGCGCGACCGGCTCGTGGCGGAGGTCGCGCCGCGGCTGGACGAGCTCGCGGACGCCGTCGACATGATCCGGCGCGAGCTGGTGGGCTGAGTCACATGCGCACCGTCGTCGCGCGGCAGATGCTGCCGGGCGCCTCGGTCGACGAGGCCGCGCGGTTGTGGTTTGACCTGCAGCGCTGGCCGTCGTTCGTCGATGGCTTCGGGGCGATGGCGCTGTGGCATGGCGAATGGCCGCAGCCCGATGCGCGGATCGTGTGGGACTCGCTGCGCAACGGCCGCGGCCGGTGCGTCGAGCAGGTGCTCGAGTACGAGCCCGGCGTGACGCAGCTCGTGCGCGTCGAGGACCCGCAGCTGACGGGCACGCAGCGCGTCCGCTTCGGCGCGGTCGACGGCGGCTGCGTCATCCGCCTCGAGCTCGACTACGAGCTCAAGCGCGACGCCGGCATCGGCGCCGTGCTGGCCGATCTGTTCTTCGTGCGCCGCGCCCTCGGCGACGCACTGCGCCGGACGCTCCGGCGCTTCGCGGTCGAGTTGCAGGCCGACCGCGACATGGCTTAATCAACAGAAGGAGACAGTCAGCGTGTTCGTGTTCAAGGCCGCGGTCGTCGGAGCAGGGACGATGGGCGGGGAGATCGCCCAGGTCATCGCCTCCGCGGGCATCCCGGTGGTGCTGAAGGACGTCAGGCAGGAGTTCGTCGATGTCGGTCTCGCGAAGGCCGAGGAGGTCACGCGGGCGCAGCTCGGCGGCCTCGTCCACAAGCAGAAGATCACCCAGCAGCAGGCTGACCAGCAGGCGACGGAGATCCTGGGCCGCATCACAGGCACGACGGAGTACGAGGGCTTCGGCGACGTCGACTTCGTCATCGAGGCCGTGCCCGAGCGGATGGCGATCAAGCAGGCCGTGTTCGCCGAGCTGGACGCGGTCACCCCGGGTCACGCGATCCTCGCCTCCAACACCTCGGCGCTGCCGATCAGCGAGATGGCCGACGCGACGTCGCGGCCCGACAGGGTGGTCGGCTTCCACTTCTTCTATCCGGCCTCGTTCATGCGCCTCGTCGAGGTCGTCGAGGGCGCCGACACGTCGCCGGAGACGATGCAGACCGCGACGACGTTCGCCCAGACGATCCGCAAGCTGCCGATCACCTGCGGCGAGGAGCCCGGCTTCGTCGTCAACCGCATCCTCAACTCCGCGATCAGCGAGGTCTGGCGCTTCCAGGAGTCCAACGGCCTGTCGATCAAGGCGGTCGACGACGCGGTCTCGGCATCGGGCGTCGCCCCGATGGGCCCGTTCTTCCTCACCGACCTGCTCGGTCTGGACACGGTGCTGCACGTCGCGCAGCACCTGCAGGAGTCCTACGGGCCCGAGTCGTTCTACGTCCACGAGGGCATGAAGGCGTTCGTCGAGGCCGGCGAGCTGGGCGCGAAGACCGGCAAGGGCTTCTATGACAACGGCCAGCCGCGTGTCGAGGGGGAGACGGAGTTCGACCACGAGGAGCTCACCCAGCGCTTCGTCCTGAAGGCGTTCGTCGAGGCCTGCCTCGTGCTCGAGGACGGCATGGCGACCATCCGCGACATCGACCTCGGCATGATGGCGGGCGCGGGCCTGATCCCGCCGCCGTTCGCGCGTGCCGACCAGACCGGCCTCGACGAGGTGCTCGCCGCGCTCGAGCGCGCGGCGGTGCAGTGGGGCGAGCAGTACACGCCGCCGCTGATCCTGCGCCGGCTCGTCGCCCAGGGCCGCCTCGGCACCGGCAGCGGGCAGGGCTTCTTCGCCTACAAGCAGCCCGACGACGGCTTCGAGCAGGGCGAGGCTGTGACGCTGGAGACGCGCGACGGGGGCTACGCGATCGCGTGGCTGGACCGCCCGCCGGCGAACTCGCTGTCGCCGCAGGTCATCGGCGAGCTCAAGCGCGTCTGGGAGCACGTCGACGCCGACGAGTCGATCCGCGCGCTGATCATCGCCTCGGCGAACCCGATGCTGTGGTGCGCGGGCGCCGACATCAAGGCGTTCACGCAGCTCGACGAGCGCGGCGGCGCGCAGCTGCTCGACGACGCGCACGGGCTGCTGCGGGCGATGGAGCAGTCCTCGACCGTGACGATCGCCGCGGTCAACGCGGTCGCGTTCGGCGGCGGCTGCGAGCTGGCGATGGCCTGCGACGTGCGGATCGCCGCCCAGTCGGCGAGCTTCGGCCAGCCCGAGATCAACCTCGGCATCATCCCCGGCTTCGGCGGCACGCAGCGGCTGCCGCGGCTCGTCGGGACGGCGCGGGCGCTCGAGCTCAACCTCACCGGCGATCCGATCTCCGCCGACGAGGCCTTCGAGGTCGGGCTCGTCAACCGCGTCGTGCCCGACCACGAGCTGCACGACGTCGCGCGGGCATGGGCGCGCAAGCTCGGGGGCCAGGCACCGCTCGCCGTCGGCGCGATCAAGCGCACGACCGCCGGCGACGCCGACCTCGACGAGGGCATCGAGGCCGAGAAGGTCGCGTTCGGTGAGGTCTTCCAGAGCTCCGACGCGCGCGAGGGGATCGGCGCGTTCCTGGGGAAGCGCACGCCAGAGTGGACCGGGAAGTAGCCGCTTCGGCCGATGTCGCCGCCCTGGCGGACCTGGTGCGCGGCGCCAGAATGGTCGTCGCGCTGACGGGCGCCGGGATCTCCGTTCCCTCGGGGATCCCGGATTTCCGCACGCCGGGCACGGGCATCTGGGCGAACGTCGACCCGATGGAGGTCGCCCACATCGACGCCTGGCGCGCGGACCCCGAGCGCTTCTGGGGCTTCTATGGCGAGCGCTTCCAGACGCTCGGCGACAAGCAGCCCAACGGAGCACATGAGGCTCTGGTCGAGCTTGAGGCGCGGGGCCTGCTCTACGGCGTCATCACGCAGAACATCGACATGCTGCACCGGCGCGCGGGCACGCACGAGCTGCTCGAGATGCACGGCTCGATCGCGACGTGCTCGTGTGAGTCATGCGGCGCGCGCGTCGAGTCCGCCGTCGTGCTCGCCCAACTCGAGGACGCGGCTGTGCCGCTGTGCTCGTGCGGGCGCCCGCTCAAGCCCGACGTCGTGCTCTTCGGGGAGTTCCTGCCCGAGGCGGAGCTCGAGCTTGCGACGCAGGTGTGCGCGGAGGCCGACCTGCTGCTGTGCATCGGCTCCTCGCTGGAGGTCGATCCGGTCGCGCAGCTGCCGGGGATCACGCTGCGCCACGGCGGCGACGTCGCGATCGTCACGCAGGGGCCGACGCCGTACGACGGGCGCGCGGCGGTGCGGCTGAGCGGCGACGTCGAGGAGGATCTACAGGCGCTCGTGGCTGCGCTGTGAGCGCTCAGCACCGAGATCAAGGCTCAGCCCGGCAGGAGCTCAGACCGGGGAGCGAGTGGTCGTCGCAGACCGAGCCGGGGCCGATCTCCGAGGTCAATGCCCCGTCGGGCGCGATCTCGATCCGGGTCGCGCCGTGAGCATCCGCGCGCTGGGGACGGTCACAGCCCCTCGCCGATGACGCGTGCCCGCAGCGCCGCCTCGACGCGCCCGAGCGCGGACACGACGACGGCGATCTGGTCGTCGTCGAGCCCGCGCTGCAGCGCGACGCCGGCGATCGCGCCGACCGCGTCACGGCGCTCGCGCAGCTCCACCAGCCGCCCGGCCAGGCCGGCGGCGTCGCGCCATGGCTCGAGCTCGGACAGCGCCGCGTCGAGCGCGATGCGCAGGCCGAGCGCGGCCTCGCGCAGGCGGCCGGCATCGACGTCCAGGCGCACGCGCAGCGTGAGCTCCTCGCAGGCGAGCGCGACGTCGCGGCCGGCGAGCAACGCCGCCAGGCGCTCCTGCGGGCGCAGCGCCGCGCGGCGTGTGCGCGCACGGGCCGAGACCTGCGGCCGTGGCAGCTCGCGGGCGCGGTCCCAACGGCCCTCGGCGACCCGCTCACTGGCGCCGAAGGCGACGCGCACGGCGAGCGCCTGCGCGAGCGCGACCTCGCGCGTGTGGGGATCGGCGGTGGCGATCCGGTGCGCGTGCAGCACGCGGTTCAGGCGCGCCAGTGCCGCGCCGGCCACGGTCGCGAGGTCGGCGCCTGCCAGCCACCGCGACGCCGCCTCGTGGCCGTCGAGCGCGGCGGTGTCGACGAGCGTGGCGCGCGTCGTGACGACCGGCTCGGGTGGGGGATCGGGGGGCGCGTCGACGGCACGCCCGCGTCCTGACCGCCGTGCCAGCAGACGCCGTTGGGGGGCACCGAGCGTGCGCATCACGAGCACATGCGACGGCGTCTCGCCGAGGTGCTCGCGGATCGTGTAGCGGCCGTCCGCCGGCCCCAGCGGCCAGGGGTATTCGAACTGCACAACGCAAAACCGCCGCGACCCTGGGGTCACGGCGGTTTCGGTCACTGCGCGAATTGACGTGTGGCTACTCGGCCTTGTGGGCCCGGCTTGCGCGCGTCGCCGCTCCGACCTTGATCGCGTACTTCGACGGCGTGATCTGCACCGTCGGGTTGTCGATCTGGCCGAGGCGATCGATGAGCTTGATCCACTGCGACGGCTTGAGGACCGACTCGGCGATCTTGCCGGCCTTCGTCGTCGCGTCGAACTGCGGGCGGAAGCCCACGTGGATGTGATCGGCGTGGTCGCCCATCGCGAGCGTGTTCGCCGTGCCCTCGTACTTCATGAGGGTGATGATCTGGGCCGGCGTCATCGTGCCCTGCAGCGTGAGCAGCCGGCGCACGGTGATGTCCGTGATCGAGCCCGCGCCCTGGTTGCCCAGGATCGGGATCCCGTTGATCTTCGCGATGTCGATGGCGTTGCCCGACGAGTGCGCCGAGACGTTGCCGCTCGAGGTGTAGAAGCCGTGGCCGCAACGCAGCGACGTGACCGTCGGCTTCAGACCGGAGGAGGCGAGGAACTCGAGCGTCGCGAGCGCACGGCGGTCGACGACCCCACCCGCGATGTCGCGGCGACCGCACGTGTAGATCTCGATCCGCGGGTTGGCCAGGACGCGCTGGACGAGCGTGTCCTTGCTCATCAGCAGGATCTGGCCGATCGTGGCGCCCTGGGCGTTCTCTCCGAAGAACGCGTTCTTGCCCTGCGCGCGGTAGATCGCCGTGGACTCGAGCAGCTTCCAGCCGTCGAGGATCGGCTTCGGATCGATGCGCGGCGCGCCGCGACCCGCCGGGCGGATCTCGAACATGACGTTCGGAGCGATGCCCGGCGCGACCTTGCCGATGCGGCCGAGGATCGTGCCTGCGATGACCTTGCGGCCCGGCGTCAGGCGCTTGAGCACGACGTCTTCCTTGTTGAGGCCGTAGACCCCGGTGAAGTAGGACTTCACGCTCGAGCCCGGCGCCAGCGCGGACTCCGACTCCATGATCTGCTGCTTGCCGCCGGCCGACAGCGCGTTGGGGCGCGTCGGGTTGGCGAACAGGCGCTCCTTGGCGAGGTCGGTCGTCTTCTCGACGGCCGCGGTCGCCGGCTCGGCGGCCGCCTTGACCTTGCCGGCGGCACCCTTGACGGCATTGCCGGCGCTGGCAGCCTGCTTCGGGGCCGGATCGGCCTTCGGCAGCGCGAGCTCCTTGGCGATGGACGCCTTGGTCTGCGTCGTCTCCTTGGGCACCGGCACCTGCGAGGCGATCTTCTTCAGGCCCGCGTAGGTGTAGGTGTTGCCGTAGACGTCGCGCATCGTCACGAACTTGCCCAGGCGCGAGTTCTGGCCGACCTTGATGATCTTGCCGTCCTGGACGGCGACGACCGGGGAGCCCGCCTTCGCGAAGATGTTGATCCCGCGACGCTTGCTGCTGGACTCGACCGGCACAGCGGCGTTCTTGCCACGTGCGACGCGCCGCGACGCGTCGCGCTCGGAGATGTCGTCGGCGTACTTCGCCGCGGCATGCACCGGGAACAGGCCCTGCGTCAGGCCGCTGAGCGAGCCCACCAGGTCGGACGGCATGCCGCCGATGAACCGTGCCCGCATGAGCACGGAATCGACATACCAGTCGGCGTGGTTGTAGGCGAAGATCGCCTTGCGCAGGTCCGTGTCGGCCCCGGCTGCCTTGAGGTAGCGCGCCGCCGCGAAGATCGCGTCGACCGGGTTGTAGGGATCCTTCTTGCCGTCGCTGTTGGCGTCGACGCCGAAGGCCTTCCAGCTCGAGGGGATGAACTGCATCCAGCCCATTGCGCCGGCCGAGGAGACGTTGAGGTTGCGGCCGTAGTCGGTCTCGATCTCGTTGATCGCGGCCAGGACCTCCCAGCGGATGCCGTACTGGATGCCGGCAGCCTGGTAGATCGACAGCAGGAACGGCGGGATGCGGAACTTGTTGATGAAGAAGTTCGGGACGCCGACCGGCACAGGTCCGATGCTCGCCATGGAGAGCGTCGGGTTGTTCATCGTCGGAACGCCGTTGGAAAAGCGCAGACTCGTCTTCGCTGGGCGCTCGCGCTCGGGCAGCGGCGAGCGGAGAAGACGGCCGCGCGAGTCGAAGACGGGCTGGCCGATCGACGGCTTGCCCTTCTTCTTGCCACGGGTCGACTTGCCTGTCGCGGTCTCGGCCGCAGGCGCGGCCGGAAGCACCGGAGTGGTCGCCGAAGGCGCGGCCGGAGCCGGCGTCGGCTTGATCTGGATCGACGGCAGGCCGCCGCCACTGGAAGGCGCGTTCGCCGGCGTCGTCTCGACGATGCTCAGGATCGCTCCGAGGTTGATGCCCGGAAGCCTGATCTGGTCGACCGGCGTATCCGCGCCGATGTCCAGCGTGATCGTCTTCGACCCAAGTAGGCCGGTGACTTTGAAGGTGCGAACTTTGGCGTTCGCAGGTGACGCAAAGGTCCCAAGACCGGCGGTGATCCCGCCGGTCAGGGCCAAGGCGATGAGCAGCCTACGCTTGTGGTGCATGTGTCCCTGCATCTCCCCCCTGGAGGTGTCCCTAGTACGCGAGCCCGATGCGCGTGCGCGGCACACTACCGTGAATCGCCGTCGGACGTAAACCCACGCTAAGCGGCCGCGAATGAAGCCCCATACAAGCGGGCGCGCAGGACGGAAGAACGACGTTGGACGAGCATCGCGGGGCAGACTTCCCGGCACTCATCTTCACGCGCGCTCGCGAAGGGAACGCACTCCGGTAGCCTCCGTCCGCCCGGCAATCAGGAGGAATCTCCCCTCGATGAGCGACGATTTTGAGGCCGAAGGACTGCGCGAGCGGTTGACCAAGCAGGGCGAGGACACCCTGGGCAAGCTCGCCGAGGACCTGATGGCCAACCCGTTGATCGCCGGTGCAATCCAGCGTGCATTCGATGCCCGCGAGAAGGCGTCGACCGCGCAGGAGGCCGCCCTCGGGGCGCTCATGCTCCCGTCGGCCGCCGATATCGAGCGCCTGACGCGCCGCGTGCGCTCGGTCTCCCAGCGCCTGGAGGGCATCGAGGACGGCATCGATCGGATCGACGAGCGCGTCGGCGCGACCGCCACCTCGGCCGGCATCGACGCGCGCCTGGAGGCGATCGAGACGCAGCTTGCGGCGCTCACCGCGGAGCTGTCGACGATGCACAAGGCGATGCCGACCGCGCCGAAGGCGGTCTCATCGCGCCAGGAGCGTCTGAAGGTCTCAGGCTGAGTCTGGCTCGGCGCGCGCGCCGAGCGCCTCGGCACCGACGCGGCCGAGCTGCTCGGCCGCCCGCAGCAGCGCGTCGGCGTCGATCCGCTGCCGCGCGCCGTCGGCGTCGAACACGTCGGTGACCGCCAGCAGGCAGCCGACCGGGATCCCGCGCAGCTCGCCGATCCGCAGCAGCGTCGCGGCCTCCATCTCGACGGCGACCGCCCCGGCCGCCCGCCAGGCGCCGGCGCGGTCTGGATCGCGGTCGTAGAAGAGGTCGCTGGAGGCGATCGCGCCGGTGCGCGTCCCGTTCGTGCCCGCCGCCGCCCGCAGCGCGGCGACGAGGGCCGGGTCCGCGGCGATGCGACCGTCGGCGCCGAGCGCGCGGCTCGTCCCGTCGGACGCCAGCGCGGCGGCGGCGATGACGAGCTCGCCGAGCCTCAAGTCCGGGTCGAGGGCGCCGCACGTGCCGACGCGGATCGCGACCTCGAGGCCGAGGTCGCAGAGCTCCTCGAGCACGATCGCCGCGCTCGGGCCGCCCATGCCGGTGCTCTGGATCGTCATCGGCTCGCCGTCGGCCGCGGTCCCCGTGTAGCCCCACAGGCCGCGGTTGTGGTTGAACATCTTCGGCTCGCAGAGCACGAGCTGGGCGAGCGCGAGCGCGCGGCCGGGATCGCCCGGCAGCAGGGCGCGGCGGGCGAGCGGGGCGGTGGGGTGAATGTGGACGGGCATGGGGACGGGCCATATGATCGACGCATGGCCAAAAAGAAGAACGCCTCGCGCACCGACCAGGTCCGCGACGCGGTCGATCAGGCATTCAAGACCCAGATCCCGCGCGAGCGGTTCTCGGAGCTGCTCGACGAGCTTGGCAACACCGCCGGGCGCCTCAAGGGCGCGGTCGACGAGCTGCGCCCGGCGACCGAGGCCGAGATCAAGGCGCTGCGGTCGGACATCGAGGCGCTGAGGGCGCGCGTCGCAGCGCTCGAAACCGCGGCCAGGCCGGCGCCGCGCCGTCGCGCACCGGCCGCCGCGAAGAAGCCGGCCGCCAGGAAGCCCGCCGCCAGGCCGCGGGCGCGCAAGCCGGCCGGCGAGCCGCCGGCCGCCGGGTCCTAGTCCACCTAATCCAGGGAGGTCACACGATGGGTGCCCAATTCAGCGGTCCCAAGGAGTTCCGCACGGTCATGGACCGCATCTTCTCGATGATGAGCGAGGACCCCGACATGGGCCCCAAGCTGCGCGACGCCGACGTCCCGCAGCGCTTCGAGTTCGAGGACGTCGACATGGTCGTCAACATCCGCGCGGCGGACGAGGGCGAGGACGGCTGCCTGTACTGGGAGTGGAACGACGACGTCAACTGGAAGCCCAGGGTCAAGATGTCGATGTCCTCCGAGACCGCCAACAAGTACTTCCAGGGCAGGGAGAACGTCGCCGTCGCGATCGCCCGCCGCCGCATCAAGACGAGCGGCGACGTCAAGGCCGCGCTTGCCCTGATCCCGATCACCAAGCCCGTCTACGCGCAGTACCGGGCGGTCGTCGAGGCCGAATATCCGCACCTGAAGGCCTGATCGCCCAGGTTAAGAGCCGTTGACAGCGCGTCGTCGGAGGCGTATGCATCACCTACCAGGTCGAAAAGTGGGTGGTTCTCCACCCGCAAGGTGCCGCCGGTACGAAGACGAGCGCCGCCGACCGAGGCAGCGGGCCGTATCGCCCGCAGACGGCGGGGCCCTGGCTCCGCCGTCGTCGTGAGCGAGGAGTCTGTCTGTTGCGACCGGCTCCTGGACCGCATCGGCCGATGCAGTCTGAGGCTGACGCCGCGGTGGCTGCGCGATCCCCGTCAGCCGCGCAGGTCGCCCGCGACATCGGCACGACCCCGGCCACGCTGCGGCGCTGGGTCCAGCGCGGGCTGATCCCTGCGCACGACGGGCAGTGGACGCCCGCCGCCGTCGCGCATGCTCGGCTCGTCGCGCGCATGCGCGAGCGCGGCCACTCGCTCGACGAGATCCACGCCGCCGGCGAGAGCGGGCGCCTGGCGTTCGGCTACCTGCAGGGTCTCTTCCCATCCTCCGAGGCGACGCACACGCTGGCGGAGGCGGTCGCGGACTCCGGCCTCGAGGCGGCGCTGATCGAGCGCATCCTCGCGACGCTCGGCCTGCCCACCGGCGCCGTCGACCGGATCTCCGAGAGCGAGATCGAGCTGCTGCGCTACGCGGCGGCCGTGCTCGCGGCGGGCCTTCCGCTGATCGCCTTCCTGCAACTCGTGCGCGTGTACGGACAGGCGCTCGCCCAGATCGCCGACGCCGAGGTGCGCCTGTTTCACATGTACGTCCACGAGCCGCTCATGCGCCAGGGCGTCCCGGGGGTGCAGATGGCCGAGGAGATGCAGGACCTCGCCGCCGAGCTGCTGCCGCTGACCTCGCCGATCATGGACCTCGTCCACAAGCGGCTGCTCGGGCACTTCGTCGACCAGGATGTCATCGGGCACATGGAGGCCGACCTCGATCACGGCGACCGGCTCCAACTCGGCCACGTGCGCGTCGCGATCGCCTTCGCCGACCTCGCCGGCTACACCCGCATGACCGAGGAGCTCGGCGACGAGCACGCCGTCGACGTCGTCGAGCGTTTCGTCGTCAACGTCGGCAACACGATTCCCGACGACGCCCGCATCGTGAAGACGATCGGCGACGAGGTGATGGTCGTCGGCACGGACGCCGCCGCGCTCGTGGACTGGGCGGTCGGCTTTCAGATCCTGCACGCGACGCGGCCGCTGCCGCGGATCGGGATGCACCACGGCGAGGTGCTCTACCGCGACGGCGACTACTACGGCCGCGCGGTCAACCAGGCCGCCCGCGTGTCGGCGCGCGCGGGCGCGGGCGAGGTACTCGTCACGCGCGAGGTCGTCGAGGCGGCGGGCCCGCACCTCGACTTCGAGCTCATCGGCGAGGTGCGGCTGAAGGGCTTCAGCGAGGCGACGGAGCTGTTTCTCGCGCGCTCACGCGAGGACTGATGTCCGCTGGAACGTGTGGTGGACGGCCTCGAGGTTGTTGCCGTCGGGGTCGATCACGAACGCTCCGTAGTAGCCGGGGTGGTACTGCTCGCGCACGCCGGGCGCGCCGTTGTCCTCGCCGCCCGCGGCCAGCGCGGCGGCGTGGAAGGCGTCCACCGCCGCGCGGTCGTCGGCGCGCAGGGCGACGTGGGCGACCGTCGGCGTGTCGGACTGCGCGAGCCAGAAGTCGGGGAACTGGGTGCCCATGCCGACGACGACGCCGGGCACCGGCTCCATGATCACCTTGTAGCCCAGCGGGGCGAGCGTCTGCTCGTAGAACGCCTTGCTGCGGGCGGCGTCGGCGACGTGCAGCTTGACGTGATCGATCATCACGCGCAGCGTACCGGCGCCACGTCGCGGTTTGGCACGTTCGCCGGGACGGGTACGCGCACTGCAATGAGCACTCCCCCCAAGCCCGATCAGGCCGTGACCGGCCAGCGCAACGGCGCCGCCCATGACGACATCGCGACCGAGCGTGAGACGCTGCTCGAGCAGATCGAGGAGACGCGCGAGAAGCTCGGCGCCACCGTCGAGGCGCTCGCGCACAAGGCCGACATCAAGGCGCAGGTGCACGAGAAGGTCGAGGAGCGCAAGGAGCACCTGCATCAGGTGCAGGCCGAGGCGACCGGCAAGCTGCGCCAGACGCTCGACGGCCCGCGCGTGCCGGCCGCGATCGCGGCCGGCGCCACCGTGCTGCTGCTGCTCTCGCTGCGCCGTAGCCGCCGCGCCTGAGCTGCGCGCCGCGGTGCGGGCGGACGTGCGTGCTCGCCGCCGTGCATGCAGAACCGCATCGACGAGGGAGTGGGTTCGCGGGGTGAAGGCGCCTGCGGCGGGCCGGCCCAGGCGCGTGCCGTGTCGCCGAGGCGTTCCACGCGAACACCGTTCGCGACACGGCTTCGGCTGGGGTGGGGTTCAGGTGTCGTGGCGGGTTTGTGCTCCATGCCATCAGAAAAACGCCACTACGACCGCGCGGTACGGGCAGGTGTGACGGAGCGAACGGCGCATCGAGATTCGACGCGCCGGTCAGTCGATCCGGCGCGCCGCCGCCCAGCGCGACAGCTCGTGGCGGCTTGAGAGCTGCAGCTTGCGCAGGACCGCCGAGACGTGCGCCTCGACGGTCTTCGCGGAGATCCCCAGCCGCTGGGCGATCTCCTTGTACATGTAGCCGCGGGCGATGTGCTGGAGCACCTCGCGCTCACGCGGCGTGAGCTGGTCGAGGTCGGCGTCGCGGTCGGCGGCGCTCTGACCCCGCGCGGGTGCGGCGGGGCCGGCGAAAGCGTCCAGCACGAAGCCCGCCAGCCGCGGTGAGAAGACGGCGTCGCCGTCGTGCACGCGCCGCACCGCGTCGGCGAGGTCGGCTCCGGAGATCGTCTTCGTGACGTAGCCGCGCGCGCCGGCGCGGATCACGGCGATGACGTCCTCGGCGGCGTCGGAGACCGACAGCGCGAGGAACTGCGTCGCCGTCGCAGCGGCGGACACCTGGCGCAGGACCTCGATGCCGCCGCCGTCGGGCATGTGCACGTCGAGCAGGACGACATCCGGGTTCGTCGCGCCGATCAGGGCGACCGCATCGGCGACGGTGGCGGCGTCGCCGACGACATCGACGAGCCCGTCGAGCTCGGAGCGCACGCCCGCCCGGAAGAGCGCGTGGTCGTCGACGAGCACGACGCGCGGGTTGCGTGCGCCAGTGGCCCCGGTGGCGTTCATCCGGGCTCCCCGGCGCGCTCGAGCACGAGCTCGACCTCGGTGCCGCCGCCGTCCGGCGCGGCGTGGATCGCCGCGCGGCCTCCGTGGCGCTCCATCCGCCCGACGATCGACTCGCGCACGCCGCGCCGATCGGCGGGCACCGCGGCCGGGTCGAAGCCGGGCCCGCGGTCGCGCACGAAGACCTCCGTGCGCTCCGGGCCGGCCTCCGCGTAGACCGCGACGGCGCCGGCGTCGCCCGCGAACTTCGCGGCGTTGAGCATCGCCTCGCGCGCGGCGGCCACGAGCGCCTCGCCGTCGCGATCGAGCGCCACGTCGCCGACGGCGACGACGTCGATCGCGACGCCGTGGGCCTGCTCGATCTCGTCGGCGGCGGCCTGCAGCGCCGGGGCAAGCCAGCGCTCGCCCGCGGCGCGTGCCGGCGCGCCGCTCAGCCACGTGCGCAGCTCGCGCTCCTGGCGGCGGGCGAGGGCGGCGACCTCGCGCGGGTCGTCGGCGCGCTTCTGCATCAGCGCCAGCGTCTGCAGGACCGAGTCGTGCAGGTGCGCGGCGACTTCGGCGCGCTCCTGCGAGCGGATCCGCTCGGTGCGCTCGATCGACAGCGACGTCAGCAGCCGCACGAAGAACGGGGCGAAGATCACGACCAGCGCGATCGCGACGACGAGCGCGGCGAGCGCGACGTCCGACGCCGCCGCGAGCGCGCCGCTGAACTGCAGGAACACGATCGCCGCGGTGATCACCAGCGTCACGCCGATCCCGATCCGCGAGATGACGGCCGGGCGCGACTCCCTGCCGGCGTCCTCGAAGAGCGGCGGCGGCGTGTTGGAGGCACCGGCAGCGGCGGGCGTGGCCGGCGCGCCGCCGGCGCCGGGTCGGCCGACCGACTGGCGCCAGATCAGCGCGCCGCCGGCGGCGACGAGCACGAGCGGCCACGTGAGCACGTCGGAGAACGGCAGCCCGAGCTCGCGGAACGTCAGCAGGATCGCGACGACGAGGAACCCGGCGCCGAAGCCGACCTCGAGCGCGGCGCGGCGGTTGCGCGCGCTGCGGCGGTCGGCGGCCGCGACCGCCGCGGTCGGCTCGGCGCCCTCGACCGGCAGCAGCCACCAGGCGAGCAGGTAGGCCGCGAGGCCGAGGCCGCTGGCGAGCGTCGTCGCGCCGAAGACGATGCGCAGCAGCAGCGGGTCGATGTCCAGCCGCCTGCCGAGCCCCTCGCAGACGCCGGCGATCATCCCGTTCTCGGGATCGCGACGCAGGTCGCGCAGCGGCGCGGCGTCGCGGCCGCTCGGCGTCGGGCTCGGGCTGGCGGCGATCTCGGGCATCGGGGTCATTCTCGTCGGCTCAGGCCGGTGGCGAGCAGGATCGCCCCGATAACGGCGAACGCCATCGGGGCCATCGTCCCGAAGGACAGGCTCAGGGTGCCGCTGCGGTCCAGCAGCAGCACGACGCCGAACGCGACGAGCACGAGGCCCGCGACGAGCGACGTGCTGTCGATCTGTCCCCGCCCGCCCTCGCGGCGCATCAGCTCGCCGTCGCGCACGCGGCGTTGCGCTCGTCGTCTGCATCTTCGCGTGCGAGGCGGTTCTGGCGACGCTCCCACGGCGAGCCGCCGGCGGAGTGGTCGATCTCGTTGTGGCGCACCTCGAGCAAGCCGAGGCCGACATCGCCCTCGAGCACGAGCCGGGCGGCGCCCTCGCGGGCACGGCGGCCGTCGTTCCAGTCGACGTCGATGCCGCCGTTGATGCGGTTGAAGACCTGGACGGCGCCCATGCCGATGTCGGCCGAGGTCGCGACGCAGACGTCGTCGGGCACGAGCACGAGCGCGTGGCCGGTGCCGATGCGGACCTTCAGCGGATGGTCGCCGGCAGGCAGGTCGAGCTCGCGCAGGTCGACGACGAGCTCGCCCGCGCCGAGGCGGTAGGTCTGCTCGAGCTCGGCGACGGTCGCGGGGCGCTCGCGACGCTCGCCGAAGCCGCCGTCGAGGTCGATGTCGGCGGCTGAGACGAACGCCAGCGGCAGCGCGATCGCGAGCGCGGGCAGGACGAGCCAGCGCGCTCCGCCGGCGAACGCGGCGGCGACGAGGCCCGCACCGGCGGCGATCACGATGCCGGCGGTGACGACCCCGCCGCCCAGGCCGCTGGCGAAGAAGCTCGCCACGGCGAGCGCGCCGCAGGCGATCAGCAGGCCGATGCCCAGCGCGGCCCGGCGCACGACGTCGCCCGGGCTGCCGCTCGGTCGCTCGCCGGACACCAGCCAATAGACGGCCAGACCGGCCAGGGCGAGGAAGCCGAGCGGTACGAGCGCGCCGGTCAGGGCGAAGCCGAAGCCGAAGCCGAAGACGACCCCGACGAGCAGCAGCGCGCCGGCGATCCCGATCACCAGCGCGGTCGACGTCTTCGGGGGAGCACCGGCTGCCTCCTCGTCCAGCGGGACGAGGAGCAGGGCGGCGGCGTAGACGACGAGGCCGGTGCCGCCGAGCAGCACGAGCGCGACGAAGCCGATCCGGACGAGCGTCGGGTCGACGCCGAAGTAGCGCCCGATGCCGCCGGCGACGCCGCCGATCATGCGGTCGCGGCCCGAGCGGGTGAGTCTGCGCGGGGCGGGCGTGGGCGGGTTCGGCGATGCGGCTGGGATGTCGGAAGGGGTTTGCATGCGTTGCAGTGTCGGCTCGCGGGAAGCCCCTGCCTATTGGGAATCCTCCCTAGGGTCCGACCCTCGGGTCACCCTGGGGCCCACGCAGAAACCACTGCCCCAAACCCGGCACGAGTTCCTACGCGAACCCTAGACTCGACCAGCATGGACCTGCTCGATCGCGTCGGCGCGACCGGTCTGCTCGCCCCGCTCAAGGCCGTCGTCGTGCTGCTCTCGGGCGGGCGCGACTCGGTCTGCCTGCTCGACATCGCCGTCCGCCTCGCGGGCGCCGATGCCGTCAGCACGCTGCACGTCAACTACGGCCTGCGCGACGCCGCCGCCGACGACGAGGCGTTCTGCGCCGAGCTCTGCGTGCGGCTCGGCGTCACGCTCGCCGTCGAGGCGGCCGCGCGCCCCGCCGACGCCGGCAACCTGCAGGCCTGGGCGCGCGACGTGCGGCTCGGCGCGGGCGCCCGGCTGGCGCTCGCGCGCGGCGCGCACCTGGCGACCGGCCACACCGCCAGCGACCAGGCCGAGACGGTCCTCTACCGGCTCGCCGCCTCGCCCGGGCGCCGCGCGCTGCTGGGCATGAGCGAGCGCGACGGGCTGCTCATCCGCCCGCTGCTCCGCGTCACCCGCGAGGAGACCGCCGCGCACTGCACCGCCCGCGGCCTGGACTGGCGCGAGGACGCGTCCAACGACGATCCCGCCTACGCCCGCAACCGCGCACGCGCCGGCCTCGTGCCCGCCCTGCGCGCGTTGCACCCGGCGGCGGAGCGCAACGTCGTGCGCACCGCCGAGCTGCTGCGCGAGGAGGCGGCGGTGCTCGACGAGGTCGTCGAAACGGCGCTCGCGGGCCGCGATCAGATCGCGGTCGCGCAGCTCGGCGCGCTGCCCGCGGCGCTCGCGCGGCTCGTCGTGCGCCGCCTCGCGGAGGCGGCGGTGGGCGGGTTGTGCGCACGCGCCCCCGGTCGCCTTGCCGACATCCTCGCGCTCGGCGACGGGGCGCTCGACCTCGGCGACGGCGCGCGCGCCGTCGTCAGCGGCGGGCTGCTGCGCGTCGAGCCGACGCCGCCCGGGCCGCAGGCGCCCGCGGCGCCGTTGCCGCCCGCGGGTCAGCCGCAGTCGCTGTCCTGACAGCTCGTCGGGGTCGCCGGCGGCAGCCCGGCAGCGCGCGCAGGGCGCGAGCTCGGCGGATGTCGTAGGACCCCTGACCGGCGGCGGCAGGCCGGGTTGCGCCTAGACTGCGCCTCGCATGATGCGCGACGCCTCCGTGGGCGAGATCCTCGTCCAGCCCGATGACCTTGCGCGCCGCGTCCGCGAGCTGGGCGCCCAGATCACGGCCGACTACCAGGGGCGCGATCTGCTGCTCGTCGGCGTCCTCAAGGGCGCGGTCTTCTTCCTCTCGGACCTCATGCGCCACATCGCGGTGCCGTGCGAGCTGGACTTCATGGCCGTCGCGAGCTACGGCTCGTCGACGGACTCCTCGGGCGTCGTGCGGATCCTCAAGGACCTCGACGTCGCGCTGGAGGGCCGCCATGTCCTCATCGTCGAGGACATCATCGACTCGGGTCTGACGCTGCAGTACCTGCTGCGCAACCTCGGCGCCCGCGACCCGGCGTCGATCGAGGTCTGCGCGCTGCTGACGAAACCCGCGCGTCTGAAGGTCGCGCTCGAGCCGCGCTACGTCGGCTTCGAGATCCCCAACCGCTTCGTCGTCGGCTACGGCCTCGACCACGTCGAGCGCTACCGCAACCTGCCCTACGTCGCGGCGCTTGAGACGAGGGACTGAGCTGCCGATACAGGCGACGACCACGGGCTCGCGCACGCTGATCCGATCGGCAGGATGCGCCCGTACCCCTGCTACGCTGGCACATTCCCTGACCGACTGGGTTTTCGCATACTTATGAGCCGTTTTTCCAAGAGCGCAGCCTTTCCGATCCTGATCGTCGTGATCCTGGCGTTCTTCGCCCAGCAGCTGATCTCGAGCCCGAACAAGGAGAAGGACCCCGGCTTCGGCGTCTTCCTCCAGCAGCTCAACGACGGCCAGATCAAGACGGTCGAGATGCGCAACCGCGCCAACGAGCTGATCGTCACGAAGGACGACAAGAAGCGCTACGAGATCGGCTTCGCCACCAACTACGGCGACACGCTGACCAAGACGCTGCTGGCGGCCGAGCAGGAGAAGAAGATCGAGTCCTTCGAGATCAAGGGCACCGGCGCGACCTGGTGGTCGTCGCTGATCTACATCCTGCCGTTCCTGCTCTTCATCGGCTTCTGGATCTTCATCATGAACCAGATGCAGGGCGGCGGCTCGAAGGTCATGTCGTTCGGCAAGTCCAAGGCCAAGCGGATGTCCGTCGACGCGCCGAAGATCACCTTCCGAGATGTCGCGGGCGCCGACGAGGCGGTCGAGGAGCTGCACGAGATCAAGGAGTTCCTCGAGAACCCGAAGAAGTTCCAGGCGCTCGGCGCGCGGATCCCGAAGGGCGTGCTGCTCTTCGGACCTCCCGGCACCGGCAAGACGCTGCTCGCCCGCGCCGTCGCAGGCGAGGCCGGCGTTCCGTTCTTCTCGATCTCCGGCTCGGACTTCGTCGAGATGTTCGTCGGCGTCGGCGCCAGCCGCGTCCGCGACCTCTTCGAGCAGGCCAAGCAGAACAGCCCCTGCATCATCTTCATGGACGAGATCGACGCCGTCGGCCGCCATCGCGGCGCCGGCATGGGCGGCGGTCACGACGAGCGCGAGCAGACGCTCAACCAGCTCCTCGTCGAGATGGACGGGTTCACGATGACGGACAACATCATCCTCATCGCGGCCACCAACCGCCCCGACATCCTCGACCCGGCGCTGCTGCGCCCGGGCCGCTTCGATCGCCAGATCGTCGTCGATCGCCCCGACCGCAAGGGCCGCGCCAAGATCCTCGAGGTCCACACGCGCGGCAAGCCGCTGGCGAAGGAGATCAACGTCGACGACCTCGCCGGCCAGACCCCCGGCTTCACGGGCGCCGACCTCGCCAACCTCGTCAACGAGGCCGCCCTGCTCGCCGCCCGCACGGGCAAGCGCGAGATCGGCCAGCACGAGCTCGAGGAAGGGATCATGCGCGTCATCGCCGGCCCGGAGAAGAAGACCCGGGTCATGAGCGAGAAGGAGCGCCGGATCACCGCCTACCACGAGATGGGCCACGCCCTCGTCGGCCATCACCTCGAGCACTCCGACCCGGTCCACAAGATCTCGGTCATCGGTCGCGGCCAGGCGCTCGGCTACACGATCTCGATGCCGCAGGAGGATCGCTTCCTCACGACGCGCGCGGAGCTGAGCGACTCGATGGCGATGACGCTCGGCGGCCGCGCCGCGGAGGAGATCGTCTTCAGCGAGATCACGACCGGCGCGTCGAACGACCTCGAGAAGGTCACCGCGACCGCCAAGGCGATGGTCATGCGCTACGGCATGAGCGAGCGTCTGGGCCCGCGCGTGTTCGGCCACGACCGCTCGCAGCCGTTCCTCGGCCGCGAGTTCTCCTCCGAGTCGGACTACTCCGACGAGATCGCGCGCGAGATCGACGACGAGATCCGGCGCGTCGTCGAGGCCGCCCACCAGGCCGCCCGCGACATCCTCACCGAGCATCGCGAGACGCTCACGACGATCTCCGAGATCCTCGTCCGCCGCGAGACGATCGAGAAGGCGGAGTTCGAGGCGCTCGTCGTCGGCAAGGCAGAGGAGGACGTCTTCCCGGAGGAGGCGCCCACGCTGCCCGCCCCGCCGACGGCGGCCGACAAGCCCGGCAAGGCGCCGCGCACGCTGCCGCGTCCCGGCCTCGCCGGCGGCAGCGTCGAGGCCCGCGCCGACGAGCCGCGCAAGCCGACGCTGTAGCGGCCTTCCGTGCCAGCGCGGACGACGTAGCCTCTGCGCGCATGCGCGCCGACGTCCCCGACCCGATCGTCATGGGCGTCGTCAACGTCACGCCGGACTCGTTCTCCGACGGCGGCGCGTGGCTGGATCCGGATGCGGCGATTGCCCACGGGCGCGCGCTCGTGCGGGAGGGCGCGGACATCCTCGACATCGGTGGCGAGTCCACCCGCCCCGGCGCCGACCCGGTGACCGAGGCCGAGGAGCTGCGTCGTGTCGTGCCGGTGCTCGAAGGCCTTGCCGGCGCGGGCGCGCGGCTGTCGATCGACACCTCGAAGGCCGCCGTCGCCGCCGCCGCGCTCGCGGCCGGCGCGACGATCGTCAACGACGTCACCGCGCTGCGCGGCGACCCCGGGATGGCGGCGCTCGTCGCCGCGCGCGGCTGCGAGGTGTGCCTCATGCACATGCTCGGCGAGCCCCGCACGATGCAGCGCGACCCGCGCTATGCGGACGTCGTCGACGACGTGCGGGCGTTCCTCGCGGCGCGGCTGGCGTTCGCCGTCGAGGCCGGGATCGCGGCGGAGCGCGTCTGGCTGGATCCCGGCATCGGCTTCGGCAAGACGATCGACCACAACCTCCAGCTGCTCGCGCGCCTGGACGCGATCGTCGCACTCGGGCGGCCGGTCGTCGTCGGCACCTCGCGCAAGTCGTTCCTCGGCGCGATCACGGGCCGCGACGAGGCCGCCGATCGCGTGCCGGGCACGATCGCGACGAACGTGCTCGCGCTCGCGCGCGGCGCGCGCGTCTTTCGCGTCCATGACGTCGCGCAGGCGCACGATGCCCTGCTCGTGGCGGCTGCTACGTTGCGCGGGAAATGGGCCCCGGCGACGACGACATCGAAGACGACGACCTCGACGACGACTTCGACGACGAGGACGCCGGCGTCCAGACCGTCGTGACCGTCGAGGTCAACGGCCTGTCGCTCTACACCCATCACGGCGTGACCGCGGCCGAGCGCGAGGTCGGCCAGCGCCTGATCCTCGACATCCGCCTCGAGCTCGGCGAGTCCGACGCGACGGTCACCGACCGGCTCGAGGACACCGTCGACTACGGAAAGGTCTGCGAGGTCGCGGCGCTCGTCGCCACGCAGCGCTCCGACAAGACGCTCGAACGCCTGTGCGCGGCGATCGCCGACCGGCTGCTGAAGGACTTCGACGCCCAGGCGGTGTCCGTCAAGTGCTCCAAGCCCGAACCGCCGATCCCGCTGCCCGTGGAGGACGTGTCGGTCGAGGTCTGGCGCGAGCTGGGGGAGATCGACGACTGAGCAGGCTGAGCGGGCCGGCGTCCGGATCGCGCCGTCGCTCGTCAGACTGCCGCGCATGCCGACCGGATACCTCGGCCTCGGGTCCAACGTCGGCGACCGCCGCGCCAACCTCCAGGCGGCCGCCGACACGCTGCCCGCCCACGGCGTCGAGGTGCTCGCGAGCTCCTCGACGTACGACACCGACCCGGTCGGAGAGATCCTCGACCAGGCACCGTTTCTCAACGCCGCGCTGCGCGTGCGCACCGCGCTCGATCCCGAGGCGCTGCTCGACGCGTGCAAGGCCGTCGAGCGCGAACTCGGCCGTCAGGCCGGCGGCCCGCGTCACGGCCCGCGCCCGATCGACGTCGACCTGCTGCTGCTCGGCGACGTCCAGTACGGATCCGAGCGCCTGACGCTGCCGCACGAGCAGGTGCTGGCGCGGCGCTTCGTCCTGATCCCGCTCGTCGAGCTGGACTTCGACCTCACGACGCCGACCGGCGCGCGCCTGGCCGACGCGCTCGCGGCGCTGCCGATCGACGAGGGCGTGCGCCGCGCCGGGCCGGCGCTAGCCTTGCCCGCATGAGCGGACACGACATGCAGGCGTCGTCCGACGGCGCTGCCGGCAGCGGCGACGACATGCCCCGGCGCAGCCCCGCGGAGGAGGCGCGGACGCTCGTCTCGGCGATGACCGTCGGCTACCTCGCGACGGTCGGCGAGGACGGCGGCCCGTGGTGCTCGCTCGTCGTCTACGGCCCGACGGCCGCGGGCAACCCGGTGCTGCTCGTCTCGACGATGGCCGAGCACGGGCGCAACCTCCTGCACGACCAGCGCGCGAGCCTCGCGCTCAACGACCCGACGGCGCCGGGCGACCCGCTCGACCGGCCGCGCATCACGCTCGCCGGCCGCGCGATCCAGCCCGCGGGCGAGCAGCACCAGGCGGCGCTCGACGCACACGTCGCGGCGATCCCCGGCGCGATGCTCTACGCCGGCTGGGACGACTTCACGCTGTGGCTGCTCGAGGTCGACCGCGTGCGCTGGGTCGGCGGCTTCGCGGTGATGGACACGATCGGCCCCGAGGAGTACCGCGCGGCCGAGCCCGACCCGACGCAGCCCGTCGCGGCGAAGTCGATCGCGCACCTCAACAAGGACCACAGCGACGCGCTGCTTGCGATCGCCCGCGAGCTCGGCGGCACGCGCGGCGCCGTCTCGGTGTACTGCACCGGCATCGACCGCTACGGGATCGACCTGAGCTGCACGGGCGCCGGCCAGTCGGCAGCTGCGCGCGTGGCCTTCCCCGAGCCGCTGCAGAAGGCCGCCGACGTGCGGCCGGCGACCGTTGCGCTCGCCCAGCGGGCGCGCGAGCTCGCCGGCGGCTGAGCGCGCGGCGGCGGCGTCAGGCCGGCGCCGGCAGCCAGTCCGGCGGGAACGCGCCCGCCGGCACGTCGCCGGCGAAGTCGGCGAACAGCGCCAGGGCGAGCGCCCCGCCCGGGCGGCCGTCGAGCAGCGGGCGAACGTCGGCGATCGTCGACAGCAGCCGCAGCGAGGCGGCGATCTGCAGATCGGCCGCGTTGGGCTCCTTCGCGCCGCCGAGGACGCCGTCGAGGATCCATGCGTCGATCTGGTCCAGCTGCGCGGGCAGCGCGCGCAGGTCGGCCTGCACGGCGTCGTCCGCCGCGCGGTTCATCGCCCGCTCGATCGCGATCACGCCGGGCGCGACGAGCTTCACGACCGGGCGCGGCAGCTGCGGCAGCTGCGAGTCCTGCTGGAAGCTCGGGATCGCTCCCGGCCGGCGTTTGAGCGCCGCCCAGACGATCCGCCGCACGGCGCCCTGCAGCACCTCGTCGCCCCAGCGCTCGGCCGCGAGCACCTTGGCACGGGCGTCGGCTGCGGGCGGCAACAGCGGCGGGTCGGCGACGAGTTCGTCGAGCCGGCGCAGGATCGCGCGCGAGCCGCTGATCCTGTCGCCGCCGTCGAGCTTCAGGCCCGGCACGGTGCGCCTGCCGAAGCGCAGGCGCTGCATCACCGGGTGCAGCGGCACGAGCCACTCGACGGTCCTGTACGGAATCCCCTTGAGCTCCAGCGCCTTCTTGACGGTCGCGCAGGGGTGGGAGGAGTGGACGACGTAGAGCTTGTGCACGCCCACGGCAGCATAGAGTCGTGACCATGCTCCTGGCCGTCGATGTCGGCAACACGCAGACGCACTTCGGCACGTTCCGCGGGGACGAGCTGATCGAGCACTGGCGCTTCGCCACGATCACCGAGTCGACCGCGGACGAGATCGGCGCGGTGCTGCGCAACCTGCTCGAGCTGCGCGGCATCGGCCTCGCGGACATCAGCGCGTCGATCGTCTCCTCGACCGTGCCCGCGCTCGCGCCGCAGTGGCTGGCGATGGGCGAGCGCTACCTCGGCCACGAGATGCTCAACGTCGGCCCCGGGCTGAAGACGGGGATGGCGCTGCGCTACGACAACCCGCGCGAGATCGGGGCCGACCGGCTCGCCAACGCCGTCGCGATCCGCGAGCGCTTCGGCGGGCCGGCGATCTGCGTCGACTTCGGGACGTCGGTGAACTTCGACATCGTCGGCCCCGAGGGCGACTTCCTCGGCGGCGTGCTCGTGCCCGGCGTCGAGATCTCGCTCGCCGCGCTGACCTCGCGCGGCGCCAGGCTGCCGAACATCGACCTCGAGCCGCCGCGCACGGTGATCGGCAAGTCGACCGTCGACGCGATCCGTTCGGGCGTCATCTACGGCTTCGCCGGCGCGATCGACGGGATCCTGCGCCGCCTGTTCGACGAGCTCGGCGAGGACACCGACGTCATCGCAACAGGCGGCCTCGCCGGAGCGATCGTCCCGTTCGCCGACCTCATCGACGAGGTCGACGACCTGCTGACCCTGACCGGGCTACGGCTGCTGTACGAGCGCAACTCGTAGGCCCGCCTACCATGAAGCGCCAGCCATGCCGCGCACGCTCAACGACCCCTGGAGGCTCGCCCACCTCGACGTCCCCAACCGCGTCGTGCTCGCGCCCCTGGCCGGGATCGGCAACTGGTTCGTGCGCCTGCAGGCCAAGCGCTACGGCGCGGGGATGGTCGTCTCGGAGATGGTCTCGAGCTTCGGCATCCACTACGGCAACGAGAAGACGACGACCGAGATGCTGCGCATCGAGCCCGCCGAGCGCGCGGGCGGACCGGTCGCGATCCAGCTCTTCGGCCAGGAGCCCGAGGTCATGCGCAGCGCCGCCGAAACCGTCGCGCGTGAGACCGCGGCCGACATCATCGACCTGAACATGGGCTGCCCCGTCCCGAAGGTCTGCAAGACCGGCGCGGGCGCCGCCCTGATCGACGACCCCGACCTCGCCATAGCCGTGGCCATCGCCGCGCGCGAGGGTTCGAACCTGCCCGTCACGGTGAAGATCCGCAGCGGCCGCAAGGCCGGCGCGCGCGACGGCTTCGACCTCGCCCATCGCCTCGTCGACGAGGCCGGCGTCGCGGCGATCGGCTTTCACCCGCGCTCGGCCCAGGTTCACCACAAGGGCTCACCAGACCTCGACCTCGCGCGTGAGCTGGTCCAGACCCTCGACGCGCCGGTGATCCTCAGCGGCGCGATGAACGACCCCGACTCGATCCGCCACGCCTTCGAGTACACCGGCTGCGAGGCCGTGATGCTCGCCCGCGGCGCGCTCGGCAACCCGTGGCTGTTCGCGCGCCTGCTCGGCACGCGCGACGAGGAGCCCACGACGGCCGAGGTGCTCGAGGAGCTGGAGTGGGTCATGCAGCGCGCCGTCGAGCACATCGGCGAGCCTCGCGCGGGCCGTTACCTGCGCAAGTTCTATCCCTGGTACGTCGAGCGGATCGGCGGCAGCAAGGCGCTGCAGGGGGCGCTTCAGGCAACCGATACGGTCGCCGACGCGCGGGCGGTGCTCGCAACCGTGGACACCCTTTCGGTCGCCGCTTGACTCACTGCTACCATGCGGCGTCGCCTGAGCAGCCGCGCGCTGCATCCACCCCGCCCAGAGCGGGTTTTTCTATCTAAATGAGACCATGCCCAGGGATGTAATCCTCACAGCCGACGGACTCGAGAAGCTCAAGACCGAGCTTGCCCTGCTCCAGGGCGACAAGCGCCGCGAAGTTGCCCTCCGCATCAAGGAAGCACGCGAGTTCGGTGACATCACCGAGAACTCCGAGTATGACGACGCCAAGAACGAGCAGGCCATGCTCGAGGCGCGGATCGCGCAGGTCGAGGAGCGCCTGCGCTCGGCACAGGTCGTCGACGCCAAGGACGTCTCGACCGACGTCGTGCAGGTCGGATCCGTCGTCAACGTCAAGGACGAGGCGAGCGGCAAGACGCAGAAGTTCACGATCGTCGGCTCGCCCGAGGCCAAGCCGCCCGAGCGGCTGTCCTACGAGTCGCCCGTCGGCAAGGCGCTGCTGGGCCACCGGCGCAACGACGTCGTCAACGTCCCGCTGCCCAGCGGCAAGAGCATCCAGTACAAGATCACGAAGATCGACGTCGGGCTCTAGAGCGCCCACTAGGCTGGACGCAGATGGCTGACGAGCTGCTCGCCGTCAGGCGCGCGAAGCTCGACAGGCTGCGCGCCGACGGCATCGACCCCTTCCCGCACACGTTCCCCGGCGTCGAGCCGGTGGCCGGCGTGCTCGCCGCGCACGCCGACCTGCACGACGGCGAGGAGACCGAGGCGGTCCACCGCGTCGCCGGCCGCCTGGCCGCCCGCCGCGGGCAGGGCAAGATGGCCTTCCTCGACCTCGTCGACCGCTCCGGGCGCCTGCAGCTGCAGGCGCGCCTGGACGTGCTCGGCGAGGAGCAGCACGAGCGCCTGCTGACACAGGTCGACCTCGGCGACATCATCGGCGTCGACGGCACCGCCATGCGCACCAAGCGCGGCGAGATCTCGCTGCGGATCGACGACTTCAGCGTCCTCGCCAAGTCGCTGCGCCCGCCGCCCGAGAAGCACCACGGGCTACAGGACGTCGAGACGAGATATCGCCGCCGGGAGCTCGACCTGATGGCCAACGAGGAGGCGCGCGAGCTGTTCATCGCCCGCGCCAAGGTCATCACCGCGGTCCGTCGCGAGCTCGACGACGCCGGCTTCATCGAGGTCGAGACGCCCGTCCTGCAGCCGCTCTACGGCGGCGCGCTCGCGCGTCCGTTCACGACGCACCACAACGCCCTGGACCGCACGCTGTATCTGCGCATCGCCACGGAGCTGTACCTCAAGCGCTGCATCGTCGGCGGCCTGGAGCGCGTCTACGAGCTCGGCAAGGACTTCCGTAACGAGGGGCTGTCGACGAAGCACAACCCCGAATTCACGATGGTTGAATTCTACGAGGCATATGCCGATTACAACGACGTGGCCGACCGTCTGGAATCGCTCGTGCGGTCCGTCGCGGCGCAGGTCGGGTCGACCGGTGAGGTCGACTTCGAGCAGCCGTGGCGGCGCGTCACGCTGCGCGACGCGATCCACGACGCGACCGGCATCGACTTCACCGCGCACCCCGATCACGCGCGCCTCGCGGCCGCGGTCGGCGATCGCATGCCGACCGAGGGCCGCACCTGGCCGCAGCTCGTCGACGACCTTCTGAGCAGGTACGTCGAGCCCGGGCTCCGACAGCCCACCTTCCTCATGGACTATCCCGTCGAGCTGTCGCCGTTCGCCAAGGCGCACCGTTCGCAGCCCGGTCTCGTCGAGCGCTGGGAGGCGTTCTGCGGCGGCATCGAGATCGCCAACGCCTTCACCGAGCTCAACGATCCCGACGAGCAACGCGCCAGGTTCGAATCCCAGGCGCGCCTCGCGGCGCAGGGAGACGAGGAGGCCGCGCCCTACGACGAGGTCTTCGTGCAGGCGCTGGAGCAGGGAATGCCGCCCACGGGCGGGGTCGGGTTGGGCATAGACCGGCTTGTCATGGCCCTGCGCGACCGATCGTCGATCCGCGAAGTCGTGCTTTTCCCCGCGATGCGTGACTGATCTGACTGGTGCGCAAGCGATGCAACATTTGGGCACCCGGGGCGTTGGTAGACTGCCCCATGTCCGCCTTCTGTCCCCGACCTTCATCCATTTCGTTCGCGGAGCCGAAACGATGAACATCGTCGGGCAATTCGCCGTTCGTTAGAAGCACATCCGGACCACGTCTGAACCGAGGCTAGAGGCCCCGCCCCAGCAGGAAGGATCAAGCAGCATGTTCGAGCGATTTACAGAGCGCGCCCGCCAGGTGGTCGTTCTCGCGCAGGAAGAAGCGCGCACGCTCAAGCACAACTACATCGGGACCGAGCACATTCTGCTCGGCCTCCTCCGTGAGGAGGAAGGCCTCGCTGCGCGGGTCCTCGAGTCGCTCGACATCACCGTCGAGCGCGTGCGCGCCCAGGTTGTCCGGATCGTGGGGTCGGGTGAGGAGGTCACGTCTGGCCAGATCCCGTTCACGCCCCGGGCGAAGAAGGTCCTCGAGCTTGCGCTGCGCGAGGCGCTGAGCCTTGGGCACAACTACATCGGCACCGAGCACATCCTGCTCGGCCTCGTGCGCGAGAACGAGGGCGTCGCCGCACGGATCCTGCTCGACTTCGATGCGGACTCCGAGAAGATCCGCAACGAGGTCATCCGCATGCTGTCGGGCCCCGGTGGGCGCCGCCAGGGCGCGGGCGCGGGCGCCGGCTCCAGCGCGTCGGGCACGAGTTCGTCGGGTGAGGGCAAGAAGTCCTCCAAGCTGCTGGACCAGTTCGGCCGCAACCTCACCAAGCTCGCCGAGGAGGGCAAGCTCGACCCGGTCGTCGGGCGCGCCACCGAGATCGAGCGGATCATGCAGATCCTCTCGCGGCGGACGAAGAACAACCCCGTGCTCGTGGGTGAGCCCGGCGTCGGCAAGACCGCCGTCGTCGAGGGCCTCGCTCAGCGGATCACGACCTCCGACGTGCCGGAGCTGCTGAAGGGCAAGCAGATCTACACGCTGGACCTGGCGGCCCTCGTGGCCGGGTCGAAGTACCGCGGCGAGTTCGAGGAGCGCCTCAAGAAGGTGATGAAGGAGATCACCCAGCGGGGCGACATCATCCTGTTCATCGACGAGCTGCACAACCTCGTCGGCGCCGGTGCGGCCGAGGGCGCGATCGACGCGGCCTCGATCCTCAAGCCGGCGCTCGCCCGTGGCGAGCTGCAGACGATCGGTGCGACGACGCTCGAGGAGTACCGCAAGTACCTCGAGCGCGACAGCGCGCTGGAGCGCCGCTTCCAGCAGATCCGCGTCGAGCAGCCGTCGACGGAGGAGACCGTGCAGATCCTCAAGGGCCTGCGCGATCGCTACGAGCAGCACCACAAGGTGAACATCACCGACGAGGCGCTCGAGGCGGCCGCGGAGCTTGCGGACCGCTACATCTCCGACCGCTTCCTGCCCGACAAGGCGATCGACCTCATCGACGAGGCCGCTTCGCGCATGCGCATCAAGTCGATGACCTCCCCGCCCGTGTACCGGGAGCTCGAGGAGGAGATCGAGACGACGCGCCGTGAGAAGGAGGCCGCGATCGAGGCGCAGGAGTTCGAGAAGGCCGCGAACCTCCGCGACGCCGAGCGGCGCCTGACACAGCGCAAGCGCGAGCTCGAGGAGCAGTGGGAGGCCGGCGAGGCCGAGACCGAGCGCCCGTCGATCGGCGAGGAGGAGATCGCCGACATCGTCTCGATGTGGACGGGCATCCCGGTCTTCAAGCTCACCGAGGCCGAGACCGCGAAGCTCATGCGGATGGAGGACGAGCTGCACAAGCGCGTCATCGGGCAGCAGGCCGCCGTCGAGGTCATCTCCAAGGCGATCCGCCGCTCGCGTGCCGGTCTGAAGGACCCGAAGCGGCCGACCGGCTCCTTCGTCTTCCTCGGACCGTCCGGCGTCGGCAAGACCGAGCTCGGGCGGACGCTCGCCGAGTTCCTCTTCGGTGACGAGGACGCGATGATCCGCGTCGACATGTCGGAGTACATGGAGAAGCACTCCGTGTCGCGGCTCGTCGGCTCGCCTCCGGGCTACATCGGATTCGACGAGGGCGGTCAGCTGACCGAGGCCGTGCGGCGCAAGCCGTACTGCGTGCTGCTGCTCGACGAGATCGAGAAGGCGCACCCGGATGTCTTCAACATCCTGCTGCAGATCCTCGAGGACGGCCGCCTGACCGATTCACAGGGCCGCACGGTCGACTTCCGCCACGCGATCGTGATCATGACGTCGAACATCGGCGCCTCCGAGATCGCTCGCAACACGCCGCTGGGCTTCGCCGTCTCCGACGACGAGACCGGCATCACGTACGACGACATGAAGAACCGGATCATGGGAGAGCTGAAGAAGGTCTTCCGGCCCGAGTTCCTCAACCGGATCGACGACGTGATCGTGTTCCACAAGCTCCAGAAGGACGAGATCAAGGAGATCGTCGACCTGCTGCTGCGCCGGATCCGGGAGTCGATGGCCGAGCGTGGCCTGCAACTCGAGCTCACCGAGGAGGCCAAGGACCTGCTCGTCGACAAGGGCTGGGACCCGGCGATGGGCGCACGCCCGTTGCGCCGCGCGATCCAGCGCTACATCGAGGACCCCCTGGCCGACTTCGTCCTGCGTGCCGAGCTGACGCCCGGCGCGACGATCATGGTCGAGAAGGCGCCCGACGAGGACGACCGCGAGGTCTCCCTGACGGTCGTCGAGCCGAGCAAGGTCCCGGCGGCCGTCGGCGGCGGCACCGCGGAGGCCGAGGTATCGGCCGCCACGGACGACTCGCCGGTCGAGCCCGGCGGCGCGCTGGACCAGCCGCCGGTCGAGGATCCGACGGACGAAGCGATCTGATCTGACTGCCGCCGCGGCGGCAACGAGATTCGAGCGAGGGCGGCCCACGGGCCGCCCTCGATCGTTCTGCGGGCGCTCAGGTCAGGGGATGACCGGCAGGCCGGGGTCGCGGCAGATCCGCGGGTCGGCGTCCGCGCGCACGCGCAACGGCTCCAGGACAGGCGCGGCGTGGATGATGAACGGGTCCGGCTGCCTGCCGGCGGCGTCGCGGCGCGCGACGAACGCGAGGTACGGCGGGCCGGCGTAGGTGCTGCCGGGCGGGCAGGCGCCGATCGCTCGCACGGCCGCGTCGACCTCGGCGCCGGAGAGCGTGCGCGCGGGGCCGGACGCGGCGAGCGGTCGCGTGAAGAGCTTGGGGTCGGCGGGGGAGAGCACCAGCGAGGCGACCTGCACGGCGAGGAGCGCGACCGCGAGCGCCGCCACGATCGTCCGGCTGCGCGCGCGCGGGGTGGCCGCGCGCCGGTCGAGTGCAGCGACGACGCCGCAGGCGGCGAGACAGACGAGCGGCGGCTCGATCACGATCATCGCGGTCAGATAGCTGCCGCTCTTCAGCAGCGTCGCGAGCAGCGCCAGCGAGCCGGCCGCGGCCGCGAGCAGGCCGCGCGCGAGGTCGGGGTCGCGCAGGCGCGACCGGGCGGGCCAGGCGAGCGCGGCCAGCACGAGCAGCCCGACGACGTTCCAGCCCGCCTGCGCCCACAGCCCCGCGACGTACGTCAGCGACGCCGTGCCGGCCTGCGACTGGGCGTGGACCACGTTCGTCCACAGGTCGCCTCCGAACAGCGCGAGCGCGCCGAGCGCGAGCGCGGCGCCGGTCGCGACGAAGCCGATCAGGCCGCGGCGCACGTCGCGGGCGGCGAGCACGATCGCCAGCGCCGGCAGCACGAGCGCGAGCTTGAACGCCGCCGCGAGCGCGCCGAGCGCGCCGGCGACGACGGCCGTCGTGCGGCGGCTGGCAGCAAGCGCCGCGCCCATGACGAGCGGCGCGGCCAGCGTCTCGGGCACGAACTGGCCGTGCTCGCGCAGCGCCCAGGGGGTCACGAGCGAGGCGAGCGCGGCGACCAGCGCGGCGTCGCGGCGTCCCGTCAGCCGCCAGACGGCGATCAGCACGAGCAGTGAGACGACGAGCTTGCAGGCCGCCATCGCGGCCCGGATCGCGCCGGCGCTGTCGTCGATCGCGAGCACCGCCGCGCCGGCGTAGTACAGCGGGGGCGGCTGCGCGGCGGCGAAGTCGCCGTACAGCGCCTGGCCGTCGAGCACGTAGCGCGCGCTCAGCGCGTAGACGCCGTCGGAGTATTCCCAGTAGCTCTGGCCCTGCCAGAGCGCCAGCGCCACGAGCACGAGCACGCTCAGCGCCAGCCAGACGAGCAGCAGCGGCCCGCCCGCGCGCGCAGCCACCGGCGAGAGCTGCTCCTGCGCGTGCCCCGAGAGCATCGGGGCGCAGACTATCCGCGCCGATGGATGGCGCTACAGCAGCGTGCCGCGGGCCAGCGCGATGTCCACGTGGGACTCCCAGCGCGCGATCAGCCCTTCGCGGACCGTCCAGACGTGCGCCGCGGCCCATGTGAGCTCCTGGTCGGCGCCGCGCGGCGTGGCGTTGATCGAGACGAGCGCCAGCACGTGCTCGGGGCTCATCGGGATGAGGCCGTCGATCGTGATGTGCATCGACTCATAGCCCTCGTTCCAGCGCGCGACCCACGCCTTCCAGCCGTCGAGCCCGCGCAGGGTCGACTCGGCGGGCCGCAGGGGATCGCATACGAGCTCGATCGCGGGGTCGACCTGGTCGGTGAGAACGTCGAGGCCGTCGTCGTTCCAGCGGGTGTACAGCTGGTCGGCGACTTCTGTGGCGGTCGGAGGCACCGCAACGACGATACGCCGGCCGCGGAGGGGGCTGGCCGCGTGTACGAGTTTGAAATCGGTGCGTTCGGGTCGTGCGTGCAATCGCAGCGAACGGTGTTCGCTGCGGCGTCACGCCCAGAGGTCATGGAGATCCTCCGCCTCGCCTCGCTGACGCAGCTTGATCGGCTGAGCATGCGTCAGCTCGCCGACATCGCGCCCCATGCCTGCGAGCTGACCGTGCGCGCCGGCCAGCGGCTGCTGCTCGACGGTCCGTTCGCCCAGGAGCTCGTGCTCGTCGGCGCCGGACGCGGCCGTGTGCGCTGCGCGGGCGAGGCCGTCGCCGAGCTCGGCCCGGGCGACGTCTTCGGCGCGCTGGCCCCGCAGCGCACGGTCTACCCGACGGCGACCGTCACGGCGATCAGCGACCTTCGGATCGTGCTGTTCAGCACGCGCGACATCCGCCTGCTGCGCCGGAGCGCGCCGGAGGCGATGGCCGCGCTGCTGACCGCCTGCACGCTGACGCCGCAACGCCGCGCGGAGATCCCGCGCCTCGCGCTCGTGCCGGCTGTCGCCGCGTAGGGCGCTCACTAGCATCCGGCGCATGACCGACTGGCCCCCGCGCGCGGCGGGCGACGAGCCGCGCCGCGACGGCGACGGCGCGCCCGCGACCCGCGTCGTCCACGCCGGCCTGCCGGCCGCCGAGCAGGGCACGCCGTTTCTGCCCGGCCCCATGTTCGCGGCGCCATATCACCTGATCGGGCCCAGCGACGCGTCGCGCTACGGCTACGCGCGCTACGCCAACCCGACGTGGTCGCGATACGAGTCCGCGCTCGGTGAGCTCGAGTGCGGCGAGGCCGTGCTGTTCGCGTCGGGCATGGCGGCCGTCGCGGCGGTGCTCGTGCCCGCGCTGGCGCCCGGTGACGTCGCCGTCGTTCCGAGCGACGGCTATCGGGGCGTCACGTCGATCGCGACCGACCATCTGCGCCCGCGCGGGGTCGAGGTCCGCGTCGTGCCGACCGACGAAGCGGCGATCCGGGCCGCGCTGCCGGGCGCCACGCTCGTCTGGATCGAGACGCCGTCCAACCCGGGCCTCGACGTGCTCGACGTCGCCGCCCTCGCCGAGGCCGCCCACGCCGCGGGCGCGCTGCTGGCGGTCGACAACACGCTCGCCACACCGCTGCTGCAGTGTCCGCTCAGGCTCGGCGCCGACCTCTCGATCACGAGCGCCTCGAAGGGGCTGACGGGCCACAGCGACCTCGTCCTGGGCTACGTCGTGGCCGCCGACCCGGCGCGCGCCGAGGCCCTGCGCCAGTGGCGCGGCCTGACCGGCGCGATCGCCGGACCGTTCGAGACCTGGCTCGCGCACCGCTCGCTCGCGACGCTCGACGTCCGCCACGCACGCCAGTGCGCGAACGCGCTGGCGCTGGCCGAGGCGCTCGCGGCGCGATCGGACGTTCGCGGCGTGGTCTATCCCGGCCTGCCGGACCATCCCGCGCACGCGCTCGCGGCGCGCACCTACGGCGGCGAGCGCTTCGGCTCGCTGCTGTGCTTCGACCTCGAGACCGAGGCCCGCGCGCAGGCGTTCCTCCAGGCCGCCGGCCTGATCGCCGAGGCGACGAGCTTCGGCGGCGTGCACACCTCCGCCGAGCGACGCCTGCGCTGGGGCATCGACGACGTGTCGCCGGGCTTCATCCGCCTGAGCGCCGGGATCGAGGATCGCGCCGATCTCGTCGCCGACGCCCTCGCGGCGCTCGACGCTACTGGCTGACCCGCAGCCCGATCCCGAAGATCAGGCACTTCGCGTCGGCCGTGCGGTTGGCGTCGCTGCGCGAGGCGCCGTTGATGAACACCGTCCGGTCGCGGGCCTGCAGGACGAGCTGGAAGAGCGAGTCGGCGAAGCTGAGGATCGGTACCGGTTCGGTCGGCAGCGCGGTGAAGACGACGGCGTTGCGGGCGCTCTCGATGTCGCGGCCGAGCAGCCGGGAGACGTTGACGCCGCCTGGGTCGGACGCCGTGAAGGTGATGACGGTCTGCGTGGACTCGACGCCGGGGGTCGCGTCCTGGTCGCGGCACTGGGCGTCGAGGCGGCCGATGCGCGGGATGATCGCGAGCGGGACGACGGGTCCCTCGGCGTTGTCGACGACGCGCAGGTAGCGCGTCAGCGACGTGGCGCCGCCGCGCATGACGCCCGACACGAACTTGTCGGGGACGCGGCCGCGGTTGGGCCCGGATCTCGCCGTCGCGACGAGCTTGCCGCCGGCGCGGTTCAGCGAGGCGTTGGCGGAGACCGCGCTCTTGCCGTCGACGGCGCCGGCGTTGCGCGCGTAGCCGACGACGGCGACCGCGGTTCCCGACAGCGCGACGAACAGCGCGATCACGGCGACGACCATTGCTGGTGACGGCATTCGCAGTCGCATTCGAACCACACCTCCGCGGCGGCCGGGCGGGGGCCCCGCGCCCCCGGTCTGTACGCAGACCGTACCTACCCCGGGGCGAAGCCGTCGGGGTCGGACCCTAGTGTGGTCACATGGCCCGTCCGACGACCGTCCACGTGTGCTCGGAGTGCGGCCACTCCAGTGCCCGCTGGCACGGCCAGTGCCCGAGCTGCCGGGCCTGGAACACGCTCGTCGAGGAGCGCGCGCCTGCGGCCGCAGGCGCGGGCGGCGGACGCGGGCGCGGCAGCGGTGGATCCGGCGCCGCGGTGCCGGCCGGCCGGCCGGTCCGCCTCGCCGACGTCAGCACGGAGCGCGTGCCGCGGATGCTGACGGGGATCGGCGAACTCGACCGGGTCCTGGGCGGCGGCCTCGTGCCCGGATCGCTCGTCCTGCTCGGCGGCTCGCCGGGGATCGGCAAGTCGACGCTGACGAACATGGCACTCGGCAACCTCGCCGCCGCCGGGCGGCGCACGCTCTACGTCTCCGGCGAGGAATCGGCGGCGCAGATCCGCCTGCGCGCCGAGCGCCTGATCGTCGCGACGACGGGCGCGCTCGACGTGCCCGTGCTCGCCGAGACCGACCTCGACACGATCCTCGCCACGCTGCGCGCCGAGCGCCCGGAGGTCGTCGTCATCGACTCCGTCCAGACGATGCACGCCGCCGACCTGAGCGGCGCGCCGGGCTCTGTCGGGCAGGTCCGCGAGGTCGCCGGGCGGATCATGCAGGTCGCCAAGAGCGACGGGATCGCGGTGCTGCTCGTCGGCCACGTCACGAAGGAGGGCGCGCTCGCCGGCCCGCGCGTGCTCGAGCACCTCGTCGACTGCGTGCTGCAGTTCGAGGGCGAGCGCGAGCGCACGTACCGCACGGTGCGCGCGCTGAAGAACCGCTTCGGCTCCTGCAACGAGGCCGGCGTCTTCGAGATGCGCTCCGGCGGCCTCGTCGAGGTGCTCGACGCGAGCGCGCGCTTCGTCGCCGAGGCGACCGGCAAGCCGGGCTCGGTCGTGCTGGCGGCGATGGAGGGCTCACGGCCGCTGCTCGTCGAGGTCCAGGCGCTCGTCTCGCCGTCGGAGATCGTGCCGCCGCGGCGCGTCGTCAGCGGCCTGGATCGCAACCGCCTGGCGCTCGTGCTCGCCGTCCTGGGGCGTCACGCGGGCATCGGCGCCGGCAACGCCGACGTGTTCGTCAACGTCGTCGGCGGTGTCCGGGTCGACGAGCCGGGCGCCGACCTCGCGGTCGCGCTGGCGGTCGCGAGCGCCGTCCGCGGCGTGCCGTTGCAGAGCGGCGGCAGGACCGCGCCGGTGGCCTGCTTCGGAGAGCTCGGATTGACCGGCGAGCTGCGTTCCGTCGGCCATGCCGACCGCCGTGTCGCGGAGGCGTCGAAGTTCGGCCTGGGCGACGTGATCTGCCCGGAGAGCGCCCCCACGCTGCGTCAGGCGCTGCGCGCCGTGCTGCCCGCACGGGCCCCTCAGGCCGCCTGATCGGACCCCACGGAGGGGTGTAGCGGACGAAAGTTCGGAAATCCTAAGTACCCGCTAAAATAGCCTGGATGGTTCAGAGAGTCGGGGATGAGTCACACGAGCTTGAGTCACGTCAAGAGCCCCGACTGGTCAAGGCGCTGGAGATGGTCGCGCCCGGCACGACGCTGCGTGAGGGGATCGACAACATCGTCCACGCGCGCACCGGCGGACTCATCATCGTCGGCGAGGTCGACGATCTGAGCTTCCTCTTCTCGGGCGGCATCAAGCTCGAGATCGACTACTCGCCCGCGCTGCTCTACCAGGTCGCCAAGATGGACGGCGCGATCGTGCTGAACGCCAACGCGACGAAGATCGCGATGGTCAACGTCCAGCTCATGCCCGATCCGACGATCCTCTCGGTCGAGACCGGCACGCGCCACCGCACGGCCGAGCGCGTCTCCAAGCAGACCGACGCGCTCGTGATCGCGATCTCGCAGCGCCGCGAGGTCGTCTCGCTGTACGTCGACGGCGGCAAGTACATCCTCGAGGACATCCCGGTCGTGCTCGCCAAGGCCAACCAGGCGCTCGCGACGCTCGACAAGTACCGCACCCGCCTCGACCAGGTCGCCACGCGGCTGACCGCGCTCGAGTTCGAGGGCGGCGCGACGCTGCACGACGTGCTGACCGTGCTGCAGCGCTCCGAGCTCGTCACGCGGATGGCCGTCGAGATCGAGCGCTACATCGTCGAGCTCGGCACGGAGGGACGCCTGATCGAGATGCAGCTCGAGGAGACGATGGTCGGCACCGCCGCCGACAAGGCCGCGCTCGTGCACGACTACCTCGCCGAGAACACCGACGAGGCGTTCGCCGGCGCGCTCGATCAGATCGGGCGCCTGCCGCACCACGACCTGCTCGACTTCGGTCGTCTCGCCGAGCTGCTCGGCTACGACCGCAAGCTCAACACGCTCGACTATCCCGTCTCGCCGCGCGGCTTTCGCATCCTCGGGCGCATCCCGCGCCTGCCCAAGCTCGTCGTCGCGCAGATCGTCTCGGACTTCGGTGGCCTGGATGAGCTGCTCGCGGCGACAGATTCCGAGCTTGAGACCGTTGATGGCGTGGGCGAGATCCGGGCGAAGGACATCCGCGAGGGCCTTCGCCGGCTGCAGGAGATCAATCTCGTGGACCGCTATCTACAGACCTGATCGACCGTCCCGCCGACGCCGGGACTGAAACCAAGGAGGGAACACCATTCCCGAAGTGACCGAAGAGCAGCTGCTGGAAGACCTTGTAATTCCGCTCGAGAACATCGAGTTCGAGCTCGGCGACAACGTCGTCTACCCGCATCACGGGGCCGGTCAGGTCCTCAAGAAGGAGCGGCGCAAGATGTTCGGTGAGGAGCGCGAGTACCTCACCATCAAGATCCTGCACAACGACATGACCGTGATGGTCCCGTGCGAGAACGCCGCGCTGGCGGGCCTGCGCCGCGTCATCGACGAGGAGACCGTCCAGAAGGTGCTCGCCGTCCTCGCCGACGAGGTCTCGGAGATGCCGAAGAACTGGAATCGCCGGTTCAAGCACAACCGCGACAAGATCAAGACCGGTGACATCTACGAGCTGGCCGAGGTCGTTCGCAACCTCGCCATCCGTGAGCACGAGAAGGGGCTCTCCACCGGTGAGAAGCAGATGTTCACGCGTGCGAAGAAGATCCTCGCGTCGGAGCTGATGTACGCGCTGGACAAGGACGAGGAAGAGGCCGAGCAGCATCTGGACGACCTGCTCGCCGACAGCGCCGGCGTGTCGGTGACCAAGTAGCCGTCGCACTCGTCGTCGCCGCTGGTCGTGGGGAACGCCTTGGGTTCGGGGAACCCAAGGCGTTCGTCATGCTGGCGGGCCGTCCGATGCTCGCGTGGAGCATCGATGCGCTGCAGGCGGTGCCGGCGATCGACACGATCGTCGTGGCGCTGCCGCAGGGCTGGGACGGACCCGCGCCCGCGGGCACGATCGGCGTGCCCGGTGGCGCCCATCGCTCGCTGTCGGTGCGAGCCGCGCTCGCCGCCGCCGGCGGCGACCCCGTGATCGTTCACGACGCCGCGCGGCCGCTGCTGACGGCCGCGATCGTCGAGGCCGCGCTGGAAGCGCTCGAGCGCCATGGCTGCGATGCCGTCGTCGCCGCCGCGCCGGTGACCGACACGATCAAGCAGGCCGACGACGGCCTCGTCGTCCGCACGCTCGAGCGCGCCGCGCTGTGGGCCGTGCAGACACCGCAGGTCTTTCGCCGCGCTGCGCTCGAGCAGGCGCTGAGCGCGCCCGACGATCTGCTCGCCGCGGCGACCGACGACGCCTGGCTCGTCGAGCGCGCGGGCGGCACGGTGCGCGTGGCTGCCGCTCCCGCCGAGAACATGAAGATCACCACCGCCGCCGACATGCAGGTCGCCGAGCTGCTGCTGCGCCGGCGCGCGGATGCGCACTAGCTCTGACGAGCGAGCCTGATACCGCCGAGCATCGGGCGCGGTCGTAGGAGGTCTTGTGTGAGCATCGGCCGCGGCCGATGTGACGCATCGGTGAGGCGCGCCGATCACCGTCACGCAGCCAGAACCTGCATCGATGAGTGGGTGGGCGTTCGTGCTGGCGGCCGTCGCGCCGGGGCCGGCCGCGGGGGTGGCGTGTCGTGAAGGTGTACTATGCGAACACCTTCGCGACACGGCTGTGCAGCCA
>JBBSLI010000020.1:0-78004 GCA_038255395.1 Solirubrobacterales bacterium
GAATCCCGGGATGCCCGGCCGGGATCTGACGGTCGGCGGTGACCCGCCTTCGTGCTGGTGGCACGGGGCGGGCGCCGGCGGGCGTCAGGCACGGTTCGGGCGCCCGGGAAACGCGCAGAACTTGCGGATGGATGTACTAGCCCACGTCGCGCGTCGACCGCGGCAGCGCCACGAGCCGGTGGTCGGCGGTGAACAGGCGCCGCACGGTGCCCAGCGCGGTGACCGCCGTCGTCGTCGCGACGCCGCCGAGGATGAGGTACATCAGCGCGAGCTGGACGAGGACCGCGTCGAGCGGGTCGACGCCGGCGAGGATCAGGCCGGTCATCGCGCCCGGCAGGAAGACGATCCCCAGCGCCTTCGTGTTCTCGATCTGCGGCGACAGCGCGGTGCGCAGCGCGCTGCGCACGATCGGCCGCGACGCGGCGGTCCAGGGCTGACCGAGCGCGAGCCGCGCCTCGATCTCCGCGCGCCCGTCCGACAGCGCCTCGACGAGCCGCTCGGCGACCACGATGCCGGACTTCATCGCGTTGCCGACGAGCATCCCGGCGATCGGGACGAGCGTGCGCCCCTCGACGGGGAAGATCCCCAGCCCGAAGGTGACCGCGAAGCCGGCGACCGCGGTCGCGCCGTTGGCCGCCAGCGCGATCCAGAACAGCCCCGGTACCTCCGGCGCGCGGCGCTTGTTCGTCGCCGCAGCGAAGACGACGATCCCCACGACCCACAGCCATGACCAGATCAGCGGCGTGTCGGGGTCGATGATGACCTTGAGGGCCACGCCGACGATCAGCAGCTGGATGAGCCCCCGCACGACCGAGACGACGAGCTCGCGCTCGAGGCGCAGCCGCAGGCGCCAGCTGATCGCGAGCGCGACGGCGACGAGCACGAGCGACGCCGCGAGGCCGAGCGGGCCGACGTCACCGTCCATCGGCGAGTACCTCCTTCGCCGTGCCGGCGCGCGCCACGCGCCCGCCCTCGATCAGCAGCACGTGGTCGGCGAGCCGTTGCAGCTGCTGCTCGGAGTGCGTGACCCACACCACCGGCGTGCCGTCCTGCACGAGCTGGCGCGCGAGCCGCTCGAGCACGGTCGCCGCCTTGCCGTCCAGCGACGACGTCGGCTCGTCCATCAGCAGCACACGCGGGTTCGTCGCGAGCGAGCGCGCCAGGCAGACGCGCTGGGCCTCGCCGCCTGACAGCGCACCGGCATCGCGCGACAGGAAGCCGGCATCGAGGCCGGCACGCTCGAGCAGCTCGGCGCCGTGTGCCTCGTCGCAGTCGCGGTCGGCCTCGCGCAGGTTGTCGAGCACGGTGCCGGCGAACGTGACCGGCCGCTGGAAGACCATCGCGACCTCGCGCCGCAGCTCGAGCGGATCGCGCTGCGCGACATCGCTGCCGCGGTGGCGCACGACGCCCTGCGACGGCACCTCCAGGCGGTTGCACAGGCGCAGCAGCGTCGACTTGCCCGACCCCGACGACCCGGCGATGACCGTCAGTCCGTCCGCCGGCAGCTCCGCGTCCAGGCCGTCGAGCCGGCGCGCGTCGGGCGGCCCGACGCTGACCGACTGAAACGCAAAGAGCGGCGCCTCGGGCACGGCGCCAGTATCGCCGACCGCGCCGCGCCCGAAACCCCTCGCCCTCAGTGCTCGCAGTAGTGCGGGATGCTCATGTGGGCCTGATGGTTGGCGTGCGGAACGGTCGCGTGGGCGTGCTGCGTGCCGTGGCCGTTCGCGCACGCGCGCTCGTTCGGCGCGGCCGATGCCGCCGTGGCTGCGGGACCGCCGAGCAGTGCGCCGGCGCATGCCGCGCCGAGTAGGACCTTGCGCATGTGAACCTCCATGTGATCGCTTGCGAAGGGATCTAGGTGCCCAGGTCACCTACGTGCGAAACACCACACCCCTTTTAGTTGTACGTGCAACGAAGTACACTGCCGCCATCGCCATGGGCCCTCAGACACGCCGGATCGTCAATCTGTTTCGCGCCTACCGCGCTCGGCTCGGCGCGGTGCTCGCGCTGATCCTCCTCAGCGCCGGGCTCGGCACGACGACGCCGTTTCTGCTGCGCGCGGTGCTCGACACGGCGATCCCACAGGCCGACACGACGCTGCTTGCCTGGCTCGTCGCCGGCATGGTCGCGGTCGCCGTCGCGGGCGGCGCGCTGACCGTCGTGCAGACCTACATGTCGACGGTCGTCGGCCAGCGCGTGATGCACGACCTGCGCACTGCCGTCTACCGCCATCTGCAGCGCATGTCGCTGGCGTTCTTCACCCGCACCCGCACCGGCGAGGTGCAGGCGCGCATCGCCAGCGACATCGGCGGCGTCCAGCAGGTCGTCACCGAGACCGCGACGTCGGTCGTGTCGAACTCGACGATCGTGCTCGCGACCGTCGTGGCGATGATCCTGCTGGACTGGCGCCTGGCCGCGTTCAGCCTCGTGCTGTTGCCGCTCTTCGTCTGGATCACCCGCCGGGTCGGCGACGAGCGCAAGCAGATCACCACCCGCCGCCAGCGCCGGATGGCGGACATGAGCGCACTCGTCGTCGAGTCGCTGTCGGTCTCCGGGGTCATGCTCGGCAAGACGATGGGTCGCACGCCCGAGCTCGCCGAGCGCTTCGAGTCAGAATCCGAGCGCCTCGCGCACTTCGAGGTGCAGTCCCGGATGGCCGGCCGCTGGCGGATGTCGGCGGTCCACACGAGCATGGCGATCATGCCGGCGCTCGTGTACCTCTTCGCGGGCCTGGCGATCGCCGGCGGCTCATCGGGGATCACGATCGGCACCCTCGTCGCGTTCACGACGCTGCAGACGCGAATCATGCACCCGATCGGCTCGCTGCTGAACGTGCGCGTCGAGATCCGCGCCTCGCGCGCGCTGTTCGAGCGGATCTTCGAGTACCTCGACCTGCCGGTCGACGTGACGCAGCGCGGCGACGCGCGCACGCTGGATCCGCGGCGCGTGCGCGGCGAGGTGCGCTTCGAGCAGGTCGGGTTTCGCTACGACCCCGACGGCGCAGCGACCCTCGCCGGCGTCGACCTCGTGATCGCTCCCGGCACGACGACCGCGATCGTCGGCGAGACCGGCGCCGGCAAGACGACGCTCGGCTACCTCGTCGCGCGGCTGTACGACGTCACCGGCGGGCGCGTCACGATCGACGGCGTCGACGTGCGTGCCCTGACGTTCGACTCGCTCGCGCAGACGGTCGGCCTCGTGTCGCAGGAGACCTACCTCTTCAACGCCTCGATCGCCGACAACCTGCGCTTCGCCCACCCCGGCGCGAGCGACGAGGATCTCGTCGCCGCCGCCCGCGCGGCGCACATCCACGACATGATCGACGGGCTGCCCGACGGCTACGACACGGTCGTCGGCGAGCGCGGCTACCGCTTCTCGGGCGGTGAGAAGCAACGCATCGCGATCGCTCGCACGATCCTGCGCAACCCGCCGGTGCTCGTGCTCGACGAGGCGACGAGCGCGCTGGACTCCGAGACCGAGCGCGCCGTCCAGGAGGCACTCGACAACCTCGCCGAGGGCCGCACGACGATCGCGATCGCGCACCGCCTGTCGACGGTCCGCGACGCCGACGAGATCGTCGTGCTCGAGCGCGGGCGGATCGCCGAGCGCGGCACGCACGGGGAGCTGCTGGCCGCCGGCGGGCGCTACGCGGCGCTCGTGGCCGGCGGCGACGAGCGCGCGCTCAGCCCGGCCGCGTCGTAGCCCGGTCGGAGTCGCGGCGTTCGCGCGGCTCGCTTCGACGCGGCCTGAGCGGGGGCCATGATCCGGTATTGTTGATCGGGAATCCTGCCTTTCGCCCGTGACGGGGGTCCCATTGCTGCAGTCGCAACTACCGTGGTTCGTCGGCGGTCCGGTGCTCGGGTTGTGCGTGATCGCGATGCGCTGGCTCATGAACGCGCGCCTCGGCGCGATGGGCGCCTGGTCAGACGTCGTCGAGACCGTCGCCGCGCGGCGCCTGTCGTTCGGGCCCTTCGGCTGGATGCTGTTCGGGCTGATCGCCGGCGGTGCGGGCTACGCGCTGTTCGCCGGCCAGACGTTCGAGGGCTACAGCTGGCTGACGGCGACGTTCAGCGGCACCGGCGGCACGATCGCGATCGTCGCGATCCTCTTCGCCAGCGGCCTGCTCATCGGCCTGGGCACGAAGATCGCCGGCGGCTGCACGTCGGGCAACGGGCTGAGCGGCAACGCGATGGCGTCGCCCGCCAGTTTCGTGGCGACGGCGACGTTCTTCGCCACCGCGATCGTCGTCGCCTTCGCCACCGAGGCGCTGATCTCATGAGCACGCGGCTGGCAGCGGCGATCATCGGCATCGTCTTCGGCGTGACGCTGTCGTGGTCGGGCCTGACGAGCCCCGAGACGATTCGCGAGGGCCTGCTGTTCCAGGGCACCTACCTGTTCTTCTTCTTCGGCGCGGCGGTCACGACGTCGTTCGTCGGCCTGTCGATCCTGCGCCGGCGCGCGCCGCGGGCGCTGCTGACGGGCGAGCGCGTCGCCTGGACGGCGGTGCGGCCCGAGCGCCGCCACGTCGCCGGCAGCGTGCTGTTCGGGATCGGCTGGGGCATCTCGGGCGCCTGCCCGGGACCGATCGCCACGCAACTCGGGCAGGGCATCGCCTGGGGCATCCCGCTGACCGTCGGGCTCGTCGGCGGCATCCTGCTGTTCGGCCGGCTGCAGTCGCGTGTCCACCAGCGCGACGTCCGCGCCCCGGCAGCGGCCGCGATCATCCCGCCGCCGCTCGCCGCCGACGCTACGGCGTAGCCGCGCGCGGGGCGGGCGGGCCGCCGGGCACGATGTCACGGCCGGTCGGGTACAGCTGCGCGTCGAGCTCGAGCTGCCAGAAGTAGCGCGTGAACGTGTGCCCGTGGGCGAAGTCGCCGACGTGCGGCTCGATCGTCTCACCGCGCGCCATCCGCACGATCAGCTCGGGGTACGTGCGCCCCGGCCGGGCGGCGTACATCGGCGCCGGGAAGGCGCCGCCGAAGCGCGTGTTGACGTCGGTGATGCCGAGGCCGGTCTCGGCGTCGCGGAACGCCTGCACGGTCGCCGGGCCGCGGAAGCCGAGCGTCTCTGAGACCGCGCGCCCGAGTTCGATCAGCTCCTCGTCGTGGATCACGGTGCCCTTGATCGACTCGCCGCCGCGCGACTCGATCATCGTGCGCGGGATCGCGTTGAGGCAGCGTCCGTCGAGGTCGCAGAGGATGTCGATCGAGAACTCCGGCCCGTCCATGAGCTTCTGGATCATCACCGGCTCCTTGACGTAGCCGACGAAGAACTCCATCTCGGCGCGGTCGGCGGCGGGGTGGATCGAGCGCGCGCCCGAGCCGTGGATCGGCTTGACCATGACCGGAAAGAAATCGACCCCACCCGCCTGCTCACCCGGCAGCACGGTCGGCGGCGACGGCAGGCCGTGCGCCAGCAGCAGCTCGTGGGTCGCGTACTTGTCGTACGTCGCGCGCGCGATCTGCGCCGGCGGCACGAAGGCGGGCAGCCGGTCGCCGGCGGCGGCCAGCACCTCGAGGTCGAGGTCGGTCAGCGGCACGACCGCGCCGACGCCGTGCTCGGCGGCGATCCGCTCGAGGAACGGGATGTAGTCGGGATCGTCGATCCGCGGCGGCGTCACGTGCAGGTCCGCCGCGTGGCGTGCGGGCGCAAGCGGGTTGGGATCGGCGGCGATCGTGAACGCGTGCCGGCCGAACGCGCTGACGATGTCGTAGCGCTTGCCGACGCCGGTCAGCAGGACGGCGACGCGCTCGCTCACGGTGCGTCGCCCGGCGCATGAAACTGCGCCAGCGTGTCCGCGCGCAGGCCCAGGCGCAGCGTCTCGAGCGACAGCACCTCCGCCGGCGGCACGTTGCCGAGGTTCACGTCGGGCCCGTAGCGCTCGATCAGCCACACCTGCTGGTGCTTCTGCGGCGCCTCGAAGACGAGCTTGCCGCGGTCGACCTCGTGGACGATCTCGTCGATCAGGCCGGTGCGCGCCTCACCGTCGGGGCGATACAGCCCGGCGGTCCCGGTCGCGCGACCCTCGCAGATGACGAGCTGCGCGCCCGCCTCGAGCGCCTCGCGGATGAGCGCGACCCAGCGATAGGGCGCCATCAGCGCGTCCGGGTCCTTCTCCCCCACCTCGGCGTACACCGTGTAGCGCGCGGCGAGGCGCTCGATCAGCGCGGCCTTCTCGGCCGGCGGGATCGCGACGACGCCGCTGGAGACCTCGAGCGCGTCGATGCCGAGCTCGTCGAGCCAGCCACACAGCTCGTCGACGCGGCCGTGCAGCCACGCCAGCTCGGTCAGCGTGCCGCCGAGCATGACCGGCACGTCGTGCGCGCGGTAGGCGGCGAGCTTCTCGTCGAGGTCGGCCGTGACGTAGGCCGAGCCCCAACCGAGGCGGACCATGTCGATGTGCGCGGCGGCCTGGCGCAGCATCCCGCCGACCTCGGCGGTGCTGAGGCCGGTGTCGATGACGTGCGTCAGGCCCGAGCCGCGTGGCTTGGGGCTGCGGTCGGGCAGCGGCAGGAAGTCCGGGGGCATGCGCGCCGCAGGCTATCGCCGGGGCCCGTCGCCGCGGTCGTCAGCGGATGCTCAGCCGGTGACGCGTGCGATCTCGGCGAGCGACGTCTCGCCCGCGCGGACCTTCGCCAGGCCGGCGTCGCGCAGCGTGCGCATGCCCTGGGAGACGGCGACGCGTGAGATCTCACCCGCCGTCGCCCGCGCGACGATCAGCGAGCGGATCTCCTCGGTCACGATCATGACCTCGTAGAGGCCGGCGCGACCGCGGTAGCCCGTCTCGCTGCACTGCATGCAACCGTCGCCGGCCTCGCAGACGGCGATCTCCTCGCCGCTCTCCAGCCCGGCGTCGCTGCCGGGCACCGTGACGGCGCGGCAGCACTGCAGGCACAGGCGGCGCACGAGGCGCTGGCCGACGACGCACTCCAGCGCGGAGGCCACGAGGTAGGGCTCGATGCCCATGTCCACGAGCCGGGCGGCCGCGGCGGGGGCGCTGTTGGTGTGCAGGCTGGACAGCATGAGGTGCCCGGTGAGGGCCGCCTCGATCGCGATCTTCGCGCTGTCGCGGTCGCGCATCTCGCCGACCATGATGATGTCCGGGTCGGCGCGCACGATCGAGCGCAGACCCGAGGCGAACGTGACGCCGGCGCGCTCGAAGACCTGGATCTGCTTGACGCGCGCAAGGCGGTACTCGACGGGATCCTCGATCGTCATGATCGTCTTCTCGGGCGTGCTGACGAGGCCGACGCTGGCGTAGAGCGTCGTCGACTTGCCCGAGCCCGTCGGCCCGGTCGCGAGAATCGCGCCGTGGCCGCGGCGCAGCGCCTTCTCGACGCGCTCGCGGTCGGCGTCGTCCATCCCGAGCTCGTGCAGCGACAGCGGCGAATCGCCCGGGTCGAGCACGCGCAGGACCGCCGACTCGCCGGCGACGAGCGGCACCGTCACGACACGGATGTCGACCTTGCGGCCGTCGATGGTGAGCGACATGCGGCCGTCCTGCGAGACGCGCCGCTCGGAGATGTCGAGCTCGCTGAGGATCTTGATGCGGGAGATGACGCGGGCGGCCTGGCGCGCGGGGATCCGCGTGACGTCGCGCATCATGCCGTCGACGCGGTAGCGCACGAGCAGCTCGCCGTCGTCGGGATCGAAGTGGACGTCGGAGGCGCCCTGGCTGATCGCCTGGGCGATGATCGAGCGCACGAGCTTGACGGTCGGGCCGTCGTCGGCGGCCTGCTCGAGAGCTGCCTGCAGCGCGGCCTCGTCATCCTCCCCGGACTCCGGCTCCTCGTCCTCGATCAGGTCGCCGAGGCGGCCGCTGCGCGTCAGCAGCGCGTCGAGGTCGTCGCGCGTGACGACGACGGGGACGACGTTGCGGTTCGTCAGCATCGCGATGTCGTCGGTGGCGAGCAGGTTGCGCGGATCGACCATCGCGACGAGCAGCGAGCCGTCGTCGCGGAAGCCGATCGGCACCGCGTCCAGACGCTGCATCGCGGCCTCGGGAATCATGCTGAGCGCGGTGACGTCGGGCGCGGCGACCTTGAGGTCGACGAACTTCAGGCCGAAGCGCTCGGCGACGGCGATCCCCAGCTGATGATCTCTCAGCCGGTGCTGCTCGAGCAGGAGCTGGCCCATCGGGCGCCCCGAGGCGCGTGCCTCGCGGACGGCCTCCTCGACGGTCTCGCGGTCGCAGAAGCCGAGTTCGACGATGACGTCGCCGAGCAGCCTGCCTGGGCGCGCGCGTCGTGCGGTCTCCGGGGTCTGGGCTTGGGTAGTGGCCATCTTCGACTGGTAGTCGGCGGCAGCGGTGCGGTACTTGACCGCAGTAACTACGCACTGGCCGCGGTCAGCCGCAGACGCGCGCGACCTCGGCGAGCGTCGTGTGGCCCGCGCGCACCTTGTCCAGCCCGTCCTCCTGCAGCGTCCGCATGCCCTGCGCGATCGCCGTCGCGGCGATCTCGCCCGCCGGCGCGCGGGCGACGATCTGCGCGCGGATCTCCTCGCTCACCGTCATGACCTCGAAGAGCCCGATCCGGCCGCGATAGCCCGTCGTGCGGCAGCGCTGGCAGCCGACGGGCTCGTAGACCTCGACCTTGCGGTGGCCCGTGAGGCCCACATCCCTGGCGGGGACGGCGACCGAGCGCCGGCACGAGGTGCAGAGCTTGCGCGCCAGTCGCTGCGCCACGACGCAGTCCAGCGCCGAGGCGACGAGGTACGGCTCGACGCCCATGTCGACGAGCCGCGCCGGCGCCGCCGGCGCGCTGTTGGTGTGCAGCGTGGAGAGCACGAGATGGCCGGTCAGCGCGGCCTCGATGGCGATCTTCGCGCTCTCGCGGTCGCGCATCTCGCCGACCATGATGATGTCCGGGTCCGCACGCACGATCGCCCGCAGCCCGGTCGCGAAGCTGAGCCCGGCGCGTTCGAAGACCTGCATCTGCTTGACGTCGGGCAGGCGGTACTCGACCGGATCCTCGATCGTCATGAGCGTCTTCTCCGGCGTGCTGACGACGCCAACCGACGCGTACAGCGACGTCGACTTGCCCGAGCCCGTCGGGCCCGTGGCGAGGATCGCGCCGTGCGAGCGGCGCAGCGCCGCCTCGACCCGCTCGCGGTCGCTGTCGCCCATGCCGAGCTCGCCGAGCGACAGCGGGCGCGTCCCGGGATCGAGCACCCGCAGCACCGCCGACTCCCCGCCGACGAGCGGGACGATCGTCACTCGGATATCGATCCGGCGCCCTTCGAGCGTGATGCTCATGCGCCCGTCCTGGGGCAGGCGCCGCTCGGAGATGTCGAGGTCGCTGAGGATCTTGACGCGCGAGATGACCTTCGCGGCCTGGCGCTGGGGGATCGCCATCGCCTCGGCCATGATCCCGTCGATGCGGTAGCGCACGCGCAGCTCACCGTCGTGCGGGTCGAAGTGCACGTCGGACGCGCCGGCGTCGATCGCGTTGGCGATGATCGAGCGCACGAGCCTGACGGTCGGGGCGTCGTCGGCGGAGGTGACGAGCGCGTCTGGGGTCTCGACTGCGGGGACCGGCTCGAGCTCGAGGTCCTCCTCGACGTCGGGCTCGAGGCTGTTGACGCGCTGCAGCAGGACGTCGAGGTCCTCGCGCGAGACGACGACCGGCTCGACGCGCAGATCGGTGAGCATCGCGAGGTCGTCGAGCGCGAGCACGTTCGTCGGGTTCACCATCGCCACGAGCAGCGTGTCGTCGCGGTAGCCGATCGGCACCGCGTCCAGGCGCCGCATCGCGGTCGCGGACACGAGCTGCATGGCCGACACGTCGGGCCGCAGCGACTCGAGGCTGACGTGCTGCAGGCCGAAGCGCTCGGCGACGGCGATCGCGAGCTGATCGGGTGTCAGCGCGGCGATCTCGATCAGCACCTGGCCCATCGGGCGGCCGCTGGCGCGGGCGTCGCTGACGGCCCGCTCGACCACCTCGCGGTCGCAGAAGCCAAGGCCGACCAGCACATCGCCGAGCAGCCGCCCGGGGCGCGACCGGGCCGCGCTGGCGGCAGACGTCGGTGCAGTGGACATCATGTCCAATATCGGCACGTCGCTGAGATCCTCCATGACCGGCGGACGCTTGGCGCGCGACCGCGCGCGCAGAGATCGGGTAGACAACGCGCGATGCCCGGCGAAACTTCCACATCCGAGCGCATTGTCGAGCTGCCGGCGACCGCCGCCGCGGCGGGAATCGCGAGGCGCGAGCTGGCCGCCACGCCGGGGCTCGGCAGCGAGCTCGGCTACCGGATCCTGCTGATGGCATCGGAGCTGATCGCGGTCTTCGTCGCCGACGTCGAGCCGCGTCCGGACCGCGTGCTGCGCCTGACGGTGCGCGTCGCGCCCGACCGCGTGCTGGTCGCGGTCGCCGGCGACGCGCCCGAGGTCTCGCCCGACGCCCTGTTGCACTCGCGCGAGACGCCCTCGCTCGGGGGGATGGGGCTGCAGATCGTCGAGCGGATGGCCGACGCCTGGGGCGTGCGCGGCGAGGCCGGCGAGGAGATCTGGTTCGAGCTGGCGCGCTAGTGGGTCGACCCACGAGGCGAGGAACAGCTGGCGATCCGGCTACCGTGGCAGGGCCGATGGAGCTCGCCCCGCACCGTCCCAACGTCGAGCTTCGCGCACACGGCGACGAGCAGATCGTCGTGCTGTCGTTCCCCTACGACGCTCGCATCGTCCATGTCGTGCGCGGCATCCCGGGGCGGCGCTTCGACTGGGAGCGGCGCGAGTGGTGGGCGATCGTCGACGACTGGGTCGGCGTCCACGTCGCGGACGTCATCGAGCGCTTTCCCGAGCTGTCGGCGTCCGGGGAGGTCGTCGCCTGGCTGGCCGCGATCGAGCGCCGCTGGGTCGGCAACGTGGGCGCGGTGCGCTACGACGGGCGCGGCTGGTGGGTGCTGTCCACGCGCGCGGGCACGCCGCCCGCCGAGCTGCTCGACGGCTCGATCTCGCGCGAGGACGGCAGCGTGCTCGCGCCGCTGACGCGCGCCGGCGCGACGGCGCTCGCCGACCAGGACGCCGTGCGGCTGGAGGCCGGCGCGCGCCGCTGCGTCGACGCGCTGCTGTCGGGGACCGACGCGCCGCCGCCCGCCCGGCTGACGGCCGCGCGGACGTTCGACGGCGAGCGCCTGCGCCTCGACGTGCTGTGGGATCCCGACGCCGGCAAGGCGTTCAGCAAGCTGCCCGGCGGCGACGAGCGCAGCAGCACGCTGCCGATCGACCCCTGGATCGTCGAACCGCTGGACGCGTTCATCGCGACCTGGGGCGTCGAGGTCGACGGCTCGGGCGCGCTCGTGCTCGGCGAGCTGCGCGCCGAGCACGCGGCGGCGGTCGGCGAGATCAAGCGCTCGCGGGCGACGACCGGCGAGCCGATCGAGGAGGTGGCGGCGGTGCTCGGCGGGGAGCTGGCACCGTTTCAGTGGGCCGGCGTGCGCTACGCGCTGGACGCCAAGCGCTGCTTTCTGGCCGACGAGCAGGGCCTCGGCAAGACCGTCGAGGCGTTGGCGACGCTCGAGGCCGCGGCGGCGTTTCCGGCGATCGTCGTCTGCCCGGCGTCGCTAAAGCTCAACTGGCAGCGCGAGGCCGCGCACTGGCTGCCGCATCGCAGCGTGCGCCTCGTCGAGGGCCGCGGCGTCGCGGTCGCGCCGCGCGCCGACATCACGATCCTCAACTACGAGATCGTCGCCGCGCACCGCGAGGCGCTCGGCCGGGCCAAGCCGCGTGCGCTCGTCGTCGACGAGTCGCACTACGTCAAGAACCCGCAGGCCAAGCGCACGCAGGCGGTGCGGCGGCTCGCCGCGTCCGTCCATGCCGACGGGCTGCGGCTGGCGCTGAGCGGCACGCCGGTCATGAACCACGCCGAGGAGCTCGTCGCGCAGCTGCGCGTGATCGGGCGGCTGGAGGAGTTCGGCTCGGGCGCGCAGTTCGCGCGCCAGTTCCGTGGCGACTCGTCGGAGGAGCGGCTGCACTGGCATCTGCGCCGGCGCTGCTTCGTGCGGCGCCTGAAGTCCGAGGTGCTGCCGCAGCTGCCGGCCAAGCGCCAGGTCGTCGTCCCGGTCGCGCTGTCGAACTCCAAGGAGTACCGGCTGGCGGAAGAGGACGTCATCGCCTGGCTGCGCTCCCAGCCGCTGGACCTGCGCGAGCTCAACGCGAAGATCGCGGCGACGCTGCGTGCGGAGCGGCTCGCGCAGCTCGGGACGCTGCAACGACTGGCGGCACGCGGCAAGCTCGCGGCCGCGCTGACGTGGATCCACGACTTCCTGCAATCCGGCGAGCCGCTGGTCGTGTTCGCCCGGCACGTCGAGGTGCAGGAGGCGCTGATCGAGCGCTTCCCCGCTGCCGTGCACCTGCTCGGGCGCGACTCGGCGGCGGCGCGCGAGGCCGCGGTGCAGGCATTTCAGTCTTCGGACGGGCCGCAGCTGCTGGTCGGCGCGACCCGCGTCGCGGGCCAGGGGATCACGTTGACGCGCGCGTCGAACGTCGCGTTCCTGGAGCTCGAGTGGACGCCGGCGATGCACGACCAGGCCGAGGACCGCTGCCACCGCATCGGCCAGCACGACGCCGTCACCGCCTGGTACCTGCTCGCCGCCGACACGATCGACGAGACGATGGCCGCGCTGATCCAGCGCAAGCGCGGCATCGTCGCGGCCGTGACCGACGGGCGCCGGTCCGACGGCGATGGCCTCGTCGAGGCGGTCGTGCGCGAGCTGCGCGAGGGCAGGCCGCTGCGCCATCTGCGGCCGGTGGCGTGATGGCGCGGCGGCGCGAGCGGATCATGGGCTTTGACCGGCTGACCGGGATCGAGATCGCCGACCTCGCCGACCGCCTGATGGAGGTCTGGCCTGCGGAGGGGAGCGAGGACGGCGACATCGCCCAGGCACGCGGCCACGTCGACGCGCTGGACCGCAGCGTGCAGCGGATCGAGCAGATCGTCGTGGATCTGCGCGCGGAGCTGGCGCGGCTGGACGACGGCAGGCAGCGACCGAGATCGCGGTGATCGGCGCGCTCCGGAGGCGCGGGTGGCGAGCCGTCAGAACTGCATCGACGAGGAGCAGGGAGACCGGATCGGCCCGTGCCGGCCGTGGTGCAGGGATGACGGTTGCGGCGCAGGCGCCCGCGGGCCGTCGACGGCGCCTGTCATACGTGCAGTCATGACGGACGGCGAGCCCGCGCCGATCGATCCGTCATAGCTGCACGCGAATCGACACCGGTGGCATGGAGAAGTGACATCCGGACCGGGAGCGCGGGGCGGGGTGTCGATATTCCACGCATTGCATGGATTCGTGGCACAAGCCGCCCGTCAGGAGGTCCGAGTGTCGATTCTCCATGCGTCCGTGTCCTCGGGCACGAACCGGTCCAACCCCTCCCCTCGACGATGCAGTTGTCGTCGACGTGGCGGGCGATCGCGACGCCGGAGATCGTGACGACGCGCGAACGCGCGCAACTACCCTTTCCCCAACCAGCCCGCCAGACCCAGGAGACGACACCCACATGTCCGACTACACCGCCAAGCGCTTCGACGAGATGGACGCCAAGATGGGCGGCGCCTTCAAGCTCGCGCGCCACAGCCTCGGGGTGACGTCGTTCGGCATGCAGGTGCTCGACATGCCGGCCGGGGCGGGCGAGTTCTATCCCAACCACGATCACGTCGCGGACGGGCAGGAGGAGGTCTTCGTCGTGCTCGGCGGCGGCGGCGCGATCTCGATCGACGGCGAGCAGATCGCACTCGCGCCCGACATGGCCGTGCGCGTCGGGCCCAGCGCCAAGCGTCAGCTGCTGCCCGGTGACGACGGCCTGCGCCTGATCATCCTCGGCGCCATCCCCGGCAAGGCCTACGAGGCGCCGAGCTTCACCTCGCCCAAACCCGCCGAGGAGGGCTGAACGCTCACACCATCGAGCGGTCGGGCGGGATGATCCACAGCTCCAGCGCGGCCTTCTCGACGAGTCCCGGATCGAGGTCGGCGACGGTCGCCGCCCCGCGCTTGCGCATCGTGTCCGCGAGATCGCCCCAGCCGCGGGCGATCGCGCCGACCTTCGCCATCGGGCCCCAGCCGGCGAGCGCCTTCAGCTCGGTCGAGTGCTGGCGAGCGTCGTCGGGCGTCACCTCGCCGAAGCGCCGCTGCGCGCTGCAGACGGTGACCTCCCGAACCAGGATGTCCGCCACCTCGGGCACCGGCGCGTCGAGATAGCGCTGCTCGACGACGTCCCAGTTGACCGTGTTCAGCCAGGCGTCGATGTAGTCCGGGCGCCGGTTCTCGTAGTCCAGGTAGTAGGCGTGCTCCCAGACGTCGATGCCGAGCAACGGCTCGAGCTCGTCTGAGAGCGGGCAGTCCTGGTTGGACGTCGTGACGATCAGGACGCGGTAGCCGTCGGACACCAGCCACGCCCAGCCCGAGCCGAACTGGCTCAGCGCCGCCTCCTTGATCGTCTCCTTGCAGCCGGAGAACGAGCCGAACGTCTCGCGGATCGAAGCTGCGAGACGGCCGTCGCGCTTGGGCTGCGCGGCGCCGCCGGGCGTCATCGTCTCCCACAAGAGCGTGTGGTTGTAGTGCCCGCCGACGTTGTTGGTGATCGCGTCGCGCTTGTCGGCCGGGAGCTTGGTGAGCTGCGTGAGCAGCTCGCGCGGGTCCGCATCCTCCAGGCCGGTGCCTGCGAGCGCGGCGTTGGCCTTGTCGACGTACGTCTGGTGGTGCTTGTCGTGGTGGAAGCGCATCGTGTCCGCGCTGATGTGCGGCTCGAGCACCTCGTAGGGATACGGGAGGTCCGGTACGGAATAGGCCATTTCGCAATGATGACGTGCATGCGCCCAAGGGACCACCCGGCATCGCCATGAAGGTCGTCGTCGCCCGCACCATCCCCGTGGCGGGGCTGAACAGGCTGACCGAGCGCTTCGACGTCGAGGTCGGCGGCCTGCCGTTCGATCGCGACTGGCTGTTCGAGCACGCGCCCGGCGCGCACGCGCTCGTCGCCGATCCCACCGTGCCGGTCGACGGTGAGCTGCTCGACCGCGCCGGCGAGCAGCTCAAGATCGTCTCGAACTTCGCCGTCGGCTTCGACAACATCGACACCGACGCCGTCCGCGAGCGCGGACTGCGCGCGACGAACACGCCCAACGTCCTGACGAACGCGACCGCCGAGCTCGCCGTCGCGCTCATGCAGGCCGCCGGCCGGCGGATCGTCGAGACCGACCGGATCCTCCGCCGCGGCGACTGGGCCGGCTGGGAGCCCGAGCAGTTCCTCGGCCGCGAGTTGAGCGGCGCGACGATCGGCCTCGTCGGCTTCGGCCGCATCGGCCAGCGCGTCGCCGAGCTGCTGACGGGCTTTGACTGCAAGATCGTCTTCACCGACTCGCAGCCGATGGAGGAGGCGGCCAGCTGGTACCACGCGAAGCGACTGGAGCTCGCCGAGCTGCTGGCGGTGTCGGACTTCGTCAGCCTGCACGTCAACCTGACGCCTGAGACGAAGCACATGATGAACGCCGCGACGCTCGCCACGTGCAAGCCCGGCGCGATCTTGGTGAACACCTGCCGCGGCGCCGTCGTCGACACCGCGGCGCTCGTCGGCGCGCTGCGCGACGGCCCGCTCGCGGCGGCCGGCCTGGACGTCTATGAGAACGAGCCGGCGGTCCCCGCGGAGCTCGTCGAGCTGCCCAACACGGTGCTCGTCCCGCACGTCGGATCGGCGACGCGGGCGACCCGCGACGCGATGGCGAAGCTGTGCGCCGACAACGTCATCGCGGTGCTCGACGGCGGCGAGCCGCCGACGCCGGTCGTGTGACCGGACGAAGCGCAGAGATCTCGCGCTCGCCCGTGTAGGAACCGGCGCGAGCTGCCGATACATGGCCAGGAGAACCCGGCCATGCTCACGATCACCATCATCTTCGCGCTGCTCGTCGCACTCTGGGGACGCCTGGGCCTCGTGCGCCCACACTGATGGATCCGACATTCGGTGAGATCGTCGAACGCTCGCTCGCCGTGCTCGAGCGGCGCCGTCGCGTGTCGCATACCGCGCTGCGCCTGGAGTTCTCGCTCGACGACACGACGTTCGCAGCGCTGCGTGAGGAGCTCGTCGACGTCCTCGGGGCGGCCGCGGACGACGGCCGCATCCTGACCGCCCGCAACGGCGCCGCAACGCCGGCCGGCGAGCCCGCCGCCGCCGCGCCGCGCGAGCTGATCACCGTCCTGCTCTGCGATCTGGCCGAGACGCCGCAACTGCATGCGCTCGGCCCCGAGCCGCGCGCCGCGCTCACCACCCGCCTGCACGCGATCTGCGGCGAGGTCGCGGCGCGCCTGCGCGGGCACGTCCAGCCGTGGGTCTGCGACGGTGTCGCGATCTTCTTCGGCCATCCGCGCGCGCAGGACGACGACGCGCTGCGCGCGGTGTGCTGCGGCTGGGAGATCCTGCGCACGCTCGCCGCCGCGTGCGAGGCCGTCGAGCGCGAGTTCGGCCTGCCCCTCTCCGTGCGGCTCGCCGTCGCCACCGGCGCCGCCGGCGACGGTGCCGACGCTGCCAACGCGTTCGGCGACACGCCGCGCATCGCGGCCCGCGTCCAGGCCTCCAGCGCGCCCGACCGGCTGACGGTCGACGCCGCCACCCACGTGCACGTCGCGACCCACTTCGCCTTCGAGCCCCTCGGCGCCGACAACCTGCACGTCGTCAGCGCCCCGCTGGACCCGGCCGCCGGCGCCCGCCATGCGCCGACACCGCTCGTCGGGCGCACCGGCGAGCGCGCGTTGCTGCAGGCGCTGGCCGAGCGCGCCGCCGACGGGGTGCGCAGCGCCGTGCTGATCCGCGGCGAGGCCGGGGTCGGCAAGACACGCCTGCTCGATGCGCTCGCCGCAAGCGCGCGCGAGACCCTCGGGATGACGCTGCTGCACTGCGCGACGAGCCCCTATCACCGCGGCAGCGCGCTGCACCCGCTGCGCACCGGCCTGCGCCGCCACTGGCGGCTCGACGGCGCCGACGCCTCCGCGCGCTTGGCGCAGCATGCGCGATCGCTGCACGGCGGCGAGCGCGCGGTCGCGCTGCTGGCGGACGTGCTCGGCGTCGCGCAGCCCGACGGCATCGCCGCCCTGCCCGCGATGGGTCCGCTGCGCCGGCGCCGCGAATCGCTTGCCGTGCTCGCCGACGCGCTCTGCGCCGAGGCCCGCCGCGCGCCGCTGCTGCTCGTCGTCGAGGACCTGCACTGGGCCGATCCGACGACGATCGAGCTCATCGGAGCGCTGCTCGACGGGCCGCGCGAGGTGGCGCTCATGCTCGGGCTGACCGCCCGCCGCGAGTTCGTCGCGCCCCGCAGCACGGCGCTGCAGCGCGTCGAGCTCGGCCGCCTCGATGCCGACGAAGGCCGCCGCCTCGTCGAGCTCGTCGCCGCCGAGGGCACACTGCCCGACGGCCTCGTCGCCCAGCTCGCCGAGCGCGCGGGAGGGTCGCCGCTGCTCGCCGAGGAGCTCACGCGCACGCAGCTCGCCACGCAGGGCACGCCGGATGCGATCGCACAGACCCTCTACGGCTGCCTGATGGCGCGCCTGGATCGCGACTCGACGGCGCGCGCCGTCGCGCAGCTCGCGGCGACGATCGGCCGCGAGTTCGACGTCACGCTGCTGGAGGCCGTCGGCGGGATCGAGCGCTCGGCGCTGAGCTGGGGCCTCGAACGCCTCGTCGCGGAGGACGTCGTCGAGCCGACCGCGCGCGGCCGCTACGCCTTCCGCCACAGCCTGCTGCAGGACGCCGCGCGCAGCTCGCTGCGCCAGGCGGCCCTGCGCGACCACAACCTGCGCATCGCCCGGACCCTGAGCGCGAGCTTCCCGCACGTCGCCGAGGCCGAGCCCGAGCGCGTCGCGCGCCACCTCGAGTACGCCGGCGAGCTGCCGGAGTCGATCGGCCACTGGCGCGAGGCGGGGCTGCAGGCGCTCGCACAGCACGCGCTCGGCGAGGCGACGGGCCACTTCGAGCGCGCCGTCGAACTGTGCAAGCGCACGCCCGACGGCGACGAGCGCCGCGCCACCGAGCTGTCGCTGCGCGTCCTCGCCGGGCAGGCGCTGGCCATGCGCCTGAACGCGTCCGCGCCCGCGTCGGTCGCCCACTTCGAACGCGCCGAGCTGCTCGCGCGCGACCTGAAGGGCTCGACGGAGCTGCTGCACTCGATGCTGCGCCTGACCACGTACCGCCTCGCCGGCGGCCGCACCGAGGACGCCTTCGCGCTCGCGCGCACGCAGATCTCGATCGCCGAGCAGGCGCACGATCGCGAGCTGATGCTGGAGGCCGAGTGCGAGGCCGGCGGCGCGCTCGTCGCCCTCGGGCGCCATCGCGAGGCGCTGCCCCATCTCGCCCGCGCGATCGAGCTCTACGACCCCGCTGCCGACCACCCCCACGCGCAGCGCTTCGGCCGCAACCCGGCCGCCGTCGCCCACGCGCACCGCGGCCTGGCGCTCGCCTGCCGCGGCGACAGCGCCGGCGCGCGCGACTCCGTCGCCCAGGCCGCCGCCGTCCTGCGCGCCGACCCCCATCCCTACAGCCAGGCTCAGATCCAGTGCGCCGCCGCTGCCGCCGCGCTCATCTGCGACGAGCGCGAGGTCGTGCTGCGCGAGTCCGCGGTCGCGATCCGGATCGCCACCGACGAGGGCTTCGGCGACTGGCTCGGACAGGCCTCGGTACTGCACGGCTGGGCACTCGTGCACGGCGGCGAGATCGATGCGGGCGTCGAGGAGTGCCGTCGCGGCGCCGCGCAATGGACCGCCGGCGGCGCGATCGTCCTGCGCCCACTGCTGCGGGGACTGCTCGGCGACGCGCTCGCGCGCGCCGGCGAGCACGGACCCGGGCTGGTCGCGATCGACGAGGCGCTGGCCTACAGCGCCCGCGGCGAGCACTGGTGCGATCCCGAGCTTCACCGCCTGCGCGCCGAGCTGCTGCTCGCCGCCGGCGACCGGCGCGGGGCGCTGCGCAGCGCCCAGACCGCGGTCGCGCTCGCCAAGCGCAGCGCCGCCGCCGGCTGGGAGCGTCGCGGCGCCGCGACGCTCGCGCGCGTGAGCAGCGCGGCCGCCGTCGGCTGAGCACCCCGCCGCACGACCTCGTGCAGACCTACGCCTGCGCGCGCCGACTGGGCTAGCTTGGCCCGCGCCCCCGTCATGGATCGCCTTCGCCTGCGCGCACCCGTCCTCGTCCTCGCCGTCCTCGCCACGGCGCTCGGTGCCGTGCCCGCGATCGGGCAGCAGAGCGAGAACGGGCTGCGCGACCGGATCGACTCCCAGCGCGGCCGCGAGCAGTCGCTGTCGAGCTCCGTGGCGCGGCTCGGGCGCCTCGAGCGCGCGACCGCGCGCGAGGTGGCGATCCTCGAGCGGCGCGTCGCCGCGGTGCAGGCCGAGCTCAGCGCCGCCGAGACCGTGCTCGCCTCGACCCAGCAGCGCCGCAACCGCCAGCGCGCCCGCGCCCTGCGCCTGCGCGCCCGGCTGACGCAGTCGCGCGAGAAGCTCTCGACGCTGCTGCGCGAGCGCTACACCGGCGGGCGTCCGGACATCGTCACGGTCGTCCTGCACTCCGACGGCTTCGCGCAGCTGCTGGAGACCGTCGACTTCCTCAAGCGCGTACAGGCGCAGGACCAGCGCATCACCGACACCGTCCAGGGCGCACGCCGCGAAGCGCTGTCGCAGCGCCGCGTGCTGACGAAGCTCGCCGCGGAGCGGCGCGTCGCGGCCGAGGCCGTGCGCCGCCGCCACGCGGCGCTTGCGACGATCGCCGCCGGCCTGCAGGAGCGCCGCGCGCGGCTGGCCGCGGCACGCCGCACGCGGGCGGCGCTGCTGCGCGGCACGCGCTCGGACCGCCGCCGCGCCGAGCGCTCGCTGACCAGGCTCCTTGCCCAGCGCGCGCGGGCGCTGAAGGCCGTCGGCCCCGGCGGGCCGTGGGCGATCCCGTGGCCGATCGTGCAGTGCGAGTCCGGCGGGCAGAACCTGCCGCCCAACTCCGCCGGCGCATCGGGCTTCTATCAGTTCATGCCCGCCACCTGGCGCGGGCTGGGCGGCTCGACGCCGCACGCGTACCTCGCGCCGAAGGCCGAGCAGGACCGCCTCGCGGCACAGCTGTGGGCGGGTGGCAGCGGCGCGCGCAACTGGGTCTGCGCCGCGCTCGTCGGCGCTGCGTGATTCCAGGCGCCTGACGGAGTACGCTCGCCGGTATGGGCATCCGGGGAAGGAACCCCGCCTTCATCCTCGCCGTGACGATCGCGCTGCTGAGCAGCGGCGCGGGTGCGGCGCGCGCCGAGGCGCCCGTGCAGTACCCGCTCGTCGTCCACCTCGTCACGGACACGAGCAGGCCCGGAGTCGTCACGCTCTCGCTCTTCGGCGCGCCCAACTCGCTCGTCACGTTCTACGAGCGCGTCGGTGACAGGCTCCAAGAGCTCGGCAGGCGGGCCGGTTCCGCAGGCCAGGCCGCGGTTCTCATCGACGCTGTCGCCTGGCGCTGCGACCGGCTCGTGCGCACGTTCGAGGCCCATACGACCGCGGCCGACGGCCGTGCCGGCAGCGCCAGGTACCAGGTGCGCACGCCGTCGTGCAAGACGCGCTTCGAGCTCAAGGTGCCACGCCAGGTCGCGCGCGGCAAGGTGGGGCGCGTCCGCGTCGTCGACCGCTGGAACAACGGCGACATCGCTCTGCAGCTCTGCCTGCGGGCGCCCGGTCGCAGGTTCGCCTGCGACAGGCTGAAGTTCCCGCGTGCCGTCGCCGTGGTGACGCACCGTTTTCGCCCGCGCACGCGCGGGCGCTGGCGCGCCGAGCTGCGCCTGCGCGGTCACGTGACGAAGCGGTCGTTCGCCGTCGGCCGGCGCGCCCTCAGGAGCAAGCCGCCGCTGACCGTGCTCGCGACCGGCGACTCGTCGATGCAGGGACTCGACAGCTACCTCGCCGACGAGCTCGGCGACGACGCGACCGTGAAGAGCGACGTCCACCTCGGAACCGGGCTCGTCAAGGCCGGCGGGCCCTGGGAGACGCTGGCGGCCTTCCAGACGAAGGTCGTCAAGCAGGACGTCACCGTCATGTCGATCGGCGCGGCCGACGACTTCGCGCTGCGCGCCTACGACGGCTCGGTGCACCAATGCTGCGACGAGGCGTGGACCCGCGAGTACGCGGGCCGCGCGCGCCAGCAGATGCTGACCTACCTGCGCCGGGGCAGGGCGCGCGTCGTCTGGCTCACGCTGCCGATCCCGCGCGGCGAGCGCCCGTTCGTCGCTGCATCGATCAACGACGCCATCCTCCGCGCAGCCACCGGCCTGCCCGGCGTCACCGTGGTGCGCCTCGACGTCGTCTTCACGCCTGCCGGCCACCGTGAGCTCATGCAGCATCGCGGCCACGACGTCCCGATCTTCCGCGAGGACGGCGTGCACCTCACGATCACCGGCACGGCGATCGCCGCCAAGCTCGTCGCCGCGGCGGTGCGTGGCGGTACCACCGCACGGTGAGCCGGTTCGTGCGGTCGCGGTCTGCGCTCGTCGCTGTGATCGCCGTCGCCGTCGCGCTCGCCGCTGATCGGGCGGGCGCGCAATCGACCTATCCGGCGCCGCCCGTCGAGGTCCACTTCTTCGCCGCCGACGCGACCCAGATCGGCGTCATCGGCCTGCATTTCTTCGGCGCCGCCGGCATCCCCGTGACGTTCTACGAGCGCGTCGGCGAGCAGCTCGTCAAGCTCGGCACGCGCACGTCGGCGAGCGACGAGACGGTCATGCGCGAAGCGGTGACGTGGCGCTGCGATCGGCTCGTGCGGCGCTTCGTGGCGGCCGCCCGGCTGGCCGACGGTCGCCTCGCGTACGGCGAGTACAGCGTGCGCACGTCGTCCTGCGCGACGCGCCTGGAGCTCGTCGTCCCGCGGCGCCTGCCGCCTGGCGCCCTGGGCCGCATCAGCGTCGTCGACCGCTGGGGCAACGGCGACGTGACGCCGCAGCTGTGCATCACGCCGCCGCGCGCCCGGCGCACGTGCGACAGGGTGCGGTTGCGGCGCGCGGTCTCCGTCGCGACGCGGCGCCTGCGGGCGCGCGCGACCGGGCGCTGGCGCGTCGAGCTGCGCTTCCGCGGCCACCGCGTGCGCCGCTCGGTCGCGGTCGGCAAGGGCGTCGGTGCGACGACGCCGCCGCCCGTCGTGCTGGCGACCGGCGACTCGACGATGCAGGGGATCGACACGTTCCTGGCCGACGAGCTCGGCGACGGCGCGAAGGTCGTCAGCGACGTGCGGCCCAGCACGGGCATCAGCAAGCCGTTCGGGCCGTGGGACACGCTCGCGCGCACGCAGACCCGGCGCCTGCGGCAGGCCGCCACGGTCGTCTCGCTGGGGATCCTCGACCGCTTCGCGCTGACCACGCCCGAGCGGACCACGCTGGAGTGCTGCGGCCCCGGCTGGAGCGCCGAGTACACGCGCCGCGTGCGCGCGATGATGCGGACCTACCGGCGCGAACGGCGCGGGCGCGTGCTCTACCTGACGCTGCCGATCCCGAAGGGGCCGCGGATGGTGGCCGACGCGGTCAACCGCTCGATCGTCGACGCCGCGAACGGCCTGGACGCCGTCGAGGTCCTGCGGATGGACCTGTTCTTCACGCCGAGCGGGTTTCGCGAGACGATGCCCTACCGCGGCCGCATCGTCGACGTGCGCGAGGAGGACGGCATCCATCTGAACATCACCGGCCAGGTGATCGCCGCGCGGATCGTCGCGGGCGCGCTGCGCAGGCGCTGATCCGATGGCGCCGAACCCGGCGCATCGCGGGATACTCACGCCCATGACCCATCGTCGCCCGCTGCTCGCGGCGCTCAGCGCGCTCGCCGCGATCCTCGCCTCCGCAGCCTCGGCGCACGCCGCCGATCCCGGACCGTACGTGTCGCTCGGCGACTCCTTCACCGCCGCCCCGTTCGTCCTCACGCCGGTCGGTCAGCCGGTCGGCTGCGGGCGATCGGACCACAACTATCCGACCATCGTCCGCGGCGCGACGGGCGTACAGCACTTTCGCGACGTGAGCTGCTCCTCGGCCACGACGCGCCACATGACCGAGCCGCAGTCGGTCAACCTCGGCACGAACAGCCCGCAGTTCGATGCGCTCGGCGCCGACCTGCGGCTCGTCACGGTCGGGATCGGCGGCAACGACGTGGGGCTCGTCACCGCGGCCCTGAAGTGCCTGCAGCTCGGCGTGCTCGCGCCGACGGGCACGGCCTGTCGCTCGTATTACGCCTACGGGGGTGGCGAGGACGCGCTCGCCGACCAGATCGCGGCAACGGCGCCGAAGATCGCCGCGACGCTGCAGGGGATCCGCGAACGCTCGCCGCAGGCGCGGGTCCTGATCGTCGGCTACCCCGCCGTCGCGCCGCGCGACGGCACGGGCTGCTACCCGCTCGTCCCGCTCTCCGACGACGACATCACCTACCTCGACGAGATGCTGCGCCGCACGAACGCGATGATCGCCGAGCAGGCCGTGGCGAACGACGCCGAGTTCGTCGACACGTACGACGAGAGCATCGGCCACGACGTCTGCACGGCGCCCGGGACGCGCTGGTTCGAGGGGCTCGTCCCGACCGCGCCGGCGTTCCCCGTCCATCCCAACGCGCTGGGCGAGGCGAGCATGGCGCGCTCGGTGCTGCGCGTGCTCGGCCAGCCGCGGCCGGCGCCCGTGCTGGGGCCGTTGCGGCGCGCGCTGCGGTCGGTCAGCGCGGGCCGCGCACAGCGGATCTCGTACACGCTCAGCCGCGCCGGCAGCGTGACGTTCGCGCTGCAGCGCTCGCGCGGGAAGGGGCGCTACAGCGCCGCCCGCACGCTGCTGACCGTCGACGCGCAGGCCGGCGCGAACACGACGACGCTGACGGCCAGGCGCATGGGCCGGCGCGTCGGGCTGTACCGCGTGAGCGCGACGGTGGCCGGCGGCGCGACGCAGTCGGCGCAGTTCCGCATCCGCCGCGCGCGCTGAGCGGGCGGCGCCGGCGCCGGCGCCAAGTGCTGCTTCCTCAAGCCGCCGGTCGTCCAGCCGATCACCGCTGTGCTCGCGGTTACCGCGCGCCGATCCGAAAGAAGATGGAGATGCCCGAGGCCAGCCCAGTAGCGTCTGCCGCGATGGCCGCGCCGAGCCTGCCCACCGTCTTGATCGCCGAAGACGACGCAGAGGTCCGCGAGCTGCTCGCGACGCAGCTGGCCGCGCACTTCGAGATCGTGGCGACGGCGGCCGACGTCGCTGCGGCGATCGCGCTCGGCGCTGAGCACCGGCCCGACATCGCCCTGATCGGCGTGCAGATGCCCGATGGCGGAGGCGTGCGGATGGCGCGGGAGCTGCGTGCCCGGACGCCGGGCACCACAATCGTGGCCCTGTCGGGCGACGAGTCCGACGGGCTCGTGCGCGACGTCATCGCCAGCGGGGCGACGTCCTATCTGCTGCGCGGCCTGTCGCGCGCCGAGCTCGCGCTCGCGCTGCTCGAGGCGCAAGCGGCCTCCGGCTCCGGACACCCGCTGCCGACCCTCTTGATCGCCGACGACGACGCGGACCTGCGCGAGCTGCTCGCGCTGCAGCTCGGCAGGCACTTCACGGTCGTCGCGACCGCCGCGGACGCCGACGAGGCGATCGCGCTCGGCGCCGAGCACCGGCCCGACATCGCGACGATCGACATGCAGATGCCCGGCGGCGGCGGCCTGTCCGCCACCCGCGAGCTGTCGCGCCTGTCGCCCGCCACGGCGATCGTGGCCCTTTCGGGCGACGAGTCGGACATGATCGTGCGCGAGGTCATCGCCTGCGGCGCGACGCGCTATCTGCGTAAGGGCATCCCGCGCGCGGACCTCGCCCTGGCGCTGCGCGACGCGATGCGCGCGCACGCGCACCTCGGCACCGGCTGACGGCTGACGGCTGACGGCTCGCCGACGTGTGCCCGAAGCGGGCGCGCGTCAGCGCTTGCGGGCGGCGCGCAGGATCACGCGCGAGCGGTCGCCGGTGCGCACGATGATCCTGGCGCGGCGCCTGGCCGCGGCGGCGAGCGCGCGCTTGCCGCTCTTGGAGGAGCGCAGGTGGGCCCAGACGCGGGCGGCGTTGACCTTGCCGCGCAGCTTGACGCTCGTCTCGCGCCAGCGCCCGCTGCCGGACGGCAGCGATCCGGCCCGCTTGCGCGCGAGGCAGCGCAGCGCGCTCTGCAGCCGCTTCGGCCCGGTCTCCATGACCGACCGCGTGACCTGCGAACAGCCCGTGCGGGCGGCCTCGCGCTCGGCGGCGCGGGCGCTGACGGCACGGTCGGCGAACGAGCCGATGCCCGACATGTACTGGCCGCGTCCGACGTCGGAGACGGTCCCGTGCATGAAGTCCTGGGCCGCGTTGCCGCGCTCGCCGGCCTGCAGCTCGACGAGCTGGGTGGTCGGCCGGGCGGCCGCGAAGCGCTGCGCGTGGGAGGCCGTGACGAGCTCGTCGTCGGTCTCGTGGACGAGCATGACGTCGGCGTGGATCGAGGGCGCGAGCGCGACGAGGTTCCACGCCGCCGTCGCCTCGGGGGTCGTCCCGAACAGGCGCATGATCTGGCCTGAGACGAGCCTGACGCGGTCGTCGTCGCTGACCGAGGCCTCGACGGTGTACTGGTGGAGGTCGGTCGGCGTTCCGACGCCGATGACGCAGTCGATCGCGCGCAGGCGGGCGGCGGCGATCAGCGCCAGATGCGCGCCGGAGGACTCGCCGTAGATGCACAGCGGGCCGTCGCTCGAGCGTCGCGCGAGCTCGGCGCCGGCGATGTTGAGGAGGTCCTGCAGCCCGCCGGGGCCTTCGTCGTAGTCGATCGACACCACGCGCCAGCCGCGCGCGCGGAACAGGTCGCCCGGGTTCTTCAGCAGCTCGCTCTGGGCGTAGCCGTCGTGACCGGCCCAGCCGCCTGCGTGGACGAGGATCATCGTGCCGACCGGGGGGCCGGACGGATCGGCGCTGAGCGGCGCCTGCACGGGCGCGATCACCGGGGTCGGCGGCGCCTTGGGCTTGAGCGTCGGCAGCTTGAAGGGCAGCGCCGCCTGGGCCTGCCCCGCCGGGAGCGCGAACACGCCCGCGAGCGCGAGCGCCATGAGCAGCGCGCGGACCGCTGGACGTCGGATCGAGCGCTGCATGTCGGTCTTATCGGACGAAGCGCTGCGGATCCTGAGGGTAGAAACCCGTGGTTGCGCAGGATCTCGGTTTCGGCGCCGACATCGCGTCCAACAGCCGGCCTCAGATTTGCGCCGCCGGTCGGAAACTGCGCCCGCCGCGGCGGTCCATGATCGTCGTCATGGCCGAACGAAAGCCGTACCGACTCGGACTCAGGAGCCGTGCCCTGGGGAGCCCGCGCCAACCTCGCAGGCGCGCAACCCAAACAGGGCGCGGGTTCGAGAGCGCTCGCGTCCGTGCGCTCATGCGGGCCCCGCTGCGATGAAGCGGGAGTTCGCACGACCACACCGGACCCGCGTGAGCGCGAGGCGCGGCCGCCTTCGACCGCCACCGCGGCCAGTTCGCGAGCTCACCCGCCCCACTCGCGTCGATCCCCCCGAAACGGGCAGGTCGGGAAGCTCTGGTTGACCGCAGTCGTGATCGCCGCGCCGCCGAGCAGGCCCGTCGAGTGCGAGAGCGCGCTCGAGACGAGCGACGGCACGCAGATCGCCAGCGCGCCCAGCACGAACAGCCATGCCCGCTGGAGGATCAGCGTGAGGATGACGCCGGTCGCGCCGATCGCGTTGAGCACGAACAGCGCGCCGATGTACTCGACCTCGGCGTAGCCGCGGTGGTAGAGGCGCGCGTGCTGCAGCCCGGCGATCAGCACGCAGAGCGCCGCCAGCGCCAGCAGCGCGAGCGCGAACGGGTCAAGCCGGGCCGGTCCGAGAAGGCGGCGCGCCATCGCGGCGGTTCCTACCCGCGCGCCAGGTTCACGACCCATGCGACCGGCGAGCTTCGCCATCCGCCCGATGCGCTCGGCCGACGCCCACGCGATCGCCGCGCCGGCCTGCGCTACGCCGCGCAGGCGCTCGGCGCGACGAGCTTCACGCTCGCCGTCGCAACGTTCAACGCCCGCGCGATCACCGTCTACGAGCGAGGCGACGGAGCGCCACGTGCACACGACCAACGGCGCGCTACACGACTTCGTCCGCATGACGCGCGGCCTATGAGCTACAGGCCCTGCGGGTGGCGCACGACGTAGCCGCCGGAGGAGCGCTGCTCGGGGCGCCAGCGTGGTCCCGCGCCGCCGCTGCCGGAGGTGTCCAGCCGCAGTCCGGCGATGACGACGTAGGTGTGGCCGGAGTTCGCGTAGACCGTGATCCACTGGCCGGCGCCCTTGGCGCCGAACGACGTCAGGCCCGGCGAGGCGAGCGGCGCGTCGAGCAGCCCGGCGCCGTGCAGCGCGTAGGAGACGGTGCCCGAGCAGTCATAGCCGGTGTCCTCGAAGGAGCCGTGTCCGCCGCCGTAGCGGTAGGGCTTGTCGACGATCTTGTTGGCGGCCGCGATGGCGTTGACGACCTGCGGCGGCGCGCCGGCCGGTGCGAGCGCCGTGCGGCCGTCGGGCGCAAGCACGGCGCTGGCGCCGGGGGCGAGGTTCGCCGAAGGGGCGATCGCCGGCGCAGGCTCCGGACCGCCGGTGAGGATGGCGGCTCGCGCGATGATCGCCCGCCGGCGCAGGCCGCGGGCCTGGGGCCGCGACAGGATCCCGTCGACGCGCATCTCGTTCTCTCGTTCCATGCGGCGCAGCTTGATCTTCGTGCGCCGGCCGAACTGCCCGTCGATGCGGACCTCGTAGCCCGTCAGCGACAGCCAGCGCTGCAGCACGCGGACGTGCTTGCCGCTGCTGCCCTGGCGCAGCACGCGGTCGCCGAAGGCGGCCTCCGCGCTTGCGACCGGCGTCGCCAAGAGCGCACCGCTGACAGCGATCGTGGCCGCGCACATGCGCGACCGGGTTCGGTTTCTCACTACGGTCCTCCCCGTTTTCACGGCCTCCGAGGTGAGCTGACGGACTCGCGCTGAAAACGTGCGCTACACCGGTTCGCACCGGCGATTCGCCCCTGCGCCGCATGCGACGCGTTGGTTCCCCCGGCCGCCCACGCATTGGCGCGCGAGCGGTTCGGCCCATATGACTTCGAAGCAGAGTGACACCTCCGGCGGCCGGAAGTTGCGCCGCGACCCGCGTACGACGGGCCGCCGTCATCGATGCGGTTGTCGTCCTCGCCGCCTCAGCACGCCGGCCGGCCGCGCACGAACGTCGTCGCCACGAGCGGTACGCCGGGGCGGTAGACGAGGTGCGCATACGAGGGTGCGTCGAGCAGGACCGCGTCCGCGCGCGCGCCGATCCCGAGGTGGCCGATGTCGCTGCGCCGCAGCGCGCGGGCGCCGCCGAGCGTCGCCGCGACGAGCGCCTCCTCGGCGGTCATGCGCATGTCGCGGACGGCCAGCGCGATGCAGAACGCCATCGACGTCGTGTAGCTCGAGCCCGGGTTGCAGTTCGTCGCGATCGCGACGGTCACGCCGGCGTCGATCGCGCGCCGCGCGTCGGGATAGGGCTGGCGCGTGGAGAAGTCCGTGGCGGGCAGGAACGTGGCGACGGTGTCGCTTCCCGCCAGCGCGGCGAGGTCGTCGTCGCTGAGGTACGTGCAGTGGTCGGCGGACGCGGCGCCGAGCTCGACGCCGAGCTGGACGCCCGGGCCGTGGCCGAGCTGGTTGGCGTGGATCCGCAGCCCCAGCCCAGCGGCGCGGCCGGCCTCGAGCACGGCGCGCGACTGGTCGGCGTCGAAGGCGCCCCGCTCGCAGAAGACGTCGACCCAGCGCGCGTGCGGCGCGCACGCCGCGAGCATCGGACCGCAGACGAGCGCGACGTAGTCGTCCGCATCCACACCGGAAGGCACGACGTGGGCGCCGAGGAACGTCACGTCGTCGGTGAGGGAACCCGCCACGTCGCACGAGCGCCGCTCGTGCTCGACATCGAGGCCGTAGCCGGACTTGATCTCGACGTGCGTGATCCCCGCCCGCAGCGCCTCGTCGCGGCGCGCGGCCGCCAGCGCGTGCAGCTCGGCGGCGCTCGCCGCGCGCGTGGCCGCGACCGTCGCGCGGATCCCGCCCGCGGCATACGGCGCGCCGGCCATCCGCGCGGCGAACTCTGCGCCGCGCTCGCCGGCGAAGACGAGGTGCGTGTGGCTGTCGACGAAGCCCGGGATCACGCAGCGCCCGCCCGCGTCGATCCGCTCGTCGGCGGCGGCGTCGCCCGCCGCCAGCACGGCCGCGACGCGCTCGCCGTCGAACACGATCGCCGCGTCGCGCAGCGTGCCGAGCTCGGGGTCGTTCGTGACGAGCAGGCCGATGTTGTCGATCGCCAGCGTGCTCACGGTGCCAGCACCGCCCGCAGCTCGGCGGCCACGTCGATCGACACATGCACCCCGTCGCGCACCACCCAGCGCCCGCCGACCATGACGTCGCGGACGTCGGCGGCGCCGGCGCAGAAGACGACGCCGTCGAGCGGAGGCGTGCCCGCCAGGCGCACCGAATCCAGCGCGACCGTGGTCAGATCGGCGAGCGCGCCGGCCTCGATCCGGCCGCCGTCGTGCAGGCCCAGGCTCGCGTAGCCGCCCGCCGTCGCGGCGTGCAGCAGGGCGGCGGTGCTGTGGCGCCCGCGCTCGCCGCGGGCCAGGCGCTCGTCGAGCTCGACCGCGCGCGTCTCCTCGAGCAGGTCGATGACCGCGTGCGAGTCGCTGCCGAGCGCCAGCCCCGCGCCGGCGTCGGCGAGCGCGCGCCCCGGCCCGATGCCATCGGCGAGGTCGCGCTCGGTCGTCGGGCAGAGGCAGACGGTCGCGCCCGCGCCGCCGAGCAGCGCGATGTCCGCGGCGCTGACATGCGTGGCGTGGATCGCCGTGAAGCGCCCGCTCAGCGCGCCCGCCTCGCCGAGCAGCGCGGTCGGTGTCATCCCGAACCGCTCGAGCGTGCTCTCGTTCTCGGCCGGCTGCTCGGAAAGGTGCGCGTGCAGCGGCGCCGAGCGCCCCGCCGCCCAGCCCGCGACGGCCGCCACCGCGTCCGGATCGACGGCGCGCACGCTGTGGATCGCAGCGCCCCCGCCCCCGTCCAGCGCCGACACGCGCTCGGCCCAGGCGTCGGCGCTCGCGTCGCGAAAGCGCGCGCTGCCGCCCTCCAGGTAGCAGGCGTCGAGCAGCACGATCCGGATGCCCGCCGCGCCGGCCGCGGCGAGCACCGCCCGGCCGAGCTCGTTCGGATCGGCGTACGGCACGCCGCCGGGCCCGTGGTGCAGGTAGTGAAACTCGCCGACGACCGTCACCCCCGCGAGCGCCATCTCCGCGAACGTCGCCCGCGCCAACGCGAGATATCCATCCGGATCGATCGTCTCGGCGAGCGCGAGCATCTGCTCGCGCCAACTCCAGAACGAGCCCGGCCCCTGCGCGCGGCCGCGCAGCGCGCGCTGGAATGCATGCGAGTGCGCGTTCGCCAACCCCGGGATCGTCAGCCCGCGCAGGCGCTCGGCGTCGCCCGCCGGGACGCCGGTCTCGACGCTCGCGATCCGCCCGTCGTCGCCGAGGACGATGAGCACGCCTGCCGCCGCCGCGTCACCGCCGAGCCACGCCCACTCGCACCACAGCGCGGTCATGACCCGACCCGCGCGACGAGCGCCCGCGCGCGCGCCTCGAAGGCCGCGCGGTGTTCGCGCTCGAACTCCTCCCACGTCGTCAGCGTCGCCGGATCGGCCACGCGGTCGACGAACAGGACGCCGTCGAGATGGTCGACCTCGTGCTGGAACGTGCCGGCGGTCAGGCCGCGGCGCAGCTCCTCGTGCGGGGCGCCGTCGCGGTCGACGTAGCGCACGCGCACGTTGACGGCGCGCGGCACGACGCCGCGCACGCCGGGCAGCGACAGGCAGCCCTCGTTGACCTCGAAGCGCTCGTCGTCGAGCAGCTCGAGCACCGGGTTGACGATCACCGTCAGCGCGATCGGCGGCTTGTACGGGTAGCGCTCGTTGCCCACGAGCACCTCGATCACGGCGATCCGCAGCGTCTCGCCCACCTGGTTTGCCGCCAGCCCCGCGCCGGACGCCGCGCGCATCGTCGCGATCATGTCGTCGATCAGCTCCTGCACCGGCTCGGAGGCCAGCTCGCCGGGCGCGACCTCGCGCGCGCGCTCGCGCAGCACCGGGGCATCGCCGGTGACGATCGCGCGCACCGCCACGGGCTCAGCCCTCCTCCCGCATCGGGATCCGCACACCGCGCTGCTGCGCGACCTGCACCGCGCGGTCATAGCCCGCGTCGGCGTGGCGCATCACGCCGGTCCCGGGATCGGCGGTCAGCACACGCTCGAGCTTCTGCGCGGCGAGTGGCGTGCCGTCGGCGACGCAGACCATCCCGGCGTGGATCGAGCGGCCGATGCCGACGCCGCCGCCGTGGTGGATCGACACCCATGACGCCCCGCTGGCGGTGTTCACCAGCGCGTTGAGCAGCGGCCAGTCGGCGATCGCGTCGGACTCGTCGGCCATGCCCTCTGTCTCGCGGTAGGGCGAGGCGACCGAGCCCGCGTCGAGGTGGTCGCGGCCGATGACGACCGGCGCGCGCAGCTCGCCCGAGGCGACCATCGCGTTGATCCGCAGTCCCAGGCGCGCGCGCTCGCCGTAGCCCAGCCAGCAGATCCGCGCCGGCAGCCCCTGGAAGGCGATCCGCTCGCGCGCATGCTCGATCCAGCGCGCGAGCGGCTCGTCGTCGGGGAACTCCTCGAGCACGGCGCGGTCGGTCGCGGCGATGTCGGCCGGGTCGCCCGACAGCGCGACCCAGCGAAACGGGCCCTTGCCCTCGCAGAACAGCGGGCGCACGTAGGCGGGCACGAAGCCGGGGTACGCGAAGGCGCGCTCGAAGCCGCCCAGGCGCGCCTCGGCGCGCAGGCTGTTGCCGTAGTCGAAGACCTCCGCGCCGGCGTCGAGGAAGCCGACCATCGCGGCGCAGTGCGCGGCGATCGACGCCCGCGAGCGGCGCACGTACTCGTCGGGGTCGGCGGCCCGCAGCGCGTCGGCCTCGGCCAGCGACATCCGCCCCGGGACGTAGCCGGCCAGCGGATCGTGGGCGCTCGTCTGGTCGGTGACGATGTCCGCCTCGAAGCCGGCCGCCAGCAGCGCCGGCAGCACGTCGGACGCGTTCGCGCACAGCCCGATGCTGACCGCGCGGCGCGCGTCGCGGGCGGCGACCGCGCGTGCGACCGCGTCTTCCAGCGACGACGCGACCTCGTCGAGGTAGCGCGTCACCACGCGCCGCTCGATGCGCTCCGGGTCGACCTCGACGCACAGCGCGACGCCGCCGTTCATCGTCACCGCGAGCGGCTGCGCGCCCCCCATCCCGCCGAGACCCGCCGTCAGCGTGATCGTCCCCGCCAGCGTGCCGCCGTGGTGGCGGCGCGCGATCTCGGCGAAGCACTCATACGTGCCCTGCACGATCCCCTGGCTGCCGATGTAGATCCACGAGCCGGCGGTCATCTGGCCGTACATCGTCAGCCCGAGCGCCTCGAGGCGGCGGAACTCGTCCCACGTCGCCCACTCGGGCACGAGGTTGGAGTTCGCCAGCAGCACCCGCGGCGCCCATTCGTGCGTCCGGAAGACGCCGACCGGCTTGCCCGACTGGACGAGCAGCGTCTCGTCGCCGGCCAGCGTGCGCAGCGTCCGGGTGATCGCGTCGAACGCGTCCCACGAGCGCACCGCCCGGCCCGTCCCGCCGTAGACGACGAGGTCATCGGGGCGCTCGGCGACGTCGGGATCGAGGTTGTTGTGCAGCATCCGCAGCGCCGCCTCCTGGGGCCAGCCGCGGCACGAGATCTCCGACCCGGTCGGCGCGACGACACGACGCGCGCCGCTCACGCCAGCTCTCCCACCGCGTCCGCGACAGCGTCGAGCAGCGCGTCGCCGAGCACGAGCCGCTCGGCGAGCGCGAGCTCCGGCGCCAGCCAGCGGTCGGCGCCCGCGCCGGGCACGCCGGCGTCGCGCAGCGCGCCCACCGCGGCGCCCGTCCCCGCGGCGGGCACGAGCGGTGCGCGCAGCTCGATCGCGCGCGCCGCGCAGGCGAGCTCGACGGCGAGGATCCGCGCGAGGTTCGCGACGACGGTGCGCAGCTTGCGCGCGGCGGCCCAGCCCATCGACACGTGGTCCTCCTGCATCGCGCTCGTCGGCAGCGAGCCGACGCTCGCCGGGGCCGCCAGGCGGCGGTTCTCGGCGACCATCGCGGCCTGCGTGTACTGGGCGATCATGAGCCCCGAGTTGACGCCCGCGTCCGGCGCCAGGAACGGCGGCAGGCCGGCCGAGCGCGACGCGTCGAGCAGCCGGTCGGTGCGCCGCTCGGCGATCGCGCCGACCTCGGCGATCGCGATCGCGAGCGCGTCGCAGGCGAACGCCAGCGGCGCGCCGTGGAAGTTGCCGCACGACTCGATCCGCCCGTCGGGCAGGACCATCGGATTGTCGATCGCGCTCGCCAGCTCGAACCCGGCGACGGACTGCGCATGCGCGAGCACGTCGCGCGCGGCGCCCGCGACCTGCGGCGCGCAGCGCAGCGAGTAGGCGTCCTGCACGCGGTCGTCGCCGGTGCGGTGGCTGGCGACGATCCGCGAGCCCGCCAGCAGCGCGCGCAGGTTGCTCGCGCTGAGCTGCTGGCCGGGCTGCGGGCGCAGCGCGACGAGCTCGGCGTCGAAGGCGCGGTCGGTGCCGAGCAGCGCCTCGACCGACATCGCCGCCGTGACGTCGGCGATCCGCAGCAGCCGCGCCAGGTCGTGCGTCGCGAGGACGAGCATGCCGAGCATCCCGTCGGTGCCGTTGATGAGCGCGAGGCCCTCCTTGGCGATCAGCACGAGCGGCTCCACGCCACAGCGCGCGAGCGCGTCGGCAGCGCCGGCACGGGTGCCGTCGGGCAGCTCGACCTCGCCCTCACCGAGCAGCACGAGCGCGCAGTGCGCGAGCGGCGCGAGGTCGCCGCTGGCGCCGAGCGAGCCGTGCTCGGGCACGACCGGGGTCGCGCCGAGGTTCAGCAGCGCGACGATCCGCTCGGCGACGAGCGGCCGCGCACCCGAGCAGCCCATCGCCAGCGTCCGCGCGCGCAGCAGCATCATCGCCCGCACGACCTCACGCTCGACCGGCGGCCCCATCCCGGCGGCGTGCGAGCGCACGAGCGCGCGCTGCAGCTCCTCGCGACGATCGCCGGCGATCACGACGTTCGCGAGCGATCCGAAGCCGGTCGAGACGCCGTAGGCGGGCTCCGGCGCATCGAGGGCGCGCTGCACCGCGGCGGCGCTCGCGTCCATCTTCGCCCGCGCTCGCGCACCGAGCCGCACCGGCGCATGGCGGCGGGCGACGGCGATCACCGCGGCCGGTGTCAGCGCACTGCCCGTCAGCTCGACGTCGGTCATCGCTCCCGACGATATCCGTGTATCACGCCGTCGCGGCCAACGCGCCCGCCAGCTGCTCGCGCGACGTGATGTCGAGCTTCATGTACGTCTGCGTCAGGTGCCCCTCGACGGTCCGCACCGTGACGAACAGCGCCTGCGCGATCTCGCGGTTGCTCAGCCCGTCGGCGGCCAGACGGCAGACGCGGCGCTCGCTCGGCGTCAGCGCGTCGGCGCCGCTGAGCGCCGTCCGGCGCGGACGCGCGCCCGTCGCCAGCAGCTCGTCGCGCGCCCGTGCCGCGGTCCGCAGCGCGCCGCTGCGCTCGGCCAGCTCGAGCGCCCGGCGCAACGGCTCGCGCGCCTCGCGGCGGTGTCCGGCCCGTCTCAGCGCGGCGCCGTAGTCCGTCAGCGAGCGCATCCGCTCGTAGCGCGGTGGCGAGCCGTCGAGCACCGACACGGCCTCGCGCAGCAGCTCGATGCCGTCGTCGCCGCCGGTCACGACGCCGGCCGCGCGCAGCGCGAACGAGAGCGTGCTCGGCGCGCCCCAGATCCGCGCGCGCTCGAGTTCCTCGTGCGCGAGCTCGGCCGCGCGCGCGGCGTCGCCGAGCTGCGCGTGGGCGAGCGCCGCCGACGCGCGCGTCGGCACCGCCGCCGTCTCGAGCCCCGACGCCGCTTCACGGCCGCGGATCTGCTCGAAGTCGCGCAGCGCGGCGCGGGGCTCGCCGGCGGCAAGGCGCAGATGACCGCGGCTGTACAGCAGCCGGCTCGCCATCGAGTAGCCGTCCAGGTCCTCGCCGGCGCGATGTTCGGCAAGGAAGCGCTCGCAGCCGCCGAAGTCCGCGCGCTCGACCATCGCATCGAGCACGCAGGCGATCAGCATCGGGCGACCGAGGGCCCAGATGTCAGCGGCCGATTCGAGCGTGCCGCGCGCCTCGGCCTCGGCCTCGGCCTCGGCGATGCGTCCCTGCCGGAAGCGCACCTGGCAGCGACAGCCGGTCGCGATCGCGAAACCGATCAGCGATCCGCGCTCGCGGGCGTGCTCGACCGCGATCGTGTAGATCTGCTCGGCGCGCTCGAGCCGGTCGGCGCTGACGAGCGCCCACGCGGCCAGCGGGTAGTTGGCGGCGTGGGGCGTCTGCTCGCGCACGGTCTGGCCGTCTCCGAGCGCGAGCTCGGCGAGCTCGGCGGCCCGTGCCGCGGGCCCCGGGCGGTGGATCGCGTCGAACGCCATGCCGGACAGCAACATCCGCTCGCCGACGGTCGCGCCGCTCAGGCGACCCTCCCAGCGGGCCAGGCGCTGGCGCACCTGACCGGACGTCGCCGGATCGAGCTGGGCGGTGCAGGCGAGGACGCCCTCGATCTTCATCGCGACCTCGGCGTCGCCGTCGGGCGCGAGCTTTGCGATCAGCGAGCCGAGCAGCTCGACGCCCTCCTGCACGCGCCCGGCGACGCCGAGTGCGCCGGCGAAGTCCGTGACGGCGGGCATCTGCAGGCGGGGCTCGAGCTCGCCGCGGAGCGCGTCACGCAGGTGCTCGATCGCCCCTGGACGTCCGGCCGAGAGCTCGGCGGAGCCCAGTTCATACGTCACGTCGGCGCGGTCCTGCTGCGCGGGAGGTTCGGCCAGCGCCCGCGCGAGATATCCGCAGGCCGCCGCAGGCGCCCCTCGATCACGGACCTCGTCTGCAGCCGCGCGCAGGCGACGCACGACGGCGCGATCACCCGCGGGCTCCGTGACCATCAGGTGCGCGGCGCACTCGGCCGCAGCGACACCGTCGGCCTCCAGCAGCGACGCGGCGCGCTTGTGGCTCGCGGCGCGCTGCGCGGCGGGGATCTCGGCGTAGACGGTCGTGCGCACGATCGGATGGATGAACTCCAGCGGGCGCCCGACGCGCAGGATCGATGCGGTCGTCAGCGCGTCCGCCGCCGCGCCCGCGGCGACCGGATCGAGCGATGCCAACGCGGCCGCGTGGCGCAGCTCGGCGCTGCGGCCGAGGACCGCGATCGCGAACGCGAGCTGCGTCGCGTCATGGCCCAGGCGCCGCAGGCGCGCGAGGATCGCGCGGCTGATCGTGTCGGGCGCGATCTGCTCGACGCGCCGGCAGCTCGCTGAATCCGGCGCGATCCCGTCCGCGTGCAGCGCGCGCAGCAGCTCCTGCAGCAGGAACGGGTTGCCGCCGGTCGCCACGCGGCACGCGTGCGCGAACTCGGGCGAGCCGGCGCCCTCGAGCAGCCGGTCGATCAGCTCAGCCGTCGCGCGCTCGCTGAGCACGGCCGGTCGCACCACGTTGCCGACGAGCCCAGGCTCCGCGCGCGCCGGGAGTTGCTCGCTGGCGCCCTCGCCGATGCGCGTCGCGTAGACGACCAGCAGGGCCAGGCCGTCGACCCGGCGGGCAAGGTAGGACAGGTAGCCGATCGAGGCCGCGTCCGCCCAGTGCGCGTCGTCGACCGCGATCAGCAGCGGGCCCTCCATCGCGAGGTTCGCGGTCAGCCAGTACAGCCCGTGCAGGACCGCGCCCGCATCTGCCACGTGCCCAGGCGCAGCGCCGCCGACAGACAGAGCCGACGAGGCCAGCCCGGCGGCCTCGCCGAGGATCCGCTCGCGCTGCTCGGCGCTCATCGCCGCCAGCGGCGCGTCGAACAGCTGGCGCACCACGCCGTACCCGAAGTCCCGCTCGAGCTCGCCTCCGCGGGCGCCGAGCACGCGCATGCCGCTGTGCCGCGCGCGCCGTCGCACCTGTGACAGCAGCGCCGACTTCCCGATGCCCGCCTCACCCTCGAGCGCCGCGATCGAGCCTTCACCCGCGATCGCGGCGTCGATCTGCACGGCCAGCTGCTCGAACTGCGCATCTCGCTCCAGCAGCACGGTCGTCGCCGTGCGTTCCATGGCGCGATTGTCCTCGGTCGTCACCACAAAAGTCCAGGGTGACCCCACGTCGCCGTCACGCATCGCGCGATAGAGGATCGCCACACGATCCGCAGCACGGCTCAGGAGGCAGGACATGCAGGGTAAAACGATCATCACCGCCGCCCTCGTCGCGGCCGCCGCCATCGCAGCCGGTCCCGCGACGGGCGCGACCGCGAAGGCCAGCAAGGAGACGAAGCTCACGTGCGGCCTGGAGATCTACGCCCAGGGCGCGCCGAACCCGAGCGGCATCCAGTTCGGCTTTGCGTCGTGCCCCAAGCCCTTCGGCGACGGCGTACACCACAGCGCCTACACCGTCACGCCGCCGACGGCGACGAGCCCCGCGACGATCGCCGGGACGTTCAAGAACTATTACAACCGCGGTACCGCGAGCGGTACGTTCGCCCTGACCGTCTCCCCCACAGGCCCGGGGGCATTCACCTACACGGGAACGGTGACCTACACCGGTGGGACCGCGAAGTTCAGGCACGTCCGGGGCGCGGGCACGATCACGTGCACGTCGACCGACAACGGCGCGCACAAGGCCTGCACGGTCAACTCGACGCTGAGAGGGATCTGACCGATGACAGAAAAGGTCAAGCTGTACATGTTCACCGGCTCGGGGCCGTCGACGACGGCCCGGCTGATGCTCGAGCACAAGGCGATCGAGCACACGCGCGTGCACCTCATGGTCGGGCCGCACGCGTTCAGCATGCTCGGCCGCGGCTTTCAGACGATGACGGTGCCCGCCCTGAAGGTCGGCGGGCGCCGCGTCCAGGGCTCGCGTGAGGTCGCGCGGGCGCTCGACGAGCTGGCGCCGCAGCCACCGCTGTTTCCGGCCGACGCCGAGCGCCGCCGTGCCGTCGTGCGGGCCGAGCGCCGCGGTGAGGAGCTGCACGACGTCGCCCGCCGGCTCGTCCTGTGCGGGCTGCGTCGCGACCCGCGAGCGTTCGCGAGCGTGTACGCGCACGCCAACCCGATCATGCGCCCGGCCCAGCGCGTCGCACGCGCACTCGTCATCCGGCTCGCGACGGCCGGCCACCGCGCCACCGACCGCGCCTGCGAGGAGGACCTCGCGGATCTCCCGCAGCGGCTGGAGCAGATCGACGCGTGGATCGACGAGGGGCTACTCGACGGCAGCGAGCTGAACGCCGCAGACTTCCAGTTCGCGGCGAGCGCGGCGCTGCTGCTGCGCCTGGCGGACGTGGCGCCGTACGTCGAGGGTCGCGGCGCCGGCCAGCTCGCGCGGCGGGTCTGCCCGGACTTCCCGGGCGAGATCGGGGCCGTCCTGCCGGCGCAGTGGCTCGCGCCGCTGCGCGCAGCGGCCGGCCGCCAGCTCGAACGCCATGGCTGACGAGCAGCGGCTCGTGCTCGAGGTCGCGCTCGTCCGCGACGGACACATGATCCGCGGCACCGTCGCAGACGGTGCCGGGCCCGCCGTCGGCTTCGACGGCTGGCTGGAGCTCATGTCCGCGTTGGACACGGTCTGTGCCCGCGCGGACAGACCCAGGCCGGCGATCGAGCTACCCGAATAGCCCCTTCACCCGGATCGACACGGCGTTGCTCGTCTTCACAGCGCCGAGGTTGTCGGTCGCCTTGGCCCGCAGGCTGTGCGTGCCGGAGGAGGCCATCCGCCAGACGTACGAGTACGGCGCCGTCGTGTCCTCCCCGAGCTTCGTCGCGCCGTCTGCGCGGAAGAACTCGACCTTCGCGATGGTGCCGTCGGGGTCGCTCGCCGTCGCGTTGATCGTGACGTTCGCCCAGAATCCGAACACGGCCCCGTCGGCGGGTGACGTGATGCTCACGTTCGGCGCGGTGTTCGGCGGTCGCACGAGGACGCTGACCGGCGCGCTCGTCGTGCTCTTGCCGCCACCGTCGGTCGCGCGCGCCGTGACGGAGTACGTGCCCTGCGCGACGCCGGTCCAGGCGTAGGCGTACGGCGCGGTCGTGTCCTCGCCGAGCTTCGTCGCGCCGTTGAAGAACTCGACCTTGCTGACCGACACGTCGTCGGCGGCGCTGGCAGCGAGGTTCACCGTTGCCGGCGCGTAGAACAGCGCGCCCGCGGCCGGCTGCGTCAGGCTGACCGTCGGCGCCGCGTTGACCGGCGGCACGGTCACCATCTTCGCCACCGACGGCACGCCGTCGGCGTCGACGACGAACAGCATGTACATGCCGGGCGGCGCGATGTTCTGGTTCGCCGGGCCGGTCGCGTTCAGCACGCCGCTGCCGGCGCTGAACGTCAGCGGGAGGTAACGCTGGTCCATGTCGACGGAGTGGGTGACGGCGCCGAGGCGCACGAGCCCGGCCTTGCGGATCGAGGCGGCGTCCGGCGTGCTGATCGCAAACGGCGTGCCGTACTCGATCGTCGCCGGGACGGCGGTCACCGCCGGCCGCGGCGCGAGCGCGCCCGAGCCGTCCTTGGCATACAGGTAGGGCGGCGTGAAGACCTCGGCGTTCTTGGCGAGGTAGCCGACCTGGTCGCACGTGCCGCAGATGCCGCCGCCGGAGGACAGCACGCGGCCGTCGGGCAGCAGCAGCGAGGTCGAGTGGTACTGGCGCGTGACCGCCTGGGCGGCGAGCGTCGTCCACGTCCCCGTCGCGGGATTCCACAGCTCGGCGTTGTAGACGCCGTTGTTCATGTCGACAAGGCCCGCGCCGGAGGAGTTGCCGCCGGTCGCGAGCGCCGTGCCGTCGGCGAGCAGCGTGAGGTTGTTCTGGCGCCGGCCGAACTCCATCGACGCGGTCGGCGTGACCACCGGCGTCGCGCCGTTGATGTCGATGACACCCGCGGTCCTGACCGAGCCGCCGCCGCCGGCGACGAGGATCTTGCCGACGTCGAACATCGCGTGGCCGCCGTAGTCGCGGTTGACGAGATCGCGCGCGCCGTAGTTCTGCCAGGCGCCCGTGCCGTCGGGGTTCAGCGTGCGCATCGTCTGGTCGGGGCCGGAGTAGAAGGCGCGGCCGTCGGGCGCGACGTCGAGCCACGGGTACAGCGGCAGGTTGCGCGAGGCGGTCGTCAGCGCGCGGATCGTCCCGTTGCGCTGACGCACCTCGGGGATGTCGGGGCCGCCCTCGGTGATCAGCATCTGGCCGTCGCCTAGGCCGGTGACCGTCGGGTACCAGCGCTCGTAGGCCATGTCGGCGGTGCGCGTCCAGGTCTTCGTCGCCGGGTTGAAGACGTGCGTCTGGCGGATGCCGTTCAGGCTCGAGTCCTTGTTGCCGCCGGCGAGGAAGACCGAGCCGTCGAGCAGGTGCGCGAGGCCGCTGCAGAAGACGTTGAAGCCGGTGTTGACGCGCACGTCGGTGTGCGTGCCGGTGGCCGGATCCCAGACGGTGGCGCGGGTGTGATCGTGGACGGGGTAGTTCTCCGTCGCGCTGTCGCCGACGGAGTCGTAGGCGAGCACCTTGCCGTCGGGCAGCAGCGCGACGTGGACGCCGACGACCGGCCAGTTGACCGGCGTCGACCACGTGCCGACCTCGTGGGGCGCGCCGGTGACCGCGCGCGCCGCGGCCCTGGCGTCAGCCGCCGTCGCCTGCTGCGTCTCCTGCGTGAGCGCGCGCTCCTCCTGCGGCGTCTTGGGCGCGGACGTGTCGTCCTGCTTGTGGTCCGCGACGGTCTTGTGCGCGAGCCCCGCGGCGGGTGCGGTCAGCGCGATGAGAACGGCGGTTACAGCGATGAAAGCGCGGTTGGCGCCCATGAGGGTCCCCTGCTGTCGTTGCTCGGCCGAACGCGAGCGTACGCCCGCCGGCGGGCCGGCAACCACGCCGTTGGTCTAGTTCTTGGCAGTGCTCGTGAGCCGCGCCGCCGCGGCCTCGGTGAGCAGCCGCAGCATCGGCGCAACCGCGGGCACGCGGCGGTTCTTCAGCCACACCGCGAAGACGCCGCGATGCTCGCCGGTCGCGCTTGGCAGCGGGCGCACGGCGACGTCGGGGCGTGGCAGCGGGATCGTCAGCTCGGGCATGACCGCGATCGAGAGGCCGGCGGCGACGAGCGCGCGGCCGACGGTCACGTCGCGCACGACGTAGGCGACGTTCGGCGCAAAGCCGCCGGCCGCGCACACGCGTTCGAGCATCGCGTGATAGTCGCGCCCGAGGCCGACGCGCTCGGGGGCGTTGAAGCGCTCCTCGCGCAGGTCGTCCGGCGTGATCCGCCGCTTGCGTGCGAGGCGGTGCGCCGCCGGCAGCACGAGCCGGTAGGGATCGTCGCCGAGGTAGCTCCACGCATGGGCGTCGTCGGCGCCCGGCGGCCTGTCAGACGGTCCGTTGGAGTAGACGACGGCCAGGTCGAGGTCGCCCGCGCGCAGCCGGCGCATCGCGTCCTCGGTCTCGGCCTGCTCGACGCGCACGCCGACCCCCGGCGAGTCGCGCTCGAAGCGCGCCAGCGCCGTCGGCACGAACGACGTGCACGCCGTGAGGAACGCGCCGACGCGCACCGTGCCGGTCTGCAGGCCGGCGAGCGCGCGCAGCTCGTCCTCGGCCTCGGCGACCGCGCCCAGCACCGCGACCGCGTGACCGCGCAGCCGCTCGCCGGCCGGGGTCAGCCCGACGGGTCGCCGGCTGCGGTCGACGAGCGTGAGGCCGAACTCGTCCTCGAGCGCGGCGACGTGGTGGGAGACGACCGACTGGGCGTAGCCGAGCTCGAGCGCCGCGGCGGAGAACGAGCGCCGCTCGGCGACGGCATGGAAGGCCCGCAGACGGCGCAGGTCATGCATCGACAATCACGATACTAGGTACGACGACATCTGTTGCTTCGATGTGAAGACGACGGCACGCTGGCGCCAGATCCCGACCAGGAGCCTGCAGATGTCCATCACCACACACCCCCACATCGACGAGTTCGCCGGCACGATCCTCTCCCCGGGCGACGACGGCTACGACGACGCGCGCGCGGTCTTCAACGGCGCGATCGACCGCCGCCCCGCGCTCATCGCGCAGGTCTCCGACGCCCGCGACGTCGCCGCCGCGCTGCGTCATGCGCGGGAGTCCGCCCTGCCCGTCGCCGTGCGCTGCGGCGGGCACTCGGGCGCCGGCTTCGGCGTCATCGACGACGGCATCGTGATCGACGTGCGTCAGCTCAAGCGCGTCGAGGTGGACCTCGCGCGCAGCGTCGTCCGCGCCGGCGCCGGCCTGACGTGGGGCGAGCTCGACACGGCGACGCAGGCGCATGGCCTGGCCGTGACCGGCGGGCGCATGTCGACGACCGGCGTGGCGGGCCTGACGCTCGGGTCGGGCTCGGGCTGGCTCGAGCGCAGGCACGGGCTGACGGCCGACAACCTCGTCGGCGCGACGGTCGTGACCGCCGACGGCGACATCGTGCCCGCCGACCCGACCGAGCATCCCGACCTCTTCTGGGCGCTGCGCGGCGGCGGCGGCAACTTCGGCGTCGTGACCGAGTTCGAGCTCGCCCTGCATCGGGTCGGGCCGATCATCACCGGTGGGATGCTGCTGTTCGAGTGGGAGCGCGCCGAGGAGGTCCTGCGCGCCTACCGCGACGTGATGGCGAGCGCGCCCGACGACCTCGGCGGCTGCGCCGTGCTCCAGCTCGCCCCGCCCGCGCCGTTCGTGCCGGCGGCGCTCGTCGGCCGGCCGGTCCTGGGGATCGTCGTCGCCGCGTTCGCCCACGACGAGCAGGAGCGCGAGCACCTCGTCGCGCCGCTGCGCGCGCTGCGCCCGCTCGTCGACGTCGTCGCGCCGATGCCCTACACGGCGCTGCAGTCGATGATCGACGCCGGCAACCCGCACGGGGTGCAGAACCACTGGCGTGCCGCGTTCCTGGATTCGCTGCCGGACGCCGCGATCGCCGACGCCGTGCAGGTCGCCGCCGACATCCCGTCGCCGCTGACCGTCGTCCTGCTGCAGCCGCTCGGCGGCGCGTACGCGCGCGTCGAGGAGGGTGCGACCGCGCTGTCGCACCGCGGCGCGCGCTGGGCGTACCACGCGCTGTCGCTGTGGCCCGACCCGGCCGACACCGCGGTCAACCGCGCCTGGACCACGCGCTTCGCCGACGCCATGGCCGCCTACGGCGACGGCAGCGCGCACCCCAACTACGTCTCCGATCCCGCGGGCGCGCGCGTGCGAGCGTTCTATGGCGAGGAGACCTACGCGCGGCTCGTCGCGGTCAAGGACCGCTGGGATCCGCGCAACGTCTTCGCGGCCAACCAGAACATCAGGCCGAGCGGCAGCTGACCGGGGCGGTCAGCCGGCGCTGACCTGTCCGGTCTCCGGGGAGTTGCCGATCGAGGTCACCTCTGCGGCGGGGCCGGCGCGCGCCGACGATCGACGCTCTGCGCCCCGCAGCAACTCGGACACCGTCACGAAGCGCAGTCCGCGCCGGCGCAGTTCGGGCACGACGAGCGACAGGATCGCGATCGCGCGAGGACCGCCGAGCGGCAGGTCGTGCGCGAGCAGGATCGACCCCGGCCGCGTCCGGGCGAGCACGAGCCGCGCCGCCGCCCGCACGCTGCGGCCTCGTGCGGCGTGATCGATTGCGACGTCCCAGCCGATCATGCGCAGACCCGCGTCCGCGACGGCGGCGCTGACACGCCGGTCGAAGTCGCCGTGCGGCGGCCTGAACAGCCGCGTGCGTCGAGCGCTCGGCGGCGCGATCGTGTTCGCCGGTCTGTTCTTCGGATTGGACCGCTACTGGGTGACGGTGCTCGGTCGAGCCGATACGTACGCGGTCCTGCTCACCGTCATCGGCATCTGGAGCCTCGCCGCCGCACGGCGGGCGCCGCGACAGCAGCCGGCCTGACTCATCCGCGCCGTCACACCTTCGCCTTGTTCCACTCCTTCTTGTGCACGCGCTTGGCCGCCTGGTAGTCGGCCAGCGCCTGCGGCGAGTCGACGTCGCCGAGCGTCGGGTGCCACGGCACGAGATCCTGGGCGGCGGCGACGCCGAACTGCTTTGCGAGGACGGCACCGAGCGCCTTGATCTTCATCTCCCCGAAGCCCGGCAGCGCGAGCAGGTTCGCCTTCAGCTCCTCGGCGTTCGCCGCGTCGGTCCAGACGCGCGCGGCGTCGCCGTCGTAGTGCTCGAGCAGGTGCATCGCGAGGTCGTGCACGCGCTGGGCCATCGCGCCCGGGAAGCGATGGATCGCCGGCCGCGTGCGGAAGATCGGCTCCAGGTCGGCCGCGGCGAGCGTGCCCGCGTCGAGCGAGCCGAGGCGCTCCCTCAGCGCGAGCGGCCCGAGGAACGCCTTCTGCACCGTCACCTGCTGGTCGAGCACGAAGCCGACGAGCAGCGCCAGCGGGTCGGTCGCGATGAGGGCGTTGGCGTCGTCGTCGGCGGTGAAGTGCAGGCGCTCGGGCATGCCGCGATCGTACCTCGCGGGCGCAACGGCCGAACGGGCGGCTGGAGGCCGCCCGTCCAGCGCTGGTGGGGGTCTGTTGCCTACGCGGTGACGGTGATCGAGCCCTGCCCGCTCGCGGGCCGGGTGTTGGCGCCATCCGCCGTCGCGCGGTTGACGTACCGACCCGTGCTCGTGGTCGCGGAGATCCGCGTCGTGAACCTGTAGATCTTGCGTGCACCTGGTGCGAGCGTGCCGGTCTTCCACCCGAGCCGCCCGCCGACCAGGGTGCCGCTGCCGCGCGTCCTCACCGTGGCGCCCGTGCGCAGCCGGTCCGTGACCGAGACGCCGGTGGCGGCACGCCGACCGCAGTTCCTGACGACGATCGTCCAGCGGACCACGCCACCGCGCCGCGCCCTGCGACTGCCGGGCTTGTTCGTGACGCAGAGCGTCGTGGTGTCGGCGACGCCGGGGGCGCCGGCCGGACCCGCGGGGCCGGTCGCGCCTGTCGCGCCGATCGTGCCCGTCGCGCCCGTGCCGCCTCCGGCACCCGTGCCACCCGCGGCGCCGGTGGCACCGGTGGCACCGTTTGCGCCGTTTGCGCCGGTCGCGCCGGTGCCACCGGTCGCGCCGGTCGCGCCGATCACGCCGGCCTCGCCGGCCAGCCCGGTCAGCCCGGTCAGGCCTCTCAGACCGATCTCGCCGATCGCGCCGGTCGCGCCATCGGCGCCGGTCCCACCGGTAGCGCCAGCGGCGCCGGTCCCACCGGTAGCGCCGATCACGCCCGCCTCACCCGTCAGGCCGGTGAGCCCGGTAGCGCCAGCGGCGCCGGTCCCACCGGTAGCGCCAGCGGCGCCGGTCCCACCGGTAGCGCCGATCACGCCCGCCTCACCCGTCAGGCCGGTGAGCCCGGTCGCGCCCATCAGACCCTGCAGTCCGCCGGCACCCTGCGCACCGGCAGCGCCGTCCGCGCCGTCCGCGCCGGCGACTCCGGCAGTTCCCGCGGTCCCGGCTGCGCCGGTCTCCCCGGTCTCGCCCTCCGTTCCCTGGGGTCCGGTGGCGCCGGTGTCGCCGGTCGCGCCGGTCGGACCGGCGGGACCGGCGGGACCGGCGGGACCGGGCACCTCCACCGTCTCGGTGCAGGCCGTGCGAATGGCGTTTGCGGACAACGTCGCGGCACCCCTGCTCAGGACGCGACCGTCGATGCGGCTGCCCGCGCCCACGCCGACGCCGGTGTCGGACATGATCGTGCCCGCGAAGTTCGCGGTCGCGCCGATGGTCGCCGCGCCACCGACCGCCCAGAACACGTTGCATGCCCGAGCCCCGCCCTCGAGGTTCACCTGCACGCTGGCGCCGACCGACAGCGCCGCGCCGATCTGGAAGACGAACACGGCGTTTTCGTCACCGGTGAGCGTCAGCACGCCACCCGCGGTGAAGCCCATCGCCGCCGTGGTGTTGTACACGCCCGGCCCGAAGTTCTGGCCCGCGAGGTTCGCGGGCAGGGCATCGGTGGGGGTGAGCAGCACCGCATTCCCATAGGCCGTGTTCAAGCTGGTCGTTGCCGCCTGGGCCTGCGCGTCGCCCAGATGCTTCGCACCGAGCACGATCGGCGCGGTGTCGCCGGCGAGCGCAGTCGCCGGGAAGGTGCCGACGTTGTCGGACATCGCCGTGGGCCCGTTGCTCGTCAGCCCGGTGGCGAGGACCGAGTAGTCGTGGGCGGCGCCCATGTCGATCGGCTCGACGGCCATGGCCGGAGCGGCGGAGGCCAGCATCAGCAGCGACGCAGACAATGCGACCGCCGGAGCGCGGGTCCTTCGGGTGAGCGCGGCAACGCGAGAACGACGGGACGGGAATGCAGCAGCGGACATGGACGACACCCTTCGGGTGGAGACTCTCCGAGGACCGGAAAACGGCGTCGTCTTGGGGCCTTCCCGGCGCGACCGGGTCCCAATGTGCGCGCAGCTCTACTTCCGTGACAGCCCGGCGGGCTGTACCCACGGTTATCGGCCGGAGTCCCGGTTCGACGTACGGTCGCGCCCCAGAACGCACGAAAGCCCCCCCTGGCGAGAGGGGGCTTCCGTATAGCGGGGGGCAGGATTCGGACCTGCGACCTTCGGGTTATGAGCCCGACGAGCAGCCGGCTGAACACCGCATTTCCGGGCATGTTGGATCGGAGAAATCGCCTTTTCGACGGGCGATTCCGAACAGTTTGGTCCAGCATCTGGTCCAGCACCCCAGGTGGTCCAGCAGCGGTTCTGCGTTGGTCCAGCAGCCGCCGCGATCGCTACGATGGTGCTGTGGCCGTCTCCTCGAACCACGATCCCGCCAGCACCGCGTTCCTGCTCGTCGAAGCCGATCGAGGCGGCGAACCGCGGTGGGCGGTGAAGTGGCGCGGGGCCGATGGGAGGCGCGTGAAGCGCCGCCTCGGCGCGCCGGCCTGGCTCGAGCGCGACGGCAGCGGCGGGTGGCGCCAGCGGACCGGGCGTCCGTACCCCGGTCACCTCACGGAGCGTCAGGCACGCCGAGCGATGGCCGAGCTGATCCGCGCCGCTGAAGCTGAGTCCTCGGAGCAGCGCGTCCGGGCCGCACGTGCTCTGGGCGAGACGCAACGCGCTACAGGCCCGACGTTCCGCGATCTCGCGCTCGCCTGGCTGAACAACCTGGCCGCGGTCGACGACGTCAAGCCGTCGACGCTGCGCAACTACCGCTCGATGCTGGCGGAGCCTGGAACGCCGCGCCTCCGCGGCAGCGGAGTGGCGCTGGCTCGCATCATGGGCGGACTCGGTGACACGCCGGTTGTGGAGGTCACGACGCCGCAGGTCGCCGAACTGCTCGATCGCGTCGCCGCTGACGGCGTGACGAGGCGCACCGTCAACCGCCACCGCGAGGTGATCGTCGCGATCTTCAACTTCGGCCTGCGCCCCGATCAGCGCTGGGGACTCACCGGCAATCCGGCCGCGGCGACGCCAAAGCGCCGCGAGGACGGCCCCGGCCGGATCGAGGTCTTCACCGTCGAGCAGGTGGAGGCGCTGGCGCGGGCAGCCGAGGCAGGGGCATGGAGGGTCGCCCGGCCGTACGAGACGGCCAGGATCGCCGAGGCGCTGCGAGACGAGGACCGCCAGCTCGGCGAGCTTCTGCGGGTCGCCGCGTACACCGGCCTGCGACGGGGCGAGCTGATCGCGCTGCGCTGGCGTGACGTCCGCTGGTCCGAGCGCGTGCTCATCGTCGAACGCGCGCTCTCCGGCACCGTCGAGCGCACCACGAAGGGTCGCCGCATCCGCTACGTCCCACTCGCCGACCAGCCCTTGGCCGCTCTCGACCGGCTGGTGCGGCGAGCGAACTTCACGAGCGGCGACGACTACGTGTTCTGCAACGCCGCCGGCGATCGACTCGACCCGTCGGCGCTCCGCAGGCGCTACGTCGCCGCCCGCGACAGTGCCGCCCTCCCGCCGCTCCGCTTCCACGACCTGCGCCACACGGCCGGCACCCTGCTCACCCGCGTGCTCGATCCCGTCACCGTCAAGGACGTCCTCGGCCACGCGGACCTCAAGACGACGGAGCGCTATCTCCACGCGGTACGCGCCTCGCGGCTCGCCGATGCCGCCACCCGTGCCTTCACGCCTCAAGCGGTGACAGAGCGCGCCGCCGCCGACAACGCCGAGCTGCTCGCCGTCATCGCGCGACTCAGCCCAGAGGAACGGCGCCGGGTGCTGACGAGCATCATGCCCGTCGACGCAACGGCCTGACTGCTGCCGGATAGGCGCTGGTCGAGTGGCAGGCACATCGCTCGAAGCGCTCGGGGCCACAGTGCTGGAATCGTCGAAATGCAGAACTTTGGGCGTGACCTGGTGCGCGTGTCCCAGGCAGGCGAAAGGGGAAGCCGGGTTCGAGCGCGGAACGATCGTGTCGCATCAGGGGTCGCATACGCCCCTTCGTTCGACACGACCGCCGCGGACTGCTCCTCCTCGCCGCATCGCCGGCGCGCGCGTCCGCGTGGTCGGGCGCGATGTCCGTGATCGTCGAGTGGTGCATCTCTATGTCTCAAGCACAGAAATGCACCACTCGAGCGCTGCGCCCCTTCTCGCGCATATGGGCGCTCTGACCGCGAACGCGCACCATCGCCGCTGTTACTTCTGGGTCAATATTCGGCGTGGCGCCAGCCGGACGGCCATGCAGCACGGGTCGCCGAACGCCCTAGTCTGCTCGTTTACGGAGCGATTTCGTTGAGTTTGCCCTGCCCGTGGAAGTGCGCGCGATACGTCGCGCCGTCGGCGCGAGTCGGCGAGTGTGGGTCAGGCGGCGACCGGGCGAGCCTTGATTTGCCCCCCCCCGTTGGCGAAGGCGAGGAAGTCGTGATCCACGCGACGCGCGACGAGCCTGACGGCGCCTGCGGCGGCGTTCAGTAGCTGAAGACGGTCGCCCCTTCTCCGATCCATTCCCATAGCGGTGTTGCGCCCGCGACGCGTGAGTTGGTGACGAACTGCGTGTCGTCGAGTCCGCGCGAGGTCACGCAGATCGGGCAGACCAGCAGCTCGCCGCCGCCGTCGGCGAACTGCGCGAACAGGCGCTCCAGGGGCGGGCAGCCATCGCACGCGGAGCCCTCAGCGTGGCCGGGAAGCGCGAGGTGTACGGCGTCCTTGGTCAGGAACATGGCGACCTGCTTGCCCTTGTCCAGTGCGGCTCCGCCGACGAGGAACGCGATCATCACGCGTTCGGCGTCCTCGAGGCCGGTGGCGAGGTTGATGACGACCTTGTTGTTGTCATTCATGTCTGGCTCCTTGCGTTAGTAGCGCCGTCGGGCGAGCAGCGAGATGCTCGTGACGCCGTACTTCTGGGTCGCGTTGTCGGCGCGGTCAGAGACGAAGCGGTACTCGGTGTTCTCGCGCCAGGTGACGATCTCGAATCCGGCGGACTCGATCGCGGCGCGGTAGCCGTCGCGTTGCATCGCACCGCCGATGCACGCCGCCCACAGCGACGCGTCGCAGGTCACGCCCTCGGGCAACTGGTGCTCGGTGACGATGTCGGCCAGGGCGAGACGCCCGCCGGCACGCAGCGCCCGCGCCGCCGCGGCGAACACCGCTGGCTTGTCCGGGGAGAGGTTGACGACGCCGTTGGAGATCACGCAGTCGACGCTTGCGTCGTCGACGGGCGGAGTCTCGATGTAACCCTCACGGAAGTCGGCCTGCGCGAACCCGTGCTGGGCGGCGAGTTGCCGGGACTTGGCCAGCTGCGCGGCGGTCATGTCGACGCCGATGACCTTGCCGTCGGGCCCGGTGGCGAGCGCGGCCAAGAGGCTGTCGGTCCCCGAGCCGCTGCCGAGGTCGAGCACGGTCTCGCCGGGAGTGATCGCGGCGAGGTCGAGGAAGTAGCCGACGCCGGCGAACGAGTCGATCGCGGCGGCGGGGATCCGGTCGAGGTCTGCGGGCGGGTAGCCGAGGCGCTCGGTCAAGGGTCGTCCGGTCTCGAAGTGGAACTCGCGCTCGGGCTCGAGTGCGACCTCCTCGTACATCGTCTTGACGCGCTCCTCGAGCTCTGAGGTGTCGAGCTGGCGTGCGGCGGTGCTCACGGTCGTGCTCCCTGGGTTGTCATGGCGTGCTTGCGCTGGGTGCGGCGGTCCCACCAGGCGAAGGCCTCGGAGGGCAGGCAGAGGTTGGTGGCGGTCACGGCCGCGCAGGCGGCGACGAGCAGGCCGCCGAGGATCAGCCCTGCCGTCGTGGCACCGGCGGCCAGCAGCGTGCCGACGGTGAACAGCCAGGCGGTCGCGATCTTGAACGCGTGGCGACGGCGGACGGGGTTGGGCGGCAGCGGTGGGCCTCCGACGACGCGCCGCGCGGCGTGGTTCCACAGATGGTCGAACGGATGGCGCGCGCTGAACCCAGCGACGGCGCCGATCACGCTGAGCGCAAAGACCATCGCCGGTGACGCGAGCGCGAGCGCGAAGACGACGAGCGCCAGGCACAATCCGGTCGAGAACCGCAGGCCGACGGCGAGCTCGCGGCGCTCGGCGTCGCTGAGGCAATAGCCCTGGGTGGTCAGGTTGGCCCGCATCCAAGCTCCGGCGTTCACGTCGCCCGCCTCGTTGTTCGTGAGGCTCGATGCCGCTTGGTCGACTTCTCCGCGAGCCGCCATTCGGGCCAACCTTCCTCGAGCCGCCGCGCAGGTCGTCCGGCCGCCTGGAGTTGGCGTACGGCGTCGTGGGCGTAGGCGCAGAACGGGCCGCGGCAGTAGGCCACGACCTCGTGGTCGGCGGGTAGCTCAGCAAGTCGATCCTCGAGCTCGTCGATGGGGATCGAGCGCGCGCCGTTGATGTGGCCCGCTTCGTATTCCTCGGCCGGTCGTACGTCGATGAGCACGACGTCGCCTTTGCGCAGTCGCGCGAGGAGCTCGTCGCGGCCGATTGCGTCGACGTCGTCGCCGAGGTAGTCGCGCGCGGCGCGCTCGACCTCGGCGAGCTGGGAAACGGAGGCGTCGCGAAGCGCCAACCAGAGCCGCAGCGCCTGGTCGCCGGCGAGCGCGTAGCGCACGCTTGTCCCCTCGCGCGTGCGCGTGACCATCCCGGCCGCGTGCAGCGCCTGCAGGTGCTGCGAGGTGTTCGCGGTCGACTGGCCACTCGCTCGCGCGAGCTCGTCGACATTGCGCGGGGCCTGCGCCAGCAGGTCCAGCAGCTCGAGCCGTCGAGGGCTGGCAAACGCCTTGCCCATGAGCGCGATGGCCTCGAAGAGCGTGTCCTTTTCGCGCGCGGATCTCATCCGTTGATAGTCAATAGATCACTTGATAGCTTGTCAAGTCCGACGAGCCCGATCGACCGGATCGACTGGAGGCCGCCGTGTACTTCCGCCAGCTGTTGAACGACGAGACCGCGTGCGCGTCCTACTTGCTGGGCTGCAAGGGCAGCGGCGAGTTCGCGGTCGTGGAACCGCACGTCGACCTGATCGACGAATACGTCGCGCTCGCGGCCAGCCAAGGTGCCGCGATCGTCGCGGTATTCGACACGCACGTGCAGGCCGATCACGTCTCCGGGCTGCCCGAGCTTGTCGCTCGCAGCGGCGCGACGGCGTATTTGCCTGGTGGCGCCGGCGTCGAGTTCGATCACCATGCGCTGCGTGACGGGGAGGTCGTCACGCTGGGGAATGTCGAGATCGCGGCGATCGCCACCCCGGGTCACGCGCTCGCCCACCACGCCTATCGGGTGACCGACCGCACACGCGGGGACAAGCCGTGGTTCGTGCTCACCGGGGACGCGCTGCTCATCGGCGATGCCGGGCGCCCCGACCTCCACGCGCAGGGTGGGCGCACCGTCGAGGAGATGGCGCGCAGCCTGTACCGGTCGCTGACGCAGCGGCTGCTGACGCTGCCCGACCACTTGGTGCTCTACCCGTCGCACTACTCGGGGTCGGTCTGCGGACGCGCGTTGTCAGCGAACCCAATCTCGACGATCGGCTTCGAACGACGCCACAACACCGCGCTGCGGTTCGACTCCGAGGACGCATTCGTGGAAGCGCTCACGCGCGACATCCCGCCGGCGCCCAAACAGCAGGCCGCGATCGTCGCCGCCAACCGCACCGGGCGACCGCTCGCCGAAGTCACGTGACCCCGGCGCCGGTCCGGCTCGGGCTGCGCGAGAACATCGCCCAGTTCTCGCTGCTGGTCGCCGTCAACGCGTTCGTCGGCGCGATGGTCGGCCTCGAGCGCTCGACGCTGCCGCTCGTCGGTCGTGAGGAGTTCGGACTGGGCTCAAGCGCGGCGGTGCTCTCGTTCATCGTCGCGTTCGGCGTTGCGAAGGCGCTGACGAATCTCTTCGCCGGCGCCGCTGCCGCGCGCGCCGGGCGCCGGCGTCTGCTGATCGCCGGCTGGGCGCTCGCGCTCCCGGTCCCGCTGATGATCGCGCTCGCCCCGAGCTGGGGCTGGATCGTCGCGGCCAACGCCCTGCTCGGCATCAACCAGGGACTCGCCTGGTCCATGACCGTGGTCATGAAGATCGACCTCGTCGGACCCAAGCGCCGCGGCTTCGCGCTCGGCCTCAACGAGTCCGCCGGCTACGGCGGCGTCGCGCTCGCCGCCGGGCTCAGCGGCTGGCTGGCCGGATCCTTCGCCGCCCGAGACGTGCTCGTCGTTGCCGGCGCTGCGATCGCGATCACGGCACTCCTGATGTCGGTGCTGTTCGTGCGCGACACCGCCGCGCACGTCGTGCTCGAGCAGGTCCGCGACCACGCCCGCGCCGACGACCGGGCGCCGGGTCTGCGTGCCGCGTTCGCGCGGGCCAGCTACCGTGAGCCGGCGCTGCGCTCCTGCTCGCAGGCCGGTCTGGTCAACAACCTCAACGACGCGCTCGCCTGGGGCCTCGTCCCGCTCTACCTCGCCGCCCACGGCGCGAGCGTCGGCGAGATCGGTCTGATCGCCGCGCTCTACCCCGGCGTCTGGAGCGTGGCGCAGATCGCCACCGGCCACTGGTCAGACCATGTCGGGCGCAAACCGCTGATCGTTGCCGGAATGCTGCTGCAATCCGCAGCGCTCGCGTTGCTCGCCCTCGGCGACGGCGCGACGACGCCCGCGGCCGCGGCGGCGATCCTGCTCGGCCTTGGGACGGCGCTGGTCTACCCGACGCTGATCGCCGCGATGTCCGACGCCGTCACCCCCGTCGCCCGGGCACCGATCGTCGGCGTGTATCGGTTCTGGCGCGACAGCGGCTACGTCGCCGGCGCCCTGATCGCCGGCAGCGTCGCCGACGCGCTCTCCTACGGCGGGGCGATCGCCGTCGTGGCCGGACTCACCGCCGCATCCGGGGTCTGGGTGCTCGTCGACATGCCACCTACCCGCGTGGGCTGACGTTCGGCGCGACGGCCGGGTCGACGCCGCCGAGCGATTGGCGTGGGGGACCGGGGACGGCTCCACCATGCCCGTCCTGGCTACACCGGTCGGGCGTAGGGGCGCGGTGATCTGCTGGGAGAACAACATGCCGCTGATGGACGTCAGCAAACCTTGAGCAACCCGGACAGTTGAACGCAGCCGTGGGCGCGTTCTGCCGGGCCCACGCTCGGCGATAGACCTCCACGAGAGCGCCGCTTCTCGCGCGAAAGCGAGAGTCTCGGCGCCCGGCGATTTGTCACCGAACGGCACGGTGCGCGGGTTCAGCCGAGGCGCTCGAGCGCGTCCCGCATCGCCTGCCAGCGGCGTGGCCCAAGGTCGGCGACGAGCTGGGCTTCGATCGCCTGCATCGCCCGACGCCCGATTGCCAGGCCGGCCTGCCCGCGGTCGGTGAGACGCACGATGACGCCGCGGCCGTCCATCGGGTCCGGGTCGCGGCGCACGAGACCGATGCGCTCGAGGTCGTCAATCACCTTGGCGATCGCCTGGCGGCTGACCTGCGCTCGCTCGGCGATCACGACCGGCCGCTCGCCGTCATGGCCGATGTGCCTAAGGACCACGTGGTGGCCGGGTCGAAGCTCGGAGAACCCGTTCTGCGCGAGCTCCTCCTGGACCGCGCGGTCAACCGCGAGGTACGCGTCGCGCAGCACCAGGCCGATGGTCTTGCCCATGCCCAGAGCATAGATCGTTCACCCAGGTTGACAATCTCGGCGAGTCGTGGCAGATTGTCAACCGGGGTTAACAAGATGGCTACGGGAGGCGTCATGCCGATCGACAACACGCTGTACGACCGTCTCAGCCACACCTGGTGGGACGACGACGGGTTTCTGAACATCCTGCAGACCGCGCTGAATCCGGCTCGAGTGGGCTTCCTGATGCGCGAGTTGCGCGCGGGCCTCGGTGAGGTGGAGGGGTTGAACGTCCTCGACGTGGGATGCGGCGGCGGCCTGCTGGCCGAGGAGCTTGCGGGCGCGGGCGCCAACGTGGTCGGCGTTGACCCCTCCGAGGGGTCACTGTCCGCCGCGCGCGAGCACGCGCACGCCGCCGGCCTCGACATCGACTACCGCTCGGGCGTCGCCGAGGCGCTCCCCGTCGATGACGGCTGGGCCGACGCCGTCGTCTGCTGCGACGTCCTCGAGCACGTCGACGACGTCGGGAACGCCGTCGCCGAAGCTGCGCGCGTGCTGCGTCCCGGTGGTCTCTACCTCTACGACACGATCAACCGTACGCGCCGCAGCAAGCTGTTGCTGATCAAGCTGTTTCAGGAGTGGCCGTCGACGGCGTTCATGGAGCCCGATCTCCATGACCACGCGATGTTCATCACGCCGACCGAGATCGATGCGTTCGTGCGGCGGGCAGGCCTGACGCACGGCTCGGCCCACACAGGCATCGCCCCAGGCGTCGCGCCGCCGAAGGCCATCGCGCTGATGCGCGCGCGGGCGAAGGGCAAGCTCGGCTACGGCGACTTCGGGCGTGCGCTGAGAATGCGCGAGTGCGGCGACCTCTCCGGCCTGTACACCGGCACCGCCGTCAAGCCGGCGGCCATGGTCTGAGGCGGAGGAGTTCAAGATGCGTTCCATTCACGGACGTTGCCTGTGCGGTGCCGTCACGCTCGACGTGCACGACCCGCAGATGCTGCTGGAGTGCCACTGCGGGCGGTGCCGCACTTGGACGGGGTGCGCCAGCACTCCCGCGGTTGTCGTCTCCGGATCCAACCTGGAGCAGACGACTGGCCAAGAACTCGTCAGTTGCTACGAGGAGGAGGGGTTCTCGCCGCGCTACTTCTGCGCGCGGTGCGGTACGAGCCTGTGGTCCGGTGGCCCGGAGCCGTACTACGTCAACGCCGGCGTGCTCGAGGATCCGGCGCTTGAGGTCGCCTGCCACATCCAGGTCGCCGACAAGGCCGCCTGGCACCACATCGGCGGCGAGGCGCCGCAGTACCCGCAGTTCCCTGGCTAGCTCAGCTCGTTGTCGGCTGCCGATGCCAGGCGGAACCGGCGGCGCGCAACACCGGCCCGGTCGAACGTCGGTCAGCCCCTGACTCAGCCAGGGTCTCGCCGACATTCGACGGTGGAAGCGCTTCCGCGGAAGCGCTTTCGGATTGAGGCACGAGGGACACTCTCAGCATGGCGACCCCGTCGCCGATGGCTGCCGCGCTCCGAGGGCACTATGGCGGGACCCGCGCAGTGCCGCTTGAGGTTCCTCCAAATGGGATGGCTCAGGGAGACTCCGCCAGCCGGAATCGAGAGTGCTCGTATTCGCGCATTGCGTAACGGCAAGCGGGTCTTGACGCCGTGCGTCCCGTGTCACGAGTGTGTCCCGAGCGTCTGCACGGCCCGTGTAGGGACGTGTAGACTGCGAGTATGGAGCGGGTCAATGTCACGCTGGACGACGAACAGGCGCAAAAGCTCTTGCGCTTGGCCGAGCGCATGCACGTCCAGCCTGGCACCGTTGCCCGATCGCTGCTGGCACAAGCCTTGGATGACGCTGATCCCGATCCGCGCAACGTCGTCGCGCTCCTAGACGGCATCGACGGTGCCCACGAGCGCGCCCAGCTTGGGTTGCGCCAGGCGCACGCAGGACACACGATCGCCTCCGACCAGCTGTAGCGCGTGGCGTCGGTCGAACTGGCCGCGGCGGCGCTCGAGGATCTCGAGCGCCTGATCGTCACCCACAGCCTGCCCGCCGATACGCGTGCCCGCGTGGCGCGATCGCTGCGCGGACTCGGGCAATTCCCACGTATGGGCGCCGCACTCGAGGGCCGGTGGGACGGCTTTCGGTTCATGCTCGGCCCATGGCGCTGGATGCTGCTCGTCTACGTCTACCTCGAGCCTGAAGACCGCGTCGTCATCGTCACCGTGCAGGACGCACGGATGTCATCTGCCGCCACCGCGATGAAACGCTGATCCGCCCCCGCCCGGGCCCACGGAGCGCCCCTGCTCGCGCATTTCGGCAGTCTTTCCGGCACATCCGCGGCTTCCCCATATCGTCCAAAGGCGCGTTCGGGCCCTCCCCGCCTGGGCTCGGTGCCGCGTCCCCGCCAACCAGCACTCACGACCGTCCTCAGGCCGCCCTCGGGCTCACAACGGGACCGCCGCCGAGTACGGTCTCCACATGGTTTCGCTTCGGCCGCTCAGCGAATCAAACCGCCCAGCGGTCGAGGCTCTGCGCGTATCGGCAAGCCAGGAGCGCTTCGTCAGCGGCGTGGCCGCGTCGTTGCTCGCAGCCGCCGAACACCCCGACGCTGGCGCCTTGTACTGGGTGGTTCATGCCGACGACACGCCGGTCGGGTTCGTGATGATCGTCGACGACGTCGGAAGTCCCGACTACATACCGCACTACCTGTGGAAGCTCCTCATCGACGAGCGCTACCAGCGCCAAGGCTTCGGCACCGCCACGCTCGACCTGATCGTCGAGTACTTCCGTGGCCGACCCGGCGTCGAGGTGCTGAGCACGAGCGCCGGTCAGGGCGACGGCAGCCCGATCACCTTCTACGAGCGTTACGGTTTTGAGCAGACCGGTGAGATGCACGACGACGAGGTGCTACTTCGGCTCAGGCTCCGTTAGCCCCTGTGGCGAGCTCGGTCGGTTCCCGGCGCCACGCTCACGCTCGCTGCGTTTCCATGCATCTCAGCACTCGCGGACGCGAACGGCGAGAGTTTCCCTATCGCGCGTGGAACCAGCGCTGCAATCCAGCGCTGCGATCGGGAGTTCGACCTCACGCTTTCGGCGGTCTCCGCGTACTTCCGCACGTCGTATGGCACCGCGACGAGCCGACCACGTCGCCGCGCTCGCCGACGCCGCGCACCGCGCGCCGCGCGCGGGCAAAGCTCGTGCTCGTCGGCGACGATCGACAGCTTCCCGAGATCGATGCCGGCGCTGCCTTCCGGGCGCTCGCTCAACGCCTGGGCGCCATCGAGCTGCGCGAGGTCCACCGTCAACGCGACCCGTGGGACCGCGACGCCCTCAGCGCGCTGCGCGGCGGCGACACCGAGCGCTTCGCCGAGGTCTACCACGCGCACGGACGCCTCATCGCGGCGCCCACCGCCGACGCCGCACGCGACGCGCTCGCCGATGACTGGTGGCGCGCGCACGCGGCCGGCGATGGGGCGCTGATGATCGCCCATCGGCGCGCAGACGTGGCCGACCTCAACGGGCGCGCCCGCGCGCGGCTGCGGGATGCCGGGCGCCTCGGCCCCGAGGCCGTCCGTACCGGCGACCGCGCGTTCGCCGTCGGCGACCGCGTCGTCACGACCCGCAACGACCCCGGGCTCGAAGTCGTCAACGGACAGGCCGGCACGCTGACGGCGGTGCACGACGGCCGGCCGCGCGTCGCACTCGACAACGGCCGGCGCGTCGACCTGCCCGCGTCCTACGCGCGCGACGGGCACCTCGACCACGCCTCCGCGTCGACCGCGCACCGCGCCCAGGGCGCCACCGTCGACCGCGCCTTCGTGCTCGGCTCCGACGAGCTCTACCGCGAGTGGGGCTACACCGCGCTCTCCCGCCACCGCCACGAAGCGCGCTTCTACGTCACCGCGGGCCGAGACTTCCTCAACCACGCGCCCGAACCGCTGCGCGACGGCGACCTGCCGCTCCACGTCGCCGGCCTGCTCGCCGACAGTCGCGCCGCACACCTCGCCCTGGACCGTCGCAGCGCGGACCGCGACATCGGACTCGGCCTGTGACGACCCAGGTCGTCGACGAGGGCCCGCCCCACGGCCTCACCCGCGCCGAGCTGATGACCGCCCGCGAGGTCGCCGAGCTCCTGTCCGTGCCGATCTCGACCGCGCGCGAATGGGGACGCAACGGCACGCTGCCGCGCGTCAAGCTCGGCCGCCACGTGCGCTATATCCGCCGCCACGTCGAAGCCGCGATCCTCGACGCCGAGCAGCGATGAGCGACAGAACCGGCTACAAGTTGGTCCAGCACCCTGGCCCAGCAGCGCACACGCCGAACCCGCCGAACCGGCCCGTTAAGCACGAAAGCCCCCTGGCGAGAGGGGGCTTCCGTATAGCGGGGGCAGGATTCGAACCTGCGACCTTCGGGTTATGAGCCCGACGAGCTACCAGACTGCTCCACCCCGCGGCGTCGACGGACCAGTTTAGCAACGTGTTCACAGCTCGATCAACGGTCGTGGGGTCGGCGGGCGAACCGTCTAGCCTCGATTCGACGTGCGCGTGGCCGTTGTCGACATCGGGACGAACTCGACGCGGCTGCTGATCGCCGACGTCGAGCCCGATGCTGCCCTGACCGAGCTGCACCGCGAGTCGATCGTCACGCGGCTCGGCGACCGCGTCGATGCGACCGGGCGCCTGCGCGACGACGCGATCGAGCGCGTGTTCGCGGCCCTGAGCCACTACCGAAGCCTGATCGCCGAGCACGGCGCGACCGCCACCACCGCGGTCCTCACGAGCGCCGTCCGCGACGCCGCCAACGGCGCGGAGTTCACCGCCGCGGTGCGCGACGACTACGGCCTCGACGCCCGCACGATCGGCGGCGACGAGGAGGCCGCGCTGACGTTCGCCGGCGCGACGAGCGAGCGCGCCGACAACGGCGGCGAGCAACTCGTCGTCGTCGACATCGGCGGCGGCTCGACGGAGTTCGTCATCGGCCGCGACGGCGTCGTCGGCTTCCACGTCTCAACCCAGGCCGGCGTCGTGCGCCAGACCGAGCGCCACATCGGCACCGATCCGCCCCGCCGCGCCGACGTCGAGGCGCTGCGCAAAGAGGTCGCGCAGATCGTCGCCGGCAACGTCCCGGCAGAGGTGCGACGCGACGTGACGAAGGCGATCGCGGTCGCCGGCACCTCGACCTCGTGCGCCGCGATCGAGCTCGAGCTCGTTCCCTACGACCCCAAGCGGGTTCACGGGCACACGCTCACCCGCGCCACGACCGCCACGATCCTCGAGCGCCTGATCGGCCTCACCGACGACGAGCGCCGCGCGATCACCGGCCTGCACCCCGACCGCGCCCCGACGATCGTCGCCGGCGTCGCGATGCTGCTGGAGGTCTTCGACGCGTTCGGCCTCTGCGAGCTCGAGGTCTCCGAGCACGACATCCTCCGTGGTGCAGCGCTGACGCTCGCCGGCGCAGCTTCGGACGCCCGCCCCGTCTAGTACACGACGACGCATAGAAGACGGACATATGTGCGATTCAAGTTTGCCTACGCGATGGTCGATACTGCCGCTACCGGCAGAGGGAACCTGCGAAGGGGAACCGAGTCGGACATAGGTCCGGGCAAGCCGTGTTTCCATCGGCGCCTCCCGCCGCTCGGACCACTTCATAACGGCCCCGCTCAGGCACGTACCCCTGCCCGTCCTGAGGGGGTCATATAAGGAAGCCGCCCTTTCCCCTGGGGGCGGCTTCCGCATTTAACGGTCCGGTCGGGAACCCGCCGCTCAGGCGAGGTTCGAGCGTCGCGGGTACGCGACCGCTGGATCGGTCAGCACGTTGACCAGCGCCGGGATCCCCGCCGCGAACGCGCGCTCGAGGGCCGGTCGCAGCTCGGCCGGCGAGCGCACGAGCTCGCCGTGGCCGCCCAGCGCCTCGACGACCGCGTCATAGCGCGTCTCAGGCGTCAGCTCGGCGGCCACCGAGTAGCCGTAGATGAACTCCATCGGGTGCTTCTCCAGGCCCCAGATGCCGTTGTTGCCCATCACGCCGACGACCGCGACGCCGTGACGGGCAAGCGTGTCGAACTCCATCCCGGCAAAGCCGAAGGCTCCGTCGCCGAGCAGCAGCACGACCTGGCGCTCGGGATGGGCGAGCTTCGCCGCCAGCGCGTAGCCCGGCCCCGACCCGAGGCAGCCGAACGGTCCCGGATCCAGCCAGCAGCCGGGCTCGTAGGAGTCGATCATCCGGCCCGCATAGGAGACGAAGTCGCCGCCGTCGCCGATCACGATCGCGTCGCGGTCGAGCATCTGCCCGAGCTCGCCGTAGATCCGCATCGGGTGCAGCGGCGCGCGCTCGTCGCACAGCAGCTCGCGCTCGCCGGCTCGCACCGCGTCCTCGACCGCGCGCAGCGACGCGACCCAAGCCCGCGTCGAGCCGGCGCCCGCGCAGGCGACCCGCAGCGCGTCGAGCGTGTCGCTCACGACGCCGTACAGCTCGGCGGCGACCGGCCGCGGATGCGCGCGCGCCGGCTGCGCCCGGTCGATCACGACGATCGACGTGTCCGCGCCGAACGCGCCGCCGAAGCCGAGCCGGAAGTCCATCGGCACGCCCACGACGAGCGCGACGTCCGCACCCTCCAGCCCCGTCGAGCGCGCGCGCGCGAAGAACAGCTCGTGGTCGGCGGGCACGCACCCGCGCGCGAGGCCGTTGAGGAAGACCGGGATGCGCAGTTCCTCGACCAGCGCGCGCAGCGCCTCCTCCCCGTGACCCCAATACAGGTCGCTGCCGGCCATGATCACCGGCCGCTGCGCGTTCTTCAGCAGGGCGATCGCCGCCGTGACCGCGTCGGCGTCGGCCTCGAGGCCGGTCGCCTGGCACGGCGGCGGCACGAAGTCGCCCTCCTCGGCGCCTTCGGAGAAGACGACGTCCAGCGGGAAGTCGAGGAACGCGGGCCCGCCGTGCGGCGTCATCGCGGCCCCGATCGCCGCGTCGATCAGCGACGGGATGTCCGACGTCCGCGCCGCCGTCGCGGCGAGCTTCGCCAGCGGGGCGACGAGCGGCACGTGATCGATCTCCTGCAGCGAGCCCTGGCCCCAGCGCGTCGCCGGCGCGCGCCCGCCCAGCACGAGCATCGGCGAGTGGTTCTGCTGCGCCGAGGCGATCGCGCTGATCGCGTTCGTGACGCCGGGGCCCGCGGTGAGCGCGGCCACGCCGGGTCGGCGCGTGACCTTCGCCCAGCCCTCGGCGGCGAAGGCCGCGGTCTGCTCGTGGCGAACGTCGACGATCTCGATGCCCTGCGCGCGGCAGCCGTCGTAGATCGAGAACAGGTGCCCGCCGGAGAGCGTGAAGAGCTTGGAGACCGCGTGCGCCTTCAGGCGTCGCGCGACGAGATGCCCGCCGACGTACTGACGCGTCTGCCTGGACTGTTCGGTCGCCATCGCGGGGCGACCCTATCAGTGAACAGGATCGTTCAGTGGGACGAGCGAGCCGATGCCGCGGCTGCGCTCGACGCTCAGACGGCGGCGCGCGCGGCGGCCGCCTCGAGCAGCCGGTCCTCACCGCAGAACAGCATCCGCCCGACGCGCAGCGCCGGCAGGCGCGTGGCGCCGGCGGCGAGCAGCACGCGGCCGGCCTCCTCGATCTGGCCGTCGCGGCCGGCGTCGCCGGCCGCAGCGAGGGTCTCGCGCAGGCCGATGCCGGCCGCGGCCGCCGCCTCGGCGAGGATCTCCGGGTCGTCGATGTCGAAGCCGCCGCAGAACGCCAGCCGCGACGCGGCCAGGACGAACGCCGCCCCGCGACCCCGCTCGGCCGCGAGCGAGGCGACGCGCATCGCTCCGTGCACGGAGCTCGGCGGCTCCTCGGGCCAGACGAACGGCAGCCCGAGCAGCAGCGCGCGCGCGCAGACCGAATGCATCCCGTCCTCGGTCAGCTCTGCAGCATGCAGCGTGGCTGCCGACGCCGGCAGCCACTCCAGCCGCGCGAACAGGCGGTCGGCGCGCTCGGCTGCAAGGTACGTGTAGGGCGACCCCAGATCGAAGAACAACGTTGCCCGCGCAGGCACACCACGCCGCGCGACGACGACGCTGCGGCGCGTGAGACGGTGCTGGTCGAGTGAGGTCACGGTGCCCATCGCAGTACATAACGCACGGGATCGGCCAAACCTTCGGGAACCTTCGCACGGGATTTAGCACCGAAAGGGTCCATCAACAGGATGGGGCCCTTCCGGTATCGGAACCCAGGGCTAATGTGCGGGACCGGGTCGGGGCGCGCCATGCTGCCGCCGGCATCCCGAGACCACATGCCAGCCACCCCACCGCCCAAGCGGCATCCCTACCACCAATGGGCCCCAGACGCCCGCGCCCTCGACCTCGTCGGGGACAAGTGGACGCTGCTCATCGTGCGCGATCTGGCCGGTGGCCCGCGGCGCTTCGTCGAATTGCAGCGCGTGCTGCCCGGCATCTCCACAGAGCAGCTGCGCTCGCGCCTGAACCGCATGGTCGCCGACGGCCTGCTGACGCGCCAGCGCTACCGCGAGGTGCCGCCGCGCGTCGACTACGAGCTCACGCAGCGCTCGCGCGAGCTGCTGCCCGTGCTCGGCGCGCTCGCGCGCTGGGGCTACGACTGGGCCTGGACTGCGCCGCGCGACGGCGAGGCGATCGACATCGGAGCGATCCTGCGCATCGCCCCCGGCCTGATCGAGGCTCCCGCCAAGCTGGCGGGCACGGTCAGGCTCTCGGTCGACCGCCCGGACGGCACCACGCGCACGTACGCGATCACGCTGGACCGCGGCGAGACGACGATCTCCGAGCAGGACGTGCCGGACGCCGCAGCGCACATCTGCGGCAGCGAAGCCGACTGGATCGACGCGCTCGGCCCCGACGCCGAGCACGGCGCGCTCAGCGTCGAAGGCGACGACCGCCTGGCCAAGGTCGTCCTCGACGGCGTGGGCGCGAGCGGCGCACGCCGCGTCCGCGCCGCGTAGCTCGTCCGCGGACCGCAACCACGCGCCCGGCAGGGGGTTAGGCTCCAGAAGTTGGCCATCCCTGCCGATGAGGTCACCGAACCCCCGCTGAAAGGAAGCGATCTCCTCGTGAACCGTCGCCTGTTTCCCCTGCTGCTCATCGCCGTCGGGCTCATCATCGCCGGACCGGTGTCGCCCGCGGCAGCAAAGACGAAGGTTGCCGTCGGGATCGGCGACCAGAGCCCGCAGATGTTCACCGACGCCAACTGGAAGGCGCTGAAGCTCAAGAAGACGCGCTACTTCATCGAGTGGAACGCGATCGACCAGTCCGGTGAGCTGGCCAAGGCCGACGCCTTCCTCATGGCTGCGCGGAGCGCGCGCACGAAGGTGCTCATGCACATCTCGACCGACGACATCAACTCCAACCCGCGCGCGCCGCTGCCCAGCCGCTCCGCATACAAGTCCAAGGTCAAGCAGCTCATCACGCGCTACAAGGCCGTGGGCGTGACGGACTGGGGCGTCTGGAACGAGGCCAACCACAAGTCCCAGCCGACCTCGTCGGCAAAGGGCGCCAAGCGCGCCGCCGAGTTCTACCGTGACTTCAAGCGCATGTGCAAGAACTGCAAGATCGTCGCCCTCGACGTGCTCGACCAGGCCGGCGTCGAGAAGTACATCGCGCGCTGGATGAAGGCAGCGGGCAGCTCCGGCCGGAGCGCGAAGGTCTTCGGGATCCACAACTACTCCGAGGTCAACCGCCGGCTCAAGGAGAAGCGCTCGGCGTCAAGCCTGAGGCGCTATCCCGGAACGGCGCGCATCATCAAGGCCGTCCGCAAGAGCAACAAGAAGGCGAAGTTCTGGTACACCGAGACGGGCGGTCTGGCGAGCTTCGGCAGCGCGTTCCCCTGCAACCTCAGCCGCCAGAAGACCACGACGAAGTTCATGTTCAGCATGATCAAGCGCTACGACAAGGACGTCGAGCGCCTGTACAGCTACAACTGGTTCGGCACGGACCCGCGCTGTAACAGCTTCGACGCCGGCCTCGTCGACGCCGACGGCACGCCGCGCGTCGCGTACGCGACGTTCAAGAGCGGCCTGAAGAACACCACCAGGTAGATCCCTCGGCTGCGCAACCGGGCGCGCGCGTAGGATTCGGCGCGCGTGCCCGGGTAGCCGAATGGCATAGGCGGGCGGTCTTAAAAACCGCTGCTCGCAAGAGCGTGCGGGTTCGAATCCCGCCCCGGGCATCCTCACCGCATCCTCACGAAGCGTGGCAGGCATCCCGCTAGGCTCAAGGTCTCGCTGAGAAACTCCGGAACTTCGCGCCGCCCGCGGGGTTCCAACCGACCAGCGGCACGAATGCCCTCGTCCCTGCCCGTGGAAGCCACAGCTCTAAGAAATCACGCAGTCGCGCTGCGGGGTCCGACCTCGCTGCTGCGCCTGCAATCGGACGAGCGTCTGATCGCCCTCGTACGGCGCGGCAACCACGCCGCCTTCGAGATGCTCGTCGCGCGCTACCAGTCGCGCCTGCTGGCCTTCTGCCGCCACATGCTCGGCTCGCGCGAGGATGCCGAGGACGTTCTGCAGGAGGTCTTCGCGGCCTCCTTCAACGCGATCCTGGCCGACGACCGGGCGATCAACGTGCGCCCGTGGCTGTACCGGATCGCCCGCAACCGCTCGCTCAACCATCTGCGCCGCGTGCAGCCGATCGGCGTCGACTCGATGGACGTCCACCTCTCCGAGGGCGGCGCCACGACGGCCGACAAGGTCCACAAGCGCGAGGAGTTCCGCCTGCTCGTCGCCGACGTGCAGGACCTCCCCGAGACGCAGAAGACCGCGCTCCTGCTGCGCGAGATCGACGCACTGTCCTACGAGCAGATCGCCGAGGCGATGGAGACGACGATCCCGTCGGTCAAGTCGCTGCTCGTGCGCGCTCGCGTCTCGCTTGCCGAGGCCGCGGAGGCGCGCACCCTGACCTGCGAGCAGGTTCGCGAGGAACTCGGCGAGGTCGCCGAGGGCCTGTGCCGCTCGACCGCGCCGGCGCGCCGCCACGTGCGCGGCTGCGAACGCTGCCAGGGCTTCAAGGCGAAGCTTCGCACGACGAACAAGGCGCTCGCCGTCGTGTTCCCCGTCGCACCGCTGCTGCTGCTCAAGAAGCTGATGCTCACGCAGTTCGGCATGTCCGCCTCTGCCGGCGCGGGCGGTGCCGCGGGCGCCGCGGCCGCGACGGTCGCCGCGACCGGCGGCACGTCGGTCATGTCGGCGGGGGTCAGCACGATCGCGACGAAGACCGCCGCCACGCTCGCGGCGGCGGCGATCGTGACCGCGGGTGCCGTCGAGGTCAAGCACGTGCAGACGAAGCCGCCCGCGCCCGCGGTCGCGACGGCGACGGCCAAGCCCGCGCCGCCGATCGCCCGCAGTGCTCCCCAGGTCGTCGCCGCCGCTCAGCAGCCGACCGCCCCGGCGAAGCCCGCACGCGTCGTCGCCGCGCAGGCGGCGAAGCCCGCCGCGCCCGTCAAGCCGAGCGCCGAGCCGAAGGGCGCCACCGATTCGGTCGCCGTCGCCGCAGTGAAGCCGAGCCCGGCCCCGCCGCTGCCGGCGGCCGCCGTCCAGGGCGTGACCGAGACGACGACGCTGAGCCCGAAGCCCGGCCCGCCGGCGCAGACCGGCGGCGCGGCCGCGCCGCTGGAGCCCGCCACGCCGCCCGCGGCGGCGCCGGAGGCTCAGCCGACCGCCCCTCCCGTCTCCCCGCCCGCTCCGGCCGAGCCCAACCCGGACGCCACGGCGGCCGCACCGGGTACCGGCGGCATCACGCCGAAGCCGTAGCCGCGCTCCGCGGCCGCTCAGGCGACCCGGTCGCCGGGCCGCGAGCCCTCGTCGGGCTCGAGCAGCGCCACCGGGTGGTCGTCGGCGACGGCGCCGAGCACGAGCACCTCTGAACGTACCGGCCCGATCTGGCGCGGCGGGAAGTTCACGACGCCGACGACGAGCCGGCCCTCGAGCTGCTCGCGGGTGTAGTGCGTGATCTGCGCCGACGAGCGCTTCTCGCCGATCTGCGGGCCGAAGTCGATCCGCAGCTTCCACGCCGGCTTGCGCGCCTCCGGGAAGTCCTCGACGGCGACGATGCGGCCGACGCGCATGTCGACCTTCTCGAAGTCGGCCCACTCGATCACGCCGTTCCTCCTTCGCGGTCCTCGCCGAAGCGGAAGGACCGCAGCGGCGTCTTCAAGGCTCCGTGGTTGCCGATCTCCGCGGCGCTCGGCGTACCCGCAGCCGGCGTCGACTCGAGCTCGACGACGACGCCGCGGCGCAGCCCTTCGGGCTCCTCCTCGACGAGCAGGTAGTGGCGGCCGTAGAGCCGGCGCGTGCCGAGCCGGGCGCGGAACGTGATCTCGTAGCCGATCGCGTTGTTGATCCGCGCGCGGCCCTCCGAGAGCTGCTCGAACTCCTTGTAGCGACCGCTGATCTCGCGCACGTAGTCGATCGCGTACACCGGCAGCATCCCACCGGCGACGCCACGGTAGGAGGGCAACCGCAGGTCGCGGACCGTGTAGGAGTCCAGGAACAGGCCGCGCGCGCCGACGTTGCGCAGCGCGACGAGGGCGCCGGGTCGCTGCACGCGATCCCACTGGTCACCGTGGATGAGGTTGAACGTCACGGGCTCGCGGACGAGCACAGCGTTCTCCTCGGGCCGCGACGTGATCGCTATGACCGCCGCGACGAGCACGATCGCGAGCGCCACGACCGCCGCGGCGAGGCGGACGGCGAGCGAGCGCGGGGCCAGCAGTTGCACCAGCGTCGGTCCGTACCCGGCCTTGATCAGTCGCATCGGGCGCATTCTGACGAGTGGACGTCTGGTCGATGTCCGACCGTTGATGTGATGAACCGCACAATCGACGCGCCGATAACGGGCTCAGTGATGAACAGATGGCTACGACGACTGCTCCACACCACCGCAAGCCGATTCATTACGACCGCGTTCGCCGTCGCCTGTGGGTCTTCGGCCAGCGCTGCCATCACGGGGCGACGGGCACGTTGCTGACGTTCCTGGGGACCGTCGGCATCGCGCTGATGGCGCACGACTGGAAGGACCGCGCGGTCTGGTTCGCGCGCGGCTGGCAGGGCGAGGACTGAGCCTGGATCCACCGAGGATCGTGGATGAATCCCTGTTGCCGGCGCGGTCCAGGGTCGCTCGGCGGCGCACCCGCAGGGTGGAACCCCTTCGAAAGCCGCCGATCGGCGCTGGGCCGTGATCGGCGACGGGGATTCGCCGCGAGGATCGGGGGATCCAGGCTGACAGCACGTCGCCGGCTGTGGGGCGACCGTCACTCGCCGATCGAGAACATCGTCTCCAAGTCGTGCTTGGAGAACGCCTCGAAGGCGACCATCGTGTGGGTCCGCGCGACGCCGTGCATCGACGAGATCGTGGACGTCACGACGCTCGCCAGGTCCTCGTGGCGCTTGACGTGCACCACGCAGACGAAGTCCCATTCGCCCGTCACCGAGTAGGCCTCGCGGACGCCGTCGACCTCCGCCAGCGCACCTCCGAGCGTCGACATCACGTCGCGCTCGGCCTCGACGAGCACGATTGCGTGTGTCATCCCTCGCTCCCTTCTGGATTGTCGCTGCGCCGCGCGGCAAGCTCCCGCGCAAGCTCGAAGCCGACCGATACGCCGACAAGCATTCCCAGCCGGGTCTCCTCCTCGACGAGCGCCTGCACGGCGGCCATGCGCTCGGACGGATCATCCGTCCCGGCGGCCGCGGCGAGCTGCGCGTCGTGGGCCTGGTCAAACCAGCCGCCCTGCTGCAGCGCGGCACCGAGCACGCGCTGCAGGCCGGGTGCGGCGTGGGTCACGATCTCCTGCGCGTGGCCGAGGCGCTCGGGGTCTGACAGCGCCTCGACGGCGGCGTCGACCTCCTCGGCGCTGTAGGTCTCGGCGCTCATGCGCGCGAGCGCCCCGCGACCGCGTAGCCGAGGCCCACGATCGCGCCGAACGCGGCGCCGATCAGGCCGGCGACGGCGCTGCCCTGCGAGAGCAGCGGCACGAGCAGCAGCACGGCGGCGATGACGGCCACGCCGAGCAGGTCGACGTCGTCGTCGCCGTCACCGCTGCGGCGCTCGAGCAGGACGGGAACGAGCCAGGCGCACAGCAGTCCGAGCGCGGCGCCGTGCGAGCCGAAGACCAGCGACTCGACGTCGATCGCGGCGGCCACGGCGAGCGCCCCGGGCCCGCAGAGCGCGAACAGCAGGACGACGGCGATCGCGCCGTGGCGGCGCTCGATGAGCCAGCCGAACAGGCCGACGCCAAGCACGGCGGCGAGCTGCGCGGCCGTGCCGTCGTTGAGGAACGCGGCCGTGACGAAGCGCCACGGATCGCCGCCGATGGCGGTGATCGCGAAGTCCGACGCCACGTAGAACGCAAGCGAGAGCCACAGCCCGAACGACAGCGCGACGAGCGCCATCGTCGCGTAGGGCCGTCCGCGCTCGTCGCCGCGGATGCCGGGGATCTCGCCGCTGCGCAGCTTGCCCAGCCGCAGCGACGACGACTTGGCCTGCTTGGCCTTGGGCCCGCTCAGCGCACGGTTGCGGGCGCCGGTGCTGCGCCCGCGCTTGGGCGACCTGGAGGGCGTGGCCGGAGCATCGGGGCGCTCGATGCGCGGGGCGCGCTTGCGCAGCCGCGTGCCGCAGTACGGGCACTCCGTGATGTACGGGCTCACCTCCGCCTGACAGTTCTTGCACACGACGAAGAGGTCCGGAGACGACATGGGCAACCGATTCTAGGGCCCGGGTGTGAACGCTCGTCGAAGAAGCGCCAATCCAGGCATGATCGCCTCATTCCCCGCCGCTTCTGACCGATAACGGTCTACATGCGACCGACCGTCCGAGCCCTCCCCGCAGCGCCCGGTGCCACGCGCCGGCTGGTCCTGTCGGATCTGCACTTCGGCTCCGGCGACGAGCTCGCACACCACCCGGTCGCGCTCGAGCGCCTTGCCGCGGAGCTCGCGTGGGCCGACGAGCTGCTCGTCAACGGCGATCTGTTCGAGCTGATCTTCGGACCGCTGCACGTTGCCGTCGAGCGCTCGCGACCGTTCCTGGAGCTCGTCAACCGCTCGGTCGCGACCGTGCGCTTCATCCCGGGCAACCATGACCACCACTTCGTGTCGTGCGCGTCCGACGAGCGCCGGCTGGCCGCGATCACCGGCGAGGATCCCGGCCCGGCGTTTCGCGTGCCACCGGCCGAGCGCGTCCTGCGGGCGCTGTGCCCCGACGTCGAGGTCGTCACGAACTACCCCGTGACGACCTTGGATGGCGTGACGTTCCAGCACGGCCACTACATCGGCCCGCACGTCGAGAGCTTCGGCTGGCGGATGCTCGATCGGTTGTCCTGGCAGCTGACGGGCTCGCAGCGGCCCGAGCGGCTGTCGGTGACCGACTACGAGGCGCTGCAGGCGCCGCTGCTGGAGCTCATGTACGAGATGGCGAACCTGCCGCAGGGGGTGCGCGCGCAGCAGAACTTCGAGCGCTGGCTCGTCGGCGCCGGCGCGTGGATGCGCGCGCCGACGAAGGCCACGCGGCAGGTCAGCGGCCTGGCGGCCGGGCTGCTGCGACGCGACTCGCCGACGGACCTGCGCGAGAACCCCGAGCTTCCGGGAGAGCAGACGCGCGCGGCGATGACGGCGGTCTGCGCGAACCTCGACATCGCGCCGGGCAGCGTCTGCTTCGCGCACACGCACAGCCCGCTGGTCGGCGCCTCCTCGAGCGACGAGGATCGGCGCTGGCGGTTCTACAACTCCGGCAGCTGGATGTGGGACCGCCGCCTGCGCGAGCACCCGCGCTACCGCGAGACGAGCTGGCCGGGAACGGCGTTGCGTGTGTGCGGGTCGGAGATCGAGCTCGTCGAGCTCCTCGCCGACCTCGACGAGCGCGACCTCGCGGCGATGGTGCCGGCGGCGCCGGCGCCGGCGTTCGCGCCGCCGGCGAGGGCGCCGCGCAGGCCGCGCCTGGCGGCGCTGCGGTCGACGCTCCCTACAGCGCCGTCGCCGCGATGATCTCGGCCATGACCTCGTCGAGGTCCGCGTTGGCCTCGTAGACGACGATCTGGCGCGCGGCGCCGTTGCCGCGCTCGAGCAGATCGCGGATGCCGTCCAGCGCGCCGGCGGCGCCGAGCTGCTGGGCGTGCGGCTCCAGCCGCTCGAGCAGGCGCCGCGCGAGCGCCTTCGTCGCGATGCGCTCGTTGGACGGCAGGTCGACGATCTCGCCCTCCAACCCATGGCGCGCGGCGAGCCACTTGTTCTCGTCGAGCATCTGCCACGGGTACTGCGCGAGCTTCGTGCCGGCCTCGTAGTGCTCGGCGAGCTCGTGCACCATCGCCTGGATCAGGGCGGTCAGCGCGACCGTGTGCTCGACGCGCGTCTGTGAGTCGCAGACACGGATCTCGACGGTGCCGAGGTTGGGGTGCGGTCGCACGTCGTACCAGAGGTACGTGTAGTCCTCCATCACGCCGCTGGAGACCATGAACTCGACGGTGCGCTCCCACTCGTCCCAGTCCTCGTAGGCGGGCGGCATGCCCACGCGCGGGAACTGGCGGAAGATCGGCGTGCGCGTCGACAGAAGACCGGTGCGGTCGCCGCGCCAGAACGGCGAGTTGGCGCTCAGAGCGAGCAGCACCGGGACGTGCACGCGCATCCCGTTGGCGACGTGGATCGCCTTGTCTGCGTCGTCGAGGCCGACGTGTACGTGCATGCCGAAGATCAGCTCCTGGCGCGCGACGAATCGCAGCGCCGAGATCAGGTCGCGGTAGCGCGGGCGCGCGACGATGCGCTGGTCCTCCCACATCGCGAACGGATGTGTGCCGGCCGAGCCGATCGCCAGCCCGCGGTGAGCGGCCGTCTCACGCACGTTCTTGCGCAGCGAGCGGATCTGGTCGCCGGCCTCGACGACGTCACCGCACGGCTTGGTCGCGATCTCGAGCACCGACTCCATGAGCTCGGGCTTGATCTCGCCGTCCTCGCGCTCGACGTTCGCCGCGCCGGCGTCCTCGAGCAGCGATTCGATCGCGTTGACGAGCGAATAGCTCTTGGCGTCGACGATCATGAGCTCTTCCTCGACGCCGACCGTGTAGCTCGGCCCGGTGAAGTTCGCGCGCATCGCGGCGCAATCTACCCGTCCGCGTCGCACTCGAACGCCATGGGCGCGCTCGTTCGGTCCGAACCGCCACGTATCTTCGCGCCACGTCATGGATCCATTTCTGGTCCTGCTCTTCCTCGCCCTCATCGTCGGCGGCGGCGTGGTCCTCTTTCGCGGCCGCAAGCGCGAGGCCACGGCCGTCCGCGCTGGGTCCGCGGAGCTGGCCGCCGCGCCGTCGCCCGAGCCGATCAGCGGCGTCGAGGTCCGCGCTCTGAAGGTCTCCGACGTCGTCAACTACGACGGCCGCGACTGGATCGTCGAGGGCACGCTGCGCTTCGACCAGGGCGGCTTTCGCTGGCAGGAGCATCGCCTCGTCGACGGGCCCGACTCGCTGTGGCTGTCCGTCGAGGACGACGAGGGCCTGGAGGTCGTCGTCTGGACGCGCCTGCGCGGCGCGGAGCTCGAGCCGGGCGCCGGCACGATCGAGCACGACGGCGTGACCTACGAGCTCGACGAGCGCGGCAGGGCGAACTTCACGTCGGAGGGGACGACGGGCGCGGGCGGCGGCGGCAAGGCCGAGTTCGCCGACTACACGAGCGGCGCGCGGCGCCTGTCCTTCGAGCGGTACGGCAGCGACGGCGGCTGGGAGATCAGCGTCGGCCAGGCGATCTCCGAGCACGCGCTCGACATCTACCCCGGACGCGGAGCCGGCGGATGACCGACGACGCGCTGGCGGCCGCCGAGGCGACCGAGCGCGGGCTGCGCGAGCAGATCTCAGACCTCGTCCACGCGCGCGCACGAGCGGCCGGTGAGGCGAGCCGGCTGGCAGAGCGCGGCGCCCTCCCCGGCGCGCACGCCGAGCTGCTCGAGCTGGCCGACCGCTACGGCAGGCAGGGCGACGTGCTCGCCGGCGAGATCGAGTCGCTGCGCGCGAGCATCCGCGCGGCCGAGGCCGAGCTCGAGCGCCTGCGCGCACCGGACGGCGCCTAGATGGTCGGTTGCGCAACCGCAACCGCCATCTGAGGCCGTGGAGGCCGCGTGCTGATCGAGCTCCACCGGCCCTACGTGGACGTCAGCGCCGGTGACCTCTCCCTGACGCTCGGCCTCGCGGCGGCGCCCGCGCTGGAGGTGCTCGAGGTGCACACCGGCGGCGGGCCGGCGATCGAGCTGCGCCTGCTCGGCTTCTCGCACCAGGTGCTCGTCGACGGCGGCCGCGAGCTGTCGGAGACCGTCGCCTGCGTGCCGGGGGTGGCGGGCACGCTGCCACGCCGGCGCAGCGACGGCGCCTATCGCTTCGGCGCGCGCGTGGAGCGGCTCGCGCCCGACGACTACGCGGCCCGGGCCGGTGCGCTGATCGAGCGCGCCGGCAGCGACCGGCTGATGCTCGCGGGGCTGTTCGGCGATGCGCCCGCGCCGGCCGCCGGCCCCGCGCTGCCGGCGTTCACCGCCCTCGCCGCGCGGTCGCTGGAGGGCGGCGTCGCCTGGACGACATGGCACGGCTACCCGCAGAGCGGCGAGCTCGTCATCACCGCGTCATCGCTGGAGCACGGGCGGTGCTGAAGACCTACAGGATCGTGGCGATCGTCATGGCCTCGGTCGGCGTGCTCGGGATCGTCGCCGCGGTCGCGACGCACGGCAACGTGCGCGACCACGTCGCCAAGACCTACCGCTCGACCGGCGAGGAGGCTCCGCCCGGCGGCGGGAAGACGACGACGAAGACGTACGTTTCGTCCAAGCCGATCGGCAGGACGGCCGCCGACATCGCCGACAGGCACAAGCCGGCCGACAAGCGGATCACCGAGGCCGGCGCGTTCCTGCGCTACCGCGACGACGTCGTCTCCGTCGTGCCGCCGGCGCGCGGGCAGAGCGGCTCGCGGATCCTCGTCGACGACGAGGCCGGCGGCTATCACCGCAACTACGGCTACGTCGGCGGCTTCTGGGGCACGTACTCGGGCCCGGCGGGCGCGTTCCGCGGCGGCGGGCCGGGGAGCGGCAAGTGATCCGCGCCGCGCTCGCGACGGGCGTGCTGCTCGCGCTCGCGACGGCGCTCGCGACGGCGCCCGCGCAGGCGGGCGTGATCGCGCCGCAGGATGCCGCCGAGCTCGCCCAATCGCTCGCGGAGGCCACCGCGGAGCAGGGCATCTGTTACGGCTGGAACGTCACGAACAACTTCGACGGGATGCCCGACGTCGGTTCGTCCGCGGGGCCGGGCGTCCCCGCGGCCGGCCTCGGACAGGGCTGCGAGCGGGGCTTCGTCGAGCTGACCGGCTCGATCGACTACGCCTGTGACAGCTGCGAGTCCTCCGACAGTGCGTCGGTCGCGATCCGCTCGACGATGTCCAACGCGCCGACCGGCGGCGATCTGTCCGCGCTCGGGCTCGACGCCGGCGACCTGACCGGCGACGACGACGACACGACGCTGATCAACATGGTCAACGCGCTCCCGCTGCTGGCAGCCGACCGCGGCCTCGCGCCCTACCTCGCCTACGAGCCGGCGACCGCGGTCCCGGCGGCGGACCGCGCGACCGACAGGCCCGGCTCGGATCTGCTGCGCGACACGTGGCCGCTGCTGGCGTTCTGCGGCTTTCTCGTCGTTGCCGGACCGGGCGTCTACTACTACAAGCGACTGCAGGGGAGCTGACAGGCGATGGACTACGTCAAGGACCTGGTGTCGGACATGGGGATCGCGCTGCTCTTCGGCCTCGTCGGCATCGTGCTGCTCGTCGTCGGCTACAAGGTCATCGACCTGCTGACGCCCGGCGACCTCGGCCGTCAGCTGTGCGAGGACCGCAACCGCAACGCCGGCGTGATCGTCAGCGCGGGCGTGCTGTCGATCGGGATCATCGTGACGTCTGCGATCGTCGCGGCCGACGGCGACCTCGGCAAGGGCCTGGGCCAGTCGGCGGGCTTCGGGCTCGTCGGGATCCTCCTGCTCGCCGTGGCCTTCGCCGTGATCGACGCCTTCACACCGGGCAGGCTCGGCGACATCGTGATGGGCGAGGAGGGCCACGAGCCGATGGTGTTCGTCACCGGCGCGGCGCTGCTCTCCGTCGGCGCGATCGTCGCGGCGGCGATCTCCTGAGCGCGAACGCCGCCAGCGACGGCGCGTTCGCCGCCGCCCCGCGCCCTGCGCTTGCCCGCCGCGCGCGCCCGCTGCTGCTCGGGACCGTCCTGCTCGTCGCGACGTGCGGCTTCGTCTACGAGCTCGTGATCATCGCGCTGGGGACCTACCTGTTCGGCAACAGCGTCTTCCAGGTCTCGATCGTGCTCGCCGCGTTCGTCTCCTCGATGGGCCTGGGCTCGCTCGCCGCCAAGCCGCTGCTGCGGCGGCCGGCGCAGTCGTTCGTCGCCGTCGAGGCGGCCGTCGCCCTGATCGGCGGGCTGTCGGCGATGGGCCTGTATGCCGCGTTCGCGTACCTCGGCGTGTACGAGCCGGCGATGCTGCTGACGGCGGCGACGATCGGGCTGCTCGTCGGCTGCGAGATCCCGCTGCTGCTGGCGCTGCTGCAGCGCGCCCGCCCGCAGGCGGCCGGCGCCTCGGTCGCCGACCTGCTCGCCGCCGACTACCTCGGCGCCGTCGTCGCCGGCGTGAGCTTCCCCTTCCTGCTGCTGCCGTGGCTGGGCCAGATCGAGGCGGCGATCGCGATCGGCGCGCTCAACGCGGTCGCCGGCCTGGTGGTCTGCGTGCTCGCGCGCCTGCGCTCGGTCTGGCTGCTGGCGCCCGGCGCGGTGCTCGCGATCCTCGCGCTCGCCGCGAGCAGCGCGTCGAGCTTCGAGGTCACGGCGCGCCAGAACCTGTTCGACGACCGCATCGTGCTCATCGAGCGCACGCGCTACCAGGAGATCGTGCTGACGGCGGGCGACGACGGCGACCTGCGGCTGTTTCTCAACGGCGACCTGCAGTTCTCCTCGCGCGACGAGTATCGCTACCACGAGTCGCTCGTGCACCCCGCGCTGGCGGGGCCGCACGCGCGCGTGCTCGTGCTCGGCGGCGGCGACGGCCTCGCGATCCGCGAGCTGCTGCGCCACGACGGCGTGCAGCGGATCGTCAACGTCGAGCTCGACCCGCGGATGACCGCGCTCGCGCGCGACGACGAGCGTCTGCGGCGGCTCAACGGCGACGCGCTGCGCGACCCGCGCGTGCAGGTCGTCAGCGCCGACGCGTTCGGCTGGCTGCGCGGCGTGCGCGAGCGCTTCGACGTCATCGTCGCCGACTTCCCCGACCCCGACGACGCGGGCACCGCCAAGCTCTACTCGCAGGAGTTCTACGACGGCCTGCGGCGGCGCGCGCTCGCGCCGGGCGGGCGGCTCGTCGTGCAGGCCGGGTCGCCGTATTTCGCGCGCGAGTCGTTCTGGGGGATCGAGGCGACGATGCGGGCCGCCGGCTGGCGCACGACGCCCTACCACGTCGACGTGCCGAGCTTCGGCGACTGGGGCTTCGTGCTCGCGTCGCCGCAGCGCGCGCCGCGGCTGACGCTGCGTCCCCCGCCGGCGCGCGAGCGGCTGCGCTTCCTCGACGCTCCGACGCTCGCCGCGGCGGCGACGTTCCCGCCCGACCGCGGGCGGATCGCGGTCGCGCCGTCGACGCTCGACCGCCCGCGCCTGCTGGACTACCAGCGCCACGGCTACCACGGCTACTGACCGGGGTTAACTACCGGTGCGCACGCTCGTGCGCGGAGGTACGCTCGGTCGGCCCTCGCAACGACGAGTGAAGGGATGGACCGTGGCGACGACCGGCCTCAGCACCACGCGCCTGGAGGAGCTGCTCGGAGACGATGCCGAGAGCCTGCTCACGCACCGCTGCGAGACGATCTGCGCAGACCAGCTGCACCTCCCCGGTGCGGACTTCGTCGACCGGGTCATGCTCGACACCGACCGCTCGACGAACGTGCTGCGCAACCTCCAATGGCTGCGCCACAGCGGCCGCCTGTCGGGCACGGGCTACGTCAGCATCCTGCCGATCGACCAGGGCATCGAGCACTCGGGCGCCGCGAGCTTCGCGCCCAACCCGATGTACTTCGACCCCGGCAACCTCGTGCGCCTGGCGATCGAGGGCGGCTGCAACGCGATCGCCTCGACGATCGGCGCGCTCGGAGCCGTCTCGCGGCGCTACGCACACCGCTTTCCGTTCATCGTCAAGCTCAACCACAACGAGCTGCTGACGTACCCCAACGAGTACGACCAGATCATGTTCTCCACGGCGCAGCGCGCGCACGAGCTCGGCGCGGCCGGCGTCGGCGCGACGATCTACTTCGGCTCGCCGCAGTCCCACCGCCAGATCGTCGAGGTCGCCCACGCCTTCGAGGAGGCGCACCGGCTGGGGATGTTCACGGTGCTGTGGTGCTACCTGCGCAACCCGGCGTTCGTCATCGACGGCACGGACTTCCACACGGCGTCGGACCTGACCGGGCAGGCCAACCACCTCGGCGTGACGCTGCAGGCCGACATCATCAAGCAGAAGCTGCCCGAGCGCCGCGGCGGCTACGCCGCGGTGAGCGCGCTGAACGGCTCCTACGGCAAGACGAGCAAGCTCGTCGACGAACGGCTCACGACCGACCACCCGATCGACATGACGCGCTGGCAGCTCGCCAACTGCTACATGGGACGCGCGCCGCTGATCAACTCCGGCGGCGCGTCGGCGGGCGACAGCGACCTCGCCGAGGCGGTCCGCACGGCGGTCATCAACAAGCGCGCCGGCGGCTCGGGGCTGATCTCTGGCCGCAAGGCCTTCCAGCGGCCGCTGGACGAGGGTGTCGCGCTGCTGAACGCGATCCAGGACGTCTACCTCTCGCCCGAGGTCACGATCGCGTAGGCGCGCCCTCCGCGGGCGACGCGCAGCACAAGACCGGCGTCGACGGTGCGCAGCTCCGCGTCGACTGCCGCCCGCACCATCAGCGCACCTTGCAGGTCGTCTGCAACGACCCACGCGCAGCTTCGCATCGATTCTGCAACGCCGCATGCGTGGCGCCGTCCTCGGGCGTAGCGTCCATCGTCGATGTCCGCGCGACGCCTCGTCCTGCTGCTGCTCGCGGTCGCCGCCGTCGCCGGCGGCGCGACCGCCCGCGGCGTGCTCGACACCGGCGACGACGCGGCGGGCACCATGCAAGGCCGCGTCGTGAAGGTCGTCGACGGCGACACGATCCACGTCCAGCTCGGCGCCACGCGCGAGAAGGTGCGCTACATCGGCGTCGACACGCCCGAGACCAAGCATCCGACGAAGGGCGTCGAGTGCTACGGCCAGAGCGCCTCGGACTTCAACGCCGGCCTCGTGGACGGCGAGCAGGTCCGGCTCGTGCGCGACATCGAGGAGCGCGACCGCTACGGGCGCCTGCTGGCCTACGTCTATCGCGTCCGCGACGGGCTCTTCGTGAACGCCGAACTGGCCCGCCTGGGCTTTGCCCAGCCGCTGGCGATCGCGCCCGACGTGCGCTTCGCCGACCGCTTCGCGGACCTCGCCCGGGAGGCGCGCGAGCAGCGACGCGGGCTGTGGGCGGCATGCGAGGGGCTCGCGATGTCGGCTAACCTCCCGTAACGGATGGCAACCAAGATGCGCCAGTCGCTCGACGAATTCGAACGCGCCTTCGTCGAGGAGACCCACACCGATCGCGCCCGCCGCGAGTCGCTGCGACGCAAGGCGGTCCTGCGCTCACGCCAGCGCACGCTCGAGAAGGTGCACAAGCGCGGTACGGCGCGCTTCATCATGCTCGTGCTGATGATCATCGCGACGGCCGTCATCGTGACGATCGCGATGTTCCAGACGCTCGCCTACGTGATGGGCTAGTACGGCCGTCCGGAAGTTCTGCGTGGAATCCCGGGATGCCCGGCCGGGATCTGACGGTCGGCGGTGACCCGCCTTCGTGCTGGTGGCACGGGGCGGGCGCCGGCGGGCGTCAGGCACGGTTCGGGCGCCCGGGA
>JBBSLI010000021.1:0-76322 GCA_038255395.1 Solirubrobacterales bacterium
CGTCGATGAATAACTGTGAGGGTTTGGGTGCCGGATCGTGGATGCTCGGGGCCGCGCGGTCCCGCAGCGAATACCGGTGGTATTCGCAAGGGGCCGGGTGGCTCCGAGCGCCGCGAGACGGTGCCCAAACACCGCAGTTATCTTCGACGCTTCCTAAGGAGCAACGACGATGACCATGACCGCATCCACCGGCAGCCTGCTCGTCAGCGCCGAGCCCTACGACTGGCCCTACACGGGAGCCATCGACCTCGCGCACACCGCGCTCGTGCTGATCGACTGGCAGTACGACTTCTGCGGGCCCGGCGGGTACGTCGAGACGATGGGCTACGACATCGGGTTGACGCGCGCCCCGATCCCGGCGGTGCAGTCGGTGCTGGCGGCGTGGCGCGCGCACGGCGCGCCGGTCGTCCACACGCAGGAGGGCCACAAGCCCGACCTGTCGGACTGCCCGCCCAACAAGCTGTGGCGCTCCAAGCAGATCGGCGCCGGCATCGGCGACGCGGGGCCGTGCGGGCGGATCCTCGTGCGCGGCGAGCCGGGCTGGGAGATCATCGACGAGCTCGCGCCGATCGCGGGCGAGATGGTGATCGACAAGGCCACGAAGGGCGCATTCTCGAACACCGACCTCGACCTCGTGCTGCGCAACCGCGGTGTCCACAGCCTCGTCATCACCGGCATCACGACGGACGTCTGCGTCTCGACGACGATGCGCGAGGCCAACGACCTCGGCTACGAGTGCCTCGTGCTGTCGGACTGCACGGCCGCGACCGACCCCGCCAACCACGAGGCCGCGCTGCGGATGGTCCTGATGCAGGGCGGGGTCTTCGGCGCGGTCGCGACGAGCGGCGCGCTGCTGGCGTCGCTCCCCGTCGCGGCGTGAGCGGCGGGCGTGAGCCGATGAACATCGACGGGCTGCTCGCGGGCTACCGCGACGGCTCCCAGCAACCGGCCGAGGTCGTCGCGCGCGCGTACGAGCGTGCGCGCTGCGCCGCCGGCCCGGCCTGGATCTCGCTCGTCGCCTGGAGTGAGATCCAGGCCTGGATCGCGCAACTGCGCAGCGCCTCCCCCGAGCTGCCGCTGTACGGCGTCCCCTTCGCGATCAAGGACAACATCGATCTCGCCGGCACGCCGACGACCGCGGCCTGCCCGGCGTTCTCCTACACGCCGCAGTACAGCGCCTTCGTGGTGTCGCGGCTGATCGCGGCGGGCGCGATCCCGCTCGGCAAGACGAACATGGATCAGTTCGCGACCGGCCTGACCGGCACGCGCACGCCGTACGGCGCCTGCGCGAGCGTCGCCGACCCGCGCTACATCTCCGGCGGGTCGAGCTCGGGCTCGGCGGTCGTCGTGGCCGATGGCACGGTGCCGTTCGCGCTCGGGACCGACACGGCCGGCTCGGGCCGCGTCCCGGCCGCGTTCAACGGGATCGTCGGCTTCAAGCCGTCGCTCGGGCGGATCGGCACGAGCGGCGTCGTCGCGGCCTGCCGCAGCCTGGACTGCGTGTCGCTGCTGAGCGCCGACGTCGCGGGCGCCGCGCGCGTGCTCGCGATCGCGTCGGGGCCCGATCCCGGCGACCCCTACTCGCGCGCGCCGCGCAGCGACGGCGAGCGGCTGCCATGGGGAGTGGGCGCCGCACGGATCGCGATCCCGCACGGCGACGCGCTGACGTTCTGCGGCGACGAGCGCGCCGCCGCGGCCTGGTCGCAGGCGTGCGCGCGTGCGGCCGCGCTCGGCTGGCAGCTCGTGGAGATCGACTTCGCGCCGTTCGCCGAGGCCGCCGCGCTCCTCTACGAGGGACCGTGGGTGGCCGAGCGCTTCGCCGCCGTCGGCGAGTTCATCGCCGCCAACCCCGCCGCGATCGACCCCAGCGTGCGCGAGGTGATCATGGCCGGGCGCGACATCGGCGCCGTCGACGCCTTCAGGGCCCGCCACAGGCTCGCGGAGCTCGCGCTGGCAAGCGCGGCCGTCTGGTCACAGGCCGACGCGCTGCTGGTGCCGACCGCCCCCACCATCTTCACCGCCGCCGAGATCGCGGGCGAGCCGCTCGCCCGCAACGCGCAGCTGGGCACGTACACGAACTTCGTCAACCTGCTCGACCTCTGCGCCGTCGCCGTGCCCGCCGGCGTGCCCGGCGACGCCCAGCCGTTCGGCGTCTCGCTGATCGCGCCGGCCGGAGCCGACGCGACGCTGCTGGCGCTCGCGGCGCACTGGCGCGACGAGCGCCCGGGGCAGCCGGCCGCGGCGGACGGCGGCAGCGTGGCGCTCGCCGTCGTCGGGGCGCATCTATCGGGCGAGCCGCTCAACGGCCAGCTCGTGGCGCTCGGCGCGCGGCTGCTGGAGACGACGAGCACGGCACCCACCTACCGCCTCTTCGAGCTGCCCGGCGCGCAGCCGGCCAAGCCCGGGCTCGTCGGCGGCGGCGCGCCGACCGGCGATGGCATCGAGGTCGAGATCTGGGAGCTGGCGACGGAGGCCTTCGGGAGCCTCGTCGCCGGCGTCCAGGCGCCCTTGGCGATCGGCACGATCGCGCTTGGCGACGGCCGCACGGTCAAGGGCTTCATCTGCGAGGCCGACGCCGTCGCCGGCGCGCGCGAGATCACCGCGCACGGCGGCTGGCGCGCCTACCGCGCGGCGCTCGGCCGTGCGGACGCGAACGCCTTCACGGGTTAGACCTGGATCCACGATCATCGTGATCCGGGTTGAACCGGGGGTCCCAAACGGCCCGTATGATCGCGAACATGACGCCGTCGAGGTCGCAGAGGTGGCGATGGTCGCCGAGCGCTGTTCAGGTGGCCGCGCTCGCACCCGGGCTGGCGCTCGCGACGGTGCTCGCGGGGATCGACGCCTGGGTCCAGCCCACGACGGCGATCGTCGGACTGGCGCTCGTCGCGCCGCTGGTGACCGCCCTCGTCTCGGGTCCGCGCGAGGTGACGATCGTCGGCGTCTACGCCGTCGCGCTCGTCGCGCTCAGCGCGGTGTGGCGCGAGGACTTCGGCGATGCCGTCTACCTCTACAGGATCAGCCTCGTGATGGCGGCGAGCCTGCTGGCGGGGCTGCTCGCGCGCAGCCGCGCGCACGTCAGTCGCGATCGCCATCGCTTCGCCGTCCTGTCCTCCGTCGCGGAGATCACCGACGGCACGCGCAGCCTGAGCGACACCGTCAGCGACCTGCACGACATCGTCGTCCCGCAGGTCTGCGACATCTGCATCGTCGACGCCGTCAACGGCGGGGAGCTGCAGCGCCTGTCGGTGCGCGCCGCCGACGGTCGCGACCGCGCCGCGACCGAAGCCGGGCTGCTGCGGCGGCCGCCGTCGACGGTCGACATGCTCGGCGACCTCGAGCAGCCGCAGCTCGTGACGACCGTCACCGACGCCATCCTGCAGAAGATCGCCCTCGACGCCGAGGACCTCGATCGGCTGCGGTCCGTCCGCGCGCTGTCGTTTCTCGTCATCCCCCTGCGAGCGCGCGGCCGCAGGCTCGGGTCGCAGACGTTCATCGTCACCGAGCAGTCCGGCCGGCGCTTCGACGAGGAGGATCTCGAGTTCGCCAAGGTGCTCGCCGGGCGCGCCGCGCTGGCGCTCGACAACGCCGGGCTCTACTCCGAGCTGGAGACCACCGAGGCCCAGCTCACGGCGGCGCTGTCGACGCTTGCCGAGGCCGTGACGGTGCAGCACACCAACGGCGGGCTCATCTACGCCAACGAGACCGCCGCGAAGATGCTCGGATTTCACTCCGCGCAGGAGCTGATCGCGACACCGGTCGCGGAGATCGCAAGCGCCTTCGACACGACGCTCGAGGACGGCTCGCCGCTGCAGATCGAAGATGTGCCCGGCCGCAGGGTCATCGCCGGCGAACGCGAACCCAAGCCGCTCGTCGTCCGAGCGGTCAACCGCATGACGGGCGACGTCGACTGGCGCGTCACGAAGGCCTCCGGCGTGTACGACCGCGAGGGCGCGCTCAAGCTCGTCGTCAACGTCATCGAGGACATCACCGAGGCCAAGCGCGCCGAGCTGACACAGCGGATGCTCGCGCGCGCCGGCGAGCTGCTGTCCTCGTCGCTGGACTACGAGCGCACGCTGCAGCAGGTCGCCGAGCTCGCGGTGCCGCAGCTCGCCGACTGGTGCGCCGTGAGCCTGCCCGACGGCCATGGCTTCATTCGCGGGGTCGCGGTCGCACACATCGACTCCGCCAAGGTCGACTTCGCCAGGCGCATCCAGGAGCGCTATCCGACGCGCGCAGACGCCCCCACCGGGATCGCCCAGATCATGCTCGACGGCACGTCGCAGCTCATCAACGAGATCTCCGAGGATGTGCTGAGGGCCGCTGCCCAGGACGACGAGCACCTCGAGTTGCTGCGCAGCGTCGGCATCCATGCCGCGCTGTCGGTCCCGATGACGACCGGCGCGAAGATCGTCGGCGTGCTGACGCTGGTCAGCGCCGAGTCGGGCAGGCACTTCGACGAGGCCGACGTGATGCTCGCCGAGGAGCTCGCGCGGCGCGCCGGGACCGCGTTCGAGAACGCACGCCTGTATGCCGAGCGCTCGAACATCGCGCGCACGCTGCAGATGAGCCTGCTGCCAGGACGGCTGCCGCAGATGCCGGGCTGGACGGCGGCGACGCTGTACCGGCCGGCGGGCGACGAGAACTGGGTCGGCGGCGACTTCTACGATGCGTTCGCCGTTCGCGACGGCTGGCTGGCGATCGTCGGCGACGTCGCCGGTCACGGCGCGGCGGCGGCCGCGCTGACCGGCCTGGCCCGGCACACGCTGCGGACGGCCGCGACGCTGCTCGACGACCCGCTCGACGCCGTCCGCACGCTCAACGGAGAGCTGCTCGCGGTCGGCTCGATGTCGCTGTGCTCGGTCGCGGCGGTGCTGCTGCGCGAGGACGAGGACGGCGGCGCGCGCGCGGAGGTCATCTGCGCCGGCCACCCGCTGCCGCTGCTCGTGCGCGACGGCGCCGTGCGGCCGATCGGCAGCTTCTCACCGATGCTCGGCGCCTATCCGATCGACGCCTGGGAGCGCACGTCGCACGAGCTCGAGGCAGGCGATCTGCTCGTCCTCTTCACCGACGGCGTCTTCGACACGGTCGGGGCGGACGAGCGCTTCGGCGAGGAGCGCCTGCAGCGCACGCTCGACGGTGCGACGGACGCGCCGGACGCCGTCGCTCGCATCGACGCCGCGCTGAGCGCGTTCGAGGTCGGCGAGCAGGCCGACGACACGGCGATCCTCGCCGTGCAGCGCATGCCCGTGGCCGCGGTCGCGCGCCACCGTTAGCGCGATCCTCGCGGACGCTACCTTTGATCCATGACCACGATCGCCACCTCCACGCTCGCCAACGGCCTTCCCCTGCACCGGATCGGGATCGAAGGCACGCGCGCGGTCACGATCCTCGTCGCCTTCGACGCCGGCGCACGCACCGAGCGCCCGGAGGAGAACGGCATGGCCCACTTCCTGGAGCATCTCGTCTTCAAGGGCGGCGAGAAGTTTCCGCACTACCGCGACGTCAACGAGACCGCCGAATCGCTCGGCGGGTCGCTGAACGCCTACACGTCGCATGACCTCGTCGCCTTCCACATCACGGTCCGCGCCGAGGCGGCCGAGGAGGCCGCCGACCTGCTGACCGATTTCGTCGGGCGCCCCCACATCGATGCCGACGAGCTCGACCGCGAGCGCGGCGTCGTCATCCAGGAGATCCAGCGCTACAAGGACGAGCCGTCGTCGGTCGCCGAGGAGCTGATCGACCGCGCCGCCTTCGGCGAGCACCCGCTGGGCCGGTCGGTGCTCGGGCCCGAGGAGCACCTGCGCACGTTCAGCCGCGACGCGATCGTCGCCTTCCGCAACCGGCGCTGGTCCGGGCAGCGCGGTGGCGCGTTCGTCGTCGGCAACCTCGAGCACGTGCCGCAGAACGGCGCCTTCGCCGAGCTCTTCGAGCGCTTCCCGGCGCTGTCTGCGCCCGACGCGTTCGAGCCCGCGCCGGCGTTCGAGCCGAGGGTCATGGTCGAGCAGCGCGAGACCAACCAGTCACACCTGCGGATGTCCTACCGCCCGAGGGTCGACGTCTCGGTCCCCGCCAACCGCGCGGCGCTGGCGATCTACTCGACGCTGCTCGGCGGCTCGATGAGCTCGCGGCTGTTCGACGAGATCCGCGAGCAGCGCGGCCTCGCCTACTCCGTCTACGGCGTCGCCCACGCCCACGCCGACGTCCCGCTGCTGCAGCTCGCCGCGGGACTGGACTCGACGAAGTGCATCGAGGCCTACACGCGCATGCGCGAGATCGTCGCCGAGCTGCGCGAGGACGGCCCGACGGATGCCGAGGTGGCGCGCGCGCGGGCCTACGCCGCGGGCCGGCGGGTGCTGGCGTTCGAGAACACGAACGCCGTCGCGCGCTACGCCGCCGCGCAGTCGATCGTCTTCGGCGAGACGATCGACCCCGACGGCGCGATCACTGCGTTGGATGCCGTCACGATCGACGAGGTCCGCGCGGTGGCACGCGAGGTGGACGACACGCTCTCGATCGCGTGCGTAGGGCCGCATAGCGAGGCGGACTTCGGCTGAGTGCCAGCGTCTTGCTTGGGCGCCGGCGGGGTTAACAGCATCTTTGACGGGGTGGGGGGCGCTTGCGCTGCGGCCGGCGTCTGCGCGCGGGCCGGCGTGCTCAGGGTCAAGGTGGTCTTGGGACTTGCGTCCATATGGCGGACGGAATCCACAAGACCCCTGCCAGGCGCGTGCAGATTTGACGGCCGGCGGACCCCGCGCCGGTCATCCGGCGAAGGTGCATGACATACGTGCACCTGTGACCGATTGACAAGCGGTCGTGCTCAATCGGTCAATGCTGCATCACGCGCTACTCGCCCGCCAGACGAGGACCCACCGTCCTTCAAAGATGCAGTTGGCGCGCCCGGCCCGCCGCGACCGCCGCTACCCCAGGTTCCCGCAGAAGTTCAGCCCGTACGCGATCGCCAGCCGGTCGGAGTCCGCGCGGGCTGAGCGAAACCCGTCGAGTGCGGCGCGCACGTCGTTGCCGGCCTTCGTGATCGTCGCGCGGTTCTCGTCGTCGGCGGCCTTGACGAAGCGGTCCGATGCCGCGCGCAACCCCGTCAGCTGCGCCTCGCCCGCGCGGACGGAGGTGACGAACGCCTGCGCCTGGGTCCGCGCCGCGCCGGTCGCGGGCAGCGGCACGTCGTCGAGCCGGTCGGCGAGCTTCTCGTACGTGTCGGCGAGCTCGTCGTTGGCCTCGGCGACGTCCTTCGCCGTCGTCGGCTGGCCGGAGCTGATCTGGGCGAACTCGCTGAAGAGGTCCTCGCAGACGCTGTCCGCCGCGGAGATGAACCCCTCCTTCGTCTGCGGGGCGTCGTCGCCGCCGCCGCATCCGGCGAGCAGGGCCGTCGCGAGCACGACGGCAGTCAGTGTTCGACGGGGTAGCACCGAGGCAGCGTAATTGGTCGATCCTGAGCGCGCGGCGTCAGGACGCGGTGCCGAGCGCGGCCTCACACAGCCGCCGGCGCATGCTCACGCGGCGGCCGGCGGCCCGTGACCGGACGTCTCGTCGTCGTCGAGAAGGTCGGTCGGAGCAAGCACGAATACCTCACACATGAGGTCGGGTTCCTGCTGGTTGCCGCTCATGAAGCCGATCACGCGGCGGCCCGTCGCGGCCTCGATCACGGCCTCGATCACGGCCTCGATCACGGCCTCGAAACGGTCACGCATCAGATCCTGAAAGTCCATGCGCTGCTGGATCACAGAAGAACCGCGTCCGCCCTCCAGCAGCGTCTGCTCAACTCGTGAGAAGCCGCCACGTAGCAGGCACACCACCAGGTCGTCCTCGTAGTAGGACTTCGTGCGCGCGGGCCCGCGGCCGTAGAACTCCTTCAGCAGCGCCACCATGCCGTCCGAGATGGCGGTGAGCGCGTCGCCGTGCGTCCGGGACGTGCTGTGAATGTCTCGTGGGCTCACGCCGAGGTTCGCGATAGCACGGCCCACCGAACGCTAGCGTGGATGGGGTGAGTGCGAGCCGGTTCGGCTTGGTGCGCTCCTGTCGAGCCGCTGGCCAGTCAAGTCCCGGGGCGTGGTGCAGGAGTTCGCGCTCATCTCGTCGGTGAAGACGTGCTTGCTCAAGCTGCGGCGAGTCTCGGTGAACTCCTCTTCAGATCGGGAAGAGAGATCCATCGGACTGCATGTCGTAGAGAGTCGCCATCGAGCCTTGCCTGATGTAGCTGCGCCCGACGAGCCATTCGTCGTTGGCTTCGATCGCGAGCATCGACACGAGCCGCGTGACTGACGGGTCGTCGGGTGCGCCGGCCGATCTCGCGGTTGAAGCGGTCTGAGCCGTCCCGGATCGACGGACACTTTTCTGCCGGTCTTTAACCCAATGAGCAAATTCGCGCCACGTCGACCGATCAATCGATCCGACGTCAGTCGATCTCAGCTGCATGGCGCCAAGCATGGCGTCACTTCTTACCCATGCTCATCATGCCTGGTCTACACCACCATATGAACAAGGGCGCAAGCGAGCGCGAGAGCGACCCAGGTTCCCTTATTACCCCCGGCTGCCAAGAACCCTCCAGCAGCACCGACGGTCACCATGAGGGTGTCTGCCACGCGGTTGCCTCGACGCGGTCTCCGATGCGCCTGCCGGAACTCCTGCTCGCGGGCAGCCAGCACCCGTATGGCTAGGAACGCACCCGCTAAGACCAGCACAAGGGCGATCGCATCGCGTATCGCGCTCTCGCCCAAGGCAGCAACTCCTCCCAGACATATCATTGCGGTTCCCAGCGAGAAGCTGTACCCATTGGATCTCAATCCTCAGTCACCTGAGATCAGGTCCACGACGGTATGGCGGCGGATCGTGCGTGCGACCTGACGAACGTGTGAAGCCGCGAGCGCGAGACCCAGGCCAGCCAGGCGTCGAGGTGCGCCGGCGCGAGCGGGGTCACTCCATGTGCGAGTCGTGGTCGTTTTGTCCACCGACGCGACGCGCCGTCTTCTTGGTTGCGTACTCGGCGGGCACCTCGTAGATGTCGGTAGTCGCTGCCGGACGACCCTTTAGCCTCAAGGCCAGTCGCTTCGGCCATGACCATGGGTCGATGACTGAGCGCCTCGCGCCTCCAATCGCTTGGATGGTTTCGTCTATCTCCGTATGGAGCCGATCGAGCTGCCCGAGTCGGGTTCGCGCGAACTCGCGGAACGCTCGAACCTCGATAGGCCGCGTTGGATTTCGATGGGTCACCCTTCCGCGTAAGTCATCTCCGTACTCATTCGTAAAACCAGCGTAGGGGCATCCGGGATCCTTGAGTAGCTCGACTACGGCGTCGCGCAGTGACTCGTTGTCATTCATGGGATACCGAGTCCGCCCTTGACCGCTCCCTGAACGCAACCGAATACTAGCCAGATACGTCCGCGACGAACGCGTACGCCGCTCGACCAGTTCCACACCCGGCTTGCCCAACGGCGACACGGCCTCCGGCACGGACACGACGGTCGAGGGCGTGGGTGCCGAGGCGCCGCCGGCATGGCCGCTGAACGCCAGAAGGCCGAACACGACGAGCATCACGAAACAGCCACCCATCATCGAGACGACGCGATGAGATGGCCGCGCGGCCTGCTGGCGGCTCGGGACGGGACTGCGTCACCTTGGGCACTACGACCTCCGGGTCGAATAACAGTTAGACCTCGGAAGTCAGGCTCTTGTTGCCCACGTTCCCCATTACGGAGACGTCGACCCCCAGTGCCATGCCCTCTCGGCGCCCACCATACACACCGGCGACGCAACCGCAACCTGTTCACCAGATTCTTTCGCGGCAGGAAGCGCTCCACTGCCGCAACGCCTCAATCACCTTCTCTCAGGAGATCGCGATCATCCGCTCGATCGGCACCCGCGCGCGCTCTGCGATGTCCGCCGGCACCTTCACCTCGTGGACGAGGTCGCGCAGGGCGTCGCGCAGCTTCGGCAGCGTGATCATCTTCATGTACGTGCAGGCCGCGCGCTCGTTGGCGGCGATGAACTCCGTGTCCGGCGCGGCCTCGCGCAGCGGGTGCAGCATGCCGATCTCGGTCGCCACGATCGCGGTCGCACCGGGCTTCGCGTCGGCGGCGTAGCGCAGCATCCCGCCCGTCGACAGCATGTGCACGCCGTCGGGCGCGATGTCGCCGGCGGCGCTGTACTCCATGACCGACGTCGAGCAGCCGCACTCCGGGTGGATGAGGAAGTCGGCGCCGGGATGCTCGGCGCGGATCTGCTCGATGTCCTTCGGGCGGATCCCCGCGTGGACGTGGCACTCGCCGTCCCAGACGTGCAGCGCGCGCCCGATCTTCTTCTCGACGTACGCGCCGAGGAACATGTCCGGCCCGAACAGGATCTCGGTCTCCGGACCATGCTCGCGCAGGATGTGCTCGACGACCGCCACGGCGTTGGCCGACGTCACGCAGTAGTCCGTCATCGCCTTGATCTCGGCCGTCGTGTTGACGTACATCACCGTGACCGCACCCGGGTGCTGGGCCTGCCACGCCGCGAGCTGCGCGGGCGTGATCGCGTCGGCGAGCGAGCAGCCGGCGTCGAGGTCGGGGATCAGGACGGTCTTGCCGGGCGACAGCACCGACGCCGTCTCGGCCATGAAGTGCACGCCGCAGAAGGCGATCACCGAGGCGTCCGAGGCCGCGGCCTGGCGCGAGAGGCCCAACGAATCGCCGACATAGTCGGCGACATCCTGGATCTCGGGCAGCTGATAGTTGTGGGCGAGGATCACGGCGTCGCGCCGGCGGGCGAGCGCGCGCACCTCGTCCTTCATCGCGTCGACGTCGTAGAGCTGTAGGAGCGTCATGGCAGCGCCTCCAGGAGCAGCGACAGGTCCAGTGCTGGAGCAGAGTGCGTCAGCGCTCCGATCGAGATCCAGTCTACGCCGGTCTGCGCGTGGGCCCGGAGCGTGTCGAAGACGATCCCGCCGCTGGCCTCCAGGCGCGCGCGCCCGCCGACGTGCGCCACCGTGGCGCGCAGCTCGTCGGGCCCCATGTTGTCGAGCAGGATCCGCGTCGCCCCCGCCTCGAGCGCCTCGTCGACCTCGGCGCGCGTGGAGCACTCGACCTCCAGCGGCACGTCCGGGAAGGCCTCCATCGCCGCGCGAACGGCGGCTCCCACGCCGCCGGCGATCGTCGCGTGGTTCTCCTTGATGAGCACCATGTCGTACAGCCCGCAGCGGTGGTTGACACCGCCGCCCGCCACGACCGCCGCCTTCTCGAGCGCTCGCATCCCCGGCGTCGTCTTGCGCGTGTCGAGGATCTGCGCGTCCGTGCCCGCGACCGCGGACACGCAGCGCGCGGTCAGCGTCGCGACCCCCGAGAGGTGCTGGATGAAGTTCAGCGCGGTGCGCTCGGCGGCGAGCAGCGCGCGGGCGTCGCCGGTGGCGCGCAGCACCGGCGACGGCGGATCGCGCCACTCGCCCTCCGGGCCGAGCTGCTCGAGGCCCACGTCGGGGTCCAGCGCCAGGAACGCGGCCTTCGCGGCCTCCAGCCCGAAGACGACGCCCGGCCCCTTCTGCCTGATCGTCGCGACCGCCATCGTGCCGGCCGGGACCGTCGCCTGGCTCGTCAGGTCGGCGGCGCCGATGTCCTCCGCCAGGGCGCGCAGGACGAGCGCTTCCAGGGTTTGTGATCCGGGGGCCACGACTGGGCGCAGGATACGGGGGAACATGCAGGAGATGGCCGCAATCGACACCCACGCCGCGCTCGACCTCGACGCCTGGCTGCCCGATCCCGAGATCGTCACCCGCCATCGCCGCGAGGCGCGGGCCGATCCCGACGCGCTCTGGGCGGCGGCACGCGGCGTTCGCCTCGACCAGACGCGCACGATCGGCCGCCTCGTGCGCTGGCGCATTCCCGGCGTCGCGGCCGATCAGTCGTTCATGGGGCTGCTCGCGGAGGACCCGTTCACGGTGCTCGACGAGGGCCCGCACCACTCGATCTCCGGGCTGTGCGGGCGCATCTGGACCCTGCAGCGCGACTACGCCCAGCTCGATCGATCCGACGACTTCATCGCCTGGGACGTGCCGCGCACGGTTCGCGTGCTGTTCGCGCACTGGGTCACGCCCGGGCGGGCGCGGGACGGATCTCACGCCAGCATCCTGCACAGCGAGGCGCGCATCGGCCCGACCGATGCGATCGCGACGATGCGCCTGCGCGCGCTGTGGCTGGCGGTCGGCCCGTTCGAGCGGCTGATCGGCGCCGAGCCGCTGTCGCTCGCGGTCGCGCGGGCACAGGACGGCGAGCGCTCCTGAGAGGATGAGGCGGTGCCCTCGCTCGCCGAGCTCTTCGCCGGCGGCGCCCGCCCGCGCTGCTACGTCGCAAGCCCGCTCGGCTTCTCGGAGGCCGGCCGCGACTACTACGCCCGCCGCTACCTCCCGCAGCTGGCCGAGCATGTCGAGCCCGTCGACCCCTGGACCCTGTCGGCGCCGGAGGAGTTCGCGGCCGCGGCCGCCGAGGGCCGCGTGCACGAGTTCGGCATCGAGGTCGGCGCGCGCAACGCGCAGGCGATCGGCTCCGCCGACCTGCTGATCGCCCAGCTCGACGGCCAGGAGGTCGACGCCGGCACGGCCGCCGAGGTCGGCCACGCGGCGGCGCTCGGTCTCCCCTGCCTCGCGATCCGCAGCGACCTGCGCGCCAGCGGCGAGCCGGGAATGCACGTCAACCTCCAGCTCGAGGCGTTCATCGTGCTCTCGGGCGGCTTCGTCGCGGGCTCGCTCGACGAGCTGACGGCGCGGCTCGCCGCCCTGCGCGCCGCTTGACGCCGGCCGGGGCTGCGGTGATGCTGGCGGCTCGTGAAGGCCCTGAGGTGGGTGATGGTCGCCGTCGTCGTCGGGGTGCTCGCCGCGAGCGCCGGCGCAGCGGTGCCCGAGCAGCCCGGCATCGCCGAGCTCTGCCAGCGCGCCGCGACGCTGCGCGACGCGGGCCTGGAGAGCGACGCCGTCGCGGTCTACACGTCCGCGCTGGAGAAGGCGCCGACGAGTCCCTGCGCGAGGCAGGGCCTGCGCGACGGCGCGCCGGCGACGTTCGCCGGCGTGCTCGACGACATCATCGAGCTGCTGCCGCAGCTGCTGCTCGCCGCCGGCCTGGCCGCGCTGACGCTGTTCTGCGTGCTGCTGCTCGGCCACATCGGACTGCTGCACCGCAAGCTCGTCCGCGTGCCGGGCCTCGGGCGGATGCTGAGCCCGCGGCTGACGCTGCAGCCGCTCAGCGACCATTCCGGCAAGCAGGTCGGCGGCACGCTCGACGCGCGCGTCAAGAAGCAGCTCGCGGAGTCGCGCCGCCTGGCGTCGATGCGCGCGGGCCCCGCCTACGAGATGGACTTCAGCACCCCGGGCGAGGACTTCGCCGACCTCGTCGCCGGTGACGGTGGGCTGAAGAGCGCGCTGGAGAAGGCGAGCGAGAGCAGCGATCAGCTGAAGATCGTCGGCGCGGTCCTGACGCTCATGTACACGCTGCTGCCGACGCAGCGGCTGACCGTCAGCGGCGTGCTCGAGCCGGTCACGGGCCCGTGCGTCGCGGCGACGCTCAACCTCAACGAGGGCGGGCGTCCCGTCGCCGCCGCGACGCTGCTGGGCTCGATCCCCGACGACGGCCGCGAGCTCGACGCCGGCGACTTCGTGCGGCTCGCCGAGCCTGCGGCCGTCTGGGTGCAGTACGAGGTCGCGCGGGCGATCCGCGGCGACATCGACCGCGGGCCCAACGCGGCCGTCTCCTACGCGCTCGTGCGCGAGGGCCTGGAGAAGCAGCGCGCCGGCGACGTGCCGGGGGCGCGCTCGAAGTTCCTCCAGGCGCGCGAGCTCGACGGGCGCAACTGGGCGGCGAGCCTGAACCTCGCGATGACCGAGGCACGGCTCGCGCAGGACTACAACCGCGCCGTCGAGATCCTCGACAGCGCCTTCGGGGAGATCCAGCAGCGGTGACCACGAGCCCCGACAAGCGCCGCCCGCAGATCGCCGACGCCGACTACTACCGGCTCGGCTACCAGCTCGCCGCGCAGCTCATGAACCGCGAGGCGGCGGGCCAGGACACGGCCGGGCCGCCGCTCGGCGCGCCGCCGATCGTCCACGAGGACCCGCTCGCGGTCGCGATGCAGTTGCTGCGCGACGCCCGCTCGATGCTCGCCTGGTATGACCGCCGGATCCACCACAACCGGCTGCGCTGGCGCGTGCCGACGGCGCAGGAGCAGCGCCTGCGCACGTTCCTCGCGGCGACGATCGAGCCCAGCTGCGCGCTGCTCGCCGCCCGCCGGCTGCATCAGCTCGAGCGCGCCGACGAGGCCACGCCGCTCGTCGAGCACGTGCTCGAGCTCGCCCGCGCCGACCAGCTCTCCTACCGCGCCTATTACGCGCTCGCCTGCCTGGAGGCCAACGACGGCGACGACCGCGACGCGATCCTCTACCTCGGCCGCGCGCTGTACAAGGCGCCGCGCGCGCGGCGCGACGAGCTCGCCGAGTGGGCGCTGCAGGACCCGGCGTTCGCGTCGGTGCGAGCGGCGGTCGAGGAGCTCGTGGCGGCGATCGACCCGCAGGCCGCGCGCGCCGCGGCGGCGGCCCCGGCCGCCCCCAGCGAGTCACGAGCACCGTTCGGCGCCATCGCCGAGAGCGTGCGGCTCGCCTCCGCCTACCAACTCGCCGAGCGCACCGAGGAGGCCGTCGCGCTCGACGCCGAGGTCGTGGCGGAGCTCGAGGCGTTCCTCGGCCCCGAACATCCGGCGGCGCTGGCGGCGAGCGAGGTCCTGCTGAGCTCGCGCACGCTGCTGCGCCGCGCGGCCGACCGGCAGGCGATCGCGCGTAGGGCGATCGAGTTGCGCGAGGAGCTGTTGCGGGCGCTCGCCGAGATCGGCTGAGCGCGTGCGCGGGGGGTGACACGACGGCGGCGACGCCCCTCGGACAAATAAGCTGTGTTTGTCAAGTGACTAGACGGGCACGGCGGGCAGTGTCAAGCAGACTCGTGTAGGGTCGCGTCGCGCTCATGCTCGACCGCATCGCAACCCTCACCTGGCGCCGGCCCAAGCTCGTGCTCGCGCTCGTCGGCGTGTTCATGGTCGTCGCAGGCGGCTTGGGCTACGACGTCGAGCATCACCTCAAGGCCGCCGGGTTCACCGACCCCGCGTCGCAGAGCGAGCGCGCGACGCAGCTGCTGCGCGCCGAGGTCGGCTACGACCCCACCCCCGCGATCGTCGTGCTCGTGCGCGACGAGGGCGGCGGCAGGCTCGACGTCGCCGACCCCGCCGTGCGCCGCGAGATCGATCGCATCGCCGCCGCGCTGCAGCGCACGCGCTACGTCGGCCATGTCGTCAACCCGCTGCGCGACCGCCGCGAAGGGGCACAGCTGCTCGAGCGCGGCGGCGAGTCGCTCATCATCTCGGCCAGCCTGTCGACGCAGGACGTCGAGAGCGACGGCGGCGAGGCCGCCGAGGAGGCGCAGCGGCGGATCGGCGACAGCCCGCTCGACGTGAGCATGGGCGGGTTCGCCGTGAGCTTCAACGAGGTCAACGACGAGACGCGCGAGGACCTCACCCGCGCGGAGCTGATCGCCTTCCCGATCCTCACGATCCTGCTGCTGCTCGTCTTCCGCGGCGTCGTCGCGGCAGGGATCCCGCTGCTGCTCGGCGTGATCTCGATCCTCGGCACGTTCCTGATGCTGCGCGTGATGTCCGCGCTCGTGGACACGTCGCTGTTCGCCCTGAACATCGCCACCGCGCTGAGCCTGGGCCTGGCCGTCGACTACGGGCTGCTGATGGTCTCGCGCTATCGCGAGGAGCTCGACAAGGCCGGCGGGATCGCGACCGAGGAGGCGCACCGGCGGATGGTCATGACCGCCGGCCGGACCGTGATGTTCTCGGGTTTCACCGTCGCCGTCGCGCTGGCGGCGCTCGTCCTCATGCCGCAGCGCTTCCTGTACTCGGTCGGCGCCGCGGGCGCCGCCGTCGGGCTGCTCTCGGCCATCGTCGCGGTCCTCGTCGTGCCCGCGATGCTGGCGCTGCTCGGCACGCGCATCAACGCGCTCGCGATCCGCCGCGGCCCGTCGGTGTCCGACGAGTCCAGCGCCTGGTACCGGATCGCGAAGGCGGCGATGCGCCGGCCGCTGATCGTCGCGGTCGGCTGCACCGTCCTGCTGCTGGCGCTGTCCTCGCCGCTGCTGGGGATGAAGCTGACCGGCCCGAGCGCCGAGGCCGTGCCGCCGAGCCAGCCGTCCTACGCGGTGAACAGGTACATCGAGGAGAACTACTCGCAGGGGATCGCGTTCGCGATCACGGTGACCGTCCAGGGTGAGGCGACGCCCGCACAGCTGGCGGCCCTGCAACGGCGCATCACCGCGATCGACGGCATCGCCGGCGGGACACCGTTCGTGCGCGTTTCGCCGCGCGCCGCGTTCGCGAACTTCACCCCCGCCGGGCCCGCGCTCGGCGAGCCGATCCAGGACGCGTTGCACGACATCCGGGCGCTCGACGCGCCGGACGCCGGCGAGTTGCTCGTGTCGGGCAACACGGCGCGCTTCATCGACGAGAAGGAGAGCCTCGTCGACCACCTGCCGCTGGTGGCCGCGATCATCGCCGGCACGACGCTGCTGCTGCTGTTCCTGCTCACCGGCTCGATCATCCTGCCGATCAAGACGCTGATCATGAACCTGCTCACGCTCGGCGCCTCGCTCGGGGTGATCGTGCTCGCCTTCCAGCACGGCGTGCTCGACGGGGTGTTCGCCTACACCGGCCCGGCGGCGATCGAGGTCACGAGCCTCGCGTTCCTGTTCGCCGTGACGTTCGCGCTCGCGACGGACTACGCGGTGCTCGTGATGGCGCGCATCAAGGAGCAGCACGACCGCGGCGCGACGAACGTGGAGGCGGTCGCCGTGGGCATCAGCCGGACGGGCCGCGTGATCACCGCGGCCGCGGCGGCGATCGCCGTCGTCTTCCTCGCCTTCGCCGTGAGCAAGGTGTTCTTCATGAAGCAGATCGCGGTCGCCGAGGCGGCCGCGGTGATCATCGACACGACGATCGTCCGCGCGCTGCTCGTGCCCGCGCTGATGGGCCTCTTCGGCGCGTGGAACTGGTGGGCGCCCGCGCCGCTGCGCCGGTTGCAGGCGCGGTTCGGGTTCGTCGACGGGTAGGCCGTGCCGGCGAGCGGTCCGGCACGGTCATCTGGCGGGTGATCCACCGCGGCGACGGTGTCGTTGAGCTACAGCGTCACGTGATTCGTCGAGTGGTGCATTTCTATGTCTCAGACAAAGAGATGCACCACTCGAGCGCTCCGCCAGGCAGCCATACTGCCAGACAGGCCCCGGCTGCATTCCGTGCGCCACCGAGTAGCCGAGCCGCGGGCTCGGCAGAGTTCGCAATCGCGTGAAGGAGCGCTCTGCTGAACTGCGGTCCTCGCGCATTCCGACACTCTCGTCGTGGAGTTCGTCGGTGCATGGGCGCCCGCGTGTCGACAGGCCGCGCGCCCCGATCGCCGCTGCCCCACGTTGACAACCGCCGCCCATGGCAGCGCGGCCGGCGCCCACACCGGCGCCCACACCGGCGCCCGCTCGAGCCCCGCCGCGAGCCTCCTACGAGCGCGCCGCGCCGCGCAGCAGGAACGCCCGCACGAAGCCGTCGAGGTCGCCCTCGAGCACCCGGTTGGCGTCGCCCATCTCGTGATCGGTGCGGTGGTCCTTGACCATCGTGTACGGATGCAGGACGTAGGAGCGGATCTGCGAGCCGAAGTTCACGTCCTGCGTCTGGCCCTTCTCCTTGGCGATCTCCTCGGCGCGGCGCTGCTCCTCGCGCTCGACGAGCTTGGAGCGCAGCACCTTCATCGCCGACTCGCGGTTCTGCGTCTGTGAGCGCTCGTTCTGGCACTGCACGACGATCCCGCTCGGCCGGTGCGTGATCCGCACCGCGGAGTCGGTCTTGTTGACGTGCTGGCCGCCCGCGCCGGATGCGCGGTAGGTATCGACCTGCAGGTCGTCGGCGTCGATCGAGACCTCGGCGGCGTCCTCGATGACGGGCGCCACCTCGACGCCGGCGAACGACGTCTGGCGGCGGTTGGCGGAGTCAAACGGCGACAGGCGCACGAGCCGGTGGACACCCTTCTCTGCGCCGTACAGGCCGTAGGCGTTGTCGCCCTGCGCCTGGAACGTGGCCGACTTGATGCCGGCCTCCTCCCCCGGGCTGACCTCGAGCAGCTCGACCCTGAAGCCGCGCTTGTCGGCCCACTTCATCTCCATGCGCAGGACCATCTCGGCCCAGTCCTGCGCGTCGGTGCCGCCGGCGCCGGCGTTCACCGTGACGAGCGCGTCGCCCGCGTCGTAGCGCCCGCTGAACAGGCGCTGCTCCTCCAGGGCGGCCAGGCTCGCCTCGATCGGCGCGAGCTGCGATTCGAGCTCGCCGGCGATCTCGTCGTCGTCCTGGGCCATCTCGGCGAGCGAGGCGAGATCCTCGACGTCGGTCTCGAGCGTACGGAACTGCTCCAGCCGGCGCGTCGCGCGCGAATGCTCGGCGCTCACCTTCGCCGCGGCCTCCTGGTCATCCCAGAAGCCGGCCTCGGACATCTGCTCCTCTAGGAGCGCGGCCCGTTCGCCCAGCGAAGCGGGGTCAAAGGTAGTCCGCGAGCAGCGACATCTGCGCGCGGATCGCAGCGAGGCGCTGCGGGATGCCCTCGGGGGTCGGCGTTGCGGCCATGGCGTCAGGATAGAGCTCGTGTCCGATCGTCCAGGCGGCCAGGTCGCCGGGCCGGCCGGAATCGAACATTCGCCGAGCACGGGCAGCGGGTAGGCGCAGGCGTGTGCGGTCGCTGCCGATCTGCATGGATGCGGTGGCCACCTCGACGACATCGAAGCAGCGCAAGGCCGCCAAGAAGGTCTGCCGCAAGGTGAAGATCAAGGGCACGAAGCGCACGCGCAAGGTGTGCAGGCCCATCAAGAAGAAGAAGGTCGTCAAGCAGCCGATCGTCGTCGCACCCGCGCGGCCGCCGGTCGTCCTGCCACCCGTCACCGGCGGCGGCACCGTCACCCCACCGTCGCCCGCCGCCCCACCCGTCACGACGCCGCCGGCGCCACCGCCCGCGCCACCGCCGCAGGAGCCGCCGACGGCGCCCAACCTCCCCGTCTACAGCGGCACGTTCGGCGTCGCCCAGGCCCAGCGCCTGCTGTGGCGCGCGGGCTTCGGCCCCAAGCCCGGCGAGGCCGAGGCGCTCGCCGGCCGCGGCGTGCTCGCCGCGGTCCGCAGCCTGACCCGGCCGAGCGGCACCGCGAGCCTCGTCGGCGCCGCGCCGACCGTGGACGGCGCGCCGATCGCGCCGCTGGATGCCTGGGGCCACGACCACCTGTGGTGGCTGGACCGGATGGTCCGCTCCGACCAGCCGCTCGCCGAGCGCATGACGCTCATCTGGCACGACTGGCTTGCGACCTCCAACGGCGACGTCGGGAACGCCGGCCGGATGATCGACCAGAACGAGCTCCTGCGCCGCCGTGCGCTCGGGTCGTTCATGGATCTCGTCGCCGACGTGACGATCGACCCGGCGATGCTGATCTTCCTCAGCGGGATCGAGAATCGTCGCCAGGCGCCCAACGAGAACTACGCCCGCGAGCTCATGGAGCTGTTCACGCTCGGCGCCGACCGTGGCGCCTACACCGAGACCGACGTGCGCAGCCTCGCCCGCGCGCTGACGGGCTGGCGCGCCGACTGGACCGACGACGGCTTCGCGAACTTCCGCTTCGACCCCAACCGCTTCGACACGGGCTCCAAGACGCTGTGGACAGGCATGGGCTACGCGCGCAGCGGCGCCTTCGACTGGCGCGACGCCTGCACGCTCGTGCTCGAGAACCCCTTTCACCGCTCGTTCTTCGTCCTGAAGCTGTGGTCGTACTTCGTCCCGAGCCCGCCGTCGGCGAGCACGCAGGCCGCGCTCGAGGAGCTGTACATCTCCAACGGGTACTCGATCGGCCAGGTCGTCGAGGCGATCCTGCTGCACCCCGACCTCTACAACGGTGCGCCGCTCGTCAAGCCGCCGGCCGTCTACAACGCCGGGCTGCTGCGCGCGACCGGGCAGACGATCACGACCGACGCCTGGACGTGGCTGGGGAGCATGTCCGGCCAGCAGCTCTTTCATCCGCCCAACGTCGCGGGCTGGAACGACCAGGCCTGGCTGGACACGTCGCGGCTGTACGGCCGCTGGAACCTCGCCAACAACGTCATCCGTCCGAGCGTCGCGACGAGCGCGTCCTACGCGGGCTCGACCGAGACCGGCGCGCAGGCGCTGACGCGCGCCTTCGACCACGTCGGCCGGCCCGCGCTGACGAGCGAGACCTACACCGCCCTGCTGGCCTTCGCCGAGCAGGCCCAGCCCGCCGGCGTCGGCGTCAACGACTTCCGCGCGCTGCGCCAGAACGCGCTGCGCCAGCTCATCTGCACCGCCCCCGACGCCCAGCTCTCCTGATGGCCGACCACTGCACCGACTTCACCCGCTCGCACATGCTCAAGGACGCCGTCGCGCGCGCCGGCGCCGGCCTGCCGGTCGTCGAGCCGGGCATGCCGACGCCCGCCGGCACCGGCCTGACGCGGCGCTCGATGCTGCTGCGCTCGGCGGGCCTCGCGCTCGCCGTCTACGGCGCCGGCAAGACGCTGACGCCGCAGGCCTTCGAGGCGGCCGTGGCCGAGGCCGCCGGCGAGCAGAAGGTGCTCATCTCGATCTTCATGGACGGTGGCGCGGACGCGCTGAGCCTGCTCGCACCGGTCGGCGACTCGCGCTACGCGGCGCTGCGACCACAGCTGCGGATGCTTCCCGGCGCCGGGCCCGCCTTCGAGGCCGACACGCGGCTGCAATGGCACCCGTCCGCGGCGGGGCTGCGCGAGCTGTGGGATTCCCCCGATGTCGGCGTCGCGGTCGCGCCGGCGATCGGCTACGCCTCGCCCAACCAGTCGCACTTCACGTCGCGCCACTTCTGGGAGGTCGGCGCGACCGACCCGACCGCGACGACCGGCTGGCTCGGGCGCTACCTCGATCGCGTCGGCCATCCCGACGTGCCGATCCAGGGCATCTCCTTGGAGGGAAGCCTGTCGCCGCAGCTGGCGACGAGCAGCGTCGCAGTCTCCGCGACGAGCGACATCAGCGACTACCGCTTCTGGGCCAACGGCGTGTGGGGCACGATGGAGACGCGCATGCGCACGACGTTCGGGGCGCTCGGCGGGCTGCCGGCGTCCGACCCGATCACCGCGCAGGCGCGCCAGGCCCAGTCCAACGCCGCCGGCCTTGCGCGGGACCTGGCCGGCATCGCCACGGACGCGCCGCCCGCCGGGTCGAACTACCCGACCGCGGGCAGCGGCTTCAAGACCCGGCTGCAGTCGATCGCGCGGATGCTCGACTCTGCCGACGGCGCGGGCAACAGCCTGCCGGTGCGCTGCGTCACGCTGAACGCGGCGGGCGGCTACGACACGCATTCCAACCAGGCCGCCGACTTCAGCGCCGACCTGCTCACGACGGCGCAGAACATCCGCGCGTTCTGGCGCGACCTCGAGCTGCGCGGCCTCGCCGACCGCGTCGTGATCTCGCTGTGGAGCGAGTTCGGCCGCCGCCCGGCGGAGAACGGCTCGGCGGGAACCGACCACGGGGCCGCCGGCGCGGCGTTCGTGATCGGCAAGGACGTCAGGCAGGGGCTGATCGGCGAGTTCCCGGGGCTGGCCGCGGGGACCGGACTCGACAGCGACGGCAACCTGCGCGCCACCGCCGACTTCCGCGGCCTGTACTGCTCGCTGCTCGAGCAGTGGTTCCAGACCGAGGCTGACGGGATCATCCCGTCCGCCGCCTCGTTCGCACGACCGGCGCTGTTCTGAGCGATGCGGTCGCTGCTGCTGATCGTCGCGGCGGTGGCGCTGCTGTCGGCGGGCGCGGGTGGCGCTGCTGCGGCGGCGACGGATGCGAAGGCGAAGGCGCGGGCGAGCGCCGCCAAGGCGTGCTCGACGGTGAAGCGCAAGGCGCCCGCGCGCAAGCGTTGCACGCGCTCGCGCTCGCGCTCGCGCGCGGCGCTGCGCTACGTGGCGGGCCGCGGCCTGGCGCGCGGCGTCGCGGGCGCCGGGCTGGCGGGCGCGCTTGGCGGGGCCACCTCCGCCGGTGCCGGTGCCGGCGCCGGGTCGGGCGATGTCGTCGCCGCCGACCCGGTGGCGCCCGCTGATCCGGGGTTCGCGGCGCCGGTCGTGGCGAGCACGCTCGGCGTCGAGGCGCGCGACATCGACGGGTTCCTCCTGCGGCTCACCCGCACCGCCGTCCCGGCCGGCAACCTCACGATCTTCTTTCGCAACCACGACTCCAGCAAGCACAATCTCTGGATCGCGCCGCCGGCGGGCTCCTCGATGCAGATCAGCGACGACGTCGGCGAGGGCGCCGGCGCGACGAAGACCGTCCCCGTGACGCCGGGAAGCTGGCGCCTGTACTGCGCGCTCGAGGGCCACAGCTCGATGACGCGCAGCCTCGCCGTCCGCTGAGCGCCGGCTCGCCCCTGGCGCAAGCCGTCGACGTCGGTCAGAGCGCCGCTGTCGGACCTGCGGGCGGAGGGACGATTGAATACCCGCATGGACCCGTACGCCGTGCTCGGCCTGGATCCCGGCGCCTCGCTCGACGACGCCACGCGCGCCTACCGCGAGCTCGCCAAGCAGTGGCACCCCGATCGTGCGGGAGCGGCCGCCGCGGCGCGGATGATCCAGCTCAACGTCGCCTATGAGCTGTTGCGCTCCGAGCACCGCCCGGGCGCGGTGACGCGGACGCCGCGCATGGACGTCCGCGGCCGCGGCGCCGGGCGCGCGGGCGGGCCGGGATCATGGCTGCCCGAGGCGATGCGCCGCGCGCTCGGCCGCGAGCTGCTCGACGCACTCGAGCTCGACGAGCCGGTCGCCCTCGTCACCCCGGCGGCGACGTGGGCCAGCCCGAGCACGCTGCTCGCCGTCACCGATCGGCGCCTGCTGTGGCTGCTCGACGACGCGGTCGGAAACCGCGTGCGCTCGCTGCGCTTCCGCGACACCGAGACCGCCGAGCAGGACCTCACGTGGCCGCGCCGCTCGCGCGCCAGGCTGCGCGTGCAGCCGCGCTACGGCGCGAAGCGCTGGACGTTCTCCGGCCTGCGCCCGGCGACCGCCGCGGCGATCGCCGGGCACGTGCGGGCGGGGTTGCCGGCGGGGCGGGGGTAGCGGGCCGTCACACAGCCACCACCGGTGCTGCGACCAACGCGGTGATCGTGGAGGCGACCCGTTCGCGCTCGTACAGAAGCTGGCGATGCGTGAAGCGCACGACGCGGTAGCCGAGCATCGTCAGCCGCGCATCCCGAGCGCGGTCCTTTTCGAACGCGGCGCGGGTGCCGTGCGTCGCGTGACCGTCGGTCTCGACGATGACGCGCTGCGCGCGCCAGAAGAAGTCGACCTCGTCGCCCTCCACGATCGAGTTCACCTCCGGGCGCGGAATGCCGGCGGCGTCGCACAGATCGCGCATGAGCCCCTCCAGGTCGGAGCGGGTGATCGCGGGTTCGTCGTGGATCGTCGAGATGACGCGCTCCAGGACACGTGCGCCAGGGCGTGTCCGGTTGGCGTCGACGAGCTCCCGCACCGCGTGCATGTCGAACAGCCGCAGGATGAGCGACTGCTCGACGGCGCGCTCCAGCGGCCCCGCCGCGAGCATCCCGGCGACGTCGAGCAGCGTGCGTGCGACCGAGGTGACCGGAATCCCGTCGACGCGGGTCACGTCCTCGGGGCGCAGCGCGCGGCAGCGGTGGACGATGATGCCCGGCCGCCGTCCTCGGCCGCCGATCGTGGGCACGGTCACGTGGATACGGCTGGCTGCGCTTGGCCGCAGCTGCCACAGCGCGGCGGCGGTCACGTGGCTGAGCACAGCCCCGTCGCCGAGCGCGAGGACAGCCGCCGTCCAGCGGCCCTCGCGGGTGATGCCGACATGGCCGACGGCGAACACGCCACGGTAGAGCCGGTGCAGGCGCCCGCAGCGCACGCGGTGATAGATCGCGCCGACACCGATCCCCTGTGCGACGAGCTGCGCGAGCGCCACGACGCCGTGCTGCGCCGCGGCGAGCTGCGCGATCTGGGCATCGATCGATGCTGGACCGTGGTCGATCCTCATGCAGGAGATAGGCCCGCACGGCGCGGTTTTCGCCCCCACGCCGGGCGTAGTGGCGCGTTTCTGTCGGCATGAAGCAGAACCTCGCCACAACCGCACGCCGGCGCCGGCCCCGCCGGAGCGGTGGCGCGTTTCAGTCGGCATGGAGCACAAACTCGCCACAACCGCACGCCGGCGCCGGCCCCGCCGGAGTGGTGGCGCGTTTCAGTCGGTATGGAGCAGAAACCCGCCACTGTGGCGGCCGCCACCCCGGCCCCGCCGCGCTACCCCCACGCCTCCCGGTACGCGTCGATCAGGAACCTGTCGACGCGCGCGCCGACGCCCGCCGCGGGCAGGCCACGCTCCACGGTCAGCCGCTCCAGCCGAAGCCGCGCAGCCCGTCATCGCACCGGCACGCTAGCTCGTCCGTGGCGGCCGGCCCGCCCCACGCGCAGGTGGGCGGTGGCCTCATGGGGCCACCGGCGCACGGGTCGCCTCGTCGCGCGCGCGGGCTCGGCGGGGCGGGTGGTCGTGACCCCGCTCCAGCGCCGGCGGTGGAGGAACGCGAGCAGGCCGAGGTCGCGCTTGGCGCCGTTGCAGCACGCGCACGCCCCGACCGTGTTGATCCAGCCGTGGACCGTGCCCAGCCCGCGCGCGCCACGCGAGCGCGGGTCGACGTGGTCGACCGTGCCGGCCGCGCCGGCGGCCCCGCAGTACGAGCAGGGGTCGCGGCGCAGCAGCGACTGCCACGCCTCGTAGTGCGACTGCCCGTCGGCGCGCAGCGGCCCGCCGCTCGGCATCCCGGCGCCGAGCGGCGTGCCCGCATCGTCGCGCAGGTAGTCCCTGGTGAGGCGTGCCAGTTCGGTCATGGTCGGTCCGTCGGGTCGGGTCCAGTCGAGTCAGGTCGGGTCGGATCGAGTCGGGTCGGGTCGGGTCGGGTCAGGTCAGGTCAGGTCAGGTCGGGTCAGGTCGGGTCAGGTCAGGTCAGTTCAGGTCGTGTTCGGTGGTGCGAGCTCGCACGACGCGCCGCGAGCGGCAGGAACGGACCGCTAGATCCGCTCCTGCCACATCACGGCTGCCTGCGCGACGCGCCGCAGTGCGTCCCGCATGCGCGCCGGGTTGTCGGTACGGCGAGCCGCGGTGAGGACCTTGAGCGCCTCCGCCATCACGGCGGGGCCGCCAGGGCCGTTCGTGCGCAGCTCGGCGAGCTCCGCCGCGGTGAGACGGCGGGCCTCCCCGCGCAGCGCTGCCACGGTCTCCCGCAGCTCGCGCTCCGCACGGGCGGCACGCAGCTCGGCGTCCGCGGCGGCACGACGGTCGCGCGCGGCCGCGGCCTGCGCGGCACGCACCTCGATCGCCTCCGGCGCCTCCTCGCGCACGGTCACGACCTCGGGCGCCCGCTGCGCCTCGGCACGCGCACGCTCGTGCAGCCGCTGCACCGCCACGAGCTCGTCCGCCAGCCGGTCCTGCGCCAGCTTGAGCTCGCGGCGTTCGCCGCGCAGCGTCGCGATCGTCGCCTCCGCCCGCTCGAGCTTCGCCGCCATCCGCTTGGCCGCCGTGCGCGCCTCGGCCGCGTCCATCCGCGCCTCCGCGGTCTTCTCGCGGGCGTCACGGATCATCACGTCGGCCTTCGCCTCCGCGTTGACCGCCCGGCGCTGGGCACGGGCGACCGCGGCGTCGTCGACGACACGCTCACGTACGACCTTCGGCTTGACGGTGACCCGGCGCCCGGCACGGCGCGCGGCGTCGCGCTCGGCGATCGCTCGCTGCGCACGGTCACCGATACGCTCGAGCCGAGCCTCGAGCTGTGTGATGCGACGCTCGGCCTCGCGCGCCTGCGCGAGCGCCGCAGCGACCATCGCACGCGCCTCCGGACTCATGACGGCACGGTGCGCCTGCTCGGGGTCGACGTCGGTACGCCGCATGGGTCCCGGCTTGGCCGGCTCGAATCCCGCCGCCCGGAGCGCCTCGTTCAGCGACCCGCCGAACGGGCGCTTGGCCGAGTTCAGCGCGGGCCAAGGCGACCCGTCGGCACGGCCGGCGCGGTAGCGCTCGACGCGCCACAGCTGCCCGGCCCACTTCGCCGAGGACGGGTTCCAGTCAGCCGCTCGGGGCGGCTCGCCGTATGTGGCCACCCATTCCTGGATGGCGATGATGATCGAGTCGCGGTCCCACGACGTTCCACGCCCGTTGCGGGTGTGGAGCGCAGCTCCCGCGATCGTCGCGGGAGCCATTTGGATGACCTCCCGCTAGCCGCTGGTGGCTGCGTCGTCGGTGCGCTGCGTGAGCTCGCTCTGCGGCCAGCACATGACGCGCTCGGCGGAGATGCCGCCGTGGAACAGCGTCGACGTGATGGAGGCCATGGAGATCATCGCGGGAGTTACCGTAAAGCACGCGGCGGCTGCGCGCAAGCCGATCTTCGACGATCGGTCGAACACCGCCACGTGGGTTCGAACCCACGACCGCGCGGTTCGAATCCGGCTGGCCACGTGCCCGAGCGCCCGTCACGGCGTGGTCATGGGCGAGATCCCGATCACCGCGAAGGGCGGACACGTCCACTCCCCACAGGGACCGAAGGGTAGCCTTGGCCGATGGCCGTCCCGACGACGCCGCCGACCGGGGTCTCCAACGCTGAGCTCGTCCGCTGGACGTTCGACGTCATCAACGCTCGCGACATCGACGCCCTGCGCCAGATGTGGACGCAGGCGACCTTCGAGCGCTTCCCGTCGGGCACGCTGCACGGCACCGACGCGATCGCCGGCTACTTCGAGACGCTGTTCGCCGCGCTGCCGGACCTCCACATGCGCGTCGTCGCGATCGCCGAGACCGGCGACGACGTCTTCGTGCACTGGCACCTGACCGGCACGCACACCGGCGTGCCCTTCGAGGGCATCGAGGCGACCGGCCGCGCCGTCGCGATCGACGGGATCGACCACTTCGTCGTCCGCGACGGCACCGTCGTGACGAACTTCGTCGTCTTCGACCAGATGCAGTTCGCCCGCCAGATCGGGCTGCTGCCGCCCGACGGCTCGGCCGCCGACCGCGCGACGAAGGCGGCGTTCAACGCCAAGACGCGCCTGCTGGCACGGCTGCGCGGCCGCCGACGCCGCTGACCGCCGGGCGATGCGCTGGATCGTCGACGGCATGAACGTCATCGGCAGCCGTCCCGACGGCTGGTGGCGCGACCGCCACGCGGCGATGGTGCACCTCGTCGACCGGCTCGAGCGCTGGTCGGCGGACAGCGGCGACGACGTGACCGTCGTCTTCGAGCAGCCGCCGCGCCCGCCGATCCGGTCCTCGGTCATCGAGGTCACACACGCCGCGCGGGCGCGGCCCAACTCCGCCGACGACGAGATCGTGCGCCTCGTGCGCGCCGCGGCGGACCCGGCCTCGGTGCGCGTCGTGACGTCCGACGGCGTGCTGTCCCAGCAGGTCGATGCCGCCGGAGCGAGCACCTACCCGGCGGCGACCTTCCGCGCCGAGATCGACCCCGTGCGGTAGCGCGGTCGCGGGGCGCGAAAGAATGTCGGAGCCGATGTCGATTTCGCCCGCGGCCGTTCGTGTAGTGGGTAGAAGCCGGCCGCGCCGGAGCCACACGCCACAGGAGAGCGACTCATGACCCAGTACCAGCTCAGCGTCTACCACCCCGAGGACGAGCCGCCGGCCGACTTCGACATCGAGCAGGTCTACGCCGACGTCGACACGCTCAACGACGAGCTCAGGGCCGCCGGCGCCTGGGTCTTCGGCGGCGGCCTGCAGCCGTCGAGCACCGCGACCGTGGTCCAGGTCAAGGACGGCGAGGTGCTGATCACCGACGGCCCGTTCGCCGAGGGCAAGGAGCAGGTCGGCGGCTACTGGGTGATCGAGGCGCCCGACCTCGACGCCGCGCTGGAGTGGGGCCGCAAGGCGACGCGCGCGTGCCGCGTGCCGATCGAGGTGCGCCCCTTCCAGGACGAGCCCGCCGAGGCGAGCTGAGATCTGGCCGTGCCGGCGCTCGCCGCTGCGCAGATCGAGCGTGTCTTCGGCGAGGAGTACGGCCGCGCGGTGGCGGTCCTGGTCCGTGTCTTCGGTGACATCGACATCGCCGAGGAGGCGGTCCAGGACGCGTTCACCGCGGCCGTGCGGCGCTGGCCCGAGACCGGGCTGCCGCCCAGCCCGGCCGGCTGGATCATCACGACCGCCCGCAACCGGGCAATCGACCGGCTGCGGCGCGAGGCGTCGCGCGAGGACCGCCACGCCCAGGCCGCGCTGCTGCAGGCCCAGGACGAGCCGGTCGACGACGAGGAGGGGCCCGTGCGCGACGAGCGGCTGCGCCTGATCTTCACCTGCTGCCATCCCGCGCTCAACACGGGCGCGCAGGTCGCGCTGACGCTGCGGCTGCTCGGCGGCCTGACGACGCCCGAGATCGCGCGCGCCTTTCGCGTGCCCGAGCCGACGATGGCCCAGCGCCTCGTGCGCGCGAAGGGCAAGATCCGCGGCGCGAGGATCCCCTACCGCATCCCCTCCGATGCCGATCTGCCGGCGCGGCTGCGGCCGGTGCTGGCGGCCATCTACCTGATCTTCAACGAGGGCCACACCGCGACGTCGGGCGAGCGGCTCGTGCGCGACGACCTCTGCGCCGAGGCGATCAGGCTCGGCCGCGTGCTCGCCGCGCTGATGCCCGACGAGCCCGAGGTCCTGGGGCTGCTCGCGCTGATGCTGCTGACCGCGTCGCGGCGGGCGAGCCGCACCGGGCCGGACGGCGAGCTCGTGCTGCTCGCCGACCAGGACCGCGACCGCTGGGACCGCGAGCTGATCGCCGAGGGCCAGGCGATCGTCCGCCGCTGCCTGCGGCGCAACGAGCCCGGCCAGTACCAGCTCCAGGCCGCGATCAACGCCGTCCACAGCGACGCGTCGACCGCCGCCGACACCGACTGGCGCCAGATCGCCGCGCTCTACGACCAGCTGCTCGCGCGCATTCCGAGCCCGGTCGTCGCGCTGCACCGCGCGGTCGCCGTCGCCGAGCTGCGGGGTCCGGCCGCAGCCCTGGCGATCGTCGACGAGCTCGACCTGGGCGACATGCACCTGTTCCACGCGATCCGCGCCGACCTGCTGCGGCGCCTGGGCGATGATGTCGCGGCGGCGCTGGCCTACGACAACGCGATCCAGGCCACCGAGAACGCCGCCGAGCGCGACTTCCTGCTGCGCCGCCGGGCGGCGCTCGAATCCGGCTGACCGCTGCTACTAGTTGGCGACCACTAGTCGAAGACGTCGATCCAGGTGAGCACCCGGCCACCCGGGCCGATCGCCACCGGCACCGCGCGGGTGCGCCGGCGGGTGCTCGGATGACGGCTCAGGGCGGCGCGCACGACCTGCGAGATCTCGCCGAGCGTGTCGATTTCCGGCCGCTCGTCCACACGCAGCACGATGCCCGTCGACACGAGGTGCACCGACGTGTCGAACATCGAGGCGGGCTCGGGCTCACGCAGTTCGACGGCGTAGCCGCAATCGCGCAGGCCGTCGGCGACGCTCGCAGCGAGCTGCTCGTCGCCTCCGGTGCTGTTGTCCACGACGACGTGCATCCTTGGACATGATGGCCCGATCCAGACCGCGCCAAACCTGTCGGGTCTACGCCGATGCCCGACGTTCATCGCGAGCGATCACCCGGGCGCGGCCGCAGCGGGCTCAAACGTGAGCTTCCAGAGCTCGTTGCCCTCAGGACCCGATCCCTGCATGAACAGCGCTTGGCCGACTTGGACCATGCCCGAATGAAACCCGCCAGAACCCGATGGAAACGCAGGAAGCGCGGCGGTGCCGGATGCTGTGCCGTCACTGTGCCACAGTCGTCCACCGTTGACCTTGAACACCATGACACCGGCAAACGGCGTGAGTCCCGAAGGTGCGGATCCCGATGTGCCCGGGAGAATGTCCTTGACGAGCTGCGTGCCCTCGGGGGTTCCATCGGAGGCCCAGAGCTCGTAGTCGTAGGCGTCGGCGGACTGTGCGTTCTTGAAGAACGAGCCCGAGACCAGCAGCTTGCCGCCGAGCGGTGCGAATGCCCCACCCGTCGCCGGAGTGACGCCAAGTCCGAAGGTCCCACCGGTGGCGACCGTTCGGGTACCGGCCAGTGACCCGTCGGTCCGAAGCAGGTCGCCTCGGCAGACGCCTCCGTTGACGCAATCTCGCGTCAGGTCGAAGTACCCGGCGCCACCGTGGTCGACCAGCGGCCGCCGGTTGTTGAACACGCTCACGACCCCAAGGCTCGTTGCCTGTGTCTTCTCGACGAGCGAGCGCGTGCCCTCGGCGGTGCCATCGGACGTCCACAACGCAGGACCGGGGTTCGCCGTCCCCGGTGCGGTGGGACCGTAGAACACCAGTTGCCCGAGTGCGCGATGCAGGACGCCGGCCGACACGGGCGCGACCATGGACGTCCCCGTCGCTGTCCCGTCAGAGCTCCAGAGCTCGTTCTGCGGTCCGGCGGGGAAGAACGCTCGTCCTGCCCAGACGATCAGCTCGCCGGGGTTTCCCTGCAGCGCCTTGACCAGAGCAGTGCCCTCTTCGGTGCCGTCGGTATGCCACAGCTCGGCTGGGCCGCCCTGCTCCTGGCGCAGAAAGAACGCCTGCGAACCGGACGCTGCGATTCTCGAGACGTACGCGCCGGCACCCATCGCCTTCAGCCGTCTGGTGCCTGTGGGCGTGCCATCGGAGATCCACAGAGACGACTGGCCGCTGTCGGCGGCGAAGAACACGCGGGAACCCGCAGCGGTGAGATGCGCAGGGACCCCGTTCTGCTCGCTGAGCTTGATCGTCCCGGCGGAGGTGCCATCCGACCGCCATACGTTCTGCGGGCTACCCCCGGAACCGGCGGAGAAGAAGAGCAACCCTCCGGCTGCGGTCAGGTCTTGCGGAAAGGACGAGACGGGCCCGGCGAGGATGTCGCGCACCAACTCGAGCTTGGGCACCCCGGCGGACGTCGGCGGCGGGTCAGTCGGCGGCGGGTCAGGATCTGGTCCCGGCCCCGGCCCGGGGTCTGGGGGTGCGGGAAGGCCGCAGTACGGCGAGCCGGGGAAGGCGATATCGCCAGATGTCAGTGATGCGACTTCCAGGCCCCATTCCTTGCGCCAAACGGAGAGCTTCACGCCGAAGTCGGCGCGCACGCGTGCTCCAGCTTCGATGCAACCGGGGCTGTCGGAGTTCGTTGTCGCGAAGATCTCTGGGCCGAAGGCCCCGTAGATGCCGGCGCCGAAGCCCGTCGTCTTGCTCGACGCCCCGACCATGAGCGAGAGCTCGCCGCCCGCGAAGAACGAGGCGTCAAGGCTCGCGGACGTGTTGAACTGGACCGGATCGGCGCTGCCCGAGCGGCTGAAGCCCAACGGGGCGTCCTGAACCTTCTCGAGCTTGTAGCCGAAGTAATGGCGCTGCGAGAACTCGATGCTGCCGCTGGCTGAGATCCCGAACTTCAGCGACGGCTCGACGTAGATGCTGATCGGGACCGGTCCGATGCTCCGAAGCGGAAACACGAAGCGGTACTTGCGGCGGAAGCTGTCTGACAGCTGACATTCAAAGCCTGTCTTGGCCTGCACGCCGACCGTGGCCACCGCCTCCCCCGAGAACTGCAGCAGGAAGTACGGATCACGGCGGGGGAAGGCGCTGCCGGCATCGAAGCGATGCTGGACGTTGGTGTTCTCGATCTTCAGCTCTATCGGAAGCGGCAAACCGGTCTCCCAGACGTCTTCCTGGTTACGGGGGATGCCTCCGGACTCTTCGCATGTGAATGCCCCCGAGGGCACCGCACGGGTGCCGGCGGCGCCGCGGATGATGAGGCTGCCGTCCCGTGCCTGCACCCCCGGCACGGGCCGGTTGTTCTCATCCACGAGGGTTGGGGTGACCTGGCCGGCGAAGCTGTAGCTGACGTCGTCGAAGACGTCCGCCAGCGGAGCGCTCTCGAGCGTGGCGGACGTGCCGCCTCCCGCCGCGGGAGCGGTCGAGAGGACCTTGGCGAGCAACCCGAACGGAAGACCCTCCGTCGGGCCCAGTGCCACATGCCCCCCGACCACCGGCGAGGGCTCGCCCGGCTTGACCGTGACGAGAGCCTGGCCCTGTGTCGTTCCCGGTTCGGCGCTGGAGATGGCCGCCGGCTCATAGACCCGCGTCGTGGCCGGGACCGTGTGGTCGGCTGCGAGGGGTGGTGGCGCAACGATGGGAAGGGTGGACGACGGCGCAGCGCTCGGCAGCGGGGCAAACGGCATGGCAGGTCGGGGGGCAGCAGGCGCGGAGATCGGCGCTGACGTCTTCTGCCTGTGCTTGACCTGCAACGTGAGGACACGAGACCGCGCGACAAGCCTGCCGGCGCGCCGCACGACGACTCGGAGCCTGACGGTCCGGCCGGCCCGGCCCGCGGTCGCGCAGCGCAGCGCCGTTGACGGGCGCTTGAGCCGCGCGCCGTCGATCACCTTCCAGTTCGATGGCTTGCGCTCCTGGAGGGTAACCGTGCCCCGGACGCCGGCTGCGGGACGAACGGTGACCCTGCAGCTCTGCCCATGGGTGACAGCGGCCGGCGCGGTCACCTTGAGCGAGACTACGCGTGCCTCAGCACCGGACACGACTGCCAGCAACGCCGTCAGTGCCGCACTGACGGTCAGACCCCTGAGCCGATCCATTGGCGTACCTACCCCATCTCCCTGAGCTCCCCGGCCGGGAGATCGCGCTAGGGTATCAGCGCTGCACTTCAGCCAACTAGCCGTTCGTAGTGTTTCGGTGAAGCGCCCCTAGCACCGAACAATGCATCCCGTCACACGGACATGAGCTGCTGCATCTTCTCGCGCTCGAACGTCGCCGTCGGGCCCGCGGCGACGATCCGCCCGACGTCCATCACCGCGTACGTGTCGGCGAGGCGCATCGCGAAGTCGACGTACTGCTCGACGAGCAGGATCGACATCCCGGTCGTGTTCTTCAGGTCGGCGATCGCGTCCTCGATCTCCAGGATGATCGACGGCTGGATGCCCTCCGTGGGCTCGTCGAGCAGCAGCAGCCGCGGCTGCGTGACGAGCGCGCGCGCGATCGCGAGCTGCTGCGCCTCGCCGCCGCTGAGAAAGCCCGCCGGGCGGTCGAGGATCTTGCGCAGCCGCGGGAAGCGCTCCAGCGCCTGGTCGATGACGTCGACGTCGGACTTCGCCGACGCCTCGGCGACGACGCGCAGGTTCTCGAACACGGTCAGGTACGCAAACGCCTCGCGGCCCTGCGGGACGTAGGCGATCCCGGCCTTGACGCGGTCGTACGGCGCCTTCCTGGTGATGTCCGTCCAGCCCAGCGAGATCGTCCCCGAGCGCACCGGCTGCAGCCCGACGATCGTCTGCAGCAGCGTGCTCTTGCCGACGCCGTTGCGGCCCATCAGGCAGCACAGCCCGCCGTCGGGGATCTCCAGCGAGACGCCGAAGATCACCTGCGTCGGGCCGTAGGCGACCTCGAGCTCTGAGACGCTGAGGATCGGCGGCGGGTCGACGTTCGCGCCCGGCTTCGTCGGCTGCGGCTCGATCACCGTCATGCCGGCACCTCCTCGGCGGCGCCGCGGGCGTCGCGCGGGCGCCCGAGGTAGACCTCGCGCACGGTCTCGTTGCGCTGCACCTGGGCGACCGTGCCCTCGGTCAGGATCTTGCCCTCGTGCATGACGGTCACCTTGTGCGCGAAGCGGCGCACGAAGTCCATGTCGTGCTCGATGACGAGCACGGTCGTGCCCTCGCGCGCGATCTGCGTGATCAGCTCCCCGGTATGGAGGCGCTCCTTCTCGGTCATGCCGGCGACCGGCTCGTCGAGCAGCAGCAGCCGCGGCTTCTGGACGAGCACCATCGCGACCTCCAGCCACTGCTTCTGCCCGTGCGACAGCGAGCCCGCCGGGTCCTCGCGCTGGTCGAGCAGGTTGACGGACGCAAGCGCGGCGGCGACGTCGTCGGACATCCCCCTGCGCCGCCGCAGCAGCGAGCGAAACGGCAGCCGGAACGTCGCCGCCATGTCGACGTTCTCCAGCACGGTCAGCTCGTCGAACACCGACGGCTTCTGGAACGTGCGCCCGATGCCGTGGCGCACGATCGCGTACTCCGTCTGACCGACGAGCTCCTCGCCGGCGAACATGATCGAGCCGCTCGTCGGCCGCACGAGGTTCGTGATCGAGTCGATCAGGGTCGTCTTGCCGGCGCCGTTGGGACCGATCACGAAGCGCACCTCGTGCTCGGCGAGCGTCAGGTCGAGGCCGTCGATCGCGTGGAAGGCGTCGAACGCGACGACGAGGTCGCGGATCTCCAGCAGCGGCCTGGTCATGCGACCTCCTTCGGGGGCGCGGTCGCCGCGACCGCCCTGCGCGCGGGGACCCGTGAGCGCTCGCCGCGCTGCGGCATCCGCGGCCCGAGGTAGCGGCGGATGTTCTCGACCAGCCCGGCGATGCCCTTGGGCAGGAACAGGATCACGACGACGAACAGCAGCCCCTGCAGATACAGCCACGTGGACGGGAACTGCTCGGAGATGCTCGACTTCGCCCAGTTGACGATCACCGCCCCGGCCGCCGCCCAGGCGATCGCCAGGCGACCGCCGAGCGCGACCCAGATGACCATCTCGATCGACGGCACGATCCCCAGCAGCGCGGGCGAGATGATCCCGACGACCGGCACGAACAGCGCGCCCGCGAGGCCCGCCATCCCGGCCGCCAGCACGTAGGCGACGAGCTTGATCCGCGCCGGGTCGTAGCCGAGGAAGCGCACGCGGTCCTCATCGTCGCGGGAGGCGATCAGCAGGCGCCCGTAGCGCCCGAGCACGAGCGCGCGCGTCATGAGGAACACGAGCAGCAGGACGATCGCCACGACGAAGTACAGGATCCGCTGGTCGCCGGCGTCGATCACCGACAGGCCGAAGAAGTGCTGGAAGTTCGTCAGCCCGTTCGTGCCGCCGGTCAGCGAGAGGTTGCCGACGATGACGATCACGAAGGCGCCCGCGAGCGCCTGGCTGAGGATCGCGAAGTACGCGCCGCGGATGCGCTGGCGGAAGATCGCCGCGCCGAGCAGCGCGGCGATCGCCATCGGCAGCAGGATCGCCATCGGGACCGCGAACCACGCCGAGGTGAAGGGCTTCCAGAGCGCCGGCAGCGACTCGTACTTGCCGCTGTAGGTGAGGATGTCGGGCAGTTTACCCGGGCCGGCGTCGACGATCTTCATGTGCATGCCCATGCAGTAGCCGCCGAGGCCGAAGAAGAGCCCCTGGCCGAGCACGAGCATGCCGCCCTGCCCCCAGGCCAGGCCGATGCCGACCGCGATGATCGCGAAGCAGAGGAACTTCGCCAGCAGCGAGAGGCGGAAGTCCGACAGCACCGCCGGCGCGATCAGCAGCAGCGTGACGGCCATCAGCGAGAAGCGCACGAGGAACGCCGACGGCTTCGGCGTGCTCGCGGGAAGCCACTTCGTGACCGCGCTCATGAGGCCAGCCCCCGGCGCTGCTGGACGATCATGCCCTGCGGGCGCCATTGCAGGAACAGCACGATCAGCAGGAAGACGCCCGCCTTGGCGATGCTCGCCGACGTGTTGTACTCGATGAAGGAGTTCGCCATCCCGAGCGCCAGCGCCGCCAGGATCGCTCCGCGCAGCTGGCCCAGGCCGCCGACGATGACGACGAGGAAGGCGTCGATGATGTACGCCAGCCCGAGCGTCGGGCCGACGGGCCCGAGCAGCGTGATGCCGACGCCGGCCAGGCCCGCCAGGCCCGAGCCGATGAAGAAGGTGGTGCGGTCGACGAGCTTCGTGCGCACGCCGCTGACCGAGGCCAGCGGGCGGTTCTGCATCACCGCGCGCATCCGCCGGCCGGCGGGCGTGCGCTGCATGTAGATCGCGATCACGATCACCGCGACCACGACGGTGGCGATGATGAACAGGCGCGAGTACGACAGCGAGGCGCCGACGACGCTGGCGCTGCCGTCCAGGAACGCGGGCGCGCTGACGTTGACGTTCTGCGCGCCGAACAGGTCGCGCGCGAGCTGTTGCAGCATGAGCCCGACGCCCCAGGTCACGAGCAGCGTGTCCAGCGGTCTTCCGTACAGCCGCCTGATCACCGTGAACTCGAGGATCAGCCCGAGCGTCCCGGCGACGAGGAACGCAGCCGGCAGCGCGAGACCGAAGGCGAGGGTGATCGCCCCGGTCCCGAGCGCCGTCTGCAGCACGTAGGTGGTGTAGGCGCCGGCCATGATGAACTCGCCGTGCGCCATGTTGATCACGTTCATCTGACCGAACGTGAACGTCAGGCCCATCGCCACGAGCAGCAGGACCGACGCGATGCTCAGCCCGACGAAGAGCTGGTTGAGAATCGTCTCCATCGTGTCGTCCCGCCGCTCGCCGCGCCGGCCCTAGAGGCCCTTGGCCCAGGTGTAGGTCTTCAGGAACGGATCGGGCTTGATCGGCCCGTCGCTCTCGAACACCGTGTCGATCAGACCATCCGGACGCAGCTTGCCGATCCGCGCCGTCTTGTAGATGTGCTGGTTCTCGCCGTCGATCGTGACCTTGCCCTCGGGCGCCTCGAACACGAGGCCCTTGGACGCGGCCTTGACCTTCTCCGGGTCTGTCGAGCCCGCCTTCTCGGCGGCCATCGCCCAGAGGTGGACGCCGACGTAGCCGGCCTCGATCGGGTCGTCGGTGACGCGGTCGGCGCCGTACTTGGCCTTGAACGCCTTCACGAAGGCCTCGTTCTTCGCGCCCGGAGTGGTCTGGTAGTAGTTCCAGGCGACGTACTGGCCGACGATGTTGTCGATGCCGACGCCCTTGACCTCGTCCTCTGCCGTCGAGACGGAGATGACGGGGAGCTTCTTGGCATCGAGGCCCGAGTCCTTGAACTGCTTCCAGAACGCGACGTTCGAGTCGCCGTTGATCGTCTGGAAGACGGCGTCGGGGTTGGCCTTCTTGATCTTGTTGATCGTCGTCGCGTACTCGGTGTTGCCGAGCGGCGCGTACTCCTCACCGACGATCGTCATGCCGTTGGCCTTGGCCCACGCCTTGATCTCCTTGTTCGCCGTGCGCGGGAAGACGTAGTCCGAGCCGACGAGGAACAGCGTCTTGGTCTTCAGCTCCTGCTTGAGGAACTCCAGGCCCGGGATGATCTGCTGGTTGGTGGTGGCGCCGGTGTAGAAGATGTACGGCGACGCCTCCAGGCCCTCGTACTGCACGGGGTAGTACAGCAGCGCCTTGTTGCGCTCGAAGACGGGCAGCATCGCCTTGCGGCTGGCCGAGGTCCAGCCGCCGAACGTCGCGGCGACCTTGTCGGTGGAGATCAGCTTCTGCGCCTTCTCGGCGAAGGTCGGCCAGTCCGATGCGCCGTCCTCGACGACGGGCTTGAGCTGCTTGCCCAGGACCCCGCCGGCCTTGTTGATCTCCTCGATCGCCATCAGCTCGGCATCACGCACCGACACCTCGCTGATCGCCATCGTCCCACTGAGCGAATGCAGGATCCCGACCGGGATCGTGTCGCCCGATGCGCTGCTGGCGCCGCTCGACGAGCTCGACGAGTCGTCGGAGCCGCAACCGGTTGCGAGCGCGGCGACGGCGACCGCGATCACGGCGAGGGCCCGGCGCCCAGGCCTGCGTACCCCACGAATGGGACGATTCATTTGACCCCTCCAGGTTTAAGCGACCACCCGGAAGCCGGGCGGATAACGAGGTCAAACCTACGTCCGGCGATCTGACCCGAATATGGCCCGCCGGGCGAAGAATGCGCCCCGCCACTCGACCTCTTGGAGCACTTGTGGCGCAAAGACGGCCGTTGCGGATGAACCGGTAGGACCGGCGGTCCGAATAGCGCTGGCAGAAACCGCTCTTGGAGGTCGTCGTATGCGCCATCGCGCGGTACTGACATGGATCGTCTGCATCGCCGGCTGCCTGGCCGCGACAGGCTCTGCCCACGCCGCGGAGACGATCTACGGGTTGACGGCCTCCAACAAGCTCGTGACGTTCGCGTCCGACCAGCCCGGCCTGACCTCGACGCCGCTTGCGATCAGCGGGCTGCAAGCCGGCGACGACGTCGTCGGCGTCGACTTCCGGCCCGCCACGAACCAGCTCTACGCGGTCGGCTCGAGCTCCCGCCTCTATCTCGTCGACACCGTCAGCGCCGTTGCGACGCAGGTCGGCAGCGGCACGTTCTCGACGCCGCTGGCCGGCACGTCGTTCGGCGTGGACTTCAACCCGGTCGTCGATCGCCTGCGGATCGTCTCCAACGCCGAGCAGAGCCTCGTCGCAACCCGAACAACGGCGCCGTGACCATGTTGGACATCGACACGTCGCTGAACATCCTCGCGACGCAGAACCCGCCCAACGCCGGGACGCTGAACACCGTCGGCTCGCTGACGGTCGACCCGACCGACGTCAACGGCTACGAGATCCTGCCGAAGTTCAACCACGGCTACGCGGCGCTGCAGCTGCAGGGCGAGACGTCGTCGAAGCTCTACGCGGTCAACGCCCAGGGCAACGCCGCCGGCGCGGCCGTGCTCGTCGGACCGATCGGCCTGCCCACGGGCACGCTCGTCGGCGGGCTGACGGTCCAGAACACCGACCGGATCGCGTTCAGCGTGATAGGCGTACGGGTCTCCGAGAGCGGCGGCAACGCCGTCCTCACCGTGCAGCGCTCGAACACCGGCGGCGACGTTCCGGCCGCGACGGTCGCGTTCGCGACCGCCGACGGGACGGCGACGGCCGTCGTGCGGGTCGCCCCCGCGAGGGTGTCGCTGACGGTCAGGCCGGCGCGCGACCGGAGCAAGCCGTACGTCTTCACGGCGAGCGGCAAGGTCACGCTCCCCGCGGGCACGTCCGCGGCGGCCTGCGCCGGCGGCAGGGTCACGATCCGCCTCAAGCGCGGCGCCGGGACGCTCGTCACCCGCAACGTCACGCTTGGCGCCACCTGCAGGTTCTCGACGAAGCTCACCCACAAGGTGAGCGGGCGCGGCGTCCTGCGCTCCCCGCGCACGCTGCGCATCACGGCCCGCTTCGCGGGTACGGCGCGGCTGCTGCCCAGGAGCGCGGCGACGAGGACGGTCAAGGCCGGCTGAGACCGGTAGGCCAACGAAGTGGAGGGCGGCGGGTCAGCGGGCCCGCCGTCCGCCACTGTCACGACCGTCGACGTCTGCCACCTGGTCGATACGACGCCTGACGATCAGGTCCGCCAGTGCTCGCCGCTCCAGGCCATCTCCCAGAACGCGAGCTCGTAGCGGCTGGACGTGATGAACGCCCGATGCGCCCGCGCGCGGCCATCCTCGGTGAGCGCGGCGCCGAGCCGATCGACGAGCGCCCGGCACCAGTCGGCCAGCTCGCCGAACTCCTCGGAGGCGTACATGTCCACCCACTGCGCGTAGCGGTCATCCGGGGAGCGTCCCTCCGCCGCCAGCACCCGACCGATCTCCGCATAGCCCCACATGCAGGGCAGCAGGGCGGCGGCGAGCTCGGCGAAGTCGCCCTGCGCTGCCGTACGGACGAGGAAGTCGGTGTAGCCCTGCGTCGTCGGGGCCGGCAGCTCGGCTTCCAGCTCGGCTGCGGAGATGCCGAACGTGGCGGCGAAGGAGCGGTGCAGGTCCATCTCGGTCGTGAGGATCTCGTTCGTGAGCTCGCAGAAGCGGGTCATGGTGGCGAGGTCGGGCGACCGCGCGGCGCCCAGCGCCAGCATCCGCGCGTACTCGATCAGGAACAGGTAGTCCTGGCGTACGTAGAGGCAGAAGCGCTCGGTTGCCAGCGTGCCATCGGCGATCCCGCGCAGGAAGGGGTGCTCGTGCTGGGCCTGCCAGATCGGTTGCGCCGCGCGGCGAAGCTGGGTCGAGAGGCGGGGCCTGCTCACGCCAGGCGAGACTAGTGACCATGACCTACGAGCGTGATCGCGCACGCGCAGGGGAGCGTCGAGCACAAGCACGCAGCCCGGCGTCAGGAGCCTGAGCGCATCCCGCACGGAGCGCGATGCCTCGTCCGTTCGCCGGGTCGCGCCAAAGCTCGGCGCAGCGGCGCTCGACAGCGCCTACTTAGGCGCAAAGGCGCTCCGCGAGCCGTGCAGACTGAGTGGCATGCAAAGCCACCTTACGCACCACATGCGCGTGTTCGTAGCCGGCGAGGTCAGCGTCCAGTCGCTGAGTTACGCCGCGCAGTCCGAGCGTGTCGACCAGGAAACAGCGCAGAAGGTCATCGCGGTGCTCGCGGGGTGGGAAGGCAGCAGAGCGTCGATGAGCCAGCTGCGCGAGCGCGTGCAGAATCTGCTTTGAGCTGAGCCCGGATCCACGACCGCGGTTGCCCGAGCGACGTGGATCCTGCACGGGTGTCCTCCCCAGGAACCCCGTCCCACGTCGCCGAGTCGGCGGCCGGCACGGTCCTCGGAGCTGCTGCTGGCTAGGGTGCTCGGTGTGGCCGACGGCGTCGCTCCGGATGTACGTGACGGCCTGACCCCGATCGCCCGGCGCGCGCTGGGCGAGCTCGCGCAGGCGCGGTCGCCCGGCCACGTCAAGAGCGCGCGGACCGTCGACGGCGTGCTCGGCAGGGGACGCGTCGACGGCGGTCGGCGGGCGATCTACCGCGAGCTCGTGCGGATGGCGCGCGACTGGGAGATGCGCCACCCGCTCGTCGACGGCCTGGGCCACCTCGGCTCGATCGACGGCGACGGCCCCGAAAGCGCCGACTACACCGCGATGCGGCTGGCGCCGGCGGGCGAGGACGCGCTCGACGACGCGCGCTTCCCGACGCTGCTCGTCAACGGCTCCTTCGGCGTCGAGTGCCGCGGCGCATCGAGCGTCCCCCCGCACAACCTGCGCGAGGTCGCCGACGCGGTGATCGCCTACATCGACGACCCGGGGATCGACACGGAGGCGCTGCAGTGCCACCTCCCCGGGCCGGACTTCCCGACGGGCGCCGTCGTGCTCGCGGGCGACGGCCTGCGCGCGGCATACGCGACCGGCCACGGCGCCGTCACCGTGCGGGCGCGCGCCGAGGTCCAGGCGCTCCCGGGCTCGCCGGCGCAGGCGCTCGTCGTCAGCGAGCTGCCGTTCATGATCGCCAAGGGCGGCCGCGGCGGCGTGCTCGCCGAGATCCGCCGTGCGACGCGCGGCAAGCGGTGCGCGGTCCGCGGCATCCGCTCGGTCGAGGACCGGTCGAGCGCGGAGGAGGGCTTGAGGATCGTCGTCGAGCTCGAGCGCGAGGCCGACCCGGAGGACGTCCTGCAGCAGCTCCACACGAACACGCCGCTGCAGGCCACGCTCGCGCTGCGGCTCGTCGCGACCGTCGCCGGCGAGGCCCGCCCGATCGGCCTGCGCGACGCGATCGGGCACTACGTCGAGCACCGCCGCGACCTCGTCGCGCGGCACACCGGCCTGCGCTCGCAGGACAGCGTGCTCGCGATCGTCCGCGACGACCTGCTGAGGATCGCCGAACGCCACGGCGACGAGCGCCGCACGCAGATCCGCTGAGGCCGCTGTCAGCCGGCGCCTACGCGCCGTGGCACTTCTTGAACTTCTTGCCCGACCCGCACCAGCAGGGGTCGTTGCGCCCGACCTGCTCCTCCTCGGCGAGCACGCGCTGCTGCACCGGCGGCGGCAGCTCGTCCTCGTAGTACTCGTCGGCGCCGTCCGCGCCACCGCCGGCAGCGGCGATCGCCAGCGCGCTCGGCTCGGCGGCCGAGCCGCTGGAGTAGGAGACGCGCCCCGGCCGGGTGGCCGTGCCGCCGCCCTCGTAGCGCGGCGGCTCCTCCTCCTCGACGGCCTCGAGCTCGAGGTTGAACACCATCCGCGTGAAGTCCGCCCAGATCGTGTCCATGAGGTCCTGGAAGAGCGTGAACGCCTCGTTCTTGTACGCCACGATCGGCTCGATCTGGGCGAAGCCGCGCAGGTGGATGCCCTCGCGCAGGTAGTCCATGTCGTAGAGGTGCTCGCGCCAGCGCGTGTCGATGAACTGCAGCAGCAGGTAGCGCTCGACGGCCCGCATGATCTCGTCGCCGAGCTCCTGCTCGCGCGCGTCGTAGAGCTCGATCGCGTCGTCGGTGATGCGCCTGATGAGCAGCTCGCGGTCGGTCTGCTCGGGCGACAGGTCGCCGGCCGCGAGCATCGAGACCGGGAAGATGTCGTCCAGCGCCGTGACCATGCCGTCGAGGTCCCAGTCCTCGATGAAGTCGCCGGGCGTGAACTCGCCGATCGTGCGCTCGATGACGTTGCCGATCTCGTCGCGAACCTGCGCCGACACGTCCTTGCCCTCGAGCAGCTCGTCGCGGAACTTGTAGATGATCCGGCGCTGCTCGTTCATGACGTCGTCGTACTCGAGCACGCGCTTGCGCTGCAGGTAGTTCTGCTCCTCGACCTTCTTCTGCGCCTTCTCGATCTGCTTGGAGAGCATGCCGGCCTCGATCGGCTCCTCGTTGCCCTCCTCGTCGACGGTCCCCAGGCGATCGAGGATCTTGTAGATCCGGTCGCCGGCGAACAGCCGCACGAGGTCGTCCTCGGCGGAGAGGAAGAAGCGCGACTCGCCGGGGTCGCCCTGGCGGCCGGCACGGCCGCGCAGCTGGTTGTCGATGCGGCGCGACTCGTGGCGCTCGGTGCCGACGATGTACATGCCACCGGCCTGGAGCACCTTCTCCCGGTCGGCCTCGACGCGCCGCTCGATGTTCGGCAGAACGTCGGTGAAGCGCTCCTCGTAGTCCGGGTCGCCGGGCTTGAGGCCGAGCTTGGAGAGCTCGACCTGCGTGAGGTGCTCGGCGTTGCCGCCGAGCTTGATGTCGACGCCGCGGCCGGCCATGTTCGTCGCGATCGTGACGGCGCCGGGCTGGCCGGCCTCGGCGACGATCTCGCCCTCGCGCTCGGCGAACTCGGGCTTGGCGTTGAGCACGACGTGCTTGACGCCGCGCTTCTTGAGCTCGTCGGACAGCAGTTCGGAGACCTCGACGGAGACCGTGCCGACGAGCACCGGCTGGCCGGCCTCGTGACGCTCGATGATCTCGCGGCTGACGGCGCTCCACTTGCCTTCCTTGGTCTTGTAGACCTGATCGTTGTTGTCCTGGCGGACCATGTTGCGGTTCGTCGGGATCTCGACGACGGCGAGCTTGTAGATCTTCATGAACTCGGTCGCCTCGGTGAGGGCGGTACCGGTCATGCCCGAGAGCTTCTTGTAGAGGCGGAAGTAGTTCTGCAGCGTGATCGTCGCGAGCGTCTGGTTCTCCTCCTGGACGTGCACGCCCTCCTTGGCCTCGATCGCCTGGTGCAGGCCCTCCGACCAGCGCCGGCCCTCGAGGATGCGGCCCGTGAACTCGTCGATGATCATCACCTCGCCGTCGATGACGGCGTAGTCGACGTCGCGCTTGTAGAGCGACTCGGCCTTCAGCGCCTGCTGGAGGTGGTTGACGAGCGGCCCGTTCTCGGCCTTGTAGAGGTGCGAGATGCCGAGGAACTTCTCGGCCTTCGCGACGCCCTGCTCGGTGACCGCGACGGTCTTGTGCTTCTCCTCGAACTCGAAGTCGTAGTCGGCGACGTAGTCCTTCTTCATCCGCGGGTCCATGTTGTCGGGCTTCTTGCCCGCGACCATCCGCGTGGCGAGCTTGGCGAACTGGCCGTACATGTCGCCGGCGGCCTCGGGCGAGCCGGAGATGATCAGCGGGGTGCGCGCCTCGTCGATGAGGATGTTGTCGACCTCGTCGACGATCCCGTACGGATGGCCGCGCTGGACCTTCTCCTCCAGCGAGCCGGCCATATTGTCGCGCAGGTAGTCAAAGCCGAACTCGGAGTTCGTTCCGTAGGTGACGTCGGCGGCGTAGGCCTCGAGCTTGTCGGGCACCTGCTGCATGTTCTGCAGCACGCCGACCTGCATCCCCAGCGCGTGGTAGATCGGGCTCATCCAGTCGGCGTCGCGGCGGGCGAGGTAGTCGTTGACGGTCACGACGTGCACACCGGTGCCCGGCAGCGAGTTCAGCACGACCGCGAGCGTCGCCGTCAGCGTCTTGCCCTCGCCGGTCTTCATCTCGGCGATCGAGCCGTTGTGCAGGACCATGCCGCCGATGAGCTGGACGTCGAAGTGGCGCATGCCCATCTCGCGCTTGCCGGTCTCGCGCACGATCGCGAACGTCTCAGGCAGGAGATCGTCGAGCTTCGCGCCGTTGCGCGCCTGCTCGCGCAGCGCATCCATCCGCGCGCGCAGCTCGTCGCTCGATTCGAGCTCGAGCTCGAGCTCGAAGTCGTTGATGCGGGCGACGCGCTTCTCGAACTGCTTGAACTGCTTGGCTTCGCCCATCCGGAGGGCGCGATCGAGGAGAGCCATGCGGGTCAGGATACCGACGCGGCGGGCCTCGCCCGCCGCGTCGTCCAGTGGTTCGCCGTGGACGGGTTCAGGCGGCCGGCTGCGGCGGTGCGCTGCCCGGCTGCGTCGCCGGACTGCGCGCCTCGCGGCGGCGGCGGCGCTTGTCGCGGTCGCGCTTGACCTGGCGCGCGAGCTCGTCGGAGCACAGGCGGATCGAGTGCGTCATCTCGCGCGAGGCGCCCTCGGCGTGCAGCGTGATGCGCTTGAGGTAGAGCGTCACCGACGCGACCTGCGACTCGGCGATCTTCGGGTTGCGCTCCTCGCGCAGCTCGACTTCCATGCGGGCGAGATCGGAGACCTGGGCGGCGACCTTGCGGAACTTGCGCTCCACGAGCTCGCGCAGCTCGTCGTTGACCGGGACATTGCGGCCCTTGACCTCGATCTGCATGTCGAAGTCCTCTCTGTCGAACGGACGTGCGAGCCATTCATGCTACTCCCCGCTCGGTCGCTTTCAACGGGGACGATCGTCCAGTGTCCGGGCCCATGTGATAGCGGTGATCTGCCGGCATCCGGCGCGTCGCAGCGCGGCGGCGCAGGCGTGCAGCGTCGCGCCCGTCGTGTGGACGTCGTCGACGAGCACGACCCGCGCAGGCGGCACGCCGGCGCGGGCGCGGAAGTCCAGGCCGGCGGCGTCGCGGCGCGCCGCTCGCGAGGCACCGAGCTGGCGTGAGGCGCTGCGACCGCGACGCAGCGCGCGCACGAGCGGCAGGCCGCTGCGGCGCGCGAGCGCGGTCGCGATCAGCTCGGCCGGGTCGAAGCCGCGCGCGCGGCGGCGGCGCGGGTGCGCCGGGACGGCGACGAGCGCGGCCTGCGGGTGCAGCTCCGCGCCGGCGGCGATCTGTGCCGCGATGACGTCGGCGAGCGGGCGCGCGGCGGAGAACTTCAGCGCGATCAGCGTCGCGCGCGCGACGCCCTCGTAGGCGACCGCCGCCCAGGCGCCGTCGAATGCGGCGCCGGCCGCGGGGCAACGCCCGCCGCGGCCGTGCGGGAGCGGCAGCGCGCAGCGCGGGCAGCACTGCGCGCCGAGCCACGGCAGCGCGCGGCGGCACCCCGCGCAGAGGATCTCGTGCGCGCGGGCGGACGGGGTCGCGCAGACCGCGCAGCGCGGCGGCGCGACGAGCGCGACGAGCTCGTCGAGGAGCGCCATCTGACGATCGTCGCGCGGCGCGTGTTACAGCGGACACGCGGACTGCCACAATCGCGCGCATCCTCTCCGCGCCGCCACTGGCAGTTTCGCCCGACGCCTCGTGGACGTTGCAGCCCGGCCCGCTCGTGCTCGTCGCGGCGCTGACGTTCCTGTACGTGCGCCGCTGGCGCGAGGTCGACGGCTCGCTCGGGCGGCTGACGAGCTTCCTCGCCGGCATGGCGCTCGTGCTGATCGCGCTGTGCTCGCCGGTCGACGCGCTCGGCGAGCAGCTGTTTCTCATGCACATGGTCCAGCACCTGCTGCTGCTCGACCTCGCGCCGATCCTCGTGCTGCTCGGCCTGACGAAGGTCCTGCTGCGCCCGCTGACGCGCCGTCTGGTGCGGATCGAGCGCGCCGCCGGACCGCTCGCGCACCCGGTCTTCGCGATCGCGCTGTACGTCGCGACGATGGCGTTCTGGCACGTGCCCGTGCTCTACGACGCGGCGCTCGAGCTACCCGTCGTGCACGTCCTCGAGCACATCTCCTTCGGGCTCGCGGGCGGCCTGTACTGGTGGCACCTGCTGTCGCCGATCCGCGCGCGCCGGCGGCTCGGCGGGATGGGTCCGATCGTGTACATGCTCGCGACGAAGGCGCTCGTCGGCCTGCTCGGGATCATGCTCGCGTTCGCGCCCGAGGCGATCTACGACTTCTACGAGCGCTCGCCCGAATACTGGGGCCTGTCGCACGAGACCGACCAGGCCGTCGGCGGGTTGCTCATGGCGCTCGAGCAGTCGATCGTGATGGGCGTCGCGCTCGTGTTCCTGTTCGTGCGCGCGCTCGGCGAGGCCGACCGCGAGGACGAGCGCGCCGAGCGCTATGCGGACCGGTAACGCGACGGCAGCGCCGCCTGCCCGCGACTACGGTGGGCGGGGTCGGGTGGCCGGCCCTCGTGGCGGTCCGCGTGTGCGTGAACGAGCGCCGAACACGTTCGGCGGCCAGGCGCGGTCGGCGCTTGTGCATGCCTGGGGGCAGAAGCTCCGACCGCGCTGCGGGAGCGATCGATGCGGCGCTCGTTCACCCCCCGCGCATGGAAGATCGACACCCCGACCCGTCGAGGATGGGCGGAGGCCGATGCTCCATGAGATGCGTGGTGTATCGACATCGAAGCCCGTTGGCGGGCCGCGGGTGTCGATCCTCCATGCCCGACCTACCGTCCTCGGCGTCTTCATGGCCCGCCGTGCGTCCCGCGGATGAGAACTGGGACGCGCAGCCCTTCAGCACTGCGGTGCTCGCCTGCGCCCCGGCGAGCGCCTCACGTCGTCGGGCAATCGCGCCGGCGCTCCCCGACGGCCGCTTCAGCCGTCGCGATCGTCAGATCCCGTAGAGGAAGTCCAGCCCGACGCTGTTGAGCAGCTTCTGGGCCTCGATGTTCAGCTGCGTCAGCTCGCCGGTCCAGATCAGCACGCCCATCACGACGAGGATCGCGCCGCCTGTCGCGACGATCGCGGCGTAGTGGCGCTTGACGACCGCGAACACCGTCGTCATGCGGTTGAACGCGATCGCGGTCAGCAGGAACGGGATCGCCAGTCCGGCCGAGTACCAGGCGAGCAGGTAGGCGCCGTTGGCGCTCGACTCCGACAGTGAGGCGGCGGTCAGGATCGCGCCGAGCGTCGGCCCGACGCACGGCGTCCAGGCGATCGCGAAGGCCGCGCCCGCGAGCAGCGGGCCGCCGCGGCCGGCGCGCGCCATCAGCGCGTCGATGCGGAACTCGCGGCCGAAACGCGCGACGAACGGCGTCGCGAGGAAGAACAGGCCGAGCAGGATGATCACGACCGCCGAGACCTTCTCGAGCGTCTCGCGGTGGTCGTTCAGCGACGAGCCGAGCTTCGTCGCGCCGAGGCCGAGCACGATGAAGATCGCCGAGAAGCTCGCGACGAACAGCAGCGCCGGCAGCAGCACGCGGCGCAGCGGCGCGTCGTCGATCTCGGTCGGGTTGACGCCCGAGACCGCCGACAGGTAGCCCGGCACGAGCGGCAGCACACAGGGGCTGAGAAACGACACGACGCCCGCCGCGAGCGCGGCCAAGATCCCGACTCCCGATGCGGTCTCGATCGCGGCGATCACGAGCTGTTCAGCAGATGCCGGCGGATGTCGGCCTCGAGCTCGGACGCCTTCGCATAGCCGCCGAGCTTCGCGAAGCGCGTGCGCCCGTCGGGCCCGATGAACAGCGTCGTCGGCATCGCCCGGCCGGCCCCGATCGCGCGCGCCGCCTTGCCGTCGCCGTCGTAGATGCTGGGGAAGCCGGGCGGCTCCTCGTCGAGGAAGCGCTGCGCGCCGTCGCGGCTGTCCATGTAGTCGACGCCGACGAAGGCGACGGTCGCGCCGTGCTCGCGCACCGCGGCGGCGAAGAACGGGAACTCGAAGCGGCACGGACCGCACCACGACGCCCACTGGTTGACGACGACGGGATGGCCCTTCAGCGAGGCCAGGCGCGCCGTGAGGTCGCCGCTGCCGTCGCCGACGAGCCGGTTGGCGCCGGCCGCGTTGCGCGCGAGCGCCGATGTCCTGCTGGTCGTGGTCGTGGGCTTCGGGGTCGTCGCCGCCGGCGGCGCGGTATCGGCGGCGGCGGGCGCCCGCGTCTCGTCGGCGTCGCCGCACGCGGCCAGGCCGGTGGCGAGCGTGGCGAGCGCGAGCAGCGTGGCGAGGGCGGTTCTCATCGTGACACCCAGGATGCCGGATCCGACGGTGCGGCGGGCAGGTTCGCGTTCACAGCTGTGCTACGTACCGGGCGGGCACGGGGCTCAGCCGTCCAGCAGCGCGCCGTCGGCGATCCGGCGCTGCTCGCCGCCGTCGTGCTCGACGGTCACGGCGCCGCGCACGACGACGCCGGCCCCGAACGCCACGTCGCCGCGCACCGTCAGCCGCTGCGCCGCGACGAGCGACGGCGGGCCGGCCGGGAAGCGCGCCTCGAAGTCGTGTACAAGCTTGAAGTGCTCGGGGTCGAGCTGCACGAGCGGCGCGCCGGCACCGTCGCGCTCGGGCGCGACGGCGATCGCGCCGTCGTCGCCCAGGACGTAGGCGTCCGAGCGCAACGCGAGCAGATCGTCGGTCGTCTTGACGGGCGCGAAGCGCTCGCGCGGCACGCGGATCGCGCGCGCGCCCTCGAAGACGTCGATCGCGGCGCCCATCGCCGTCTCGAGCTGGATCACCGGCGCCGAGGACGGGTCGGCCGGGTTGACGGTCTTGCGGTTGACGATCATCGGCAGGCCGAGCACGCCGCCGCGCTCGTCGAGCACGTCGCGCAGCGCGCGCAGGTCGATCCACAGCGTGTTCGTGTTGAAGAAGCGGTGGCGCGCCGTGTCCTGGAAGGCGGCGACGTCCTCGGCGGGCGTCTGCGCGATCTCGCGCAGGACGAGGCCGCCGTCGGAGCGCTGCGCGAGGTGGCCACCCTTGCGATCGGCGGCGGTGCGGTCGGCGACCTCCATCAGGAACGGGATCTGCTCGCGCGCGAACCAGGCGAGGATGCGCGGCTGCATGACCGCGCCGAGGTTGTCGGCGTTGGCGACGAAGGCGTAGCGGTAGCCGCCACCGAGCAGGGCGCCGAGCATCCCCGAGCTCAGCAGCGACGGGTACAGGTCGCCGTGGCCGGGCGGCGCCCACTCGAGGCTCGGGTCGTCGGGCCACGACGCCGGCTCGAGCGTCCCGGCGTCGAGCTTGGGGACCCTGCTCTGCAGGAAGTCGGCGGCGACGCCCTGCACCGGAAGGTCGTCGTAGGGTTCCAGGGCGCGCAGCGACGCGTCGCGCGTCGCGAAGGAGTTCATCAGCGCGAGCGGCAGGGCGGCGTCCATCCGCGTGCGCAGGCCGAGGATCTGGCGCACGGTGATGTCGAGGAAGGTCAGCCCGTCCTTGACCTCCAGCAGCGACTTCGGGCCGGTCATGCCCATGCTCGTCCCGAGGCCGCCGTTGAGCTTGATGACGACCGTCTGGGCCAGCGCCGCGCGCGCGCCCTCCTCGTCGGCGGGCAGGTCGTCGGCGTCGGGGAGCGAGGAGACCGGCTCGATCTCGGACTCCGCGAGCACGCCCTGCTCGCCGCCGCGCAACCGCTCGAGCTGCGCGTCGAAGGTGTCGATCGCAACCTCGGCCACGCCCTCGGCCCGCATCTTGTCGGCGCTTGCGCTCACAGAGGCGGATCGTAGGGCTCGCGATCCGCAGACGTGCCGTCGACGGCGCTGGGCCGAATAACACCCGCCCACCGTCCATAATTCGGCCCAGCTCCGGGCCAGCCTGGTGAATCCGCCGCACCCCGTGAGGCTGGGCCGAATAACGCCCGCCCACCGTCCGCGGTTCGGCCCACCGTGGCGTGACCACAGCCTGGTGGCGGCGCGCTGCGAGGAGGGCTACGGGGCCTGGACTACGCGGGCTGCTCGGCGAGCGCCGCACGCAGCGTCGAACGCGCGCGGCTGTAGGTCGACTTGACCGTCCCGACCTCCATGCCGAGCGCGCCCGCCACGTCGGCGTAGCCGAGGTCGCCGACGGCGACGAGCAGCACGACGGCGCGCGCGCGCTCGGGCAACGTGAGCAGCGCGCGCCGCATCCCCGCCGACAGGCCGGCGCTGCCCGGGTCCTCGTGGCCGCCCGCGTGGACCTCGGGCTCGTCGGTGAGGAAGCTGCGCTCGCGGTCGGTGCGACCGCGCCGTCCCGCCGAGATCATCGCCCGCACCCCGACCGCGAGCAGGTAGCCGTCGAGCGGCCCCTCACCGCGGTAGCGGCCGAGCACGTCGGCGCTCGTGATCTTCAGCAGCGCCTCCTGCACGAGGTCCTGCGGGTCCAGGCCACCGCCGCCGAGGTTCCAGGCGGCCGAGCGCAGCCGCGGGGTCAGCCGCCCCAGCAGCGCCCGCAGGACCGCGTGGTCGCGCGCGGCGGCGGCACGGGCCGTGCGCAGATCGCGCGCGGGATCGAAGCGCTCTCCATGCTCGGGCTGCATGCCGTCCGTGGTCATCTCAGATTGCGGCGACACTACACAGATGACAACGGTTGCCGACAGCGCGCGCTCGCGCTGCTCTGCACTTCTTTCCGACCCGCTGCTCGATGCGCTGGCGCCGGCGATCGAGCGCGCGCTCGATCGGCTGGACCGTCCGCTCGTCGTCGCGGTCACCGGGCACGTCAGCGCCGGCAAGTCGACGCTCATCAACGCGCTCGCCGGCCGGCCCGTCACGCAGACCGGCGCGACCGAGACGACGCTCGTGAGTTGGTGGCTGCGCCGCGGCAGAGAGGAGCGCGTCGTCGTCAAGCGGCGCGCACAGGCACCGCTGACGCTGCCGGTCGGGGCCGACGTCGTGCTCGCCGAGAGCGAGCTCGACCTCGAGACGGCGGAGCCGATCACGGCGTGGCTGGACTCGCACCTGCTCGACGACCTCGTGCTCGTCGACACGCCGGGCCTGTTCTCCCCCAACGACGAGCGCAGCGCGCGGGCGCGCGACCTCGTCCGCGGGCAGACCGGGCGCGCGGCGGCCGCCGCCGACGCCGTCGTGCACGTCACCGCCGAGGCGCCGGGCGCCAAGCGCGAGGCGGCCGAGCTCGACGCGTTCGCGGCCGCCTTCCCCGACCTCGGCCACGCGCCGACGAACGCGCTGATCGTGATGACGAAGGCCGACCGCTACTGGCCGGGAACCGAGGATCCGCTCGCGACCGCCGCCGCCGCGCTGGACTCCGCGCGCGCGGCCTGGCGCAGCCGCGCCTGGCAGGCGACGCCCGTCGCCGCGCTGCTCGCCGTCGCGACGCTCGACGACGCCGACCGCGCCGCGCTGGCCCAGATCGCCGCCGCGCCGGCGATCGACTCGGCGATCCGCCTGCTCGCCGCGCGCGCCCGCACGGGCAGGGCCGACGCGCAGGCCGGCGACCTGCTGCGCCGGCTGGGCCCGTTCGGCGTGTCCGTCGGCGCGCGCGCGATCGCCGCCGGCGAGGACCCGGCCGCGGCGCTGCGGGCGGCTTCCGGGATCGACGAGGTGCGCCTCGCGATCGACCGCATGTTCCGTGCCCGCGCGCAGACGATGCGCACCGACCGGATGCTGCGCGAGCTCGAGTTGCTGGCCTTCGGCCACGATGTCGCGCCGGCCGCCAGCGCACGCCTGCGCGGCGCCGTCGACGACGTGCGGGCGGGCAGCGACGGCGGCGGCCTGCGCGTGCTGCTCGCGCTGCGGCTGGCCGCAGACCCGCGCGTGCGCCTGCACGAGGGTGCCCGCGACGAGGTGCGCACGGTCTTCGCCAGCCCGGCGCCCGCCGACCGTCTCGCGGCGGCGCCCGCTGCCGACGGCAACGGGTTGCGGACCCGCGCCCGCGAGCGCGCGCGCTGGTGGCGGGCGCTGGAGATGGCCCGCCCGGCGGCGCCGGACCGGCGCTGGCTCGCCGCCCAGGTGGCCGCCGCATACGAGCAGATCGCGCGCGAGCTCGAGGCGCGCGACACGAGCGTTCGCACGCCGGAGCGCTGATAGCGTCAGCGCGGTGAACGCTTCACCGCAGGCGTCGCTCGACCTTCCCGCCGCGGCGCGTCTGGCCGCCGCCAAGCGGGTGGCGAAGGCGGCCTACACGCTGGCCCGCGCGCGCGGGTCGGCGGCCGTGCCGGCGCGCCTGCAGCGGATCGCGCAGAACACGACGGCGGTCTCGCGCGTCGCCGTCGTGGGCGAGCGCAAGCGCGGCAAGAGCACGCTCGTCAACGCGCTCGTCGAGCAGGCCGACCTGCTCCCCCGCGACATCGACGTCGCGACGAACACGTACATCGAGGTCCTCTCCCCCGCCCGCCTCGGGCTGCCGGCCGTGCCGCAGGCGCGCGTGCATCTGCAGTCCGGCTCGATCGTCGAGTGCGACGTCGCCGAGCTCGGCCGCTGGGCGTCCGAGCAGGCCAACCCGGGCAACGCCCGCCGCGTCGCCTACGTGCAGGTGCTGCTCCCCCACCCGCTGCTCGACGCCGGTCTCGTGCTGCTCGACACGCCCGGCCTCGGCGGCCTGCTCGGCGCGCACGGCACGATGACGCTCAGCGCGCTGGAGCAGAGCACCGCGGTCGTGCTGGTGCTCAACGCCGCCGCGCCGGCGACGGCCGACGAGCTGGCCTTCTTCGAGCGCGCCCGCGAGCGCGTGAGCACCGTCGTCGTCGTCGAGTCGGCCGGGCCGGAGGCGACCGACGCCGAGGCGGTCGCCGCCGCCGACCGCGCCGCGCTGCGCGCGCTCGATCCCGCCCACGGCTCGGTGCCGATCCTCGTCGCCTCGCCGCTGGACGCGCACGACGCGCTCGTCGAGCCCGACCGCGAGGTCGCCGCCGAGCTGCGCGCACTCAGCGGGGTCGACGCGCTCGCCGCGCGGCTGCTCGACGACGTCCTTGCACCCGAGCTCGAGCGCCAGGCGCAGCTGCTGCAGACCGAGGTCCTGGACTGCCTCGACGAGCTGGCCGGACCCGATCGCGCGCTCGTCGCCTCGCTCGGAGGCCTCGACGCGGCGACGGCGCTTGACCGCGCACGGCGCGAGCTCGCCGACACCGAGCGCTCGACACCCGTGACCGCCTTCGACGCCCGCTTCGGCGAACTGCGCCGCGAGGTCGACGCCACGATGCAGGCGCAGATCACGCGCGACCGCGACGACCTCATGGACCGCGTCGAGGACCGCTGGTCAGGGTCGCTCGCCGAGGCGCTGCCCGAGCTGTGCCACACGCTGCTCGCGCAGGCGGCGAGCAGCGCGGGCCGCAGCCTCGCCGCCGGGGCGGGACCGATCGCCGCCGACGCGGCCCAGCGCCACGGCCTCGGCATCGTCACGACAGCCGTCGACACACCGGAGACCGAGCTCGCGATCGACCTCCCCGGACGCTCCCAGGCGAGCCGCCAGCTCGACCAGGAGCGCGTCCTCGGCTGGCTGACCCGCGGCGGCCCGATGCTCATGATCGGCGTCGTCACCGCCAACCCGATCCTGCTCGGGATCGGCGTCGTGATCGTCGCCGCGAGCGAGCAGATCCAGGGCTCCTCGCTGAACCGCCGCCGCGCCCGCGAGTACGTCCAGCGCGCGGTGGCCCGCGGCCAGCTCGAGCTGCGCTCGGCGATCGACGAGCGCGCCGGCGGCGTGCGGACGGCCTTCGCCGAGGACCTGCACGCGCGCCACAGCGCGCGCGTCGAGCGCCTGCGCGCGACCGTGCACGCGCTGCAGAGCGGCGCCGACGCAGAGGCCGCCCGCGAGCGCATCGGCGAGATCGAGCGGCTGCAGGGCGAGCTGCGGGCGCTCGCCGGCGCCTGAGCCGGCGATGGGACTGCAGATCGCCGTCGACGTCGGCTGCACCACGGTCGTCGCCGCGGCCGGTGACGGTGCGGGCGAACCGCGCCTGCTCGAGTTCGAGGGCGAGGACGGCGCGCTCGGCGCGATGACGGCGTCGCTCGCCCTGCGCGCCGACGGCTCGGCGCGCGTCGGCGGCGACGCCGACCGCGAGCTCGACGGCGACCCGCATCGCGGCGTCCGCGGGCCGCTCGCCCACCTGCAGTCCGGCAGCGCCGTGCTCGAGCTCGCGGACGGGCCGGTCCCGGTCGTCGCGCTCGTCGGCGAGCTGCTCGCGCGGCCGCTGCGCGTGCTCGCGCGGGGAACGGATGCGCCGTCGCCCGAGACCGCGGTGCTCGCGATGCCGTCCAACTGGGCGCCCGAGGGTCGCCGCGCGCGCGCGCTCCGCGCCGCCGCGGCGCTCGCCGGCCTGCCGCCGGTGACGCTCGTGCCGGCGGCGGTCGCGGCGGCCGCGGTCGCCTGCCAGGGCGCGACCGAGACCATCCTCGTCTGCGACGTCGGCGGGCGCTCGACGCAGCTGTCGATCGTCGACGTCGCACCCGCCGAGCTGCGGCTGCTCGCGACGACCGAGCTCGCGGTCGGCACCGACCTCTTCGACGAGACGCTGTACCTCGAGGTGCTGCGGCTGCTCGAGGACGACGATCCGCAGGCCGCGCAGCGCCTCGAGGAGCAGCACCTGCTCTCCGCGGTCGGTGACGCCGCGCCGGACGCGGCGGCATGGGTCGCCTGCCAGGCGGGGCTGGCGCGCGCGGTGCGCCGCTGCCGCGAGCAGCTCACCTCGGCGGCGTCGGCGCAGCTCGAGGTCGGGCCACCCGTCGCGATCACGCTGGACGTCGAGCGCGACCGCCTCGCGGGCCTCGTCGAGAACGAGCTCGGGCTCGTCGTGGCGGCCGCCCGCGCGCAGCTCGACCAGGCCCGCGCCGGGACCTCGCCGGGGAGCCGGCGCACCGAGCCTGGCCGCGCGATCCTCGTCGGCGGCGGCGCGCAGATGCCGGGGCTGAGCGCGGCGCTCGCGGCGGAGCTCGGACTCGGGGTCGAGATCCCGGAGGATCCGCTCACGGCGGTCGCGCGCGGTGCGCTGCTCGTGCCCGCACACGACGCGCCGGCGCCCGCGTCCGAGCCCGGACCGGCCGCGCTGCGCGCGTCACGGGGCCGGGCCGCGCCGGTCCCGCGACCGGCGCCGCGCGCGGTGCTCGACGATGTCGCCGCCGCCGTCCTGGCGGGCGACGAGATCGTCGCGATCGTGCGTCACGACGGCCACCAGCGCGTCGTGCGCGCGGACGCGCGCGGCCGTGTCGCCGCGGCGCACGGGCTCGGCGGCAGCGACGTGCTCGCCCTCGCCGCGACGCCGGCGGCCGTCGCCGCCGCCAGCGCCACCGAGGCCGCCGTGTTCGGGCCCGACCTGCGCGCTCTGACCAGCTTGGCGCGCCCGCTGCTCGCCGCCGCCGACGGCACGAGCGCCTGGATCGCCTGCGCGGGCGACGAGCAGGGGCCTGTCGTGCGCCTCACGACGCTCGCGATCCGCGCGCGCGCGGCGCACGTCCTCGGCGATGAGCGGCTGGGTCTCGCGATCGTTGCCGGCCGCGGCGGGCTGCGGCCGGGTGCGCGCAGCGCGCGCCCGCAGCCGCCGCGCGCGCACTGGAGCGCGGGCGGCGGGCGGCTGCTGTTCGCGATCGCGGCGCGCGGGCGTGGCGGCCGCCCCGCGCAGCTGCTCGGGACGGCGAGCGCCGCCGGCCTCGGCGACGTCGAGACGAAGTCCGACGGGCCACCCTGGGTGACCGCGCGCGCGCCGTCGACCGGCGGCGCCGTGCTGACGCTCACGAGCGGCCACGGCCTGCCCGCGCGGCTGCTGCTCGACGGCGCCGAGCTCGGAACCTGGCCGGCGGGCGTGCGCGTCAGCCTGGCGGGCGCATCGCAGCCGGGCGGTCCCTGGGTCGTCGCGGCGCGCCGGGCGCGCTGGGAGGCGTCGCGGCTCGCGGGCGACGAGCTCGTGCTCGTGCGCGCCGGCGACGGCGCGGTCGAGCACGCGAGCGCCGGCGCGGGCGGGCTGTGGCTCGTCTGCGAGAGCGGTGGCGAGCGGCGCCTCGTCGGCGTCAGCGAGGCCGGCGTACTCGAGCGGCTCGCCGCGCTGGGCGCGCCCTTCGAGCCGCTCGGCGGCGCCGGCGGCGAGCTGCTGGCGCTTGTCGGCCCGCGCAGCGCGCCGCGCGCGCTCGTGGCGCTCGAGCTGACCGGCCAAGCCTGAATCCACGGATCGGGGCCCAGACCGCACAGGTGTGTTCCGATGCCTCCTGACTAACCGTCCTCGCCGAGCTTGCGCAGCGTCCAGTCGACGAGCTCGTCGGAGGACGGCAGCGCGGCGCCGTGCTCGGGCGCCGTGGGCAGCGGCTCGGCGGGCGCGTCGGCACCGCCGTCCTCGTGGCCGGCCAGCCACTGGGTGAATGCCGCGTCGTCGGGGAACGGCGCCGCGGGGTCGGCTTCGCCCGCCAGGGCCGCGTCCGCGGTGGCGTCGTCGCCGGGGAAGATCAGCTCGGGCGCCGCATCGGCGTGGGCGGGAAGGTCGCCGAGCGGTGGGAGGTCGTGCTCGGCGAACGCGTCGGCGCCGCGATCGGCGGGCGCATCTGTCTCGGGCGGCGCCACGTCGTCGTGGTCGTCGCCGGGATGGTCGTGGTATTCGAACATGGGATCGGTGTCTCGAGCGGTCGCGCGCGACCGCGGGGCGCCGCTTGCAGCGACGCCCCGCGTGCGGTCGATCAGTACCCGGACGGGTCTCCGGCGGGCGGCGTGTCGATCGCGGGCGGCTCCGGCGCAGGCTCCGGCGCGGGCGGCGGGGGCGGGTCGGCCGGCGGGGGCGTCGGCGGCAGCGCCGGCGGCTCCGGGGCGGGCGCCGGGGGCTCGGGCGCCGGCGGCGGTGCGGGGGGCTCCGGCGCCGGCGGCGGCTCCGGGGCGGCCGGGGGCGCGGGCGGCTCGGGTGCGTCGGCCGGCGGCGGGCCGGGCGGCGTGTCGTCAGAGCTCGAGCCCGCGGGCGGCGGCGGCGGGCCGTCGTCGGCGGCCGCGACGTGGGGGGCGTCGGCGGGATCCGTCGGCCCGTCGCCGGCCGTGTCGACCGGCGGCGCCGGAGGGGCGTCGCCGGCGCCGGGCGGAGGTCCGGGAGGCGTGTCGTCCGAGCTCGAGCCCGCGGGCGGCGGTGGCGGGCCGTCGTCGGCGAACGTCAGCTCGTCGGCGGCGGCCGGGCCGCCGGGCTGGCCGGCGCCGATCACCGACGAGGACGAGGACGCGGAGGTGGATGTGGAGGCGGATGTGGAGGGACCGCCGGGCTGGCCGGCACCGATCACCGACGAGGACGAGGACGAGGACGAGGAATCGCCGGCGACCCCGTCGCCCGCGACCTCGGGCTCGACGGCGACGACGTTCGACAGGTGCAGGTCGCCCTGGGGCTGGCCGCCCGGGATGACGCTCTGGCCACCGGCGGGGCCGCCTGCAGGCGGGGCGGCGGGGTCGGCACCGGGGATCCCGCCGCCGACGGGCAGATCGCCGCCGGGCAGATCGCCGCCGGGCAGATCGCCGCCGGGCAGATCGCCGCCGGGCAGATCGCCGCCGGGCAGATCGCCGCCGGGCAGATCGCCGCCGGGCAGATCGCCGCCGGGCAGATCGCCGCCGGGCAGGTCCGTGCCGGGGATCGCGGCTGGGTCGCCGCTGACGCCGCCGACGTCGCCTGCGGGCGCGGTGCCGCCGGCCGTCTCGTTGACGGTGATCGTGTCGTTGCCGATCGTCAGGCCGAAGTTGCCGTCATGCAGCGGCACGCTGCCGCCGCCGTCGGGCAGGATGATCGAGCCGCCGTTGGCGGGGTCGTACACGAGCGGCGTCTGGGTGCCGAAGAGCGTGATGTTGCCGCCGGCGGGGTTGACGGAACCGACGGTCTCACCCGCCGACGTGATGCTGCCGGTCGCCGTGTCGATGTGCAGGGCGACGTCCTGGCCCGCAGGTGCCGTGGGCCCGCCGGGCGTGGTGCCGGGCGTTGCGCCCGGCGGGGTGGCGCCGGGTACCCCAGCGGTGGCGCCGCTCGGGTCGAGCGGGGGCGGCAGCGGGTCCTGCGGGGGCGGCGGCACTTCGTGCGCCTCGTTCTTGATCGGCTCGAGCGGCTGCTCCTCGACGACCTCGCCGACGACCCGCTCGCCCTCTTCGGCGGCGGGGCGGATCGCGGGCTCGAAGGCGGCCGACGGCGCGGCCGCGACCGTCTGCGGCGGCGCGGCGGCTGCGACTGGATCGTCGGCGCGCGCGCCGGCCGTGTCCTCGGTGTCCTTGATCGCCCTGTCGATCGCGTCGTCGTCGGCCTCGTCAGGGAAGGAGAGGTCGTCGTCGCCCTTCAGGATGGCGGCGCCGGCGACGGCGCCGCCGGCGGCGGTGAAGGCCGCGCCGCCGACGAGCAGGCGCTTCAGGCGAGCGGCGCGCTCGGCGCTGTCGTGCTGGTCGAAGACGTGATCGCTGATCGGTGACATGGTTGCTCCTGGCAGAGGAAGTGGACGGGCTTTCCATCGTTGACGCGGCCGGCCCGCGAGAAGGTTCCACGAACCGCGCAGGAACCTGCGGGCGCGCTCGTGGCGTCAGACCGAGCCATGCGCACCGATTCAGAGACCGATCACGAGCTGCGCCGCGCGGGCACGGCTCGGACTGCGAACGCCGCGCCCGCTCAGGGTGCTCGTCACGACGTCGGCGCGGACGCGCACGCGCCTGCCGCGACGAACGCCGTCGAGCGCCCGGCAGACGTCGGCGACGTCGTTCACCGTGCGGCCGTTGACGGCGAAGATCGTCGCGCCGAGCAGCGGCTGCGACGGTCGCCGCGCCCGGCGGCGCGTCGCGGCACGGAGGACCGGCCGGCTCGCGGGCCCGCCGCGATCGATGCCGGTGACGAGCAGCCCGGGGCTCGGCCGGCCGCGGATCTCCGACCACGGCTCCAGGCGCCAGCCCGCGTCGCCCTCGGTGCGCGCGGTCACGAGGTCGCCGTACAGGCCCTGCGCGCGCTCGATCGACACCGCGTCGCCGAGCCGCGAGCCGTCCGGCGCGACGAGGTTGAGGCCGACGACCTCGCCGCCCCCGCCGACGAGCGGTCCACCGGCGCCACCGGCGCCGACGCGCGCGGTGTGCACGATCAGGCCGCTGAGCCGTGGATCGGCGGGATCCAGGCGCGCGCGGCTGCGGATCGACGCGACCTTGCCGGCGGCGGAGCGCAGCCCGGCGGAGCGCAGCCGCCCGCGGCCGACGAGCGACCCGGGGTAGCCGAGCGCGACGACGCGATCGCCGCGCTGCAGGCCGCCGGTGCCGCCGATGTCGGCGGCGCGCGCGCCGTCCGGCAGCCCGGTCAGCCGCACGAGCGCGATGGCGTCGCAGGGGGCGCGCGCCACGAGCGTCACGTCGCGGGGGCGGGCGCCGCCGAAGCGACCGCTGATCTTCGCCGCGCCGGCGACGAGGCGATCGGCCGTGAGGATCAGGCCGCGGCGCGCGTCGACGACGATCCCGCTGCCCGAGCGCGGCGGCGCCGTGCCGCGCGCAACCTCGGCGAGGCCGGTGACGATCCCGGACGGCGCGACGATGAGCTGCACCGTGGAGCGGCGCCCGTCGGCGAGGACCTCGTCGCGGTCCGCGCCGCCGCGCGCCACGACCCACACGATCAGCACGACGAGGCCCACGACGATCGCCGCGCCGTAGCGCGCCTGCGGGTGCTCGGCGAGCGCGCGCAGGTCGACGGGCATGCTCGCCCGCGGACGGGCGCGGCTCCGCGTCGCGTCGCCGCTGCGGACGGTCAGCGGTGGCAGGTCGGCGATGACCGTCGCCTCCGAGCCGGCGGACGCCGGCGGGACCGACGCGTCGGCGGCGTCGACGACCGCGATGACGGTCGCGCCCAGGCGCAGCTCGTCGCCGTGGCGCAGCGGGGTCGCCGCGGTGATCCGCCGACCGTTGACGTGGGTCCCGTTCAGCGACCCGAGGTCCTCGATCGTCAGGCTCCCGTCGGCGGCGCGCATGATGCGCGCGTGGCGGCGCGAGAGCGCGGGCTCGCCGTCGAGACGGCCGTCGCCGGCCGCCTCGCGACCGACGACGAGCTCACCGGCCACGGCGATCTCTCGCCCTCGGCCGGCGCCCCGGACGACTCGCAGCACCAGGCCGGACACGCGCGCAATCCTAGACCCAAGGCTAGACGCGGTTCGCGGTCGCGGTCGTACGATCCGCGCGCAGGCAAACCAGACACGGGTTCTGGCGGATTCGGGGAGACGCTGCGCGGCGGGGACAGCTGTGGCAGGCGATCAACGGAAGCGCCGTCCGGCTCGTGCGTTGTTCGGAGGACCATGATCGCCACCCCCGCCACCTTCCCTGTCGCGACCCGCAAACTGCGCCTGCTCGTCGCGGCCGCGGGCGCGCTGCTCGGGCTGCTCGTCACGGCCCCGGCCGCGCTCGCGCTCCCGCCCAGCAACGACAGCATCTCGAGCCCCTACAACGCCGCGGTCAACAGCTTCCCGGTGACCCTGGCGTCGACCGCCGAGGCGACCTGGGAGGCCGGCGAGCCGTTGACGCCGGGCGGAACCGGGACCTGCGGCGGCACGACCATGGTCGCGACCACCTGGTACCGGATCCTCGGCAACGGCGGCACGATCTCGGTCAACACGACCGGCTCGGACTTCGACACGGTGATCAGCGCGTACCTCGCACCGACGCCGACCCTCACCGACGGGTTGCCGTGCAACGACGACGCCGCCGCCGGCGTGCCGACGTCGGCGATCAGCTTTGCGTCGGTCGCCGGCACCGCGTACCTCGTCCAGGTCGGTGGCTGCAACGGCGCCGGGTGCGGCACGCCGACCGGCAGCCTCGTGATGAACATCACGGCCACCGAACCGCCGCCACCGCCACCGCCACCCCCACCGCCTCCACCACCCCCGCCGCCCGACGCCGACGGCGACGGCGTCCCCGAGGACGGCAGGGACAAGTGCCCCGGCGTGAAGCCCACGCGTGACGAGAACCTGGATGGCTGCCAGGACGCGCCCAAGGCGATCCTGTCGCGGCTCGGCTTCCAGGCTCGGCCGATCGGCAACCCGCGCGCAATCCGCGCCATCAGCATCTCGCGCGCACAGCTGACCCTCGCGCCGAAGGGCGCGCGGGTGAGCGTGAGCTGCTCCCGGTGCCGCAAGCCGGGCGGATTTCGCAGCTTCAGCTTCACCACGAAGCGGGCCGGCACGCAGCCGGTCGGACGCCTCAGCGGCGTCCGGCTGCCGCGCGGCGGCAGGCTGACCGTGATCATCACGCGCCCGCAGCGCCTGGGCCGCAAGATCGTCGTGACGCTCGGCCGGCGGGGTCCGAACACCGCCCGGAACACCTGCCTCGCCGCCGGCAGCCGGACCAAGCGCGTCCCCTGCCCCGGGAGCTGACCGTGCCGCGCGCCGTGCTGGCCTGCGGGCTCGCGCTGGCGATCGGGCTGGCGATCGGCCTGATCGTCTCCTCGGGCACAGATGCGGGCGCGGCAGGCGAGCTGCGGCCCGCCGGCGTGAAGCTCGAGCGCCTCGCGACGCCGTCGGTCGGGGCGATCGCGGTCCCCGCGCTCAAGGTCAGGCGCATGCCGACGAGGACCGGCCCCGTGACGCCGCCGCCTCCGCCGCCCGTGACGCCGGTCCCGCCGCCCGTCCTGCCGCCACCTCCGCCGGTCGTGGCACCGCCGCCGCCGCCGCCACCGCCGATCATCGTGGTGCCGGGATGATCGAGACCGGAACGAAGTTCGCCGGCTACCGCGTCGAGCGCCTGCTCGGCAGCGGCGGCATGGGCACGGTCTACCTCGCAACGCAGGAGTCGCTGAACCGTCCCGTCGCCCTGAAGCTGCTCAACCCGGCGCTGACCGCCGACGAGACGTTCCGCGCGCGCTTTCGCCGCGAGGGCGAGGTCCAGGCGGCGCTCGACCACCCGCACATCGTCCCGGTCTACGACACCGGCGAGACCGCCGACGGTCTGTATCTCGCGATGCGCTACGTGCGCGGCAGCACGCTGAAGGACCTCATCGACGAGGGCGAGCTCGACCCGGCGCGCGCGCTGCGCCTGCTCGCACCGGTCGCATCGGCGCTCGATGCCGCGCACGCGGCGGGGCTGATCCATCGCGACGTCAAGCCGCAGAACATCCTCGTCGACCAGACCGACTGGCCCTACCTCGCCGACTTCGGCCTCACGCGCGGCGGTGCCGGCGGCCCGACCCGCACCGGCCAGCTCGTCGGCACGTTCGCGTACGTCGCGCCGGAGCAGATCAAGGGCCAGCGCGCGTCGGCGCGCAGCGACCAGTACGCGCTCGCCGCCGTCCTCTTCGAGTGCCTCGCCGGCGAGGTGCCGCACAACCACGAGTCCGACGCCGCGCTGCTGTACGCGAAGGTCCACGAGCAGCCGCCGCGGCTCAGCGATCGCGCTGCCTCCGTGCCGCGCGCCTTCGACGACGTCCTCGGCCGTGGCATGGCGCTGGACCCGGCCGACCGCTACGCGGACGCCAAGGCGCTGCTCGCGGCGGCGACCGAGGCGTTCGAGCGCGGCGACGAGCCGCCGGCGCCCGTCGTGACCGCGCGGCCCGCGCCGGCGCCCACCTCCGCCGCGGCACCCGCACCGGCCGCGCCCGCGCCCGCGGCGAAGCGGGCGTCGCAGGACACGGTGCTCGTGGACCTCGACGCCGCGACGGCGCGAGCGCCGTCCACCGCGCGCCGCGTTCCCCGGGTCCCCAAGCCGCACGTGCGCCGCACGCCGAAGCCCGAGCCGGCACCGAAGGCGCCGCGCAGACCGCTGCCGGTGCCCAGCACCCGCCAGATCGCCATCGGCGCGGCGGTCGCCGCCGTCGCGGGCTTCCTCGGCGGCACCGTCCTCGGTGGCGACGACGCCCCGGCGCCGAAGCGGGCGACCGTCGCCGACCTCGCCACGATCACGCTCGCCGACGGGATGCGATCCGCCCGCGGCCCGGCCGGCCTCGGCCTGTCCTCGCTGCAGGTCTACGCGCAGGGCACGGGCTCGGCGCGGCGGACGCTCGCCGTCGGGACCGGGCGCCCGGCCGGCCCCGAGCTCCTGCCCGAGGGCGCCCTCGCGCGAGCGGCGAGCAGGGCCGGGACGCCGACCGTCGTGCGGCTCGGCGCCGACGTCCGCGCGCTGCGCTTCGGCGCGCTGAAGGTCAGCGGGCTGGCGGGCGTCACACAGGTCGTGACGCTGCCGGCAGGCGACCGCGTGATCGTCGCCGCCTGCGCGGCACAGCGCGCGAGCGACGCCGCCTGCTCGCAGGCGCTCGCGTCGCTTGTCCCGCGTGCGGGCACGCGCACGAAGAGCATCGCCGCCTCGGCGGGCTACGAGAGCGGCGTGCGCACGATGCTCACGACGTACGAGCGCTCGCGCGGGAACGCCACGACCCTGCTCGCGGCCGCCGGGCGATCGGCGACGCAGGCGCGCGCCGCCCGTCGCCTGCGCGACAGCGCCGGCGCGCTCGCCACCGCCGCGCGCGCGCTCACGCCGCCGCCGGCTGCGGTCGCGGCGCACGCCGCGCTGACGGGAGCGGCGGCCGACCTGCGGTCGGCTGCAGGCCGGCTCGCCACGGCAGCGTCGACCGCGCGCCCGAAGAGCTACGCATCGGCCGCGAACGCCGTCAGGCGGGCGGATCGCGCGCTGCGCCGCGCGGTCCGCAGCATGCGCGACGTCTACCGCGAGAGCTAGTGGTCGGCTCGATGGAACTGAATCGATGCCCGGCGGCGTCAGACCAGGTGTAGCGCCGCCCGACACTCCGAACTCCGGTACGAGGATGACCATGACAGCCCACCGCCGCATCGCCCGCATGACCGCCGCCCTGATCGCCGGCGCGCTGCTCGCCTCGATCGCGCCCGCGACCGCCGGCGCCCAGAACGAGCGCATCATCGCCGGCACGACGGCCTCGAGCACCGACTGGCCGTCGATCGTCCGCCTCGAGATGAGCTTCGTCGAGAACGGCCAGGCGTTCGTCTCCAACTGCGGTGGCACGCTCGTCTCGCCACACTGGGTCGTCACCGCCGCGCACTGCACGTTCGGCGATGCGAGCACGCTGGCGCCGGGCAACTTCAGCGCCATCCTCGGGCGCTCGAACCTCGCCGCGACGAACACCGGTCAGAGCATCGGCGTCACCCAGATCCTGCGCCACCCCGGCTACAACAACGCCGGCGGCGGCCTCGCCAACGACATCGCGCTGCTGCGGCTCGCGTCGCCGGCCGCGGCGCCGCCGATGCAGATCGCCGTGCCGGGCGGGTCCTACACCTACACGCCGGGCGTCAACAACGCGGCGGGCTGGGGCTGGACGATCCCGGGCAACCAGAACAGCGCCAGCAGCACCCTCATGCAGACCTTCGTCCCCCTGCGCGAGAACGAGGACTGCGCGACCGAGCTCAACCCCGTCGCCCCGTTCGACGCGTCGATCATGGTCTGCGCCGGCGCCGGGACGACGAACGGCACGACGACCTGTCACGGCGACAGCGGCGGCCCGCTCGTGATCCACACGGGATCGCCCGCGCGCCAGGTCCTGTGGGGCGTCGTGAACTGGGGCAAGCCCGACTGCTCGGACGGCATCAGCGCGTTCGCGCGCGTGACGGCGTTCAGGAGCTTCCTGCAGCCCGTCTTCGACGAGCTCGCGCCGCCGCCGTCAGACCCCGTGGCGACGCCCCCGCCCCCGCCCCCGCCCCCGCCCGCGCCCGTCGTCACACCGCCGGCCGCGCAGGCGAAGGACACGACCGCCCCGCGCCTGGACCGCTTCGTCATTCCCGCGGTCGTCCGCATCCGCGGCGGCCGGCCGAAGACCGCGATCACGCTCAGGCTGCGCTCCGACGAGCGCGGGACGCTGCGCGTCCAGCTCCAGCGCCGCGCGGGCAGGCGGTTCATCCAGCTGCGCCGCTCCTACCGGGTCGGCGTCTCCAGGGGCACGAGCCGGATGACGCTGCCGCGCTCGATCTGGCACCTGCGGCCGGGCGCGTACCGCATCCGCTTCACGATCACCGACGCGGCCGGCAACACGCGTCGCTACCACGCCGCGATCAGCGTGCGCCGCGGCTGACGCCGCGATCCTAACTGCGCCAGCTCGTCAGGTACGCGCGCTGGCCGGCCGTCAGCTCGTCGATCCGCACGCCCAGCGAGGCGAGCTTCAGGCGCGCGACCTCGCGGTCGATCTGCGGCGGGACCGGCAGCACGCGCCGCTCCAGCGACGCGCCCTCACGCGCGAGCAGCTCGACGCAGAGCGCCTGGTTGGCGAACGACATGTCCATCACGGCGGCCGGGTGTCCCTCGGCCGCCGCGAGGTTGACGACGCGGCCCTGCGCGAGCAGGTTCAGCCGCCGCGGGCCGACCTCGAACTGCTCGACGAGCGGCAGCACCTGGCGGCGCGTGTCGGCGAGCTCGGCGAGCTGGCCGACGGCGATCTCGACGTCGAAGTGGCCGGCGTTGGCGAGCATCGCGCCGTCCTTCATCCGCTCGAAGTGCTCGCGCGCGAGTACGTCACGCCCGCCGGTGACGGTGATGAAGACGTCCCCGCGTTCGGCCGCGTCGAGCGCCGGCATGACCTCGCAGCCGTCCATCCGCGCCTCCAGGGCGCGCATCGGGTCGACCTCGCAGACGATCACCGAGGCGCCGGCGCCCTTCGCGCGCAACGCGACGCCCTTGCCGGTCCAGCCGTAGCCGATCACGACGACGGTGCGCCCGGCGAGCAGCATGTTCGTCGCCCGCAGGATCCCGTCGAGCGTCGACTGGCCGGTGCCATAGCGATCGTTGAACGTCCGCTCGGCGAGCGACTCGTTGACCGCCAGGACGGGGCAGCGCAGCAGGCCGTCGTGCTCGAGCGAGCGCAGCCGCACGAGGCCGGTCGTCGTCTCCTCGGTCCCGCCCAGCAGCGACGCGCTCCACGACGCGTCGCCGGCGTGCAGCGCGCTCAGCAGATCGGCGCCGTCGTCGAGCGTGACGTGCGGCGCCCGCGCGGCCAGCGCGACGACATGCCCCGCGTAGGAGTCGGCGTCCTCGCCGCGGACGGCGCGCACGCCGACGCCGAAGCGATCGACCAGCGCCGCGGCGACGTCGTCCTGCGTCGACAGCGGGTTGGAGGCGCACAGCTGTGCCTCCGCGCCGCCGGCGATCAGCGTGCGCAGGAGGTTGGCCGTCTCGGACGTCACGTGCAGGCAGGCGGCCACCCGCATCCCCTCGAGCGGCCGCTCGCGCTCGAAGCGCTCACGGATCGAGTGCAGGACGGGCATCTGCCCGTCCGCCCACTCGATGCGGACCTGGCCCTCGTCTGCGAGCGCCAGATCCGCGATGTGACGTCGTCCGGAGGTCAGCGGTTCCGATGAGGAACGGGGCAAGCGCTTCCCTCAGTCATTCCATCGGAACCGATGACCGGAGGCCGAAAACCGATACAGGTCGGCCTCTGGCTCCGGTCGACTAATAGCGATACTCGTGTGACTTGTACGGGCCCTCGACCGGGCGGCCGATGTAGTCGGCCTGCTCCTGGCTCAAGACCGTCAGCTTCGCGCCGACGGCCGCGAGGTGCAGGCGCGCGACCTTCTCGTCGAGCTCCTTGGAGAGCACGTAGACCTGCTTGTCGTAGTCGTCGTTGTTACACCACAGCTCGATCTGCGCGAGCGTCTGGTTCGTGAACGAGTTGGACATCACGAACGACGGGTGGCCGGTCGCGTTGCCGAGGTTCAGCAGGCGCCCCTCGGACAGCAGGATGATCGCGTGGCCGTCGGCGAAGACCCACTTGTCGACCTGCGGCTTGATGTTCACGCGCTCGATGCCGGGGAGCTTCTCCAGGCCCGCGACGTCGATCTCGTTGTCGAAGTGGCCGATGTTGCCGACGATCGCGTGGTGCTTCATCCGCGCCATGTGATCGGCGGTGATGATGTCCTTGTTGCCCGTCGTCGTGACGAACACGTCGGCGCTGTCGACGACGTCCTCGAGCGTCTTGACGTCGTAGCCCTCCATCGCGGCCTGCAGCGCGCAGATCGGGTCGATCTCGGTGACGATCACGCGGCAGCCCTGGGCACGCAGCGAAGCGGCCGAGCCCTTGCCGACGTCGCCGTAGCCGCAGACGACGCCGACCTTGCCGGCGAGCATGACGTCCGTCGCGCGGAAGATGCCGTCGACGAGCGAGTGGCGGCAGCCGTAGAGGTTGTCGAACTTCGACTTCGTGACCGAGTCGTTGACGTTGATCGCCGGGAACAGCAGCGTTCCGGCCTTCGCCATCTGGTAGAGGCGGCCGACGCCCGTCGTCGTCTCCTCGGACACGCCGATGATGCCGGCGGCCATCTTCGTGAAGCGCTGGCCATCCTCCTCGAGCGAGCGGTTGAGGACCGTCAGGAAGGAGACGAACTCCTCCGACTCGCCGGTCGCGGGATCGGGCGCGGCGCCGGCGGCCTCGTACTCGACGCCCTTGTGGACGAGCATCGTCGCGTCGCCGCCGTCGTCGAGGATGAGGTTCGGGCCGTCATCGTCGGGCCACTCCAGCGCGCGCTCGGTGCACCACCAGTACTCGTCGAGCGTCTCGCCCTTCCAGGCGAAGATCGGCACGCCCTTGGGGTCCTCGACGGTGCCCTCGGGACCGACGACGGCCGCGGCGGCAGCGTGGTCCTGGGTCGAGAAGATGTTGCAGCTGCACCAGCGCACCTCGGCGCCGAGCGCCGTCAGCGTCTCGATCAGCACGGCGGTCTGGATCGTCATGTGCAGCGAGCCCGTGATGCGCGCGCCCTTCAGCGGCTGGGCGTCGGCGTACTCCGCGCGGGTCTGCATGAGACCCGGCATCTCGTGCTCGGCGAGGATGATCTCGTTGCGGCCATAGTCGGCGAGCGACAGGTCGGCGACCTTGAAGTCCTGCTGGGTGTCGACGGCGGCGGTGGGCGGATTCATGTGGTGGTCTCCTTGTTCAGGCGTGTGATGGCGCTGCAGCGGCGAGCGCCAGCAGCTTCGTGTGCTTGTCCTGCTCCCAGCGCAGCCACTGCGCGGGCGCGACGTCCTCGGGTCGGGCGGGCTCGGCTTCGAACCACGCATCGACGGCCCCGGCGAGCTCCTCGTCACGGCGCAGCCGCATCGCGAAGCCGATCTCGGAGAGGCCGATGCCAAAACGGGTCGCGAGCTCACGCAGCGTGCGCAGCCGCTGCAGCTCACCCGGCCCGTAGAGCCGGTAGCCGGCCTCCGAACGCTGCGGCTCGATCAGCCCCGCGCGCTCGATGTAGCGCAGCATGCGCGGCGACCAGTCCGTCGTCTGCGCGGCCTCCTGGATCGTCAGGGCATCCATTCGGCACCAACCTTACCACGGTCGTGTCAAGGTTTGTGGCCCCTGCCCGCACGCCGTGGAGTCTGCTCGCATCCTGAGCGCAGCCACACAGGATCGACTGTCGCCACGTCGGTTTTCTGGGAGTGACCGGCCCGCCGAACGTGTGTGAGTCATGGCCTGCCACACGCGCGGCGCACAACTGCCGCACATATTTGTCAGTCGCGCTAGTGTTCATTGTGTCAATCTGGATGCGCAGGGATCACCGAGACCTGTCGCCCACCCGCCTGGAGGCTTGTCAAGACGGTCCGATGACCGATCACAACGCCCAACCGGCGGTGCTGCAGCACGAACTGCTCAGGCTGCTCAGAGACGCGCTCGACAACGGCGGCTTCGCGGTGCACGCCCAGCCGATCGTCGACCTCGCCAGCGGCGAGCTGCAGGCCCACGAACTCACGCTGCACCTGTCCTCCCCCGACGGGCATCTGATCTCCTCGGCCACGTTTCATCCGGTCGCCGAGCGCTTCGGCCTCATGACCGAGCTCGACGATCTGCTCATCCGTCGCGCCGCGACGATCGCCGGCGAAGGGCATCCGGTCGCCGTCGACGTCCACAGCGCCTCGCTCGCCGATCCCGACCTCGCACAGCGGGCCGAGCAGGCGCTCGTCGACAACGAGGCCGACCCGGGATTGGTGACGTTCGAGTTGTCCGAGGACGGGCTCACGGCCAACGCGCCGGCCGCGTCGGCGTTCGTGCGGCGCTTGCACGACGCCGGCTGCAACATCACCGTCGACCACTTCGGCGCGGGCGCAAAGGGCTTCGGGTACCTCACGCAGCTGCCGCTCGACTGCCTGAAGATCGACGCGAGCTTCATCGAGGAACTGCAGTCGACCCCGTCCGACGAGCAGTTCGTGCATGCGTTCGTCCACCTGGCTCAGGGGCTGCGCATGAGCACGGGGGCCGACGGAGTGCTCGACGTGGCGACGCGGACGCTGCTGGAGGACGCCGACGTCGATCAGGCCCAGGGCGCGCTCTTCGGCGAGCCGCTCGCGATGCCCGCCCAGGGCCAGGCGCCGCCGACCCCGGCGCGTAGCACGCGCACCGAGCAGTGACGTGTCCCCGCTGCGCGATCGGCGCGAGGCAGACACCATCGCTCCCGTGCTTTCGCACCGCTACAGCGGCGCGCTTCGTGTCGCGGACACCGCAGCCGCCGAGCAGGTCGTCGAAGACGCCCTCCGGGCCGGGCTGACGCCTTCGGCGATCCATTCGCTCGTCATCGAGCCCGCGATGACGCGTGTCGGCGAGCTGTGGGAGGCCGACGCGATCACGGTCGCCGACGAGCATCTTGCGACGGCCGTCAGCCAGGCCGTGCTCGTCCGGCTCTTCGAACGGCTGGCCGTCACCCGGGCGCGCTCGCGCGAGCGGGTCCTGCTCGCCGCGGTGGAGGGCCAGCAGCACGTGCTGGGCCTGCGGATGATCGCCGACGTCCTCGAGGGCGCCGGCTTCGACGTGCTGTACCTCGGCGGCGACGTGCCCGTCGATGCGCTGCGACGCTTCGTCGGCGAGCAGCAGCCCGCGGTCACCGGCCTCGGCTTCGCGGTCAGCATCGGCGTGGGATTGCTCGCGGAGTCGATCCACGTCGCGCGCGAGGCCTGCCCCACGACGCGGATCATGCTGGGCGGACGGGCGGTGCCGCCCGGCCTCGTCGAGGCCGGGTACCAGCGCGTCGACAACAGCATGGAGGTCCTCTTCGTGGTCGAGCGCCTCCTGCGCGAGCCGTGCCAGCCGACGCCCGAGATCCTTGCGTTGCTGCGCCCCGGACCGACCGAGCGCCGTGAGCCACGCGAGGTGTCCTTCGAGACGGACGCGGTCGCCGAGCGCATGGCCGAGGTCGCCGAGGGCGCCACGGCCACAGCGCGCGAGTACGTCCGCCTTGCCGGCGCGTTCAAGGACCTCGCCTTCCGCGACCCGGTGACCGATCTGGGCAACCGCCGCGCCTTCGACGACCGGATGCACGCTCAGATCCCCGCGGGCACGGGCGGCGTGCTGCTCATGATCGACGTCGATCGCTTCAAGGCCGTCAACGACACGCACGGCCACGACGCCGGCGACCGCCTGTTGCGGATGATCGGGCAGGCCATCACCCGTGCGACGCGCGGCCACGACTTCGCAGCGCGCGTCGGCGGCGACGAGTTCGCGGTGCTGCTCGCGAGGGCGACCCCGGAGGAGGCGCGTCACGTCGGCCTGCGCATCCGGGAGGCGATCGCCGCCGACGCCGAGCTGCCTGTGACGGTCAGCATCGGACTCGCCCCGCTGTCGCAGGACGTGCGCGCAACGGTGCTCGCGGCCGATGGCGCGCTCTACGACGCCAAGGCGGCGGGCCGCGACCGCCTCGCGGACGCGTCCGGACCGTTGGACTCGATCGCGACCTCGGAGGTCTCCTGATGTACGTCTCGATGTCGCGCCTGGAGATCCCGCCGGACCGCGCGCCCGAGCTCGTGGCGGCGTTTCGCAGCCGTCTGCACCTCGCCGACGAGGCGGATGGCTTCATCGATCTGCAGGTCTGGCAGTCCGACCGCGACCCCGGCGACATCATGATGGTCAGCCGCTGGCGCGATCGCGACGCATTCAAGACGTACATGAAGAGCGCCGCGCACCAGGTCTCGCACGCGCGGATCGACGCGGATCTCAAGCGCGACATCTCGCTGCGGCGCCTGGAGCACCTGCACACCTACGAGGTCGTCGCCGAATGAGCCTGCGCCCACCCAGCGGCACGGCGCCGCCGTCGTTCGCCGAGCTCGGCGGGGAGCGCCTGGACCTCGCCGCGCTCGCCCGCGAGGTCTGCGCGCGCTACCACGACGTCTATCGCGACGAGGACGAGCGCTACGGCGAGGCGGGCGGCGACTGGTGTCGCCACGACAACCAGTGGCTGCTGTCGTGGGCGGTCGGCGACGTCACGGGCGTGACCGATCTCGACGAGCAGGCCCGCTGGCTCGCCCGCGTGCTCAGCAGCCGCAACTTCCCGATCGACCGCCTCGCGCACGACCTGCGCCTCGCGGGCGACGTCGTGCTGGAGCACGTCGCGCCGCCGCACGCCGCCCGGATCGACGCCGCGCTGCGGCGGGCAGCCCTGGCCGTCGAGAACGTCGCTGCCGGCTGACGCGAATGGTCAACGACGCGACAGGGCGACTCGGGGACCTCCTCGCCTGGGCTGAGCAACTCCTCCAGGTCGGCAGCTGGGAGTACGTGCCGTCCGAAGGCGAACTGCTGTGGTCAGACAACGTCTATCGCATCCTCGGCCTCGAGCCCGGCGCGATCGAACCCTCGACCGCGTACTTCGTCGCGCAGACGCATCCCGACGACCGCGCGCGCCTCATCCAGGCGCGCCGGATGCTCGTCGAGCACGGTGACACGCGGCCCGCCGAATACCGCATCACCCGGCCGGACGGTGCGCGGCGCACCCTACGATCGACCGTCGCTGTCGCCGAACGACGCGACGACCAGCCCTATCGCTTCGTCGGCGTGCTCCAGGACATCACCGACCGTCGCCACGCCGAGCGCGAGATCGCCGCGCACGTCGCCGTCGAGGAGGCGCTCGCCGACTGGGACGCCGTGGACTCCGGCGCGCACCACCTCCTCGTTCGGCTCGCCGATGCACTGGACTGCGTCGCGGGCGTGTTCTGGGTGCCCCGTGACGACGTCCTGGTGCCGCTCGTGGTGTGGCACGAAACAGGCGCCGAGTCGCCGTTCGAGGCGCGGACGCGCGCGCGGCCGCTACGGCGCGGAGACGGCCTCGCGGGTCGCGTATGGGAGGTCCGCGCGCCCCTGAGCTGGACGCTCGCCAACACCGCGCCCGCCGGGTCGGCCGATCCGGCGGTCCGGACCGTGGGTCTGAGCGGAGCGATCGCCGTCCCCGCGCTCGTGGGCGAGGACGTGCTCGCGGTCGTCGAGCTCGACGCCGACCGCGAGCTACGGATCGGCGAGCGGCTCATGCGATCGCTGATCGGGATCTCCCATGAGCTCGGCCACTTCCTGGCGCGGCGCGGCGGTGAGCTCGCGGGGCCGCGGCTGACCCCGCGGGAGGTCGAGGTGCTCCAGCTCGCCGCCGACGGGCTGTCGGCGCCGAAGACCGCCGAGCGACTCTACGTCAGCCCGGGCACGGTCAGGACCCACCTGGAGAACATCTACCGCAAGCTCGAGGTTTCCGACAAACCGTCGGCCGTCGCGACGTCGCTGCGCCTGGGGCTCATCAACTAGCCACCAAATATCGGGCGTTTGCCCGATACCGAACGCGCCAGGTTGTGACGATGATGACGTGTGGCGATCATCGGCGTGCGCAAACGGATAGATCGTCGCGTCGCCCGTCGTGATCGAGGCCGGTGGACGTCCGACGCCGGCCAGCGCGGGCTGGCGGTCACGCTCGGCTTCGCGATCCTCGGACTGTCCGTGCTCGGCTACAGTCGATGGCACTCGATCGACGGCGTCGCCGTCATCCTGGCCACGCTGACCCTCGTGTTGGTGTTCCTGTGGACGGCCCTCTCGTTCTCACGGATGCGTGAGCTCGCCGGCGCAAGCGAGCTGTTGATCCGCAACGAGATGATCCTCGAGGCGGCGGGGGAGGGCATCGCGGGCACCGACGCGGACGGCAACCTGACGTTCATCAACCCCGCAGGCAGGCGCATGATCGGCTACGCGTCGGGCGAGCTGACCGGCCGCAGCCTGCACCACGCCGTGCATCACACGAAGCCCGACGGGTCCCCGTATCCCGTCGAGGAGTGTCCGATGCACGCTTCGCTGCTGGATGGGGCGGTCCATCGCTGCGACACGGACGTCTACTGGCGCAAGGACGGGACGTCCTTCCCCGTGGAGTACATGAGCACGCCGATCGTCGACCGCGGGCGCATCGGCGGGGCCGTCGTGGTCTTCCGCGACATCAGCGAGCGACGCGCGGTGCAGCGCGCGAAGGACGAGTTCACCTCGGTCGTCAGCCATGAGCTGCGCACGCCGCTGACCTCGATCCGGGGTTCGCTCGGGCTGCTCGAGAGCGGGGTCCTCGGCGTCATGCCCGAACGGGCCGGGCGCATGATCCAGATCGCCGTGCAGAACACCGATCGCCTCGTGCGCCTGATCAACGACATCCTCGACCTCGAACGCATCGACGCCGAGGCGAGTCACCTGCGCGACACGCCCTGCGACGCAGCGCAGCTCATCGCGCGCGCTGCCGAGGCGATGCTGCCGACCGCCGTCATCGCTGACGTGGAGCTCGCAGTCGATTGCGCGCCCGCGGCGTTCGACGCCGATGCGGACGGTCTCATCCAGACGCTGACGAACCTCATCGGCAACGCCGTGAAGTTCTCGCCGCACGGCGGCACCGTCCAGATCAGTTCGCAGCAGCGCGACGGCGAGATGCTCTTCACGGTCCGCGACGAGGGGCGCGGCATTCCGCCCGCGCAGCTCGAGTCGATCTTCGGGCGCTTCGCGCAGGTCGACTCCTCCGATTCTCGACAGACCGGCGGCACCGGCCTCGGCCTCGCGATCTGCCGCTCGATCGTCGAGCGTCATGGTGGCCGCATCTGGGCGACGAGCGTGATCGGCGAGGGCAGCACGTTCTCGTTCGTCGTGCCGGCCACGGCCGATCCGGCGCCCGCCGCTCCAGCGCTGTTGGACGCGCTCGAGCCTGCGACCGGCCGTGCGGACGAGACCTTCCGCGTGCTCGTCGTCGAGCGCGATCCGGCGGTCGCCGAGATCCTCGCCGACCTCTTCCGGCGCCACGGCGTGGCGAGCTTCGAAAGCAGCGACGGCCCCGAGACGCTCGACCTCTGCGCGCGTGTCGGGCCCGACCTGATCGTGCTCGACGACGAACTGCCCGACATCGACGGCGTCGGCATCAAGCAATGGCTTCACGGCCACCCGCACCTGAGCGCACTACCGATGACCGCGTACCACGCGGACGATGTCGCGGAGGCCGAGCGCGATCGCCGCTGCGCCGGTTCGGTCACACAGATGCTCACCAAGGGCCAGATCTCCCCGGAGGAGTTCCAGTGGCGCGTCATGACGCTGCTCGCCCGCCCACGCGCGCGGCGCAACAATCGCGCGGCGGACGCATGAGCCCGATGCACATCCTCGTCATCGATGACGAGGACGACATCCGCGAGGTTGCGGCGCTCAGCCTGGAAGCTGTCGGCGGCTGGCGTGTCTCGAGCGCCTGCGACGGCGAGAGCGGGATCGCGCTCGCGCTCGCCGAGCAGCCTGACGCGATCGTCCTGGACGTGATGATGCCCCGCGTCGACGGGCCGGCGACCGTCGCGCGCCTGCAGGCCGACCCGCGCACACGCGACATCCCGGTGATCCTGCTGACGGCCAAGGTGCAGGATGCGGACCGGCGCAGGTTCGCCGCGCTCGGCGTCGCCGGCACGCTGACCAAGCCGTTCGATCCGATGACCCTCACCGACCAGATCGCGGCGATCCTTGCGGGGGAGGGATCCTCATGATCGATCTCACGAGCGGGCTGCAGGCGATCTTCTTCAGCCACCAGGACGACTTCCGCGAGCGCGTCAGCACGCTCGAGGCGACCGTCGCGGCGATTGCCGCCGGCGTGCTCGACGACGCGCACCGCGAGCGCGGCGAGCGCGCCGCGCACAGGCTCGCCGGCTCGCTCGGGACGTTCGGGCTGCTGCGCGGCTCCGAGCTCGCGCGCGAGCTCGAGCTGCGACTCGCGCCGGGCTGCCAGGGGGTCGCCGGCGAGGGCCCACGGCTGTCGGAGTGCGTCACGGCGCTGCGCGGCGAGCTGGACGGCGAGTACGCCCGGCTCGAGCGCGACGGCCCTGCGGACCACGGCGGCCTCACGCTCGTCGCGGCGCTCCCCGGCCCGGACGCCAGCCAGCTCGAGGCCGACGAGCGGCGCGAGCTGAGCTCGGCGATGCGCGCGTGCGAGCTGGGCCGCCCGGTCCGGGAGGAGCCCGCGGTCGGTCGCATCCTCGTCGTCGATGACGACGGCGCGGTGCGAGAGGCGCTCGTCGGCATGCTCGTCGCGGCGGGATACGACGCCGCCGCCGTCGCCGGCGCACGTGAGGCACGCCACGCGCTGGAGCACGAGCGGATCTCGCTGCTGCTCAGCGACGTGAGCATGCCCGGCGAGACGGGCCTGGACCTCATCCGCTTCGCGCTGTGCAACCACCCCGACACGGCGACGCTGATGATCAGCGCGCTCGAGGATCCCGGTATTGCGCAGGTCGCCCTGGACTTCGGCGCCTACGGCTATCTCAGCAAGCCGGTCCGCCGCTCGGCGCTGCTGATCGGCGTGATGAGCGCGCTGCGGCGGCGCGACATCGAGGCCCGCGAGCGGATGGCCCGCTCGAACCTCGAAGGCAACCTCGCGCTGCGGACGGCGGCGCTCACCGAGGCGTTGGACCAGCTCGGTGGCGCCGCCGCGCAAGGTCGCGTGCTGCAGGCCGAGACGATCCACCGGTGGGCACAGTCGGCGGAGTACCGCGATCCGGGCATCGGGGGCCATCTGCGACGCGTCGGGCACTACAGCGCCGTGATCGGCGCGCACTGCGGGCTGCCCGCCGAGTCGCTGCAGCTCGCCAGCGTCCTGCACGACGTCGGCAAGGTCGCGGTCCCCGATTCGATCCTGCTCAAGACCGGCGCGCTGAGCGCCGACGAGTACGTCGCGATCCAGACCCACGCGGTGGTCGGCTACGAGATGCTGCGCGACTCCTGCAGCGAGTTGCTCGATCTCGCCGCACTGATCGCCCACACGCACCACGAGCGGTTCGACGGCAGCGGATACCCGCGCGGGCTCACCAGCTCGGAGATCCCGCTCGAGGGGCGGATCGTGGCCGTCGCCGACGTCTTCGATGCGCTGACCTCCGACCGCGTGTACCGCCGGGCGTGGTCGGCGGAGACGACGATCGCGTGGATGACGAAGCAGCGCGGCAAGCACTTCGACCCGGACGTGCTCGACGGCTTTCTCGCCTCGATGGACGAGATCCGCTCGATCCAGTCGCTGCTGTCTGCCTGACGCCGGTCGCTGCGCGCGCGACCGCTGGCAGCTCACACCCGCGCGGGCGGCGCGGTCGCCGGCCGCACGCGAGTACATCCATCCGCAAGTTCTGCGCGTTTCCCGGGCGCCCGAACCGTGCCTGACGCCCGCCGGCGCCCGCCCCGTGCCACCAGCACGAAGGCGGGTCACCGCCGACCGTCAGATCCCGGCCGGGCATCCCGGGATTCCAC
>JBBSLI010000022.1:0-72091 GCA_038255395.1 Solirubrobacterales bacterium
CGGTGTTTGGGCACCGTCTCGCGGCGCTCGGAGCCACCCGGCCCCTTGCGAATACCACCGGTATTCGCTGCGGGACCGCGCGGCCCCGAGCATCCACGATCCGGCACCCAAACCCTCACAGTTATTCATCGACGCTTCCTTACGACTACGACCGGTCCGTCCAGTCGGTCCGCGGCTGTCCGCGCTGCTGCGCCGACCCCGCCGGCTCCGTGCCCGGCACAAGGCCGGGCAGGGTCGAGGCGACGACGAACCCCGATGCGACGAGGATGATGTCCTTGATGACGTATTGGCCCTCGAGCGTGGGCGCGTTGTGTGGGCCGTCAAAGAGCCGTCCGGTGAAGAGCACGAGCGGCGCGAGGATGCCGATGAGCTGTCCGGCGAGCAGGTAGATCGCGATCCTCAGGAAGCGGCCGGTGATCAGCAGCAGCGGCTTCGCGCAGATGACAAGCAAGACCTTCCTTGTGACGCGGTCGGATCCAGCATCCTAGTTCCGCGCTCATGGCACCGTTTACGCGCGCAGACCGCATCCGCCAGACGCCCGGTACCGCACGCGAAGCGCTGGGCCGCCGCGCAGCGTGTCACATCCGGCGGTATCGCGACTGCAGGATCGCGAACACCCCGAAGGCCACGAATCCGAACGCCGCCGCCGTGAGCAGAAACCTGCCGAACGGCTGCGCCAGGAGCGTCTGCATCGCGCCGTCCAGTCCTTGCTTCTGACGGTCGAACGTCAGCGTCGCGTAGCTGAGCAAGCCACCCACCAGGCCCAGAGCCACCCCCTTGGCGACGTATCCGATCTGTCCCAGTAGCGCCACGGCCTTGCGGGCGACAGGAGACATCGACAACGTGTCGATCTCCTCAGCGAACGATTTCTTCACGCCCTTGACCACGTGGGCCACGCCGACCCCGATGAGAATCAGGCCCGCGACCACTACGATCACCCGTCCGGCCGGCCACGCCAGCACACCTGAGGTGGCTTGCTCCTGGGACCGCGAGCTCGACGCTCCCGAGCCGAGCGCGACCGAAGCGGCGCTGACCCCCAGCGCGACGTAGATCACAGCCATCGCCCCGCTGGTGACCCGCTTGCGAGCCCGCTCGACACCCGCACGGTTGCGATAGCCCCAGATGACCTCACTCGCCTGCCAAAGCGCAAGCGCGACCAGGCCGACCGCAACCAGCCACAGCAGGAACTTGCCGAAAGGCTGATCGGCCACTGTCTTCAGCGCCCCGGAGGTGTCGGCGCTCTTGCCCGACATGCTCCACGCGATCTGCATCGCCAACCAACCGATCAGGAGGTGTACGACGCCGTATGCGATGAGGCCCGCGCGCGCGGCCAACTCCAGCGACGCGCTGTCGCCGGCCTCTTCGGCCTTGCCGCTGGCACTGGTTGGCATCGCTGGGACCCTCCGCTTCGGCGCCAAGCGTAGCCCAGCGAGTAGAGATTCAGAAGCGGGCGCTTCTGTTGCCCGACGACGGAAGATCGACGCTCCCGCTCAGACACAGCGCGCCGTGGTGAGCAATGTCCTTGCCCGCACGTACATCAACGACGATGTTGTCACCGTCGTCGCGCAGGACTCGCTCACCAAGGGCGAGCGCACTAGCGTGCAGCCGATGCCGAGCGGTCGACGAGTTTGCGACGCGCTGCGGAGCGTCAGCGCGCCAGCTCTCGGTGATCGCGTTGGGCGTTACCGAGGCGGTGAGCAACGCCGTCGCGCAACCGCGACGAGCCCGATGGGCAGCTGAACGTCTCGCGTCACAAGCACTGAACACCTCATGACACTTCACAATCACCCGCAGCCGGTGTTGTTCCCGCAGCTCGAGCACGTGTAGCAGGACCCCGTCCGCTGCATCATGCCGCCGCACTGCGCGCACGCCGGGCCGAGGTCGAGGCCCTTCATGCGGACGGGGACGACCGGCGGGGTGTCGGTCAGCGCCTCGGCGGCCGCGCGCGTGGTGGCGGGCTGGGTGCCGACGCTCGCCGCGGGCGTGCGCGTCGTGCCGCCGTTGGACGGACGGTTCGTGTCCGACGAGACCGCCGACGTGCCGGCGTCCTCGGCCATCTTGCGCGCCCGCACCTCGGGCGTGAGGATGCCGAGCTCCTCCTGCGTGTCGGTGTCGAGGAACCGTGACGCGAGCCAGCGCATGATGTAGTCGGGCATCGACTTGGCGAACGGGATCTCCGGGTTCTGCGTGATGCCCTCGGGCTCGAAGCGCATGTAGGAGAACTTCTCGACGAGGGTGTGGAGCGGGACGCCGTACTGCAGCGCGATCGAGATCGACGTCGCGAACGCGTTCATCATGCCGCGCAGCGTCGAGCCCTCCTTGCCGATGTCGGTGAGGAAGATCTCGCCGACGGTGCCGTCCTCGTACATGCCCGCCGTGATGTAGCCCTCGTGGCCGGCGATCGAGAACTTGTGCGTGATCGACTGGCGCTCGCGCGGCATCCGGTTGCGCTTCGGACCCGCCTCGGCGATCGCCTTCTTGCGCGCCGCCGCGACCGCTCCCGCGACGAGCTCGTCGACCTGCTCCTGCGAGTAGCCCTCGACGATGACGGTCTCGCTCGCGTCCGCGCCCTGGCCCTGCTGCGCGTCGGTGCGCAGCGCCTGCGCGGTCTTCGACCCGTCGCGGTAGATCGCCAGCGCCTTGACGCCGACGTTCCACGCCTGGATGTACGCGTCGGCGATGTCCTCGACCGTCGCCTCGAACGGCAGGTTCACGGTCTTGGAGATCGCGCCCGAGATGAACGGCTGGACGGCGCCCATCATCTTGATGTGGCCCATGTGCGAGATCGCGCGCTCGCCGACCGCGACGTCGAACACCGACATGTGCTCGTCGAGCAGGCCCGGCGCACCGACGATCGTCGCGTGCTCGTTGATGTGCGCGACGATCTGCTCGACCTGCGTCTCCTCGTAGCCGAGCGTGCGCAGCGCCATCGGGATCGTCTGGTTGACGATCGTCATCTGGCCGCCGCCGACGAGCTCCTTGAACTTCACGAGCGAGAAGTCGGGCTCGACGCCGGTCGTGTCGCAGTCCATGAGGAACGAGATCGTCCCCGTCGGCGCGAGCACCGTCGCCTGCGCGTTGCGGTAGCCGTGCTCCTCGCCGACGGCGACCGCGTCCTCCCAGGCCGCGCGCGCGGCCGTCAGCAGGGGCGTGTCCGTCGTCGCCGCCTCGGGGATCGCGTACGACGCATCGCGGTGCATCCGCATGACCGCGTTGTGCGGCTCGCGGTTGATGTCGTAGTGCTCGTAGGGCCCGATCGCCGCGGCGATCCGCGCCGAGCCGAGGTAGGCGCGGCCGGTCATCAGCGACGTGATCGCCGCCGCCGTGGCACGACCCTCGTCGGAGTCGTAGGCCATGCCGTTGGACATGAGGTAGGCGCCGAGGTTCGCGTAGCCGAGGCCGAGCTGGCGGAAGGCGCGCGCGTTGACGCCGATCTGCTCGGTCGGGTAGCTCGACGGCCCGACGACGATCTCCTGCGCGAGGAACATGACGTCGACCGCGTGCTCGAAGGACTCGACCTCGAAGGAGCCGTCGGCGCGGCGGAACTTCATGAGGTTCAGCGACGCGAGGTTGCAGGCCGAGTCGTCGACGTGCATGTATTCGGAACACGGATTACTTGCGTTGATGCGCCCCGACGCCGGCGACGTGTGCCACTGGTTGATCGTCGTGTCGTACTGCACGCCCGGGTCGGCGCACTGCCACGCGGCCTCGGCGATCTCGCGCATGAGCTCGCGCGCCGAGACCGTGGCGGTCGGCTCGCCCGTCGTGCGCGCGAGCAGGTTCCAGTCCTCGTCGTCGGCGACCGCGCGCATGAACTCGTCGGTCAGGCGCACCGAGTTGTTGGCGTTCTGGTACTGGATCGAGATGAAGCCCTCACCGTCGATCGACATGTCGAAGCCGGCGTCGCGCAGGGCGTTGGCCTTCTTCTCCTCCTTGGCCTTGCACCAGATGAACTCGCGGATATCGGGGTGGTCGATGTCGAGCACGACCATCTTCGCCGCGCGCCGCGTCTTGCCGCCGGACTTGATCGTGCCCGCCCACGAGTCGGCGCCGCGCATGAAGGAGACCGGACCGGAGGCGGTGCCGCCCTTGCGCAGCGGCTCCATCGAGCCGCGGATGTTCGAGAGGTTGATGCCCGAGCCCGAGCCGCCGAGGAAGATCTTGCCCTCGCGCGTGTTCCAGTCGAGGATCGACTCCATCGTGTCGTCGACGGAGAGGATGAAGCAGGCCGAGCACTGCGGGCTCTCCTCGAAGCCGACGTTGAACCAGACCGGCGAGTTGAACGCCGCCATCTGGTGCAGCAGCACGTGCGTCAGCTCGGCCTGGAAGGTGTCGCCGTCCTCGACGGTCGCGAAGTAGCCGCGCGCGCGGCCCCAGTCGGCGATCGTCCCGGCGACGCGCCCGACCATCTGCTTGACGGAGTACTCGCGCGCCGGCGTGTCGAGCTGGCCGCGGAAGTACTTCTGGGCGACGATGTTCGTCGCGTTCTGCGACCACGTCGACGGAAACTCGACGCCGCGCTGCTCGAAGGCGACCTTGCCGCCGTGACCGATGCGGGCGTCGCGCAGCTCCCACTTCACCGTGTCGAACGGGTCGACTCCGGGCTTCGTGAAGTAGCGCGAGACTGAGAGGGGCTCGCCGGCCTTCCTGTCCGTGGCGGTGGGGGTCTGCGAAGTGCGCTGCATCGTCCTGCTCCTCTCATCGCCGCCGGTTTCTCGGTCGTTGCGGCGTATCGTCTTCGTGTCGCGGCGGGCGTCGTTTTCTACGCCTCGGTCCGGACGGAACGGCGGCTTTGCGACCGCGTTTGACGCTCCCGCAGTTTACCGAGCACGGGTCCCGATCCCGCGGGATTGCAGGAGAAAACAGGCCCATATTGCACGGAGGTCGCGGCGCGGTGCCCCGGCAGGCGGCGGCGCACGAGAAACGCGCACGGAGCGGGATCGGGCGCAGCCTCCACAGCACGCAGACCGGATCCCCGAGGGGAGCCGCGCGCGGCCATGGAGGATCGACACCTGCGGCCGGCCGACGGCGCGAGGTGTCCAATCACCTCGCATCTGATGGAGAATCGACACCAGCTCGACGCGGTCATGCCGTGGTGTCGATCTTCCATGCTCCGGGCTCACGCAAGCCTGCGGAGCGCTCAGGCGAAGCGGCGCAGCCCCGCCCGCGCGGCGGCGCCGAACACGACCGTCAGCGCAAACAGGTGCGCGAGCGCCTGGCCGATGCCCGGCGAGGCGCCGTTGACCGCGGCGTCGACCGCCTGCAGCGCGGGCTTGAACGGGAACGCCGCGGAGATCACGCGGATGACGTCGTAGAGCGCGGGCGAGACGCCGCCGCTGGGCACGAGCGCGAGGAAGGCCAGCGGCAGCGACAGCAAAAACGCCAGCAGCGACGCCGCCCGCACCTCGCGCGCCAGGCATCCGATCGCGACGCCCATCGCGGCGAACGCGATCGCGCCGCCGCCGAGCGCGAGCAGCCACAGCCCGATCCGGCCGAGCTCCAACGGGACGAACAGGCTGACCCCGAGCAGCATCGACAGCGTCACGACGAACGCGCACGCCGCGGCGAGCAGGATCTTCTCGATCAGCAGCCCGCCGCCGCCGACGAGCCCGCGCGCCAGCCGCGCGAACGTGTTCTCCTCACGCTCCAGCGCGAGCAGCCCCGACGCCAGCAGGACGCAGACGAACATCAGCGACACGGTCACCGCGACCGCGACCGCGAACGTGTCCAGCGGCGTACGGCGGCCGCTGAGCACGGTCTGGCGCACGTCGACGGGACGCTGCACGGTGTCGAGCACGTCGGTTGCGCGGTCGGTGTTGGCGAGCGCGAGGTGGGCGAAGTCCTGGACCGGGCCGAGCCGGCGCCGCGTCGCCGCGTTCGGGTCGTCGGCCATGACGGCGTCGATCCGGTCCGACGAGTTCTTCAGCCCGAGGATGTCGAACTGCGTGCCGAACAGGTTCAGCTCGCCGCCCGCGAGCAGGACGTCGATGTAGCCGGTCGCCAGGCGGTTGACCTGCCCCGACAGCGCCGCGTTGGCGTTGGCGAGCTTGGAGGTGATCGTCGAGCGCACGAAGGACTGCTTCAGGGCGTCGCCGTTGTAGACGACCTCGACGCTCGCGCGGTCAAAGCCGCCGCTGGACAGCTTCTCGGTGAAGTCCGGCGGGATGATCACGGCGGCCAGCACCGCGCCCGAGCGCACCTTCTCCAGCGCCTCGTCGCGGCTGACGACCGGCACCTGCTCGATCGCGTTGAACAGCTCGTTCGTGTACGTGCGGATGTTGAGCTTCTCGCTGCCCAGGCGGATCGTCTCGCGGTTCTCGGGCACGCGGTTGAGAAACGCGACACGCGGCTTGTCGGGCCCGCTGGAGAGCGCGAACCCCATCAGCGTCGCGATCGCGATCGGATAGACGATCAGCAGGCCGACGAGCAGCTTGGAACGGCGCAGGATCTGCAGGTCCTTCAGCAGCAGCCACTTGACGTTGCGGATCCGCCGGCGCATCTCAATGACCCCGCGCCCGCAGGAAGCCGACGAACGCCTGCTCGAGGTCCTCGCCCGCGGCCGGCGGCGCCGCCGCCTTCAGCTGCGCCGGCGTGCCGTCGAACAGCAACTCGCCGTCGGCGAGCACGAGCACGCGGTCGCCGTGGCGCTCGGCCTCGCTGATGTCGTGCGTGCAGAAGACGACGCTCGTGCCGCGCTCGGTGAGCGCGTCGATGAAGCCCCACAGGCGCTGGCGCTGGCGCGGGTCCAGCGCGCCGGAGGGCTCGTCGAGCAGCAGCACCGGAGGGTCGGCGAGCAGGCCGACGGCGATGTTCACGCGCTGGCGGTTGCCGCCCGAGAGGCTGCCGAGCTCGTCGTCGGCGCGCTCCTCCAAGGCGGTCTGGGCGAGCATCCGCTCGACCGCCGCGTCGGGATCCTCGACGTCCTCCAGGCGCGCGAACAGGCGCAGGTTCTGCGCGACGGTGAGCTTGGAGTAGACCGCCGTCTGCTGGGGCACCCAGCCGATCCGCCGGTCGGCGTTGGGACCCTGCTGGCGGACGGTGCCGCTGTCGGGCGCGCGGACGCCGCCGAGCATCGTCAGCAGCGTCGTCTTGCCGGCACCGTTGGGGCCGATGATCGCCAGCAGCTCACCGCGCGCGACCGTGAAGCTCACGTCGTCGACGGCGCGGCGCGCGCCGAAGCTCTTGCTGACGCCCTCGACGACGAGCGACGGCTCGCCGACCGCCGCGGACGCGTGCACCGGCTCAGCGCCCGCGCCGCACGGCTTCGCCGAGCGCGTCGAGGCTGAGCTGCAGCGCGCTGTACGAGCCGAGCTGCCGCGGCGCGCTGACCGCGTGCGGCTCGCCGACCTCGGACACGGTGACGACCGCCTCGAGCGTCGCGCCCGTGACGCCGCCGAGCAGCTTGCGATCGCGCGGCGCGACCTCGATGCGCCCCTCGAGCGTCGCCTTGCGCAGCACCTTGTCCTGGCTCCCGATCCAGACCTCGCCGCGCGCGACCGTGACCGAGCGCACGAGCGCCGCCCGCACCTTCGGGCCGAGCGCGGTCGGCAGGCCGACCGCCTGCGTCACGCGCAGCAGCGTCAGCAGCCGCGTGAGCCGGGCGATGTCGCCGAAGAAGCGGTCGGGGCGGATCTCGGCCGTGATGTGCTGGGTGCTCTCGCCGGCGACGTCCTGCTCGCCGACGAGCCGCGCGTCGCGCTGCCAGTCCTGCGGGTTGATGGAGAACATCGCGGCCGTCTTCGTGAGCCCGTTGCGCGCTGCCGGCGCGGGCGCGACGATCTTCTGCGAGATCGCGTCGGGCAGCCTGTAGCCCGTGTTGCCGAGCTTGACGAAGCCCTTGCGGTCGGCGAGCACGAGCGCGCCGCCGATCGCGTGGTCGTCGAGCACGAGGCCGACGTCGACGTCGAGGTCGGGCACCTCCGCGCCGTCGGGCAGGTCGTAGACGCCGCCCGCGGTGACCGCGGTCGTTCCCGCGAAGCGCGGGACGCCCTTGATCTCGATGTCGATCGTCGCGTCGATGCGCGCCGAACGGGCCTTCGGGTTGGGAGCGATCGCCTGCGCGATCAGCTTCTCGGCGGCGGCGTGACGCGCGGCCGGCCCGTCGCCCGAGCCGCCGCCCGAGCCCGAGCCGCTGCTGCCGCACGCGGCCAGCGTGACGGCGCCGACCAGGACGATCAGCACGACCGCCTTCGAACGGACCTGCGCGGACATCCTGGCTCCTCCCGCCGGGTGGCCTCCGGCGCTATGTTGCGCCGATCGATGGCTCATCGTAGCGTGTCAAGGTGCGCCGAGCGCTCGTAGCAGGTCGTCGGAACCCATCGACGGGGTCCTTTGCGATTTCGACACATGCGCTTGCGTTGTCGAAGATCGGTAACAACACGCACATCGCAGGGTGGACCTAGTTGGATGAACGGGATGCCGCCAACCTCAGCACTGCTCTTTCCCGGGCAGGGCAGCCACTCCGAGGGCATGCACGAGCCCTTCGCCGACCACCCGCTGCTGCGGCGCGGCATCGAGCTGCTCGGCTTCGATCCCTTCGACAGCCTCGCCGAGGGCACGCGCTCGCAGCAGCCCGCGCTCTTTCTGTGCTCGATGGCGCAGTGGGCGTCGCGCGGCGCCGACGCGCCCGATCCGCTCGCGGCGGCCGGCCACTCGCTCGGCGAGTACGCCGCGCTGACCGCCGCCGGCGCGATCGACTTCGAGGACGGTGTGCGCCTCGTCGGCGCCCGCGGGCAGGCGATGGCCGACGCCGCCGCGATCCAGCCCGGCGGCATGGTCGCGATGCTCGGCGGCGAGCGCGACGACGTCTACGAGCTGTCGACGGCGCTCGGGCTGTCGCTCGCCAACGACAACGCTCCCGGCCAGATCGTGCTGTCGGGTCACATGCAGGCCGTCGATCAGGCCCTGCAGCGAGCGGGCGAGATCGGCTGCCGCGCGCGCAAGCTCGACGTGGCGGGTGCGTTCCATTCCCCGCTGATGGGGCCCGCCGCCGAGCAGCTGGCCGTCGCGCTGGATGCGACGCCGGTGCGCGCGCCCGCCTTCCCCGTCCTCTCCTGCGGGAGCACGCACGAGTTCGTCGACGTCCGCGCCGAGCTCGCCGCCAACCTGCTCAAGCCCGTGCGCTGGCGCGAGATCCTGCTCGAGCTGCAGGCGCGCGGCGCGACGGACTACGTCGAGTGCGGGCCGGGCTCCGTGCTCAAGGGCCTCGTCAAGCGCACGCTCAGGGCGGCGGCGTGAAGCTGAAGGCCGGTGTGATCGGGATCGGCTCCGCGCTGCCCGACCACATCGTCACCAACAAGGACTTCGAGGCCTACCTCGACACGACGGACGCCTGGATCCAGCGCCGCACCGGGATCCGCGAGCGCCGCCATCTCAACGGCACCGTGACGCTCACCGACCTCGCCGCCGAGGCCTGCCGCGAGGCGCTCGCCGACGCGGGCCGCGACGCCGCCGACGTCGACCACATCATCGTCGCGACGTTCACGCCCGACCGCCTCATGCCCGGCCTCGCGCCGAAGCTCGCCAAGGTGCTCGGCACCGAGGGCGCCGGCGCGATCGACGTCAACGCCGCCTGCGCGGGCTTTCTCTACGGCCTCGACCAGAGCGCCGCGCTGATCGAGTCCGGCCGCGTGAAGCTCGCGCTCGTCGTCGGCGCCGAGGCGCTCAGCCGCGTGACCGACCCCAACGACCGCGGCACCGCGATCCTGTTCGCCGACGGCGCCGCCGCCGTCGTCGTCGAGGCCGGCGCGTACGAGACCGGGTGCTCCCCTTTTGTGCTGGCCTCCGACGGCGAGCACGGCGACCTGCTGTACGCCGAGCGCGAGGAGCGGCTGCTGCGGATGGAGGGCCAGGAGGTCTACCGCCACGCCGTCGAGAGGATGGTCGAGGCGACGAGCGAGGCGCTGCGCCGCGCCGGCATGACCGTCGACGACATCGACGTCCTGATCGTCCACCAGGCCAACCAGCGCATCATCGACGCGGCCGCGCGACGCCTGAAGGTGCCCGAGGAGAAGGTCTTCGCGAACGTCGACACGATCGCCAACACGTCGAGCGCGTCGATCCCGCTGGCGCTGCACCACGCCGAGCAGCGCGGCCGCATGAAGCCCGGCGACACCGTCGCGCTGGCCGCGTTCGGCGGCGGCTTCGTGTGGGGCGCGGGCATCCTGAAGTGGAAGGAGGGCGTCCATGCCGGTACCTGACGGCGGGGTCGCGCTCGTGACCGGCGGCGGGCGCGGGATCGGCGAGGCGATCGCGCAGCGGCTCGCCGAGGACGGCCTCACGGTCGTGACGCTCGGGCGCACGAGCGGCGACGTGCAGGCCGACGTCGGCGATCCCGAGTCCGTCGAGCGCGCCTTCGCGCAGGTGCGCGAGCGCTACGGGCCCGTCCTCGTGCTCGTCAACAACGCCGGCCAGCGTCAGGACGGCCTCGCGATCCGCATGCAGGCCGACCAGTGGGAGGACGTCATCGAGACGAACCTCAACGGCGCCTTCCACTGCATCCGCCGCGCGCTGGACGACATGCTCAGCGCGCGCTGGGGGCGGATCGTGAACATCTCCTCCGTCGTCGCCGAGCGCGCCAACCCGGGGCAGGCCAACTACGGCGCCGCGAAGGCCGGGATGCTGTCGCTGACGCGCACGATCGCGCGCGAGATGGGCCGCAAGGGCATCACCTGCAACGCCGTCACGCCGGGCGTCATCGAGACGGACATGACGACCGACGTCGCGGACAAGCTCTTGGCCGGTGTTCCCGCCGGCCGGATCGGACGACCCGAAGAGGTCGCACACGCCGTCTCCTTCCTCTGTTCGGACGGAGCGGAATATGTCAACGGAGCCACGCTCGCCGTCGATGGCGGGCTCGGCGCTTGAACCCCAAGGAGAGCAGAACACGATGGCCATTCAAGAGGCAGACGTCCTGGAAGAGATCCGCGACCAGCTCGAGGCGATCAAGGTCCCCGGCGCGCGCGAGGCTACGCCTGACAACACGTGGACCGACCTCGACGTCGACTCGCTGGACCTCGTCGAGCTCGTCAAGGCGCTCGAGGACCGCTTCGAGATCACGATCTCCGACGACGACCTCAAGCCGATCGAGTCCGTCGGCGACGCGATCTCGCTGACGATGCGCCTGGTCGAGGCCGAGGGCGCGCCTGCATGAGCACGTACGCGTCCTCCCAGATTGAGATCGCGATCACCGGGCGCGGCGTCGTCTCGTCGATCGGCGAGGGGGCGGACGCGTTCGTCGACGCGTTGCTCGAGCGCCGGTCGGGCGTCGTCGACGGCCTGGCGCCGTGCGCGGAGTTCGACCCTGAGGCCGCGATGGGCCCCAAGCTCGCGCGCCGCAGCGACCGCTACACGCAGCTCGCCTTCGCGGCCGCGATCGAGGCGGCGCAGGAGGCCGGGCTGCCCGGCGACGTCGACCTCGAGCGGCTGGCGATCCTCGTCGGCACCGGCGTCGGCGGCCTGAAGACGCTCGAGGACGAGTGCCGCAAGTTCGTGGCCGGCGGCGACCGCGCCGTCTCGCCGCACTTCGTGCCCATGATGATGCCCAACGCGGCCGCCGGCGCGATCGCGATGGAGCTCGGCGCCCACGGCCCCGGCTTCAGCGTCTCGTCGGCATGCGCGACGGGCTCGCACGCGATCGGCGAGGCCAAGCGGATGCTCGAACGCGGCGAGGCCGACGTCGTCGTCGCGGGCGGCACCGAGGCGGCGATCACGCCGCTGTGCGTGGCGGCGTTCAAGAGCATGGGCGCGCTCTCGCGCGAAGGGGTCTCGCGGCCGTTCGACGCGCGCCGCGACGGCTTCGTCATGGGCGAGGGCGCCGGCGTGATCGTCATGGAGCGCAGGGAGCACGCCGAGGCGCGCGGGGCGAAGATCCTCGGCTACGTCGCCGGCTATGGCGCCTCCAACGACGCGTTTCACATGACGCAGCCCGACAAGTCCGGGCGCGGCGCCGAGAAGGCGATGCGCGCCGCGCTCGCCGACGCCGACGCCGAGCCGCAGGACGTCGGCTACATCAACGCGCACGGCACGTCGACGCCGTTCAACGACAAGATCGAGACGCTGGCGATCCACTCGGTCTTCAACGGCGGCGCACCGCCCGTGTCGAGCACGAAGTCGGCGATCGGGCACCTGCTCGGCGCCGCCGGCGCCGTCGAGGCGGTCGCGACGCTCGAAGCGCTGCGCCGCGGCCTGCTGCCGCCGACGCTGAACTTCGAGGAGCAGGATCCCGACTGCGACCTCGACTATGTGCCCGACGGGCCGCGCGAGGCGCCGGGCGTCACGCTCGCGTTGTCGAACTCGTTCGGGTTCGGCGGCCAGAACGCGTGCCTGGCGTTCCGGAAGGCGTGAGATGACGATCGAGGCCGTACGCGAACCGACGCTCGCCGCGCAGGCGCGGATCGACCTGCTCTGCGACGAGGGCTCCTTCCACCAGATCCGCAGCGAGTCCGGCGACGGCGTGATCTGCGGCAACGGCCGGGTCGGCGGCCGGCCGGTCTACGTCTGGTCGCAGAACGTCAAGCACAAGGGCGGCTCGCTGGGCCAGAAGGGCGGCGCGACGATCTGCTCGACGATCGCGGCCGCCGACAAGGCCGGCGCGCCGGTCGTCGGCTTCCTGCACTCCGGCGGCGCGCGCCTGCAGGAGGGCGTCGGCGCGCTCGGCGCGTACGCGTCGATCTTCCGCGCGACGTCGCGCGCGAAGGTGCCCCAGATCAGCGTCATCTGCGGCCCGTGCGCGGGCGGCGCGGCGTACTCGCCGTCGCTGGGAACGCTCGTGATGATGGTCGGCGACGAGTCGCAGATGTTCCTCACCGGACCGCGCGTGATCGCGAAGGTCACGCGCGAGGTCGTCACCGCGGCCGACCTGGGAGGCGCGCGCGTGCACCGCAAGACCGGCGTCTCGCACATCGAGGCCGACGACGACGCCGAGGCGGCCGACCTCGTCCGCCAGGCGCTGTCCTACTTCCCCGGCTCACTCGGCGGACCGCTGCCGTTCCGCGAGCCCGTCGACCCGCCGGCCGGCGATCCCGCGGAGTCCGTTCCAACCAACCAGCGCAAGGTCTACGACGTGCGCGACGTCGCCGGCCGCCTGCTCGACGGCGGCGAGTTCCTCGAGCTGAGCAAACGCTACGCGAAGAACATGGTGGTCGGCTTCGGGCGCATCGAGGGCCATCCGGTCGGCGTCATCGCCAACCAGCCGCGCTACCTCGGCGGCGTGCTCGACGCGGCGTCGTCGGACAAGGGCGCCTGGTTTGTGAACATGTGCGACAAGTACGGGATCCCGCTGGTGGTGCTGTCCGACACGCCCGGCTACCGGCCCGGCGTGCGCCAGGAGCGCGAGGCGGTGCTGCGCCGCGGCGCGGAGTTGCTGCGCGCGTTCTCGGTCGCCGAGGTCCCGCGCGTGACGGTGACGATGCGCCAGGCCTACGGCGGCGCGTACATCGTCATGAACTGCCGCGACCTCGGCAACGACCTGACGCTCGCCTGGCCCAACGCGCGCATCGGCGTGATGGGCGCGCCGCAGGCGGTCGAGATCGTCAAGCGCCGCGACATCGAGGCCGGCGCCGATCCGGCCGAGCTCGCCGCGGCCTACGAGGAGGAGCACCTGCCGGTCGCGATCGCGGCGGGCATGGGCTACATCGACGAGATCGTCGCGTCGGCAGACACGCGCGCGCGGATCGCCGCGCACTTCGAGGCGCGCCGCGGCACCGGCTGATCAGCGCAGGCGGTCCCTGCCGTCGCCGGCGCGGCGCGTGCAGCCGAGACCGTGCAGGTACCTGTCGCGCGTTCCGCCTGCCGTTGTGGCGGCGGGTGGCGGCAAGGCGTACCGTGCAGCATGCACACCGTGTCGACGCCCAAGCCCGCAGACTCTCCCGAGGTCTCCGCTGCGCCGCTCGCTCCTCGCAACGCGACCGAGGACGCGATCCTCGAAGCCGCGCGCGAGCTGCTCAGCGAGGGCTCGCACGAGCAGGTCACGATCGACACGATCGCGCGGCGGGCGTTCGTCAGCCGCACGACGGTCTACTTCTACTTCGAGAACAAGCGCGCGGTCATGGACCGGCTGATCCAGCAGGCGTTCGCCGACATGGACGACGCCGCGTCGCCGTACTTCACCGGCAGCGGCGACCCGCGCATGGAGCTCGCGCTGGGGCTGGCGCGCTTCGTCGGCGTCGTCAACCGCAACGGACCGATCCTCATCCTCGCCGCGCACCTGTACGGCGAGGACGAGCACATGCCGTCGCAGTGGGAGCCCTACGTCAACCGCTTCATCGCCGGCGCGGAGGCGCGCATCGCGCGCGACCAGCTGCGCGGCCTCGCGCCCGACGACGTCCCCGCGCGGGTCGCCGCGCAGGCGCTCTGCGCGATGGTCGAGCGCCACCTGACGATCGAGGTCATCCGCCACGGGCGCGACATCCGCGAGGCCGTGCGGCAGCTGACCGAGCTGTGGTTCCGCGCGGTCTACGCGGGCGGGGCGACGGCGGCCGCGGGTTAGGCGTCGGGCTCGGGCTCGGGCTCGGGCTCGGGCTCGACCGGCGGCGAGGGCGGGGCGCCCATCGCGTGGAAGCCGCCGTCGACGTGCATGATCTCGCCGGTGATCCCGCGCGAGAGGGTCGACAGCAGGAAGAGGATCGCGTCGGCGGTCGGGCCCGCGTCGGCGGTATCCCAGTCCAGCGGCGCCATCGTGTTCCAGATGCCGGCGAGCTCGCTGAAGCCGGGGATCGACTTCGCCGCCATCGTGCCGATCGGGCCCGCGGAGACGAGGTTGGAGCGGATCCCCTTCGGGCCGAGGTCGCGCGCGAGGTAGCGGTTGACGGATTCCAGCGCCGCCTTCGCGACGCCCATCCAGTCATAGACCGGCCAGGCGACCTGCGCGTCGAAGTCCAGGCCGACGATCGCCGGCGCGTCGCCCTTCTCGAGCAGCGGCAGCATCGCGACGGACAGCGACTTCAGCGAGTATGCGCTCGTCGCGAACGCGATCTGCGCGCTCTCGACGGGCGTGTTGAGGAAGTTGTTGCCGAGCGCGTCGCCGGGCGCGAACGCGATCGCGTGCAGGACGCCGTCGAGCTTGCCCCAGCGCTCCTCGAGATCCGCCGCGACGGCGGCCATCTGCTCGGGCTCGTTGACGTCCATCTCGAGCACGTCGGGCGGCGGGTCGCCGAGCCGCTTGGCGATCCGCTGCGTGATCCGCATGCCGCGGCCGAAGCCGGTGAGCACGATCTCGGCGCCTTCCTCCTGCGCGCGCTTGGCGACGGCGAAGGCGATCGAGCCCTCGGTCAGCACTCCGGTGATGAGCAGTTTCCGGCCTTCGAGCAGCATCCGGCTGACCCTAGCGAGAACGCTGCCGGCGGCCCCTCGTGGGTGCGGTCGCGCGGTCGTGTCGCGTCGAGTGCGGATGGCGCCGCTCCGCGCGACACGACCGTCCGCTCGTCGCCGCGGCTTCAGCGCGCCCGACTGCGCGGGCGCGAGGGCGTCAGCGCCCGAGACGGACGAAGTCGGTGAACTCCGACCACGTCGTCGACGCGCGCCAGCCGGCCTCGCCGGCGGCATGCTGCAGGCGCCCGGCCCAGGCGGGCTCCCACGCGCGCCAGCGCACGACGCCGAACGCGGCCGTGCCGAGCGCGAGCAGCGCCGCCAGCACCGCCAGGGCGATCAGCGGAAACGGCGGGTCCGTCGCGGGCGCGGTCGAGCGCGCGGCGAGGCCGATCGCGTCGCGGGCCGCGACGTCGGGCGCAGCGGTCGGCGCGACACCGGGCGTCGGCGGCGGCTGCGCGGCGGCGGGCGCGCCGGGCGTCGCGGGCGCCGGCGCGGGCGGCGTGCCGGTCGCGCCGGCCGGCGGCAGCGGCGCGGTCCCGCTGGAGGCGGGCGGCACGGTGGTGTTGCCCGGCGTCGCCGAGCCGCCCTTCTTGCAGGTGCCCTGCGCGCGCTTGGCGAGCGCGTCGTCGACGGCCGCGCCGAAGTCCGAGTACTGCTCGATGTCGTTCGGGATCAGGCCCTTGAGATCGCGCAACTGCTTCTCGCTGTACCTGCAGGGATCGATCCGTCCGTCCTGCGTGTAGTCCTTGAAGATGTCCGTGAGCAGATCGGCCTGCGCGGGGGCGGCACACGCGAGGCTCAACGCACACGCGACGAGAAAGACCTGGATGCGGCGCGTCATCGACCCCTCACGCTAGCATCGACGGCCGCTACCCATGGCCGTTACGACCCCCGCCAGCCCGCGGGTCGCCACGCGCGTGGGCGTGCGTCCGGCCCCCATCCGCACGCCGCGATCGGGCGTCGCGCTGCTCGCCGCCCTCGTCGCGGTCTGCCTCTATGCGGTCTTCGCGCACGGCGCCGTCGGGCTGCCGGAGGAGCCGCGCCTGCAGATCGGCGTCGCGCTCGTCGCGGCCGGCGCCGCCGTCGGCGTGCTGCTGACGCGGACGCTGACGCTGCGCGCGCCGGCGGAGGCCTGGGTCGCCGTCGGGCTGCTGCTCGGCTTCGCGGCCTGGTGCGGGATCTCGCTGCTGTGGTCGGTCGCGCCCGAGCGCACGTGGGCGCACGTCAACCGCACGATCGCCTACGCGCTCGTCGTCGTGCTCGCGATCGTGCTCGCGTCGAGCGTGCCGCGCGCGCTGAGCCGCCTGGCCTACGGCTGGCTCGGCGTCGCGCTCGTCTGCGCGCTGTACGCGCTGGCCGGCAAGATCATCCCCGGGGTCGAGATCCTCGGGATCGACTTCAACCACGCCGCGCTCGCCTCACGCCTGCGCGCGCCGCTGGAGTACTGGAACGCGCTCGGCCTCGTGATGGTGCTCGCGATCCCGATCGCGCTGCGCATCACGACCGACACGACGCGCCGCGACGGCGTCCGGCTCGCCGCGCTCGCCGCGTTCTTCGTGCTCTTCATCTGCCTCTGCATGACGTACTCGCGCGGCGGGATCCTCGCGCTCTTCACCGCGCTCGTCGTCGTCACCGTGCTCGGCGGCCAGCGCCTGCGCGGCCTCGCGGTCGCGGGCACGGCGATCGTCATCTCGCTGCCCGTCCTCGGCCTGGCGTTCAACCGCCCGGCGCTGAAGGGGATCAACGTCCCGCTCGACGAGCGCATCCCCGAGGGCATCGTGCTCGGCCTCGTCACCGCCGGCTGCCTGATCGCGCTGCTGATCGCGGGCTTCGGGATGCTGCACCTCGAGCAGCGCACGCCCTGGAACGAGGAGCGCACGCAGCTCGTCTGGCGCGGCCTCGCCGCGCTCGCCGCGATCCTCGCGATCTTCACGTTCGGCGCGATCCTGACCGCGCCCGACGGGCCCGGCGGCTGGGCCGACCGCGCGTGGGAGAAGTTCACCGAGACGAGCAAGGACGAGGTCTCCGACCCGTCGCGCCTCGTGTCGTCGAACTCCGGCAACCGCTGGGTCTGGTGGAAGGAGGCGGCCGGCGCGTGGTCGGACAAGCCGCTGCACGGCTGGGGAGCGGGCTCCTTCGCCGTCACGCACAAGATCTACCGCGAGGTCGAGCTCGGCGTCACGCAGCCGCACAACATGCCGCTGCAGTTCCTCGCCGAGACGGGCATCGTCGGCACGCTGCTCGTCTCCGGAGCGCTCGGTTTCCTGCTGTTCTGCGCGCTCGATCGACTGCGCACGATGCCGCGCGGCCGCGAGCGCGATCTCGGCGCGGCGCTGTTCGCCGCCGCCGCCGCGTGGCTCGTGCACGGGCTCGTCGACTGGGACTGGGACATCCCCGGCGTCACGATCCCGGCGCTGCTGTTCCTCGGCGTGCTCGCCGCGGCGCCGTGGGCGCCGCGCCGCAGCCAGCCGGCGATGCGCAGCGCGACCGGCACGCGCGGCCTCGCGCTCGCGCTGGCGTGCGTATGCGCGGGTCTCGTGATCGTCTCCGCCGGGCTGCCGATGGTCGCCGACCAGAAGGCGAGCTCGGCGCAGGCGGTGTCGACCGACGCCGGCGCCGCGGAGCTGCAGGACGCGGCCGCGAACGCCGACCTCGCAGCGCGGCTGGATCCGACGGCGGTGCGCCCGTTGCTCGCGGCCGCCGCGCTCGCCGAGGGCCGCGGCCGGCTGCTCGAAGCGCGCCGGTTCCTGCTCGACGCCGCCGACCGCCAGCCGTACAGCTCGACGGTCTGGTTCCGGCTGCTCGAGCTGGCGCTGAAGACCGCCGACCGCCCGGGCGCAAAGGCCGCGACGGCGCGCCTGCTCGAGCTCGACCCGCTCGGCTCGGGGGCGCGCGCGCTGGCCGGGCGGCTGGCGACCTTCGAGGTGCCGGCCGCCGGCTCGCCGACCGCGACCGGCACGCCACTGAGCCCGCGCTACGACGCCTCGCAGGCGGCTGCGCCCGCGCCGCTCGGCGGTCCCGCCGCGGGGACGCCTCCCGCCGGGACGGTGACGCCGCCGCCCGCCGGTCCGGTCACCACCCCGCCCGCGGGGCAGCCGACCGCGCCGCAGCAGGTCGCCCCGCCGCCGCCCGGCGGCGCCGGCGACTGAGGCGCGACCGGCGCGTCAGCCGGTGACGGAGACGCGGAACACGTCGAGCAGGACCAGGATCGCGAGCGTGATCGCGACGAGGAAGATGAAGATCCCGATCACGAGCTCTGACGGGAGGCGGTGCGAGCTCGCCCGCATGCGCGACGCCGGCAGCTCGCTGACAGCGCCCCGCGCGACCGCACGGGACTTGGCCGGCGTTCGCCGCAGCTCACGCTCGCGCTCGGGAGCGGCGCTGCGCTCCCTGGCCGGTACCGCGCCGACGCGCTCGGGCTCTGGCGCTGGCTGCGGCGGCCCCTTCGACGGGGTCTTGGGCTTCGGCACCGCGGCGGCGGCGTCCTCGCGGCGGGCGGCACGATCGCGGCGACGCTGCTCGGCAGCCGCGCGCAGCGCCTGCTCCTGCTGGCGGCGCAGCTGCTCGGAGGCCGCGTGGCGCTGCTCCTCCTCGGCGTGCCGGCGGACCGCGCGCTCCAGCGCCTCCTGCGCCTCGGCCTCGCGCTCGGCCTCGCGCGTCTGCTCGTCGAGCGCGCGCTGGGCGGCCCGCGCCTCGGCTTCGGAGGCGGCCTGCTTCTGGGCGGCCTTCGCCGCCCGCGCGGCGGCGCGCAGCGCGGCCGCGCGCGCCTCGGCCGCCTGCTGGGCGGCCTCCTCGCTCGACGTCGCGAGCTTCGCGATCCGGTTCTCGAGCGCCTTGCGCGCGGCGGCCTCCCCGCGTGCGCGCTGCGCGGCCTCGGCACCGGCCGTCATCGCCTCGTCGAGGCGCTGCTCGAGCAGCGCGCGGTCGCGCTCCTCCGCGGCGATCCGCTCGGTCGCTCGGCGGACATCCTCGAGCGCGTCCTCGAGGTCGCTGCTGAGCGCGCTCTCCTGCGTGACGAGACGATCGACCTCGGCGACCGCCGCGCGCAGCGACTGCTCGAGCTCGCGCTGCAGCTCGGCGTCCTCCTCCGCGCGCCGGACGGCCTCGGCCTGCGCCGCGGCGAGCACACCCGACAGGCGCTCGATCTGCGCCGCCGCCGCGTCGTGCTCGCCCGTGAGGCGCTCGATCTCGCCGCGCGCGTCGCCGCGCTCGGAACGCAGCCGGGCGATCAGCGCCTGCGCGGCGTCGCGCTCGGTGGTCAGCTCGCGCAGCTCCGCGATGACGTCGTCGCGCTCGGCCTCGACCTGCTGCAGCGCGGCGGCGGCCGCCGTGCTCTCGTCGGTGAGCGTGTGGATCGTCGCGGTCGCCTCGCTGCGCGCCGCCGTGAGCTCCTCGATCGTCGCGGCGGCGCGGTCGCGCTCGCCGGTCAGCTCCGCGATCGTCGCCGTGGCGCCGCCGAGCCGGGCCGTCAGCTCCTCGACCCGCGCCGCGGCGGCGCTGCTGCGCTCCGTCAGGCCGCGCGCCTGCGCGAGCGCCGCATCGCGCTCTCCGACGAGCTCCTGGATCTGGGCGTGTGCGTCCTCGCGCTCGCCCGTCAGCGTCTCGATCTCGGCGCGTGCCGACGCCTGCTGCGCCGTCAGCCGCGCGATCGCCGCGGTCGCCTCGACGCGCTTGGAGCCGAGCTCGTCGAGCGTTGCGGCGGCGGCGAGGCGCTCGCGCTCGAGGCGCTCGACCTGCGCGCGCGCCGCGTCGCGCTGCTCGGTGTGCGCGCGTAGCGCGGCGGCGGTGTCGTCGCGCTGCGTCGTCAGCTCCGCGATCTGCTCCAGGGCGCCGTCGAGCCGCCCGCCGAGCGCGGTGATCTGCCCCTCGGCGGTCGCGCGCTGCTCGGCGAGCGTGGCGAGCTGCTCGTGGGCGCTGTCGCGCTCCTGCGTCAGCTCGGTGATCTCGGCGCGCGCCCGCGCGTGCTGCGCCGTCAGCTCGCCGATCTCCTCCTGCAGCTCGTCGCGTTCGGCGGCGAGCGCCGCGCCTGCGGCGCGGGCCTGCTGCTCGAGCGCGGTCAGCTCGGCGATGCGGGCACGTGCGGCCTCGTGCTCGGTGCTGAGGTCCTGCAGCTCGGCGCTCGCGTCGCCGCGGTGGCGGGTCAGCGTCTGGATCCGTTCGGCGGCCTCGGCCTGCTGGGCGGCGAGCGCCTCGATCTCGGCGCGGGCGGCGTCGCGCTGGTCGGCGAACGCCTCGCACTCGGCGCGAGCCTCCTGCTCCAGCGCGGTCAGCTCGGCGATTCGCGCCTCGGCGCTGTCGCGTTGCTCGCCGAGCTGCGCGATCCGCGCGAGCGCCGCCTCGTGCTCGGCGGAGAGCTGCTCGATGCTCGCCTGCGCGGCGTCGCGCTCGCCGGCGAGCTCTGCCAGCTGCGCCTGCAGCGCGTCGCGCTCGCCGCCGACCTCCTGCAGCTCGGCGCTTGCGTCGCCGCGGTGGCGCGTGAGCGTCTCGGCGCGGCGCTGCGCCTCGGCGTGCTGCTCGGTCAGCGTGTCGACCTGCGCCCGCGCGGCGGCGCGCTCGGCGTCGAGCGCCGCCGCCTGCTCGCGGGCGGAGTCGCGCTGCTCGGCGAGTGCGGCCGTCTCGTCGCCGGCCTGCGCCAGCGCCTGCACAAGCTCCCGGATGCGCGTGTCGGCGGCGTCGAGGTCGTCGCTGAGCGAGGCGATCTGGGTCAGCGCCACCTCGTGGGCGGCGGCGAGCTGCTGGATCTCCTCGTGCGCGCGGTCGCGCTCGCCGGTGAGCGTCTCGATCTCCGCGACGGACGCGTTGCGCGCCGCCGCCAGGCGCTCGATACCGGCCTGCGCGCCGTCGCGCGCCGCCGTCAGCGCGGCGATCTGCGACTGCGCCGACTCGCGCTCGCCATCGAGCCGGCGCAGCTGCGCGAGCGCCTCGTCGCGCGCGGCGGTCAGGCGTTCGATCTCGGCATGCGCCGCGTCGCGCTCGGAGCTGAGCTCGTCGATCTCGGCGCCGGCGTGGCCGCGCCGCGCGTCGAGCGTCCCGATGCGCCGCTGCGCTTCGGCCTGCTGCGCCGTCAGCTCGTCGATCCGCGCGCGCGCCTCGTCGCGCTCGCCGGTCAGCGCCTCGATCTGGGCGACCGCGCTCGCGTGCTCGACGGCGAGCGCGTCGAGCTCCGCCGTCGACCGCGCCTGCGCGGCCTGGTCCGTGGCCGACGCGTCCTGCGCCGCCGCCAGCTCGGCGGAGATGCGATCGAGCTTCGCCTGCGTGGCGTCGACCTCGGCGTGCAGCGCGTCGGCGCGCTCGCGCTCGGCGCCGGCGAGCGCCTCGACCTCGACGAGCCGCTCGGCGAGCTGCGTGCGCTCGGCGCCGAGCTCGGCCTCGTGGGCGCTGCGCGAGGCGCGCTCCTGCTCGAGCTCCTGCTCGAGTTCGGCCACGCGCTCGGCGCGCGCGTCGCGCTGCTGCGTGGCGATCTCGACGGCGGCGCTCGTCGACTCGAGCTGCGCCGCGAGCGCATGTTGGGCCTCGACCGCGCGCGCGAGCTCGGCGGTCGTCTCGCGCTCACGCTGCTCGGCTGCCGTCAGCTGATCGATCCGCGCCCCCGCCTCGTCGAGCTGGGCGGCGACGGCGGCCGTCTCGGCGCGCGACCCGTCCAGTGCAACGGCGCGCTCTCGCACGTCGCCGTCGATCTCGCGCAGCCGCAGCTCGAGCTCGTCGGCGCGCGCGGCGGCCTCCTCGAGCAGGGCCTCCCCGGCGGCGGCGTCCTCGCGCGCGGCGAGCAGCTGCTGCTCGAGGTTGACGCTCTGGTCGCGGGCCAGCTCGAGCGCATCGGCCGTGCGCCGCGCCGCCGCCTGCGCCTCGTCGCGCTCGCTGCGCGCGGCGTCGAGTTCGCCGGCGAGCTCGCCGGCCTGCGCCTGCGCGGCCTGCAACCGCTGTCCGGCGTCGCCCTGCTCGGAGCGGATCGCCTCGAGCTGCGCCGCCAGCGCGGCGCGCTCGTCGCGGACGCCGGCCAGCTCACGCTGCTGCTCAGCCTGCGTGTCGCGCAGCTCGTCGAGCTCGGCGGCGAGCGCCGCCCGCGTCTGCTCGATCTCCGCGACGCGCGCCTGGGCCCGCTCCTGGGCGCCCTGCAGCGCGCGCTGGGTCTCGTCGCGTGCGGCCTGCGTGTCGCTCAGCTCGGCGGCGCTCGCGGCGGCCTGGCCGTGCGCTTCGTCGCGCTCGGCGGCGCGCTGTTGGGCGAGCGCCCGCGCACGCGCGAGCTCGGCCTCGGCGGTCGCCAGCGCTGCCGCCTGCTCGTCGGTCTGCGCGCGCAGCGCCTCGAGCGCGGTGCTGCGCGAGGCCGATTTCCAGGAGACCGACTCGAGCTGCGCCTCGAGCTCGTCGGCCGCCGCGGCGCGCTCGGTGAGCGCCTGCGCGCGCGCCTCGAGCTCGCCCAGGCGCTTGAGCTCCGAACGCGCTGCCACCAATTGCGCGTCGAGCTTCTGCGCGCGAGCGGCCTGCGCGCGCAGCTGCTCGAGCTCGCGCTCGAGCGGGTCCGCGCGCTCGGCGTCGCCGTGTGCGCGCTCGAGCTCGGCCTGCAGATCGGGGATCCGCGCCGCATCGGCCGTCGCCGCGAGCAGGCGCTCCTGCAGCTCCGGCAGCCCGGCGGCCACGGGCTCGAGCTCGGCGACGCGCGCCTCGAGCTCGGCCCGCAACCGCGTCGTCTCGGCCAGCGCGTGCTCGGCGGCCGCGCGCTCGGTGCGCTCGGTCTCGGCCTCGGCGAGCGCCGCGAGCGCCTCGTCCTGGGCGGCGTCGATCGCCGTTCGCAATGCGCTCGCCTCGGCCTCGGCAGCGCGCGCCTGCGCGGACGCGTCCTCGGCGAGGGCGGCCACGCGTGCCAGTTCGGCCGCCGCCTCCTCGGCGCGGCGCTCGGCCTCGTCGCGCGCCGCGACCTCCTGCTCGTAGCGCGCGCCCGCGTCCTGCGCCTCGGCGCGCGCGCCGGGCAGCTCGGCCGCCGTGCGCTCGAGCTGAGCGACCAGCGCCAGCGCGTCCTCGAGCCCGCGCGCGGCCCGCTCGTGCGCGACGCGCAGCTCTGCGACCTCGCCGCCCTGCTCCTGTGCGCGGGCAAGCTCGGCTTCCAGCGACGTGACGCGCGCCGCGGTCTGCTCCAGCGCCGCCGCCCGCTCGCGCGCCTCGGCGCCCTTGCGCTCCAGCGCCGCGACGCGCTGCTCGGCCTGCGCCGCGCGCGCGTCGAGCTCCGTCGCGCGCTGGGCGTGCGCGGCGACCTGCGCGCGCAGCTCGGCGCCGGACTGCGTGGCGCTCTGCAGCGTCTGCTCGAGCTCCTCGGCGCGCGCTTCGAGCTCGCCCGTGCGGCGTTCGGCGGCGGTCGCCCGGGCGGCCAGCGCGCGCGCCTGTTCGGCGGCCTCGAGGACCGCTTCGTCCTGAAGCTGTGCTCGCGCCGCGAGCTCCTCGGCGCGCGCCCGCGCGCGCCCCTCCAGCTCGGACGCGCGCTCGCGCTCGGCGGTCAGCCGGTCGGCCGCCGCGGCGAGCGCGACCTCGGCCTGCTTGCGCTCGGCGGCAAGCTCGGCCTCGTGCCCGCGCGCCGCCTCGGTCGCGGCGCGCTCGCGGTCCTGCGCGGTCTGCTCGAGCTCGGCGATCCGCGCGACGAGCCGCTCGGCCTCCGCGCGCGCGTCCTCGAGCAGCGCCGCCTCGTCGCTTGCGCGGGCGTAATCGGTGCGCGCGCCGACGAGCTCCGCGCGGGCGCGCTCGACGAGCGCCTCGGCCTCGCGCCGCTCCGCGTGGGCCGCCTCGAGCTCGGCCTCGAGCTCGGGCACCCGGTCGGCGACCTCGGCGGCCTGGCGGCGCGCTGCCTCGAGCTCGGCGGCGCGGCCCTTCAGATCGAGGACCTGCTGCTCGGCGCTCGCGCCGGCCTCGGCGCGCCGGCGGACCTCGTCGAGCTCACGCTCGAGCGCCCGCACGCGGCCGGTCGTGCGCTCGGCGCGCTCGGCGGCGGTGCGCGCGGCGGCGACCGCCTCGTCGCGCTCGCGCTCCACCTGCCGCGCGGCCTCCAGCGCGCGCTCGGTCTGGGTCGCTCGAGCGACGGCGACCTGCGTCGACTCGTCGGCCTGCGCGATCCTCGCCTGCGCCGCCCTGAGCGCCGTGGCGCGCTCGGCGGCGAGCGCCTCGGCGCCTGTGCGCGCGGCCGCGAGCGCCTCGGCCTGGGCCTGCGCCTGCTCGAGCTCCGCGGCGATCGCGGCCGCCGCGGCCTGCGCGGACAGGAGCTCCCGGGCGGCGAGCGCGGCCTGCTCGGCCGACGCCTTCTGCTGGTCGTGCGCGGCCTTCGCCTCGGCCTGCGCGCGCTCGACCTGCGCGCGCGCCTGCGCGATCGCCTTCTCGGCCGCGGCGCGCGACTCGGCGGCGGCCGCGGCCGCGTGCTCGCGCGACGACGTCCACTCGCGCTCGATCGTCGACCGCGCCTCGTCGCGCGCGGCCTGGATCGCCGCGTCGGCGCGCTTGGCGGCGGCCTTGGTCTCCTCGCGCGCGGCCTGGCTCTGCGCGTCGGCGAGCGCGGCGGCCTGCTCGGCCTGCGCGCGCGCCGCCTGGACCTCGGCCGCGGCGCGCGCGGCGCGCTCCTGCTCCTTGACGTCCGCCTGCTCCAACGCGCGCTCGCTGTCGCGCGCCACGCGCTCGGCGTCGGCGCGCGCCGACAGCACCTCGCGCTCGCGCGCGGCGACCGCGGCCTCGAGCTGCCCGCGCGCCTCGCGCTCGGCGCCGATCCGCTCGTCGAGCGTCGCGCGCGCGACCGCGATCTCGTCGCGCGCGAGCCGCGCGTGCTCCTCGGCCGCGCCGCGCGCCTGCTCGAGGAAGGCGACGCGCTCGGTCAGCTCTCGCGTCGCGCGCTCGCCGCTGCGCTGCGCCGCCTCGGACTGTGCGCGCAGGCGCACGAGCTCGTCGCGCGCCTCCCGCGCCGCGCGCTCGGCCGTGCTGCGCAGGCCGCGCTCGGTCTGCAGGCGCTCCTCGAGCTGCGCCATCGCCTGGCGGCGCTCCTCGGCGGCACGCTCGGCGTCCTCACGGCGCCGGCGCTCCTCGCGCAGCACGCTCGGATCGATCGAGAGGACGGGCGCGGCCTTGCGCTCGGGCTCGGCCTCGGTCGCGGCGGGCTTGGGCGCCTTGCGCGTCCGCGCGGCGGCCTCCTGCGGCTTGGGCAGGTCGACGATGCCGCGGCTCGTCTCCAGCGCGAACGCCAGGCGCCCGTCGGTGAGCATCGCGACGGGGACCGAGAACGCCGCGCGCCACGCCGGCGGATCGGGTCCGGCGAGCGGGGCGGCGTCGTCGGGGCCCGGCAGGGGGGAGAGGCGGCGCGAGCGGCGCCCGTCGTCGAGCAGCAGCAGCGGCGGTGCGAGGCGCTCGCGCGAGTCCGAACGCCAGCGCCCGGAGATCCGCAGCAGGACCGTGCCGCCGCCGGCGGCGACGCGCTCGAAGCGCTCGACCTCGAATTCGGGTGCGCGGCCGCTCACGACCGCGCGGAGTCTAGGTCGGCCACCGCCGCGACGGCGAGCGCGAGCACGCGCTCGGGCGTGTCGTCGGCGTCGAGAACGCGGATGCGGTTCGGGGCGGCCGCCGCGAGCTCGTCGTAGGCGGCCGCGATCGTGTCGAAGAACGCCTGGTCCTCCTGCTCGAGACGGTCGGGCGCGACCATCCGCGACTGCTGGCGCGAGCGCGCGGTGACCGGATCGATGCGCAGCAGCAGCGTGCGGTCGGGACTGATGCCGTGGGTGGCGAACGCGCTCAGCATCGCGACCGCCTCGATCCCCAGGTCGCGCCCGGCGCCCTGATAGGCGAGCGAGGAGTCGACGAAGCGGTCGAGCAGGACCCACGTTCCGGCGTCGAGCAGGGGCCGCAGGCGCTCGTCGACGAGCTGCGCCCGGGCGGCGGCGTAGAGCAGCGCCTCGGCGCGCGGACCGCAGCGCAGTCCGGGGTCCTGGACGAGCGCGCGGATGCGCTCGGAGAGCTCGACGCCGCCGGGTTCGCGCAGCAGCTCGACGGGCCGGTCCCGGGCGAGGACGGCGTGCAGAGCGGCCGCCAGCGTCGACTTGCCGGCGCCGTCGATCCCCTCGATCGTGATCAGCCTTCCCCGTTGCGAATCCGCCATCCGGGGCGACGCTACCGTTCTCGCCCGATGCTCAAAGGCACCGAGCGCCATCCGCACGCCCGCGCCGTCCTCGGCGCGGCGCTCGCGCCCGGCGGCGCACCGAACCACGCGTACCTGTTCTGCGGTCCGGCGGGCAGCGGCAAGCGCACCGTCGCGCGTGCCTTCGCCTCCGCGCTGCTGACCGACGGCGCCGCCGATCCGGCCGGCGCAGCGGCCCGCGTCGAGCACGGCGCGCACCCCGACCTGACCTGGGTCGCGCCCGCGAGCGCGGCCGGGATCCTCGTCGGCGACGTCGACGAGGCCGTCGTCGCGGGCGCCGCGCGCACGCCGTTCGAGTCCAGCCGCCGCGTGTTCGTCATCGAGGACGCCGACGAGCTCAACGACCAGGCCGCCAACCGGATGCTCAAGACGCTCGAGGAGCCGCCGTCGTTCGCGCACCTGATCCTGCTGACGAGCCGCCCGGGCGAGGTGCTGCCGACGATCGCCAGCCGCTGCCAGCCGGTGCGCTTCGACGCCCCGCCGGTGGAGGCGATCGCCGCGCGGCTGGGTCGCCACGGCGTGGCGCCGGCGCTCGCCGATGCGAGCGCACGGCTCGGCCTCGGCGACAGCGCGCGCGCGCTCGCGCTCGCGCTCGGCGACGGCCCCGCGCTGCGCGCCGGCGCCGAGGCGGTCGCGCGCGGCGCGCTGCGCGACGAGATCGCCGGGCGACCGTGGCTGACGCTGCTGCAGCGCGCCCGCGCGGCCGGCGCCACCGCGGGAGAGGGCATCGAGCAGGCGCTCGACGACGACCTGCAGTTCGCGATCTCCAAGGACCATGGGCGCCTGCGCCGCGAGGCCGCCGAGCGCGGCAAGCGCGCCGCCCGGCGCGCGCAGACGGCGGCACTTGACCGGGGCCTGTCGCTCGTCGGCCTGTGGCTGCGCGACGTCGCCTGCATCCGCGACGGGGTACCCGAGATCGTCCACAACTCCGATCGGCTCGCCGAGCTGGGGGAGGACGCGGCGCTCGTCGCCGACGCGGGCAGGCTGCGCGCCGCGCAGGAGCTCGTCGAGCAGACGCGCACGCTGCTGCAGTTCAACCCCAACGAGGAGCTCGCGCTCGACGCGCTCGGCTCGCGGCTGGCGCGGGCGCTGCGCGGCTGACATGCCGGCGAGGCCGAGGCGCGCGCGGCGCGCTCAGGCCGGTGCGAAGTCGCCGATCGCCCCCAGCCGCGGCTCGCAGCCGTACAGATCGAACGCGCGGAAGCGGGAGAAGCGGCTGTGCTCGGGGCCGTGGAAGTCGGCCGAGCCCGTCGTCAGCAGGTCAAACCGCGCGGCCGTCTCGCAGAGCAGCCGCGTCTGCGGCGCGTCGTGCGTCGTGTAGAAGGCCTCGACGCCGTCCAGGCCGCACGCGCTGAAGCGCTCCAGCGCGCCGACGACATCGTCGTCGCGCGCGACGTCCCAGAACGGGTGCGCCCACACGGCGACGCCCCCGGCGGCGTGGATCGCAGCGATCGCCTCGCCAACGGTCGGCGTCGTGCGGCGCGAGTAGGCGGGGCCGCCGCTGCAGAGGTAGGCCTCGAGAAAGGCCGAGCACTCGGCGAGCCCGTCGGCCTCGAGCCGCTCGCGGTTGGCGGCGATCGCCGCGGTCGCGAGGTGCGGGCGCCCGATCGGCATCCCGGCGGCGCGGCGCGCGTCGAGCTCGCTGCGGTCCGGCGGCAGGCCGAGGCCGTCGAGCATGTCGGCCATCCGGTCGATCCGCGCGGCGCGGTCGGCACGCCAGCCGTGGAGGCGCTGGTCGAGCTCGGCGTCGGTGTGATCTATGCCGTAGCCCAGGACGTGGAAATCCTCGCCGAGCACGTCGACGGTGGAGATCTCGACGGCCGGGACGAGCGCGATCCGATGCTCGGCTGCGGCCTTCTGCGCGGCGCTCACGCCGGCGACCGTGTCGTGATCGGTCAGGGCCAGCAGCCGCACGCCGGCCGCGGCCGCCGCGGCGACCACCGCGGCAGGGACGAGCGCGCCGTCCGAGCACGTCGAGTGGGATTGCAGGTCGAAGCGCGGCGCCTCGTCGTCCGTCGGCACCCACGGCATGATGTCTGATGCGCGTCGCGGCGTGTTGTCGCATCGCATCCTCGTTCATGGAACGGCGCATCGACGGTGCATTTGCATCACCTTCAGTCCCGAAGCAACCGAACCTGATCGGCCGCAGAGCCGGGGGTTTTCAGGTGGCTACGGTCGGTCGCCGTGGCACCCGGATCGCTGCATGACGTTGCACCGCCGGGCGCCGACGCGGCCGTGCCCGCGCATTGCGCGACGAAGTTCGATCCGCCCCGCTCCCGGCCCCAGCACCTGCTGCGCCGGCGCCAGCTCGCCGCCATCGATCCGCACGCCCGACTGCTGCTCGTCTGCGCGTCCGCCGGCTACGGCAAGACGACGCTGCTGCGCCAGTGGATCGCCCGCGACGCCGGCCGGCCAACCGCCTGGATCCAGCTCGCGCCCGAGGACGACGGCCTGTTCGCGTTCTGGATCGCGGTCGTCAGCGGCATCGCCGGCGCCTGCCCGCAGGTCGGCCGGCGCTCGCTCGGGGCGCTCGCCGGCCCGTTCGTCGACGTCCAGCACGACGTCCTCGTACCGCTCGTCGACGACCTCGGCGCCCACGGCGTCGCGCTCGACCTCGTGCTCGACGACCTGCATCTCGTCTCCGACGCGGCCGCGCACGGAACGCTCGCCTGGCTCGTCGAGAAGGCGCCCGCGGACGTGCGGATCGCGATCGCCACGCGCCACGCGCCTGGGCTGCCGCTCGGCCGGCTGCGGGCCCGGGGCGACCTGACCGAGCTGCGCGCCGCCGACCTGCGCTTCGACGACGGCGAGGCGCGCTGCTTGCTCAACGAGCGGCTCGGCCGCGACCTCTCCCCGGACGAGCTCGCCGCGCTCGTCCGCCGCACGGAGGGCTGGCCGGCAGGCCTGTACCTCGCTGCGCTGTCGCTGCGCGCCGTCGACGCGTCGGCGGCGCGCTTGCCGGCCCCGTCCAGCCGCGCGCTGACGATCTCCTCCGACGGCTGCGAGCCGCTCAGCGAGCGCGAGCTCGAGGTGCTGCGCCTGCTCGGCGGCACCCTCTCGCTGCCGGGCGATCGCCGGCGAGCTGTTCGTCGCCCACAACACGGTGAAGACGCACACGCGCGCGATCTACCGCAAGCTCGGCACCGCCAGCCGCGGCGAGGCCGTGGCGCTCGCGCGCAAGCTGCAGCTGTTGTGAGCGCCCCGGGGACACCGATCACCCCGCGAGATCACCGCGGGCGCTGCTCGCCGCCGCGCGCCCGCTGGCGCAGGGGACGGCGATGACGGCGCGCGGACCATGCGATCCGGCCCGCGGCACGCGCGAGGTCGGCCCTGCGACCGAGCACGACGAGCGTGTCTCGCGCTACAGCGCGCTGCTCGGCGCGCTCGCCGGCCTGGATCGGCGCAGCTGCATCGAGCTGACGCAGGCCGCGCGCCTGCACGACATCGGCACGGTGACGATCCCGCAGGAGATCCTCGACAAGCGCGGTCTGCTCGACGACTTCGAGCGCGCGCTCGTCGAGCGCCACGCCGAGTACGGCCGCCATCTGCTCGCGAGCCCCGGCAACGCGTTCATCGAGCTCGCCGCGACCGTCGCCTGGACGCACCACGAGCGCTGGGACGGCAAGGGCTATCCGCGCGGGCTGCGCGGCGAGCAGATCCCGCGCGCGGGCCGCATCGTCGCGATCTGCGACGTCTTCGACGCGCTCACCTCCGACCGCGTCTACCGCCCTGCGCTCGCGCTCGGCGACGCGGTCGCACAGATGCGCGCGGGGCACGGCACCGCGTTCGACCCGGAGCTGCTGGACATCTTCTTCGCGTCGCTGCATGAGTTCCTGCGCCTCGGTGGCGCGCACCTGCGCGACGGCGCTGCGATCGCCGGATAACGTCCGTGGCCGTGAGGCCGCGCGCGCTCGTCGCACCCGACTCGTTCAAGGGGACCTTCGACGCGCGGTCCGTCGCGCGCGCGCTGGGCAGCGGCTTGGAGGCGGCCGGCTGGGAGGTCGACCTCTGCCCGGTCGCCGACGGCGGTGAGGGGACGATGGCGCTGCTCGTGGAGGCGCTCGGGGGATCGTTCGTCGCGGCGCGCGCGAGCGACCCGCTCGGGCGGCCGGTCGACTGCCAGCTCGGGCTCGTCGACGCTGCAGCGACGGCGATCGTGGAGGTTGCGCAGGCGTCGGGTCTGGCGCTCGTCGGCGAGCACGAGCGCGACGCCTGGGCCGCTTCGACCGGCGGTACGGGGGAGCTGATCCTCGCGGCGGCGGCGACCGGCGCGCGCAAGGTCGTCGTCGCCGCCGGCGGCAGCGCGACGACGGACGGCGGCGCCGGCGCGATCGCGGCGGTTCAGGCGGGCGGCGGGCTCGCGGGCGGCGTGCGGCTGGAGGTCCTCTGCGACGTCGAGTTCAGCTTCGAGCAGGCGGCGCGCGTGTTCGGCCCGCAGAAGGGCGCCGACGAGGCGATGATCGTGCGGCTGGAGGGGCGGCTCGACGCGCTCGCGGCGTCGTTTCGCAACGACCCGCGAGGCGTGCCGGCGACGGGCTGCGCCGGTGGGCTGTCGGGTGGCCTGTGGGCCGTGTTCGACGCCGAGCTTCGCCCCGGCGCGCCCGCGGTGCTCGAGGCGCTCGGTGTCGACGCGCGGATCCGCGCCGCCCAGCTCGTCGTCGCGGGCGAGGGCCGGATCGACGACCAGAGCTTCGGTGGCAAGATCGTCGGCGAGCTCGTGCGCCGCGCGCACGCGGCCGGCGTTCCGATCCACGCCGTCGCCGGGACGAGCAGGCTGAGCGCGGACGAGGCCGCGCGGGCGGGCCTCGCCGGGGTGTGGGCCGCGTCGGCGCTCGAGGAGATCGAGGCCGCCGGCCGCGCGCTCGGCGCGACCGCCCTCCGGGCCTGGGCCGAGCCGGACTAGAGCGAGGCCAGGAGCGCGTCGAAGACGTGGTCGGCGGTCTGCGTCGTCGCGTTGGGGCCCATCAGGCCGATGCGCCACATCGGCGGCGCGCCCTCCAGCCCGCCGCCGACCTCGATGCGATGCTCGGACAGCAGCTCGAGCCGGACGTCGTTGCCGTCGATGCCCTCGGGGACCGCGACGGCGCTGAGCTGCGGCAGTTGGTGGTCGGGCTCGGCGATCAGCGCGAGGCCGGCGTCGCGGACGCGCTGGCGCAGGTGCGCGCCGGCGGCGACGTGCCGCGCGCAGCGCTCGGCGACGCCCTCGACGAGCGTCTCGCGCAGGACCGCGTAGAGCGCGTAGATGTGCAGGCTCGGCGCCGTGTGGTGGTACTTCGCCGGGCGATCGACCCAGAACCGGCGCAGCAGCTCGAAGTCGAAGGCGAACGGCACGGGCGTGCGGCGAGCGGCGAAGCGCTCCATGCCCGCCGCGGAGACCGAGATCGGCGACATGCCGGGCGGCGCGCCGAGGCACTTCTGCGTGCACGAGTAGGCGTAGTCGACGCCCCAGCCGTGGATGTCGAGCTCGGTCCCGCCCAGCGTCGTGACGCAGTCGGCCATCAGCAGCGTGTTCGGCTTGTCCTTCAGCGCCGCGCCCAGCTCGGCGAGCGGGTGCTCGGAGCCGGTCGACGTCTCGCCGTGGACGACGGCCAGCAGCGTCGCCTCCGGATGCTCGTCCAGCGCCTCGAGCAGGCGCGCGTTGGGGACGTGTGTGCCCCAGTCCTCGATCACCTCGACGACCTCGCAGCCCGCGCGGCGGGCGAGCTCGGCGATCCGCCGGCCGAAATAGCCCGAGGCGCCGACGATGACCGTGTCGCCGGGCTCGGTGAGGTTCAGAAGGCCCGTCTCCATGCCCGTCGTGCCGGTCGCCTGCAGCGGCAGGACGAGCCCCTCCGGGTTGCGGTAGACGAGCCGCAGCATCCGTACGAGCTCGTCCATGATCTCGTGCAGCTCGGGATCGAGGTGGCCGAGCAGCGGCTGCTGCATGGCGGCCACGGCCGCCGGATCGACGTTCGTCGGCCCGGGACCGCAGAGCAGCCGAGCGCTGGTGGTCAGAGGGTCGGCGGCGGGGTTCGTCATGGCATTCACCGTGTCAGACCTTCCCATCGATTCAAAGGGCCTGCGCGACGCGATCGCGTCCCGGGTGTTGATCTCAGGGCAGGCTGGGCGCGCACAGCAGGGCCCATTTCGTCGGGTACGTGGCGCTCTTCGTCGCCCTCGGTGGCACGTCGTACGCAGCCTCAAGCTGCCCGCCGACAGCGTCGGCAACCGCCAGGTCAAGAGCAATGCGATCACCCCGGGCAAGGTCCGCATCGGCACGCTGCGCGGGCAGGACCTGTCCGCCGGCACCGTGCGCCGCGGCATTCGTGGGCCCGCCGACCGGCCGGTTCGCCGGCGGACGGCCTGCCGGGCGGCAAGACGCTGCGTGGGCGCTTCGAGGCGGGCGACGGCAGCCCGCCGAACAACGTCGACGACGTCGCCTCGGAGGCGATCTCGTTCGGAGCGCAGCGGGCCGCCTCGCCGCCGCGCACGATCGTGCTGGACCCGCCCGGACCGCCGCAGTGCCCCGGCACGGTGGCCGACCCGCGCGCCGCGCCGGGCCACTGTGCATCTACGTCGGCGATCGCGTCTCGATCGGCTCGATCGACACGATCGTCGACGGCGGGGCTCCCGGGATCGGCGGCACGACGCGCCAGGGCGCCGGGATCTACGTGACATCGGCCAGCACGGGCATCTTCGGGGCGCGCGGCTCATGGCCGTCACCGCGCCCTGAGCCATTCGAGACCCCGCTAGGATTCGGCCCCTTGCCGACGTAGCTCAGCTGGTAGAGCACTTCACTCGTAATGAAGGGGTCAGCGGTTCGAATCCGCTCGTCGGCTCTCCCCGTTCAGTTTGCCGGCGACCCGCGTATCGTCCTGATCGCGTCGAGCCGCAGGCCGTGATCGCGAGGCCGCCGACGACACGGATCGGCTGCAACGTCGCCGACCAGGGGCCCTGAGCTGGATCGCCGCCGTGCGCACCATGCAACGGCGTGGGCCGGCTCGCAGACCGGCTCACAGCTGCCGCGGCAGACCGGCTCCGCGCCGGCCGAACGCAGCCCCGAAACGCCTGCTACCGTGGCGTCGGGCGATGCCAGACGAGATCGAGATCAGAGAGCTGCTGCTCGACCTGCCGTTGATCGACACGCCCGATCGGCCCGAGGGGACGATCGTGATCCGCCGCTCCGAGGTTCCCGAGGAGCGCCGCCGCGAGGCCGACGAGTTCGTCATCGAGAACCGCGGCATGATCGGCGAGAAGCCGATCTTCGAGGTCATCGGCGGCAAGACGCCCGCCGGTGGCGGCGCGAGCGAGACGTTCTACGCCGTGCCGATCGCCGCCCTCGTCGCGCGGTAGGTGCTGCCGCCACCGGGCGCGGAGCCCGGCGGCTGCAGCGACGTCCTACCTACTACACCTGCGTGGGGTCCGCCGTCGGTTCGGGGGCCGTCGACTGCGGCGCCGGCGCCGGCGCCGCGGACGCGCCGGGGTCTGCGCTCCCGCTGCCGGATCCGCTGCCGTCCTTGTCCGGACAGTCACCGCGAGCGCCCGGGCCGCCCGGCCCACCGCGACGGTGACGATCGCCGTCGCCGTCGGGCTGCTGCGGTGTGGTCTGGGTGTCCTGGATCTCCTGCGTCGCGGGGGCTGAGCTCTGCGACGGCGTCACGCTCGCGGCGGGATTCGCCGCCCAGCTCGAGACCGCTGCCACCAGTGCGACGGCGACGGCGAGCACGGGTAGGAACAGGGCGCGCGCCCATGGTCTGCGCGTGTTCTGCATACGTGTTGACCTCCTTCGTGTGGCTCGGGTGGCGCCGAGGCTCGCAACCGGCCCGTCACGCCTGCGTAACCGGCACGAGCGTTGGCTCGCGGCGGCGTGGAGCCCCACCGCCTGGGGACGTATCTGGGCGCAGCGCCGCGCGCTCTTCGTAGATGACGCCGGCGTCACACCGCTGCCCGGCTCGGCCTCCAGGAGGGAACGCAGCTGTGCTCGACGACACGTCGCTGAACTCGCCGTTGAAGATCACGCTGCAGGTGCTGGCCGGGGCGGCGGGGCTGGGGGCCGCCGTCACCTTCGTCGGCGGAGCCATGTTCTGGCTGCGCTTCGACAAGCTCGAACTCGCGGCCGACCAGGCGGTGGCGCTGCTTCCCGAGCGGCTGCTGCTCATCGCCGGCGCGCACGCTCTTGCCGTTCCCGTCGTGTTCGGCGCCGCCTCGGCGATGCTGCTGGCGATCGTCGGCGCGCCGACCGCCGACGCCGTACCGGGGAAGTTCAAGTTCGCGCTCGGACTCGTGGGACTTGTCGCGATCACGGCGGCCGTCGTGCAGATGAACGGCTTCGACCTGCTTCCCGAGCAGGCGGTCGCCTACGGCACGATCCTCCTGGGCATCGTGGCGATCTGGGCGACGGCGAAGCGATCGACCCTGCGCCGCCACATCGTGCAGGTCGTCCTGATCGCGGTCGTCGTGTGTGGCGCCCTGATCGCGATCCTGCGGACGGCAGGCGCGCCGAAGATGGAGCCGGTCGCCGTCCTGCTGAAGGACAACAAGGCGGTCAACGGGTTCTATATCGGGCAGACCGCCGACCATGTCTACGTCGCCCCGCTGCCCGGCCTCGGCGATCCCGGTGATCCGTTCGCCGACGCGCAGATCGATCGCGTCGTCGAGCTGCCCCGCGCCGAGGTCCTGCGACTGGCGTTGAGCAGACCGGCGAGCATCGCTGCCGACGGCTCCGGTCGCCAGCAGGCACATGTCCTGCTGAGCGACCTGCGAATGCAGCACGCAGGCGCAAAGCCGGCGGCCGCCGAGCAGGTCGTCGCGACCGTGAGTCCCGAGACCGCGTTCGCGCCGCTCGTGCACCTCGACGCGGATGAGCCCGCTCACCCGATGGGAGCCGACGACTTTCTGGAGAACTCATGGCTGATGTGGGCCCACGACGGGTGCCCGGACTACAGCGTCGCGCTACGACGCCACGTCGACCACCCTCAGGCACGGCGCAAGCAGATCATGGGCGCGTTCGAGCGGTCGCGCCTTGCCGGGGCCGGCGCCTACAGCCATACGCCGGCGACGAAGGATGGCTGTCGCGACCGCGGCCCGAGCTTCTCGGCCGGCGATCACACCCGTGCGTTCGACGTCAAGCAGCGGCCGGCCGGGCTGCCTGCGAAGGAGGGGTTCCACCTCGACCTGTGGGACGCAAAGCGCGCCGGCGACGGACGCACGACAAGCGAGGGATCACAGCGCATGCTGTCGCCCATCCCGGTGTACTTCGAGCGCAGCGAGGAACGCCACGATGGCAGGCGCGACCTGCGCATCACGTACTGGTTCTTCTACGGCCTGAGCATCCCGCCGGGGCCCGCAAGCCTGACGAAGCTCGTCGCCCATGAGGGCGACTGGGAGCGCGTCAGCGTCCTGCTGCGCCGGGGCACCGTCGCAGGACAGTACATCCCGGTCTCCGCGCGCTACCACTACCACGACGAGAGCCGCGTCGTCCCGTGGCACGCCGTCGACCGGATCGCCCTCGGCGCGGACCTTCCGACACACCCCGTCGTCTTCAGCGCCCGTGGCAGCCACGCGTCCTACCCGCGGGCCGGCAGGTATGAGAACGTCTTCAAGGCGGCCGGCCGCCGGCGGTTTGCCGTCCACGATGTCGCGACGAGTTGTCCGCGCTGCCCGCAATGGCGCACGTGGCAGAAGCTGGTCGACGCCAGGGCTCAGCCGTGGTACGGCTTCGGTGGCGCCTGGGGGCGGGCGGGCACGATCGGAGGCACGACAGGGCCGCTGGGTCCGTCGCGGTTCAAGATCCGCGGGCTGAGCCCCGCGCCGGAGACGACGGCCGGCACCGGCGGCCCGCCGGTTGCGATGCCGACCGACGGCCGATGAAGCCTGCTCGGCGGCGCGGCGCACCGTGCGCGCCGAGCGGTGACAGACCTCCAGCAGTTACGTCGGCGTGACGCGGCGGCTGGCACGGTTGCCGACGATGCCGAGCCTCTGGACCGACGAAGACCACGGCACCCACCCCTGGATCGCCGCCAGCCCGCATGGCGCCGTGACGCCGCCGGCGCCGGCGCCCGCGGCGCACGACGATCGGCCCGCCGCCACGGGCGGCTGGGCGCGACCCGCCCTGCTGGCCGCCGCCGCCGGCGCCGCCGCCGCGATCGCGGGCGCCCTGATCGAGCTGCTGCGATGAGCTTCGCCGCCCCCGCCTTCCTGCTCGCGGCGCTGCTCGTCGTGCCCGCCGTCTGGCTGTACGTGCGCAGCGAGCGGCGGGCCCGCCGCGGCCGCGCCGCGTTCGCCGCCGCGCCGGTGCTGCCGTCCGTCGCGCCGCGGCGGCCGGGCTGGCGCCGCCACGCCGCGATCGCCGGCTACGCCGCCGCCGCGCTGCTGCTCGTCGTCGCGCTCGCCAAGCCGCAGGCGACGGTCGCCGTGCCGGTCGAGCAGGCGACGGTCGTCGTCGTCACCGATCGCTCCGGCTCGATGCTCGCGACCGACGTGCAGCCGTCGCGACTCGTCGCCGCGCGCCGCGCCGCGGCGACCTTCGTCGACGAGCTGCCCGACAGCCTGCGCGTCGGCGCGATCGCCTTCAACCAGGCCGCGACGGTGCTGCAGAGCCCGACCCGCGATCACGCGGCGGTGACCGCGTCGCTGAACTCCGTCAAGGCCGCCGGCACGACCGCCACCGGCGACGCGCTCGACGCAGCGCTGCGCCTGATCGCGGCCCAGCGCGCGACCGACAAGCGCCGCTCGCCCGCCGCGATCGTCCTCATCTCCGACGGCAAGTCCGTCCGCGGCAGCGACCCGGTGCGGGTCGCCGCGCAGGCGCGCGCAGCGTCCGTCGCGATCTACACCGTCGCGCTCGGCAGCGACGCCGCCGGCGCCTCGCCGCCGGACCCCGCGACGCTCGCGCAGATCGCGCAGGGCTCCGGCGGGCGCGCCTTCGCGGCGGCCGACGCGGCCGAGCTCGAGCAGGTCTACGAGCGGCTCGGATCGCAGGTCGCGACCGAGCGCCGCAAGCAGGAGGTCAGCGGCTCCTTCGCCGGCGGCGCGCTGATGCTCATGGCGCTCGCCGCCGTCGCCTCGCTGCGCTGGTTCGGCCGCTTCGTCTGACCCGGCTGCGAAGACTTACGAAACTCCCAGGCAACGTTCAGGCCCCTCTTGGGCAGCGCGGCTTTGCTGTGCGCCATGCCCACCCGACGCATCCGCCGGATCGCGGCGCCGCTGATCGTCCTCGCCGGCGCCGCGCTCTTCGGCCTCGGCGCGGGCGCCATCGCCCGCGTCGACGCCCGTCTCGAGGCCACGGTCCAGCCGCCCGTGCAGACGCAGCAGCAGCCGCCGGTCGCCGTCGACGCGCAGCGCGGCGTCCGCGCCATGCGCCCGCACGGCCATCGCAGGGAGCTGTAGCCAGTGGCCGCGCCCGCACATACGCACGGGGACGGCCACTGATGCGCGTCCTGGTCTGCGAGGACGAGCCGCGCGTCGCCGCTGCCCTCGCGCGCGGGCTGCGCCGCCACGGCGCCGCGGTCGACATCGCCGCCGACGGCGCGCAGGCGCTGTTCCGCGCCCGCGTCAACCCGTACGACGTCGTCGTGCTCGACCGCGACCTGCCCGAGGTCCACGGCGACGACGTCTGCCGCACGCTCAACAGCGAGCAGCCTGCGACGAAGATCCTCATGCTGACCGCCGCGCGCAGCACCGACGCGCTCGTCGCGGGGCTCGCGCTCGGCGCCGACGACTACCTCGGCAAGCCCTTTCGCTTCGACGAGCTGCTCGCGCGGATCCACGCGCTTGCGCGCCGCGCCGGTGCGGCGCGGCCCGCGGTGATGAAGGCGGGCGACCTCGAGCTCGACCCGGCGCGCCGCAGCGCGACCCGGCGGGGGCGTGAGCTGCCGCTGTCGCCGAAGGAGTTCGGCGTGCTCGAGACGCTGCTCGCCGCCGACGGCGCGGTCGTCAGCCCGGAGCGGCTGCTGGAGCGCGTCTGGGACGAGAACATCGACCCGTTCACGAACATCGTCCGGATGACGGTGATGAAGCTGCGCCGCAAGCTCGGCGAGCCGGCGCTGATCGACACCGTCTCCGGCGCGGGCTACCGGATCTGATCGGGACCGGTCGTGCACGACGCGTTGCGCCTGCGGCTCACGCTCGTCTACGCCGGCGTGCTGGCGGTCGCGACCGGCACCCTGCTGGCGCTGAGCTGGTGGGTGCTCGATCGCCACCTCGAGCGCACCCTGCCGGCGGACTACGCCGACGCGGTGATGGGCCAGGTCGCGTGGCAGTACGTGCTCGCGACAGCCGGCCTCGTCATGATCGCCGCCGGCGCCGGCTGGCTGCTCGCCGGGCCGCTGCTGGCGCGCGTGCAGGAGGCGGCCGAGCGCCAGCGGCGCTTCGTCGCCAACGCGAGCCATGAGCTGCGCACGCCGCTGACCGTGATCCGCACCGAGGCCGACGTGACGCTCGCCGACCCGCATGCGAGCGTCGACGAGCTGCGTGCGATGGGGCGCGTGGTGATCGAGGCGGCCGACCGCACCGAGGATCTGCTCGACGGGCTGCTGGTGCTGGCGACGGCGAGCCACGGCGCGCGCGCCGACGAGCCGATCGACCTGGGCGCGCTGACGCGCCATGTGGCCGGCTCGCTGGGGGCGGCGGCTGGGCGAGCGCGCGTGCGCTTGGAGATCGATGCCGAGCCGGCGTGGGTGCGCGGCGATCCGGCATTGCTGGAGCGGCTCGTCGCCAACCTGCTGGAGAACGCGATCCGTCATGCCCCGGGGTGTCGTGCCGGGGTGCGCGTGCGCGACGGCGCGACGGCGTCGGTCGAGGTTGCCAACGGTGGCGCCGTGATCGCGCCCACGCTGCTCGCGCGGCTGGGCGAGCCCTTTCAGCGGCTGGACCGCCGCCGCAGCGGCCGCGGCTCCGGACTGGGGCTGTCGATCGTGCGCGCGGTGGCGGAGGCGCATGGTGGCGGTCTGGAACTCGTCGCGCCGGCCGGTGGCGGGTTGCGCGCGCGGGTGACGCTGCCCACTGCCGCGGCGGGCGTGCGTGCCGGCCGCACCGCGGCGGTTACCGCCGCGTGACAGGCCGCTTCGTAGCGTGGCGATCACCCCCGTCAGCGACGACCAGGAGCAACGAGTTCACCATGTCCACCGCACGAATCGACCATGACGATCGCGATCTCGCCGACGAGGCGCGCCGCGGCCTGCAGGCCGCGCTGTACGAGTCCAAGCGCGCGATCGTCGGCCAGGACGCGATGCTCGAGCGCGTCTTCGTCGCGCTGCTCGCCGGCGGCCACGTGCTGCTCGAGGGCGTCCCCGGGCTCGCCAAGACGCTGACCGTCCGCACGCTCGCCCACGTGCTCGGCGGCTCGTTCTCGCGCGTGCAGTTCACGCCCGACCTCGTGCCGTCAGACCTCGTCGGCACGCGCATCTGGCGGCCCGATACGGCTCGCTTCGAAACCGAGCTGGGCCCGGTCTTCGCGAACCTCCTGCTCGCCGACGAGATCAACCGCGCGCCGGCGAAGGTCCAGTCGGCGCTGCTGGAGGTCATGCAGGAGCAGCAGGTCACGATCGGCGGCACCGCCTACGAGGTGCCCAAGCCGTTTCTCGTGCTCGCGACGCAGAACCCGATCGAGTCCGAGGGCACGTACGCGCTGCCCGAGGCGCAGGTCGACCGCTTCCTCTTCAAGCTGCTCGTCGAGTACCCGTCCGTCGAGGACGAGGTCGGCGTGCTCGACCTGCTCGACGGCGAGCCGGTCGTGCCGCGCACGGTCCTGCACGTCGACAGCCTGATCGAGCACCGCCGCGCCGCGCGCGCGGTCTACGTCGACCGTTCCGTCAAGCAGTTCGCCGTCCAGGTCGTCGACGCGACACGCCACCCCGCCCAGCACGGGCTCGGCGAGCTCGAGAACCTCATCGAGTACGGCGCCAGCCCGCGCGCCTCGATCGGGCTCATGCAGGGCGCCCAGGCGCTCGCGCTGCTGCGCGGCCGCGCCCACGCCACGACCGCCGATGTGCGCGACCTCGCCGCCGACGTCCTGCGCCACCGGCTCGTGCTCTCCTACGACGCGCTCGCCGACGGCATCTCGCCGGACGCGATGATCGACCGCGTGCTCGCCAAGGTCGGCGGCCTTGCGGCGGTGCCGGCCGCGGCATGACGCTCGTCATCCCGCCCGGCCGCCAGGGCCCGGGCCGCATGCCCGCCAGCGCCGTCGCGCGGATCGACGTCGCGATGCGCCGCCGCGTCGCCGGCGTGCTGCCCGGCGAGCACCGCGCCCCGGGCGTCGGCTCGGGCACCGAGCTCGCGCAGCTGCGCCCGTACGAGGCCGGTGACGACGCGCGCCGCTTCGACGCCGCCGCCAGCGCGCGCACCGGCGTGCTGCACGTGCGCGAGCACGTGCCCGAGCGGACGCTGACGACGTGGCTCGTCGCCGACGTCTCGGCGTCGATGGGCTTCGGCACGGCGCTGCGCCTGAAGTCCGACGTCGGCGAGGGCGTCGGCGACGTGATCTCCCTGCTCGCCGTTCGCCGCGGCGGGCGGATCGGCCTCGTGCGGTGCGGCGGTCAGCGCCTGCTCGTGCTCGCGCCGCGCGGTGGGCGCGGCGCGCACGCGAGGGTTCGCGCCGCGCTGCGCGAGGGTGTCGCGCCCGACGGCGCACACGACTCGAGTGGTGCCGTTCTTGGTCTCACACCAAGCGATGCACCACTCGGCGAAGCGCTGGACCGTGTGCGCCGCGTCGCCACACAACCGGGCCTCGTCGTGATCGTGTCCGACTTCCGCGATCGCGCCGGCTGGCAGCGGCCGCTGCGCGCGCTCGGCGCGCGTCACGAGCTGCTCGCCGTCGAGGTCGGCGACCCGCGCGAGGGCGCGCTGCCCGACGCCGGCGAGCTCGTCGTCGTCGACCCGGAGACGGGCGGGCTCGTCGAGGTGCACAGCTCCGATCCCGGCCTGCGCGCGGCGTTTGAGGACGCCGAGCAGGCGCGCCGCGCGACCGTCGCGGCGGTGCTGCGCGGCGCCGCCGCGCAGCACGTGTCGCTCAGCACCGGCGACGACTGGCTGCGCGCGCTGGCGAGGACGCTGCGATGAGCGTCCAGCAGCCGCTGTACCTGCTCGCCGCCTTGGTCGTCCCGCTGCTCGCGGCGGCGTTCGTGATCGCGCGCCGCCGCCGGCGCCGCTACGCCGTGCGCTTCCCGGCCGCGGTCGTGCTCGCCGGCGTGCGCTCGCCCGCGCCCGCCTGGCGGCGCTGGGTCGCGCCCGCGCTGCTCTCGCTCGCGGCGATCGCGGCGGCGGTGTCGCTCGCCCGTCCCGAGGCCGTCGTCGCGGTGCCGATCGAGCGCGCGTCGGTGATGCTCGTCACCGACACGTCGGGGTCGATGGCGGCCACCGACGTCGCGCCGACGCGGCTGGACGCCGTCCGCGGCGCGGTGCGCAGCTTCCTCGCCGACGTGCCCGACGAGCTGCTCGTCGGCTTTCAGTCCTACGCCTCCGGCACGCGCGCGTCGATCGCGCCATCGACCGAGCGCGGCGAGATCGGCGCGGCGCTCGACGCGCTGCGGGCAGCAGGCGGCACCGCCACCGGCGACACGCTCAGCGCGGCCCTCGACGCGCTCGAGGGGCGCCGCGACACGAGCGGGCGCCGCGCGCCCGCCGCGATCGTGCTGCTCTCCGACGGCGCGACGACCGAGGGCACCGATCCGCTCGCGGCCGCCGACCGCGCGCGCCGGCTCGGCATCCCGATCCACACCGTCGCGCTCGGCACCGCCGCCGGCGTCGTGACCGACGAGCGCAGCGGCCGGTCGGTCTCCGTGCCGCCCGACCCGGCGACGCTGCGCGCGATCGCCGCGCGCTCCGGCGGCGATCCGTTCGAGGTCGGCGACGCGGACTCGCTCGACGCGGTCTACGAGCGGCTCGGCTCGCGGATCGGCACGCGCAGGGAGCGCCGCCAGGTCAGCTCGCAGTTCGCCGGCGGCGCGCTCGTGCTGTTGCTCGGCGCCCTCTTCGGCGGCGTGCGCTGGCGCTCCCGTCTGCCCTGACTCTCAGCGGATTCTCAGCGTCACCCGAACGTGTTCCCAGCCCCTGCGTCGATCTTCTCATCACGCTTCGTCAACCACAGGAGGACCACCCCGATGCTCAACTCGTCACGTAAGACGCTCACCGCGATCGCCACCGTCTCGGCGCTTGCCGCCGGCGGCGCAGCGCTTGCCGGCGCAGCCACAACTACGACGCCGTCGTCCGCAGGCACGTCATCCACCCAGCGCCCGGCGGACAAGGCCCTGACCGGCGAGACCGCCGACAAGGTCAAGGCCGCGGCGCTCGCGAAGGTCCCCGGCGCCACGGTGCTGCGCGCCGAGGAGGGCGGGCCGTACGGCACGAAGTACCACGCCCACGTGCGCAAGTCCGACGACACCGAGGTCGTCGTGCTCGTGAACGCGAGCTTCGAGGCGACCTCTGTCCAGACGCGCCCGGCCGGCGGTCGCGGCGGTCGCGGTCACGGCGGTCCGGGCGGCGAGGGCCATGAGGCGCTGACCGGTACGACGGCGGCGAAGGTCAAGGCGGCGGCGCTGGCGAAGGTGCCCGGCGCGACCGTCCTGCGCAGCGAGAAGGGCGGCCGCGACGGCGCGGCCTACCACGCCCTCGTGCGCAAGTCCGACGGCAGCGAGGTCGTCGTGCTCGTCAACTCGAGCTTCACCGCGACGTCCGTCCAGACGCGCCCGGCCGGCGGCCGCGGCGGTCGCGGTCACGGCGGCCCGGGTGGCGAGCACGCGGCGCTGACCGGTGACACGGCCGCCAAGGTCAAGGCTGCCGCCGCGGCGAAGGTTCCGGGCGGCACGGTCCTGCGCAGCGAGAAGGGCGGTCGCGACGGCGCGGCCTACCACGCGCACGTGCGCAAGTCCGACGGCAGCGAGGTCGTCGTGCTCGTCGACGCGAGCTTCGAGGCGACGTCCGTCCAGGAGCGCCCGCAGCGTCCGTAGCACGGCACCGTCCCGTAGCAGCTGGCGAGGAGCCCGGTCCCCAGCCGGGCTCCTCGCCGTTGACGGTCACGGCTCGTGGCAGGCCTTCGGCGGATCGGCTCCAGCGCGCTGCGTAGCCCGGCGCGGGCCCGTCCTACCTGGTGAGGCTGGGACGGGTGCGCGGCACGAGGCTAGGCCGCGTCGGCCTCCTCGACCATCAGCGCCATGAACTCGACGGTCGGCTGCTGCGCCGGCGCGTCGTCCTTCTCGATCCTGACCTCGGGGTACTGCGGCGGCGCCACGCCCTCGCGCTCGATGCAGCGCGCGGCCGCGTTCCCCGACGACGCGCGAATCTCGCCCAGCTCCAGGACGACCCGCCAGTGGCGCTCGAAGTCGAACTCGTAGGCGATCTGCCGGCCCTCGGCAAGCCCGAGTTCGCGCAGGCTCGCGCAGGCGCTCCGACCGGGCGGATCGAGCGAGACCGCCTGGTAGGGGTGCATGTAGTGCTCGTCCTCGGAGGCCCAGAACGAGCCGTCCAGCCAGAACGAGTAGAGATGGTCGTCGTCCCAGCCGAACGCGGACTGCAACGCGTAGTGCAGGTCGACGAGCGTGAGGTCGTCGCGCACGGTGATCGTGCGGCGGACCTCCGGGAATCCCACGAGCTCCGTCCTGAACACGTAGGTCTGCTGCGTCATCTTGCTCCTCTCGCCCTGGTCGGGATGGCGACGGTATGCCCTGCACCCGACAGAACACCATTGTGTGCCACGGGTTTCTCGATCGTGGCGTACCCTTCGACCGCCGTCCTCGTGTCTCTAACGGATTCGAACATCGCAAACAACGCTCCAGCCCCCCTCGGACGTCCGCTGCTGGAACGGCTGCGTGCAATTTGCGGCGACAGGCACGTCCTGACGGAGTCCATCCAGCTGCGAACGTACGAGTCCGACGGCCTGCTGCAGTACCGCGCCAAGCCCGGCGCCGTCGTCCTGCCGGGCAGCGCCGCCGAGGTGCGCGACGTCGTGCGCGCGTGCTCGGAGGCCGAGGTGCCGTGGGTCGCGCGCGGCGCGGGCTCGGGCCTGTCGGGCGGCGCGCTGCCGGTCGCCGAGGGCGTGGTGATCGCGGTGACGCGCATGCGCCGCGTGCTCGAGGTCGACCTCGACAACGGCCGCATCGTCGTCGAGCCGGGCGTGACGAACGTCGAGGTCAGCGCCGCCGTCGGGCCGACGCACTACTACCCGCCCGACCCCTCGTCGCAGATCGTCTGCTCGATCGGCGGCAACGTCGCCGAGAACTCGGGCGGCGCGCACTGCTTCAAGTACGGCTTCACGACGAACTACGTGACCGGTCTGGAGGTCGTGCTCGCCGACGGCGCCGTCGTGCAGCTCGGCGGTGCCGAGCTCGACATGCCCGGCTACGACCTGCTGGGCACGTTCGTCGGCTCGGAGGGCACGCTCGGCATCTGCACGAGGATCACCCTGCGCGTGATCCCCGTGGCCGAGGCGATCAAGACGATGGTGGCCTTCTTCGCAACGACCGGCGCGGCCGGGGAGACCGTGTCGGAGATCGTCTCCGGCGGCGTCGTCCCGGGCGCGATCGAGATGATGGACACGCTCACGATCCAGGCCGCTGAGGCGGCCGTCGGGGCGGGCTTTCCGACGGACGCCGGCGCGGCGCTGATCATCGAGCTCGACGGCTCGCACGACGAATGCGAGGCACGCTTCACCGATGTCGTCGCGATCTGCGAGCGCAACGGCGCGACGAGCATCAGGATCGCCGCCGACGACGCCGACCGCGCCGCGATCTGGCGCACGCGCAAGGCCGCGTTTGCGGCGATGGGCCGCGTCGCGCCGAACTACTACGTCCAGGACGGCGTGATTCCGCGCACGAAGCTGCCCGAGGTGCTCGAGAAGATCGCCGAGCTGGCGCAGGAGTACGGGATGCGCGTCGGCAACGTCTTCCACGCCGGCGACGGCAACCTGCACCCGCTCGTCTGCTACGACGGCGAGGAGGAGGCCGAGCGCGCCGAGGAGCTGGCCGGCAAGATCGTCGAGGCCTGCGTCGACGCGGGCGGCTCGATCACCGGCGAGCACGGCGTCGGCGTCGACAAGAAGCGCTACATGCCGAAGATGTTCGACGAGCCCGACCTGGCCGCGTTCCAGCACCTGCGCTGCGCCTTCGATCCGCGCGGCCTCGCGAACCCCGGCAAGGTCATGCCGACGCCGCGGCTGTGCGGCGAGGTGCCGGGCCCCTACCGCCGGCATCCGCTCGAACGCGAAGGGATCGCTGAGCGCTTCTGAGCTCGCAGGTCACTCCTGAGCTCGTCACGCCCGCCAGCGAGCAGGACGCCGCCGACCTGCTGCGCGGCTACTCGGCGCGCGGCATCGCCGTCCGGATCGTCGGCGCGGGCACGAAGCCGTGGGGCGCCGCCGGCGCCGACTGCGCCGTCGAGCTCGCGACGACCGGCCTCGACGCGATCGTCGAGCACAACGCCGGCGACTTCACCGCCGTGCTGCAGCCGGGCGCCTCGCTGCGCGCGCTCGACGAGCTGTTCGCCGCCGAGGGACAGATGCTCGCGCTCGACCCGCCGCTCGGCGACGGCGACGCCGCGACCGTCGGCGGCGCGATCGCGACCGGCGACTCCGGCCCGCTGCGCCACCGCTACGGCGCCGCGCGCGACCTCGCACTCGGGACGACCGTCGCGCTGTCGGACGGCTCGCTCACGCGCGCGGGCGGCAAGGTCATCAAGAACGTCGCGGGCTACGACCTGCCCAAGCTCTTCTGCGGCTCGTTCGGGACCCTGGGCCTGATCACGCAGATCGCCGTGCGGCTGCATCCGCTCCCGCCGTCGCAGGCCACGGCGACCGCGACGACCGACGACCCCGGCGTGCTGCAGCAGGCCGCGATCGCGCTGTCGGCGAGCTCGCTGGAGGCGCAGTCGCTCGACGTGCGCTGGGAGGCCAAGAGCGGGATGGTGCTCGCGCGCTTCGCCGGGCTCGCCGCGGGCGCGCAGGCCGCGGCGGCGCAGAAGCTGCTCGCGCAGACGGGCGTCGAGGCGGCATCGACCGAGGACGACGACGAGCTGTGGGCACACCAGCGCGCCGCCCAGCGCGCGCCCGACGGCGGCGCCGTCATCCGCGTCTCCGGGCGCCCGACCGGGCTCGCCGACGCGTGCGTCGCGGCGCAGATCGCGGGCGCCACGCTCGTCGGCCGCGCCGCGCTCGGGCTGTACTGGATCGCGCTGCCGACGGCGGCGCCGGGCGAGCTCGTCACCTCGATCGCGCGCGTGCGCAAGGTGCTGCACCCCTCCCCGTGCGTCGTGCTCGACGCGCCCGCGTACGTGCGCGCGCACCTCGATCCGTGGGACCACCCCGAGGACGCGGCGCTCGTGCTCATGCGGCGCGTCAAGGAGCGCTTCGATCCCACGCGCACCTGCAATCCCGGCATCTTCGTGGGCGGGATCTGACGCCAGCCGATGGCCGCGTTCGACGACCACAAGCCGCCCGAGGTCGACCTCATCGAGGACTGCGTGCACTGCGGCTTCTGCCTGCCGACGTGCCCGACCTACGTCCTGTGGAACGAGGAGATGGACTCCCCGCGCGGGCGGATCGTGCTGATGAACGAGGGCCTGCAACCGGACAGCGAGCTGACCCCGACGATGGTCGGCCACTTCGACAACTGCCTGGGCTGCATGGCCTGCGTCACGGCCTGCCCGTCGGGCGTGCGCTACGACCTGCTGATCGAGGACACGCGCCAGCAGGTCGAGCGCCAGCACCCGCGCACCGCCGGCGAGCGCCTGCTGCGGCGCGTGCTGTTCTCCACCTTTCCCTATCCCGGCCGGCTGCGCGCAACGATCCCGGCGATCGTGTTCTTCAAGCGCTCGGGCCTGGCGCGCTGGGCGCAGCGCTCGTCGCTCGTCGAGCGCTCGCCGCTCATGCGCACGCTGAGCGAGCTCGCGCCGCCGGTGGCGCTGCGCGACATGGTGCACCGCCTGCCGACGGTCACGCAGGCCAAGGGCGAGCGGCGCGGCACGGTCGGCTTCCTGCAGGGCTGCGTCCAGCGCGCCTACTTCGGCGACGTCAACGCCGCGACCGTCGACGTGCTCGCGGCCGAGGGCTTCGAGGTGCACGCCCCGCGCGCGCCGCGCTGCTGCGGCGCGCTCGGGCTGCATGCCGGCCAGGAGGAGGACTCGCTGCCGCTGGCGAAGGCGACGATCGAGGCCTTCGAGGGCTTCGACCACGTCGTCGTCAACGCCGCCGGCTGCGGCTCGGCGATCAAGGACTACGGCCACCTGTTGCGCGACGAGCCCGACTGGGCGCAGCGCGCCGCGTCGCTGTCGGCGCGCGCCCGCGACGTGCACGAGCTGCTCGCCGCGGTGGCGCCGCGCGCCAGGCGCCACCCCGTCGAGATGACCGTCGCCTACCACGACGCCTGCCACCTCGCGCACGCGCAGGGCGTGCGCTCACAGCCGCGCCAGCTGCTGCGCGCGATCCCGGGTCTCGAGCTCGTCGAGCCGGCCGAGTGGGAGCTGTGCTGCGGCTCGGCCGGGATCTACAACCTCACGCGGCCCGAGGCCGCGCGCCAGCTGGGCGAGCGCAAGGCCGACAACCTGCTCGCGACCGGCGCCGAGGCGATCGCCGCCGCCAACCCCGGCTGCACGCTGCAGATCTCCGCGCACCTGGAGCGCAAGGGCGAGCCGCGCCCGCTCGTGCACCCGATGCAGCTGCTCGCGCAGTCGATCGCGGGCGGGACGCGCCGGCGGCGGTGGCCCCGGCTGCGCCTGCCCGGCCGTTGAGGGCGTTTCTCAAGTCGCACGGGACGGCGCAGAGCCCGCTCCCCGACCACTGGCTGGCGGCCGGCTCGCGGCTCGTCTCGCCGGGGCGGACCGGGTTTCCGCGCCGCCCGCAGATGGCGGCCGGCGACCGGCTCGTGCTGTACGCGTCGGTCTGGAAGTGCATCTTCGGCGTCGCCGAGGTCATCGGCGAGCCCGAGCTGCTCGACGGCGCGCCGCAGCGCTGGCCGTGGTCGGTCGCGGTCGAGTTGCTCGTCGTCGTGCCCGTGCTCTCCAACGCCCCGCCGGTCGAGGCGATCGGCGTCGCGCCACGCTCGATGAGCCAGCAGAGCCACATCCGCGTCGAGCCGCGCCATCTCGAGCTCGCGCTCGAGGCGCTGGCGGGCGTGGGGCGCTGAGCTCACTTGGGCCAGAGGCGATCCGGGCGTGGCACCTCTGCGGCGGATAGCGCTGCACAGGTGCCACGACCACCCTGGACCGGCGAGCCACGGCCGCTTCGTGGGTACGGTGAATCGATGCCGCGAACCCTGCCGCTCGGCATCCTTGCCGCCGTCGCGCTCGCCGCGCCGGCCCACGCCCAGGCCGCCGCCGAATTCCCTGGGCAGGACCTGCTGCTGATCTCCCGCAACGCCGCGGGCGCGCCGGCCAACGGCCCGTCGGGCAACGCGGTGATCTCGCAGGACAGGCGCTTCGGGCGCGTCGTCGCGTTCGAGTCCGCCGCGACGAACCTCGTCGCCGGCGCCGGCGGCGGCACGAACGTGTACGTTGCGCGCCGTTCGGCGGGCTACGGGGAGAACGGCACGCCGTGGCAGTTCGGGAGCATCACGCTGGCGTCGGCCGGAATGAACGGGCAGCCCGCCGACGGCCCGTCGCGCGCGGCGTCGCTGAGCGGCACGTCGCGGGTCGCGCCCCGCTGCGTGGCGTTCGTCTCCGCGGCGACGAACCTCGTCCCCGGCGACACGAACGGCAGGCCGGATGCGTTCGTGCGCGACCTCATCAGCGGGCGCACGACGCGCGTCTCGGTCGACAGCCGCGGCCGGCAGTCCAGCGGCACGGTCTCCGAGGTCGCCGTCAACGGGCTGTGCACGCGCGTGGCCTTCGTCTCCGACGGCGGCGACCTCGCGCTGACGAGCACGCGCAACCGGTCGTGGCGCAGCGCGGTCACGTTTCGCTCGCCGCCGGGACGCCGGCAGGCCTACGTGCGCGCGATCGGCGGCTCCAAGGGGATCGACCGTGCGCTGCGCGGCCTGACGTTCCTCGCCTCGGCGACCGCACGACGGCCCGGCAACGGCGACTCGTTCGACATCGCCTACGCGGTCAACAGCCGCGCGCTGACCTTCGCGTCCGACGCGAGCAACCTCGCGCCGGGCGACGGCAACGGCGCCGCGGACATCTACCAGCGCGTGATGGTGCGCTCCTACGGGCCGCGGATCGACCGCCGGCGCGCGCAGCGTCTGCTCCTGACGACGCAGCTGATCTCTCGCACCGCCGCCGGCCGTGCGGGATCCGGGCCGTCGACGCGCCCCGCGAACAACGTCGACGGCAGCGTCGTCGCGTACGTCACCCGCGCCCCGGACCTGATCGGCGCCGATCCGGGCGGCGCCGCGCAGGTCGTGCGCGCGAGCATCGCGGGCCGCACGATCGACAGGCGGCTCGTCTCGCGCGTCGACGCGGGCGCGCCGGGCGCCGGCGCGAGCGGCGCGCCGAGCGTGACGGCCAAGGGCGAGTGGGTCTTCTTCCACACGGCGGCCGCCGACGTCGCCTGGGACAGCGTGCGCGGACGCGACGCCAACGGCGTCCAGGACATCGCGTTCTTCCTGCTGGCGGACGGCTCGCGGCGGCTGCTGGCGCGCACCGGCGCGAGCGCTCCCGCCGCCAACCCGGTGACGAGCCCGCACGGCAACTACGTCGTCTTCGAGCGCGGCGGGCAGGTCTGGATGACCTACGTCGGCCCGAAGTAGAGCCCGGTTGGCGACGCCGGCAGGTGTCCGATCGGCCGTCGCCTGCGTAGGAACCGGCGGCCGTTCCCCTCGTCGCGGGGGAACGGCCTGTCGCTCTGCGGTCGGCGGCCGACCCGCGTGCAGAGCGCGGAGGCGGCGGGCCCGCGAGCGTCGCGCGCCGAATTCGTCGTCCCGCCGCTCTTGACGGCCGGCCGCTTCTCGTCCTAGGATGCGCGCCGCCGGACGGGGAGCCCTACTGGCCGCCCGTCAGGACCTGGATCGAATTCCGGCTTACTCGGCGCATCGGAGCGGTGCGCTTGGGGGGTCGTGAAGATGGAGTGCGTCTCGCTGTGTTTGTCCTACTCCGAGGAGTTCGCGATGAGCAACGTGGTCAGCTTCACAGACAGGTTCGGCTTTCTCGACGTTCGCCACGAGCGCCAGGGCGACATCCACGCGATTGTGCTGACCGGCGAGCTCGACCTCGCCGGCGTCGCCGACGTGACGCGCGAGCTGCGTCTGGCCGAGACGTCCGACGCGCGCCGGATCGTGCTCGATCTCACCGGCCTGACGTTCATCGACTCCTCCGGCGTGCGCATGGTCGTCGAGGCCCACGCACGCTCGCGAGCAAACGGTGATCGCCTGGCGCTGACGCGCGCGCCCGGACCGGTGCAGCGCATCTTCGACATGACCGACCTGTCCGGCCGGCTGCCCTTCACGGCCTGACCCGCCCACCCGCCCGCTCAGCGCAGCGCGGCGGCCAGCTTGTCGGGATCGCGCAGCGGCGCACCGTGGCCGAAGAGCGTCAGCGACGGCCGCAGGCCGGCCAGGCGCCGCATCGAGGCACGGTTGAGCTCGGGGTCGATCGTGAGCAGGCGTGGCGGCCTGCTCGGCCTGCGGATGTTGAAGAAGACGTCGCCGACGATCAGCGTGCGGTCGCCCTCCCGCCACAGCGCGATGTGACCGAGCGAGTGCCCGGGTGCGTCGAGCACGACGAAGCCGTGGCCGATGTCGTCGCCCTCCTGCAGGCGCCGCCCGACCGGATGGGCGGGCGGCGGCTTGGACTTCATCATCACGTTGCCGATCCGGCTGGGCGGCAGCCGCGGGCGTCCCTGCTCGATGTCGCCGGCGTCGGTCGCGCCCGTCCACAGGGGCACGTCGAGCGCCTCGCAGACCGCGTGGCTCGAGCCGAAGTGGTCGGGGTGGGCGTGCGTGACGACGTGGGTGCGCACGTCGTGTCCGTCGAGCTGGCGCAGGATGCGCTTCTTCGCGCCAGGTGTGCCGGCGTCGACGAGCACGTCGCCGACGAGATACACGTTGATCGCGTTGGGCGGCATGCCCTTGAGCTGATGCACGCCCTCGGCCAGGGTCCGCATCGCGCGATCGTATGGCACTCTCCACGCCGTGACACGCGAGCTGTACATCTCCGTCGACGTCGAGCCCGACGGCCACGTGCCGGGGACGAGCTCGATCGTCTCGCTCGGCGCCTGCGCGGCTGCGGTGCGCGACGACGACGCACACGTCGAGCCGCTGGACCCGGAGGACGGTGCCAACACGTTCTACGCCGTCCTGCGCCCGATCACCGACGCCTATGTCGAGAAGGCGCTGCGCGTGACGGGCTTCGATCGCGCGACCGTCGAGCGCGACGGCCGCGCGCCCGAGGAGGCGCTGCCCGAGTTCGCCGCCTGGATCGACGGGCTCGCCGCCGAGCACGACGCGCTCCCGGTGCTGGCCGCCTATCCGCTCGGCTTCGTCTGGCACTTCACCCAGTACTACCTGCACGTGTTCGCCGGCCGCAGCCCGTTCGGCCAGTCGGCGCACTACGACATGAAGTCCGCCTACGCCGCGCTCGCCGACAGCGCGGTGCGCGACGCGATCAAGCGCCGCATGCCGAGCGCCCTGCTGGGCCGCAGGGACTCCAAGACCCACCACGCGCTCGACGACGCCAAGGGCCACGTCGACCTGCTGCTCGGCCTGCTGCGCTGGCAGCGCTAGCGCCGATGCACGCGGGAGATGAACTGCAGCACGCGCTCGCCACGCGCTCGTGCCCGGACCGCGACAAGCCGAGCTGACGGCGTGCTGCGCCCGTTCGCCCAGGTCGACGTCTTCACGACCACGCCGTACAGCGGCAATCCGGTCGCGGTCGTACTCGATGGCGCCGGGCTGAGCACCGAGGAGATGGAGCGCTTCGCGCGCTGGACGAACCTGTCCGAGACGACGTTCGTCCTGACGCCGTCCGATCGACGCGCCGACTATCGCGTGCGGATCTTCACACCGACGGTCGAGCTGCCGTTCGCCGGGCACCCGACCCTTGGGACCTGCCACGCGTGGCTTGCCGCTCGCGGCGAGCAGGACCGCGACGAGGTCGTCCAGGAGTGTGCGGCGGGGCTCGTGCAGATCCGCCGCGGCGCCGCCGGGCTGTCGTTCGCGGCGCCGGCGCTCCTGCGCGACGGACCCGTCGACGAGGGTCTCGTGCAGCGGATCGCGACGCTGCTGGCGATCGAGCGCGGGGAGATCCTCGACGCCCAGTGGGCCGACAACGGACCCGGTTGGGTCGCGGTGCTGCTCGAGGACGCCAGCGCCGTGCTCGCCGCACGACCCGGGAGCGCGAACCTCGACCTCGGCATCGTCGGTGCCTACCCGCCGGGCTCCCCGCACGCGTTCGAGGTCCGCGCGTTCTTCCCGCAGGACGGCGTCCTCGTCGAAGACCCGGTCACCGGCAGCCTGAACGCGGCGATCGCGCCGTGGCTGCTGCGGACCGGCCGCGCGACGGCGCCGTACGTCGTGTCACAGGGCACGCTGCTCGGTCGCGCCGGCCGCGTCCAGGTCGAGCGCGACGACGACGGCACGATCTGGGTCGGCGGAGCCACCGAGACACGCGTGTCCGGTGAGGTCGACCTGTAGCGGCGCGGGTCCGCCAGCCGCACGGAGCGCTCAGCTCGAGCAGCTCGACCCGCCGCGCGCGAGCGAGTCGGAGCGTGAGAACCCGGTGATGCCGGTCGGGCCGTAGACGGGTTCGTAGCCGCGGCTCGCGCTCGCCGACGTGACGCGAAACGGCTCGCCGTCGTCGTCGACGGAGACCGTCGACGTGCGCCCGTCGTCGTCGCTGACCGTCAGCTCGGCGGTCCACGCGACGCGCCGCCTGCGCGTCGCCGCGCGCAGCTCGATGACCTGCGGCGCGCCGCTGGCGACCTCCAGGGCGAGGTTGCGCGACACGACCCCGTTGACGCTGACGTAGCGCACGGCCGCGCGCTTGGAGTCGAGGTCGCCCTGCGCGCGGCGGACGGGCTCGGCCCTGCAGCCCGACAGCGCCGTGAACCAGCCACGCAGCGGGCTCGCGGCGCTGACGACGCGGAAGCGCACGCCCTCCACCGTCACCGGATCCTTCGCCGTCGAGCGCAGCGACAGGCGCACGATCTGCGGGCTGCCGGCCAGCGCGCCCTTCGACAGCGCGCTCTCGGGCTGCGTCGTGATCTTGTTGCGGGCGACGCGCGACAGCCGCGTCGGATCGCGGAAGCGCTTGCGCGGGACGACGTAGTAGGGAGCGAACGGATGCGCGCTCTCGAACGTCCCCGGCGCGAGGATGCTCACGCGCAGCGGCGTCGCCGCGGCGGTCTGCGCATCGTCGTCGTCGCCGGACAACAGCAGCGCGTCGACCGCGTACGCGGCGGCCGCGAGCACGACGACGACACCGACGACCTTCGCAACCCGCCGCAGGACCCTCCTCAGCACCGGCGGCAATCTAGTCGGTCGGCCGCAAACGTGTCGCACGCAACCCCGCAGCGGTCTGCGCGCGAACGCTCACCGTCGACCCGCGGGTCCCGCGCGCGGCCGAAGCGTCAACGTGCCGCCCGCGCGCGGGCCGGCAGCAGCGCGCAGGCGTCCGCGGGCGCCGCCGCGACGCGGCTGCGGAACTCCGAGCTGGCCGCGTGGCAGCGGGCGAAGGCCTCGGCGAAATCGCCGGCGCCGGTCGCGTAGTCGCTGCGCGCGCCCCCGGGTGACCATGGCGTGCGCACCGCACCGCGCAGGCGCAGCCAGCGCGCGCGTGCGGCACCGTCCATGCGGCGGGCGTCGTAGGCGTGCCCGAGCTCGTGCGCGAGGTCGTGCGCGACGCGATGCGCCGCCTGGCGGTCGTCGACGTAGAGCGTGATCGTCCGCGCGCCGGTGTCGGTCGCGCCGCGCAGCCCCGGCCGCGCGCCGCGCACGACGAGCCGGTAGCCGAGCTCAGCGGGGCGGACGTCGACGAGGCGCTGCGCACGTCGAGCGAGCGCGACCTGCGCCGCCGTGGGCGCCGGCGCCGAGGGCGCCGCGCTTGACGGCGGCGTTGCGCTTCGCGACCCGTCGCCCCGGGGGCGAGCGATGTGGGACAGGACGGCTGTCAGGACCAGGAGGACCGCCGCGGCGGCAATCACCGCGACGATCGTCGGGGAACAGGAGCACGCTCGCCTCACCGGGCGCCCGGAAGGCGACCGGTCAGCCGGATGCTGGTCTTCAGCGTCTCCTTCCAGAGGCGCGTGCTGCTCGTGCCGGCCTGGATCTCCAGCCGGTAGCCGCCGGCCCGCACCGCGCGCAACTGGGCGCGCGTCGGCTTCCACGTGAAGCGCACGGTCCCGCCCTTGGAGATCCTGCGCGTGTAGCTCGCAACCGGACGCGCCTTCGCGCCCTTGGCGGGCAGCAGCCGCAGCCGCACGGCCCGGCTCGAGGCGTCGAGGCTGACCGTGACCTTCACGCCGCTGCGCACGAGCTTGGTCAGATCGACCCTGCGCGCGACCCTCAGCCGGCGCAGCCTGCGCCTCGCGGCCGCGCTCGAGCCGGTCGCCTTCGGCGCTGCGGCCGAGCCGCCGGCCGCCGGGGCCGTGCTCGCGCCGCCGCCGCCGCCGCTGCCGCTGCCCGAGGGGGCGTCGCCCGGGTTGGTGTTGGGCCGCGGCGGCTGCCCGGTGAAGACCGAGTTCTGGCCACTGCAGCTCAGCCCGTCGAGCGGCCTGATCGGGCAGCTCGGATCCGACAGCACGCGCATCAGGCCCCAGTTGCCCATCTGCGTGAACGGCCGGCGGTTGTCGCCGTAGAAGTAGTCGCCGGTCTCGCGCTGGCGACCGCCCGCTCCGCCGATGAGGTCGAAGTCGAAGGCCTCCCAGGCGCCCATGCCCTGCGCGGTCGTCTCGTTGCCCTTGTCGATCTCGGGATCGATGCGCCACGACTGGCCGCCGAGCCCGATCACGTGCGCCTGCTCGCTGCCGGGGGCGACGAGCGCGTGCACGACGGTCGGGTCGCCGGCGTAGGCGCGCAGCAGCGGCGTCGGCGGGTCGCCGCCGTTGGCCGCCGAGCTGAACGCGCTGTCGGCGTTGCCGCGGTTGCCGGCGGTGCGGTAGTTGACGAGGACCGGGCCGGCGACGTCGACCGGGTAGGGCATGAAGTTGCCGCCGATGATCGGGTCGTCGTCGGAGTAGATCGTGGTGAAGTCGCGGTAGCCCGTCTGACCGGGAACGTGGACGTCCACGCCGGTCCCGATCCGCGCCGGGTCGCCGGTGTCGGGATCGGTGAAGGTGGCGCCCGCGGGGCCCACGACGACCGCGCCGTAGAGGCCCTCGGTGCCCGAGTCGTCAGTGCCGAAGTCGCTGATCATCGCGGCGCCGATCTTGCGCGTGTCGGCGTGGAAGCGGTAGGTGCGGCGCTGGCCGACCGCCACCGTCTGCTCGGGGTTGAAGCCGACGTTGACGCCGGAGGACGCGATCGTCTTCTGCAGCTCCGAGACGTGGAACGACGCGCGTTCGGTGGTGCGCTGGTTGGTGAAGTCGACCTCCAGGCACTCGCCTGCGGCCACGTGCACGACGAGCGGCTCGGCGGGCTTGGTGGCGTTGCGCACCGCCGCGGCGTCGGCCGTCGGCACGAAGACCGCTCCGACGCCGGGCCGCTTGACGGCGAGATCGATCGCGCTGACCTCGATCCTGCGCGTCGTCGCGTCCGACGGGCATGGCTGGCCGCCGGTCGCCGGCAGTGGCGGCCGTCCGCCGCTCGGCACGGGCTGCTGCGTGTCACCGGCGGGCACGTTCGTGCCCGGCAGCGGCTGCAGATCGCCGACGAGCCGCTTGGGCAGGACGCGCAGGATGCCCCACGCGCCCTGGCGGAAACGGCGGCCGATCCCGTTGAAGTACATGTAGTCGCCGGCGCGCGCCTGCGGTCCGCCCGCACCGCCGTCGAGGATCAGCGTGGAGCGCTCGGACACCCCGTAGTGGATCGCGTCCGTCGGCGAGGCCTGGGTCTGGCCCTGGCCGTTGAGGAACCGGTTCTCCTTGAAGAAGCGATGGCCGTCGACCTTCAACGTGTCCACCGAGGAGCCGACGTTGATCGTGCGGATCGCGAGCGGGTCGCCGGCGTACGCCCGCGGCAGCGGCGTGTTCGGGTCGCCGTGCGTCCACGAGCTGAACAGCAGGCTGGGGTCGGGATTCTTCGCGAGGCGGTCCGCCCACGGCTCGGAGTAGAGGTTCAGCGTCGAGTCGGTGACCTGGTTGTCGTCGATCGTCCACAGCGCGAGCTCGCGGAAGCTGCCCTCGATCAGGCCCTTGGCAAGCGGGTCCGAGCCGTCGTTGCGGACATCGACGAGCGTGCCGGACCTGACCTCCTCGCCGGTGGCGGGGTCGTGGTACGTGGAGCCCTTCGGCTCGACGATCAGCTGGCCCACGAGGCCCTGGGCCCAGGCGCGGATTCCGTCGACGTGGTCGTGCCAGAAGACATTGTCCATCTGCACGTCGGGATACCAGCGCGACTGCACGAATTCCGTCCCCGCGTGGTGGCCGGAGGAGTGATCCTTGACGAACGGCCGGTCGACGGTGACGGTGTTGCCGTCGATCGACGTGATCGTCCGGATCTCGATCTCGGGCCTGCCCTGGCTGACGGCGATCGCGACACCGGGCTGGAACTTCGCCGCGCTGGAGAACTGCAGCGTCCTGCTGCCCGCGCCGGCGTCGGCGGTCAGCGTCGGGTCGGCGGTCGCGAAGTCCTCGATCGCCTGCTCGAAGGAGAGGCCCGTGATGACGCCGTCAGAGCCCTGCGTGTCGAACTGCACGTGGTGGATGTGCAGGTTGCTCTTCGACGCTCCGCTGAACGCCTCGACGTCGGGGATCGCGTTTGACAGCGTCACCGCGACGCAGTCGCCGATGTTCGCGCGGATCGCCAGCGGCTCGACCTTCTTGCGCCCCGCGAGGACGTCGTCGACGTCCTCGGCGAGGACGAAGATCTTCGCCTTGCCGCGCGTCGTCTTCGTCGTCTGCGCGCTGGTCGCGATCGTGACGATGTTGTATGTGCGAACGGGCGCGCCGCTCGGGCACAGGCCGTCGTCGCGGTTGGCGAACGGATCGATGCTGACGCCGGGCGCGGGCGCCTTGTTCGCGGTCTCGCCGAGCCATGGCGCGCCGGAGTGCTGGTTGGGCGAGAACGGCGGCCGCTTGCCGATGTGCGGGCGCAGCAGCGGGAACGCCGGCCGCCCGTTGGACGGGTTGAACAGGATCGCCGGCCGGTCGATCGACTCGCCGGGCAGGCGCACGGGCCGGTCTCCCGGGAACAGGTTCGGATGGCCTTGGAGACCCTCGTCGTCGCTCGTGTGCGAGTTGGTGTAGTTCGTGCGGTCCTCGGGCTCGGCGAGGTAGACCGGCGCGCCGGGGCTGCGGTCGTCGACCCTCCAGTCCCAGACGGACGCGTCCTGGTCGCCGGTGCGGACGCCCTGTGCGGGCAGCTGCGGGCGGACCCAGTCGTCGAGGTTGGCCTTCGTGATCGTCTGGGCGCCGATCGTCTTGCCGATCAGCTCGTCGGAGGTGACGGCCGCGGGCAGCGGCGCGCGGTCGGGCAGCGTCGCGAGGTCGGGCTGCCTGGTGTCGAACGTGCGCCACATGCCCCACATGCCCGAGACGTAGTGCTCGGCGATGTGGCAATGGAAGAGGAACTCGCCGGCGCCCTGCTGCACGCCGCCGGCGCCGCCCTCGATCTCGAGGTCGTAGGACTCGCCCGGCCCGAACGCCTGGGAGTCCAGACGGCTCGACGGCGCGCCCGCGGCGGGCGTCTTGTTCAGGCCGGTGTTCTCGTAGGAGAACTTCCAGTCGGCGTGCGGGTTCAGGCGCCAGCGGATGCCGCCGCCGTGCAGGTGGAAGATGTGGAACACCTCGGCGCCGGCATGCAGGATGCGGATCTTCGTCGGGTCGCCCTTGTACGCGCGCTGGATGCCGGTCGCGGGGTCGCCGAACATGTAGGAGCTGTAGCCCTTGTCCTCCTGCTTCTCGGAGCCGGGCCGGTCGAAGCGGTTGTCGAACGGCTCGGAGCGGTAGTTGATCGCGCGGGCGCCGGGACGGTAGCTGTCGGTGTGCCTGCCGACCCGCTCCTTGGCGGCACCGCCGGCGTCCAGCAGGCGGTAGTCCTCGTCGCCGATCTCGTGGTAGATCTGGACGTACTCGCGGAACGACTTGCGGCCCTCGGGCTTGATGATCGCCTGCCAGCCCGACGTGACGGGCTCGAGCGTCTCCATGTCCAGGTACGTCGAGCCGCGCGGCTCGACGGCGAGCGCGCCGAAGAGGCCGTGGTCGATCGCGTTGCGGTGGCCGGGGCCGGGGCGCAGGTAGTGGTTGCCCTCGAACGTCGCGTCCTCGGGAACGTAGAAGCGGTAGCTGCGGCTCTGCCCGCTGCTCACGGCCGACGACGGGTTGCGCCCGACGGCATCGCCGGAGTTGCGCGCGTCGAAGGCGAGGCCGTCGATATGGATGCCGTAGTCGCCGCCGGTGGCGTTGTTCTTGAAGTCGATCTCGATGCAGTCGCCGATGTTGGCGCGGATCACGAGCGGCTGGATGGCGTCGTTGCGCAGGCCGATCGAGACCCGCCTGCTGCGCTCCTGGGCGCGGACGCGGTCGACCTCGCTGGAGAGCACGAACATCTTGCCCCGCGGGTCGTGGTCGCCGAAGCGGTTGAGCGTGATGTCGACGTCGATCGCCTGGATGTCGAACGTCTTCAGCGGCACGCCGGCGGGGCACGGGCTGCCCGGCGAGCTCGCCGCCGAGACGCGCGCGACGCCGCTGGTGAAGACGATCGCCATCGGCGCGATCAGCACGAGCGCGGTGGCTGCGTTGATCAGCGCGCGGCGCGGCAGGTTGCGCTGTGCCAACCAGCCGTCGATCTGCGGCACGGCCCAGGGGCGGCGGCGCAGCAGCGCCGCGCTGACGAGGCCGGACAGGACCAGGTTGGCGACGAGCGCGGTGAGCGCGTCGCGGCCGAGGTGCAGCATGAACGGCAGCTCATGGCCGCCGTGCGAGACGCCGAACAGGTCGGCGTGCGCGGGGCTCGAGGCGGCGACGGCGACGGTCGCCGTCAGCGCGACGGTCGCGCCGGTGAGCGCGGCGCAGAGCCCGACCGGCCCGTCCGACAGGCCGGCGCGGGCGATCAGCTTGCGGGCCAGGACGAGGCCGACCCAGACGCCGGCGCAGATCAGCGGCAGCGCGAGCGTCGAGTCGCGCAGCCAGTGCAGGACGAGCGACGGCTCGTTGCGCTCGTGGCCGCCCTCGGCGTGGTGCAGGAACAGCAGCCACAGGCCGCCGCCGTAGGCGATCGCGACGGTGAAGGCGAGGACCGCCGACGGCCGGACGAGTGCGCTCAGGCGCTGGCGCGCGAGGGTGCGGATCAGCAGGGCGGTCATCCGTGGTCCCCTCCGTGGGCGCTCTTGTTGAAGCCGTCGAACGCGCCTTCGGGCGTCTTGCCTGTGCGTCCGAGGTCGATCAGGATCGGCTTGGCGGCGCCCGGATCGGTGAACTCGATCCAGAGCTTGTCGCCGTTTCGCGGGGCGATGAAGGTCAGGCGGGCGTCGATCGCGGCGTCGGGCTGCAGCGTGCCGGGCTTGATGCTCGAGCGCACCTCGCCGACCGCCGTCCTGTCCTTGCCGTGCAGCAGGCGGAACTGGCGCGGGTCGTAGCCGACCGGCTCGTCGAGCAGGTTCGTCAGCGTGACCGAGGCCTGGACCTGGACCTTGTCGGGCGCGACGAACCCGGAGATGCCGTGCGTCACGCCGCCGGTCTGCTTGGCGGTCGTGCCGTTGAGCTTCGCGGCGTGCTCGACGGCGACGACGCCGAAGCTCGTCGGGATGTCCTGCGCGGTGCCGAACGGGCCCTTCAGGATCGGCGCGGCGCTCGTCGGCGCGTGCGACTCGCCGGAGGCGACGATGCCGGCGGCCAGCACGGCGCCGGTGACGGCGAGTGCCAGCGCGCCGAAGACGACGGCGACGACCACGAGGTTCCACGCGCGCGGGCGCATGGCGGACGAGCCTCGAGGCACAGGCGTGGGGGCGGCGCTCATCAGAATCCCTTCCGATTGCGAGTCTTGGGCGTGGTCCGGCGGGCCTTCTTCAGCTCACTCCATGAGCCGACGGTCGTGCGGCACGTGCCGAACGCGATGGTGAGGCGGTAGCGGCGGGTGCGCAGGCGCTCGGCGTAGCTGTCGAGGAGCTTGACGCGCAGCGTGCTGCGCCGGCCGGCGGTGACGGGGCGCATGGCGAGCGCCTCGACCGGGCCGCCCGCCGTGCGCTTGCGCAGGGTCAGCTTCGCGAACGTCGCCAGCCGCGGCGGCCTCACCGTCGCGGCCAGGTCGCGCCGCGCGCTCAGCGTGTAGCTGCCCGTGCCGGCGGGCGCGCGCACCGTCTTGCAGGACGACCGCGCCGAGCTGCCCGTGGCCGGCGCGGTGGCCGGGTCCGGCGCGTCGGCGGCAGTCGCGGCGGCGACCGGCGCGGCGGCGGCCACGGCGGCGGCGGCGGGCGGCAGCAGACGCGTGAAGCGCCACGTGTTCGGCCGGCTCGTGTTGCCGGCGAGGTCGGTCGCGGTCAGGACGACGTCGTGGTCGCCGAGCCTGAGGTCACGCAGGTCGGTCGGCGAGTCGCAGCCCCAGATCGGCTCGTCGTCGATCGAGCAGTCGTAGCGCACATAGGACTCGTTGGTCGAGAAGCTCAGGCGCAGCCGGTCCTTCGTGATCCAGTGGTCCGACGGCGCATTGTCGACCTGCACCTCGTCGGGCGCCCGTGTATCGACGACGAACGAGCCGCGCGCGACCGGCCCGGTCTCGCCGCCGGGGGCGCTCGCGCGAACCTCGAAGACGTGCGTGCCGTCGCTCAGGCCGGTGAACGTCGAGCCGGCGTCGCAGGCGGCCCACGCGGATGCGTCCAAGCGGCAGGAGAACTCGCCGCCCGTGCTCGCCGTGTAGGTGAACGTGGCGCTCGTCAGCGCGCTGTAGGGATCGGGCTGCGCGCTGAAGGTCACCTGCGGCAGGCCGGTCGCGTGCCGCGTCTCGACGTGGACGCGACCCTGCTCGGCGGACTCGGGATGGCCGGCCGCGGCGGCCGGGTCGTCGCCGATGTAGAGCGTGCCGTCGGCGGCGATCGTGAGCGCCGTGACGCCGGCGAAGCCGGTGGCGTAGGTCTCGACGGTGCCGCCGGGCGTGAGCACCTGGACGCGGTCCGCGGTGCTCGGCAGCGACGTGCCGGCGAACACGAGCCCGCGGCTCTGGTCGGCGGCCAGGGCGGTCGGGGCGCTCGCGCCGAAGCCGGCCACGGGGACGGCGTTGATGTTGCCCGCGCCGGGCGTCGCGATGCGCGTGACGTCGCTGCCGTCGGCGAGGTACAGCGCCGTGCCGAGGTGCGTCAGCGACGCGACGCCCTGGCTCTGGGCGACGCCGACGACGGTCGGCGGCGTTCCCGGCGCCGCCGTCGCGGCGCCCGCGAGGCGGCGCACGAGGGCATCGTCGTCGGCGGTGAAGTCGATGTCGCCGGCGGGGCTGAGCGATAGCGCGGTGACGCGGTTGCCGCCGAGGTTGACGACCTTGACGGCGCTCTCGATCTCCGTGCCGGTGGCGTCGAGCTGCATCCGCCAGACGCCCGCGCCCTTCGAGGTGCCCTCGGCGACGAACAGGCTGGAGGAGATCGGGTCGTAGGCCAGCGGGCCGGCGCCGCTGGGGCCGGGAGCGGGCGGCGGCCCGGGCTCGCCTGCGACGGGCTCGGCCTCGACCTCGGGTAGGCAGTACTGCGACTGCACGACGGCCGCCGGCGCGGTCGCGGTCGCAAGCGTGACGCGGCAGACGCCGAGCATCTCGTCGGCGATCCAGACCGACGACGTGTCCGCGCTCTGCGCGATGCCCAGCGGCATCGTGATCCCCGCGCCCGACGGCACGGCGATGGTTGCGGCGTTGGCGGCGGCGGCCGGTAGGACGCACGCGAGTGCGGCGGTGAGGCCGAGCGCGACCCGGCGCGCAGGGCGCGCCGAGGGGGTGGGGATGCGGGACGTGGCGATCACACTGCGCATGGTGGGCGAGCGCCACCGATCCCACATGGACCGGTCCTGCTGCACCGATGTGCAGGAACTCGCACCATCGTCGTGCATCCAGTTCAGCGGGCTGCCCGAGTTGCAGGAAGCTGCAACGTCGTTGTGCGTACTCGGGCCTGCCGGCTCGGGCCGTCTGCTCCTGCGACGACGTCGCGGGCCACGGTCCATGTGACCCGATCGCACGCAGGATGCGCGATCTCGCAGCTGTGTTCTGCGCGGTGCAGCCTAGGGAGGCCGCAGCGCCTGACCCACAATTCGACGCAGCACCAGGGTCGATCCGGGAGTACTTCGTGTCACGTCTGGCAGGGAAGCATCTACATCAGGCCACGCTGGCCGCGCTCGGGGTCTGCGGGCTGGTTGTCTTCGGGGCTGCCCCGGCCGGGGCGGCCGTCGCACCCGGGCATTCGCTGCTGACCATGCACAACCTCGACTTCATCGCAGCGTCCGGCTACGAGGAGGGCGATCCGCTGACGATCAGCGTGGAGCGTGCGGGTGCGCTGCTCGCCAGCGTCACCGCGCCGGCGATCGCGGGCGCCGCGGGCGTCGGCCTCGAGCTCAACCACGGCCTCGAGGGCACACCGGTTCTCGGCGACTGCTGGACCACTGCGGTGCCGGACATCCTGCCGGGTGACACGGTCAGGGTGGGCTACACGGGTGGCGAGGACAGCATCGTCATCGACGACATCGACATCCTGCGCGCCCCCTACCTCGCCGGTCAGGACGTCGTCGTGGAGGGCGTCGCCCGCGACGGCGCCGGCAACCCGATCGCCCTGGAGAAGCTCGATTCCGGCGAGGTGCGCAACCCGACGCTCGACGTCCGCGCGACGGCGACGAAGATCGAGCGCCTCCCGGGCACGACCGACCACTGGCGCGCGACGTACCAGCGCAACCCGGCGACCGGCCCGGCATACGGCGTGTTTCGCAACAGGGGCAACCTCGGCATCGACGGTCAGCGCGACGCGGTGCTGACCGGCGACCACGCGATGGGCTACGGCCATGCGATCGTGCCGCCTGCGCCCGTCGTCCAGCTCGTGGACGGCATCGGCGGCGGTGGCGTGGCCCCCGGCTGTCCGACGAGCGTCCCGTTCGAGCGCAACTCGATCGAGGGCGCCGACCGCACGGCGATCACCGTCGCCGACCGCAACGATCCGCTCGTCGTCAACGGTCGCGCGGCCAGCGACGTCGTCGGGCTGAGCGACATCAAGCTCACGATCGACGGCGACGCCGTCCGGGCGACGATCGCCCTGAACCCGGGCGCGCGGACCTGGAGCGCCACGATCGCACCGCAGGACATCCCGGCGGCCGACGCCATCCTGAGGATCGAGGCCGACTTCCCGAACAGCAGGTGGGATCCGGCCACGGGGGCGCGGATCGCGTCGCTCGAGCTGACGAAGGACACGGTCGCTCCCGGCGCGCCGACGGCCAACCCGCCGGCCGGCACCTACGAGGGCGCGCGCAACGTGACGCTGGCCGGCGAGGACGGGGCGACGATCCGGTACACGCACAACGGCGCCGCGCCGACGGCGGCCAGCCCGGTGGCGAGCGGCCCGATCGCCGTGACCGCGTCGCAGACGCTGCGCGCGATCGCCTTCGACGCCGCCGGCAACGCCGGCGCCGTCGCGACGCTCGCCTACGTCATCACGCAGCCGCAGCCGCAGCCGCGCGTGACGGTGGTGACGGGCAGCGGCGCCGCCGGCGTCGGCGCGACCGCGACGACGACCGCCGGTGACGGCGCTGCGGCGCCAGCCGCCGGCGCGGCCGTCGCGGCGGCCCCGCTGTCGCTCGACGGGCTCGCGGTCAGCAGGACGATCAGCCGGACGGCCGCGCGCAAGCGCGGTCTGCAGGTGGTCATGCGGCTCCGGCGGGGCACGAACGTCGTGCGTCTGCGCGTGTACCGCAGGAACGCCGACGGCACCCGGACGCTGATCGCCCAGCGCGTGCGCGCCCCCAAGACCAGCGGCATCTACCGCGTGCGCCTGCAGGACCCGAAGCTGCGGATCGCCCTCAAGGCCGGCAACTACGTCCTCGAGGCCACGCCCGGCAGGAGCCGGTCCGGCACGGGCAAGGTCTCGCGACTGGCGTTCAAGGTCCGCAGCTAGCAACACGACACGGCATCCCGGCACCGCCGGCGCCTGCGCCAGGCGCCGGCGGTGTCACTACCAGGCAGGCAAGAGACCACATCACATGCCCATCGCAGCGCTCAAGAAGACCCTCGTCGCGCTCACCGCAGCAGCGGCGGCGTTCGGGGCGGCCCCGACCGCCGCGCAGGCGCAGGAGGGTGTCGACAGCGTGCGCCCGGGCAAGAACCTGCTGCTCGTTCACAACACCGACTTCGTGGGCGCCTATGGCTACGCCGCCGGCTCGCCGGTCCGCGTCGAGGTCGTCCGCGGCGGCCACGTCATCGGCGCCGCCAGCGCACCGGCCGCGCAGACCGTGGAGGGCCCGGGCCTGGAGGTCAACCACGGCCCGCTCGGCGCGGCCCAGCCCGGCGACTGCTGGGAGAACTACACCCCCGACGTCCGCCCCGGCGACAAGATCGTCGTGACCGGCGACGGCGGCCAGGACGTCGTCTACGTCGACGACATCGAGATCACCCGCGGCGCGTACACGCCGTCCGCCGAGGAGATCGACGCCGATCGCTCGCTGCAGGCCACCGACGTCGTGATCGAGGGCCGCGCGCGCCACGCCGGCGGCGCGCCGATCGCGCTCGCGGCGCTGGACTCCGCGGAGGTGCGCGGCGACGCCGGCAAGACCCGCGCCGTGCCGAACGTGCCGCTCGTGCGCCTCGGCGATCCCGCCGGCGACCAGTGGCGCGCGATCTACCGCGCGCCCGGCTACGGCATCTTCCGCGGCAGCGGCGACCGCTTCAGCCTCCTCGCCGGCGACCATGCGATCGGCTACGGCCATGCGCCGGTGCCGCCCCTGCCGGTCGCCCAGCTCGTCGACGGCGTCGGCTCCGGCGGCGGTCCCGCGCTCGGCTGCGAGGGCTCGCCCGCCGCGCCCGCCAGCGCGGTGACGACCGTCAGCGACCAGGTCGTCAACATCGCCAGCGGCGACCTGACCGTGTCCGGCGTCGTCGCCGCGGGCGTGCGGGATGTCGCCGTGACGCTCGACGACGGCCCGGCCGGCCGCGACCCGCTCGTCATCCCCGTCGCCGCCGACCGGATGTCGCCGCACGCGACCGGGGCCAGCTCAGGGTCCTGGTCGATCGACGTCGCGCGCACGCAGCTGGAGAGCCTCGGCGACGGCACCGTCAGCATCACGGCGGCCTTCGACGGCGGCGCGGGGCCGAACACCATCACGCTGCGCAAGGACGTCGTCGCGCCCGCCGCGATCGTCGCCACGCCCGCGCCCGGCGCGTACGCCGAGCGGCAGTTCGTCACGCTCGGTACGGGCGACGCCGGCGACACGATCCGCTACACGCGCAACGGCACGGCGCCGACGCCCGCGAGCCTGCAGGCCGGCGGCTCGATCTCGGTGTCCAACAGCCAGACGATCACGGCGCAGGCGACCGACGCGGCCGGCAACGTCGGCGCGGCCAAGGAACTCGCCTACTCGATCGAGCCCGTCGCACCCGTCGCACCCGTCGCATCCGGGGGGAGCGGCGGGGCCGGCGGCGCCGCGCCGACCGACTCCGGCGCGCTCGCAACGACGGCGCCGGTCGGCGGTCCCGCGGTCGCCGCGGTCGCGTCGGCCGCCGCCCCGGCACGACTGCTGTCGCTCGTCACGACCGCGCGCGTCAAGCGCAGCGAGGCCGCCCGCGGAGGGCTGCGCCTCGTCATGCGCCTGGGCGCGCGCAGCAGCGTCGTCCAGATCCGCGTCTACCGGCGCTCCGCACGCGGGCGCGTGCTCATATCGTCGGGCCTGCGGGCACCGGCCGCCGCCGGCGTCTATCGCGTGTGGCTGCGGCACAAGGCCCTGCGCGGCGCGCTGAAGGTGGGCAGCTACGAGGTCCAGGTCACACCGGGTCCGAGCCGTAGCGAGCTCGGACGCGCGTCCACCGTCCGTCTACGGGTCGTCCACGGATGAGGACCCGATTCTCAGTCCATCAGCACCACACGCCGATAACGAGGCCATCGCTGCTCGCAACCCCCACATTCCGATGAAGATCCGCGTCGTAATCGCGGACGATTTCCCGCTCGTCAGCGAGGGCATTGCACGTGCCCTGTCGCAGGACCCTGCGATCGAGGTCGTCGGCCAGGGGACCAACGGGCGCGAGGCGCTCGAGCTCGGCCGCAAGCTGCGGCCCGACGTCATGGTCGTCGACCTGCGGATGCCCGATCTCGGCGGCATCGACGTCATGCTGCAACTGGGTCCCGAGCAGCCGGAGCTGAAGTTCATCGTCATGACCGCGAGCGAGCAGGTCGAGGAGCTGCGCGCCTCGTTCGCGGCCGGGGCGGTGGGGTACCTGTCCAAACGCGTCGAGGGCAAGACGCTGCGCGAAGCGGTGATCACCGCCCACGGCGGCGGCAAGCTGATCACCCCGTCGATCGCCAACAACCTGCTCAACGAGCAGGGCTGCGGCCGCCGCGGCACGCAGTTCAACGTGCGCTCGCTGCTGGGCGAGCGCGAGCTCGACGTCCTGCGCCAGGTCGTCCAGGGCAAGACCGACGCCGAGATCGCCACGGCGCTGGGGATCTCGCCGCACACCGTGCACAACCACCTCACGCGGATCCGTGAGAAGACCGGCCTGCGCCGGCGCGCGGAGCTCACCCGCTGGGCCGTCGAGCACGCTGTCGCCTGACCCGCCCGATCACGGATTGCAGGAACTCGCAACGTCGTTGACGAGCTCTTCCCATGTGGGTCGCGACGCCGTGACGCACGATGGATCGCAGGGGCGTAGACCGGTCCGATCCGGTCGTCGCCGCGACGCCCGATGCGCCTGCGGTCACACCACTCACGGACGAAGCTCGCGATCGTGCTCGCGCTGCTCACCGTCGCGATCCCAGGCTCGGCGCGCGCGTTCGAAGGCGTCCCCAACACGGGCCCCGGCGCGGACGCGGTGAAGGGCTACGGGCACGTCGCCGGCAGCCCGCAGGTCGGCACGCTGCTGACGACCCCGTTCGACCCCGCCGACGAGCCCGCGCCGACCGCGCTGCTCGGCTCGCCCGGCAGCCCCGAGAACGACCTCGCCGACGCGCTCGACGCGCTCGCCGCGGCCACGACGCCCGCGCAGGCCGGCGCGGCGCGCGCGCGCGCGATCGACATCCTCGAGGGCAACCCCGTCGCCGACGCCGCCTACAGCGGCATCCCGCTGCTGAACTGGAACAGCGCGACGAAGGTCAAGGACGTGGCGGCGAACGCGACCGTCGACGTCACGCAGGTCCGCTTCGGCGAGCACATGATCAGCGATGCCTGGCTGCTGCGCTTCGCCGATGCCGACGCGCCGTACTCGATCCGCTACCGCGTCGCGGAGCTCGGAAGCGCGGTCGGCGGGCAGCTCAACCCGACGCCGCTGCTGGCCTCGGGAGCGACGGCGATCGGCGGCCAGCACGCCGCGATCCAGCCGCTCGCGCTCGACGCGAACCTGCCCACTGGCACGCGCCAGCTCAACCGCTTCCTGACCGCTCGCGGGCTGCCCGAGGCGCCGGAGCTCGCGCGCTCGGCGGTGCAGGAGATCGTCGTGCGGATGCCGCCGCCCGGCGCGACGAGCGCGATCCTCGACCCCAACCTGCAGCAGGGCCATCCGGCCGCCGCCACGCTGATGCCCGCGACGGCGACGCGGATCGCGGCCGCGACCGCGGCGCTCGGCACCGACAAGGCAGCCGCGATCGCCAAGCTCGCCGACACGTCGCCGGAGAAGCAGCTCCACGCGGAGCTCGCCGCGCTCGATCCCGCCGACGTGAGCGCGGCCGCCGCGAAGGCGGCGAGCCTGCGCCCGCTCGTCGGCGACATGCGCTCGCGCACGGAACTGCCCGCCGGCGTGCCCTCCGATCCGGCCGCCGACGTGACGCTCGTGCTGCAGAACAACGAGGCCTACCTGAGCCGTCACGCGCTGCGCCTGGCCCCGGGCGCGGCGCTGAGGCTGCGGGTCGTCAACCGCGACGGCTTCGAGCACACGATCACGGCGCTGGACCTGCACGGGCGCTCGCGGATCCTCGGCGCGAGCGACTGGGGCGAGTTCGCCTGGTCGCAGCGCTCGATCGGCGGCGGCGCGGCGACGCTCGAGCCCGGCGCCTCGCGGACGTACACGCTCAGCCCCGCCGACAACTCCTTCGCGCTGTGGCTCGGCGACCTCGACAGCGGCGACCAGGCGAGCGCCTACATCGAGCTCGACCGCAGCGCGCACAGGCAGGAGGCGCTCGAGTTCGGCGCCACGACGATGCCGGTCCACGCCACGCCCGACGCCGGCGGCGACATCTGGGTGACGCTGGCCGGCGTCGACACGATCGCCCGCGTCCGGCCGGCGACGCGGCTCGCCGACTCCGCCGTCGACAGGTTCCCGCTCCCCGGCGGCAGACACGCGGTGACCTCGACGGTCGCGCCGCTGGGCCCGGCGGACATCACCGTCGACGGCCGCGGCATCGTCTGGGCCACGCTCGCGAGCGCCAACGCGATCGCGCGCCTCGATCCGGCCGAGGTCAAGGACGGGACCGGCGACGGCATCACGATCCTCGAGCTCGACGCCTGCCCGACGACCGGCGACCGCTGCCAGGCCGAGATCCCACCGATCCCCAACGAGCTGCCGACGCGCCGTCCGACCCGCGTCAAGAGCATGATCGACGGGCAGGGTCACACCGTGCTGTGGTTCACCGAGACCGCGTTCGCGTCGCTCGGCGTCATGCGCGTCGACGCGGCCGGCAACGAGCTCACCCAGAGCCACTTCGCCTGCGGCTGCCTGGCACCCGAGACGCTCGACCTCGGCGCCGACGGGTCGGTCTGGTTCACGCAGATCTTCGAGAACCGGATCGGCCGCCTGCGGCCCGAACCGTCGCGGCCGTACTCCTCCTCGGCGGCGCGGCTTGACCGCTACGACATCCCGCGCAGCGCGCAGGTCTTCGACCCGGTCGCGCCCGGCGGCGTCGTCATGACGTCGCTGCCGCTGAGCCTCGCCGTGGACGGCCGCAACCGCGTCTGGTTCAGCGAGTCCGCGCTCGGCGCCGTCGCGTGGCTGGACCCGGCGGTCGCCGTGCCGGCGACGCCGGGCGGGCCGACGTCGGCGGCCGGCATCCACGAGATCGAGCTGCCCGGCAGCGCATTCCGCAGCCCGGCCGCGCCCGCCGACATCACCGTCGACCGCGCCAACAACTTCTGGTGGTCGGGCGAGTACGGCGACCAGATCGAGCAGCTCGAGCCCGACGCGTCGCAGGGCTTGCGCTTGCGGGGCTCGGCGCGCCGCGGCCTGACGGAGGGACCGGTCGCCGACGCGCAGGGCAACCTCTGGGTCGTCGAGACCGGCGCCAACCTCATCACGCGCATCAGCGGCGTCAGCGAGGGTCCGCTGCGGCCGTTCGGCCTGCCGGCCGGCTACGCCGCCGACACCGATCGGGACCGCCTCGCCGGCACGCGGCTGCGCGACACGACCTCGGTCGCGGTCAGCGTCCGGCGCGCCGGCGACGAGGTCGCCCGCGCCGACGTGGCGGTCGCCGACGGCGGCTTCGCGATCGCCGGTGCCGACTGGACGGGGGCGAGCGCGGCGGATCCGATCCGAGCAGGCGACACCGTCCAGATCAGGCCGCGGGGCCCGTTCGAGCGCACGCCGCTGTCGTTGCGCGTCGCCGATCTCACGGCGGCCGTCCAGGACGACGGCTCGCTCGCCGGCACGGCCCTGGCCGACGGCGAGGCGCTCGCCGATCGCGTCGAGATCGCCGTCGAGGGCGGCCCTGTGCTGTCGGCGCCCGTCAACGGCGGCAACGGGGCGTGGCGCGCCACCGCCGCCGCGCCGCTGCCGGCCGCCAGCACCGGGACCGTGGCGTCGTCGGGCGCGACGATCGCCGGCAGCTTCCGGACGGTCAGCCACTTCGGCCCCGGCGCGGTCGCGCCGGTCACACCGCCGTCGCCGCCCGGCCCCGGTCTCGTCACACCGTCGCCGCCCGGCCCCGGTCTCGTCACGGACCCGGCGCCGCGACCCGGCACGGGCGGCGGCCGCGCGAAGCCGCCCGCGACCCCGGCGACCGCGCGCTCGGTGGCCTGCCGCTCGGGACACTGGCTGACCGCGGGCACGGGCCGGCCTCGGGTTCAGCTGCTCGGGATGACCCGCGCGCAGCTGTACGCCTGCCTTGGCGCCCCGGCGCAGGGTGGCGCCGACTCGGCGCGCTGGAGCTATGACCGTGGCCTCAGGGTCAGCTTCCGCGCGGGCAGGGTGAGCGCGCTGCAGCTGCGCGGCACGCGGCTGCGCACGAGCCGCCGCGGGGCCACGGTCGGCAGCACGCTCGCGCAGCTGCGGCGCGACCTGCCGGGCCTGCGCCGCGACCCCCACAGCGCCGGCCGCCGCGCGCTCGCCGCGCACGGCGCGGGACGCTACGCCGACGTCCAGGTCGCACTGGATGGCCGCCGGCGCGTCCGCACGATCACGGTCACGCTGCGCTCGCGCTCACAGCTCGACGCATTCGGCCGATCATTGCTGCAAGGAGTCCGATGAGCGCACACGACGAACACAGGACGCCCGCGTTCAGGCGCCGGGCGATCGGCCTGCTCGGCATCGCCGCGATCCTCGTGACGGCCGTCGTCCTGACGCTGCTCGCCGGCGGGGGGAACACGTCCGCGGCGATCGTGCGCGACCCGCACGGCGGCGCGATCGCGAGGTCCGAGCTCGACCGCATCCTGCTCGCCACCGAGCGCGCCAGCGTGTCGACGCCGCGCGCCGAGCTCGAGGCCCGCGGCGAGATGCTGTTCAACAGCTCCGCGCTCGCCAAGACCGGCGAGGCCTGCTCCTCGTGTCACATCATCGGCGGCGGCGTCAACGCGACGCTCGGCGTCATCACCCATCCGCTCGCGCCGGGCGACTTCCGCGGCCTGCGCGATGCGCCGTCGCTGTGGGACGTGGCGATGACCGCGCCCTACAACTGGATCGGCGGCAATCCGACGCTCGAGGCGCAGGCGGCGACGGCGATCACGACTCACTTCAACAACGAGGCCGACGACGCGACCGCCGACAACGTCGCGGCGCTGACCGCCTTCCTGCGCACGATCCGGGCGCCGGTCACGCGCCACGACCAGGGCCGCCTGACCGAGCAGGAGCTCGCCGGCGAGGAGCTCTTCGCCGGCAAGGGCGGCTGCATCGGCTGCCACGGCGGACCGCAGTTCACCGACAACCAGATCCACGACACCGACGTCCCGCAGAACGACACCGTCAGCCCGCGGCTCGGCGGCCCGGCGAACGATCCCGGTTCGCCGGCAGTGCCGCAGGGGTTCAACACGCCGCACCTGCGCGACATCCGCAACACCGCGCCGTACATGCACAACGGCGTGCTCGACACGCTCGAGCAGGTCGTCGAGTTCTACGACCAGAACGCGATCACGGGCGGCCCGCGGCGCCTCACCGCCACCGAGAAGGCCGAGCTCGTGGCGTACCTCAAGACGCTCTAGTGGCCCGTCTCATAACAGTCCACCGGAAACCCCGGGCGCCGATCACCGCCTGGCGGCGTCCTCGGACGCTCGATGTGGCTGAGCCACACCTTCGGGGCGGGCGGGGATCGGATCTTGCCAGGCGGCGCCGGCATCCC